>CAKUZW010000002.1 GCA_934718135.1 uncultured Candidatus Melainabacteria bacterium | reverse complement strand
ATTCCTTTTTCTTTCATCGTTGAGGTCAATTCTTTCGGATTTAAAGACTTGATATAAACAACTTTTGCACCCATATACAGCATTCCGAAAAATCCACAATCAAGCTCCAACAAATGATTTAAAGGCAAGATAGAAAGCAAAGTATTATCATTAGTTAGCTTGAACATATATTCAAAATCTCTGAGCTGAGAATATATATTTCCAAAACTAATCATTACACCTTTCGGATTTCCAGTAGTACCTGATGTATAGACAATCAGAGCTGTTTCATCCAATGTTCTTGGTCTGCCCAAATTTTTATCAATATCCGCCTCGAGTGTTGAGATTAATGGGCAATTTTCGTTAGATTGTTCATTCTCATCATCCAAAACAAAAATATGCTCAATGGATGGTACATTATTTTTAACTTCGATTGCATGTTCCAAGTAATGGCTTGAGCATAACAAAATTCGAGGATTACAATCGTTTAGAATATGTGTATGCTCTGGAACTGTTAATTTAACATCCAATGGAACTGTTATTGCTCCAGTTTGAATTGACCCAAACATACCAATTGAAAATTCTGGACGTGATTCACAAATTATAGCAATTCTTTCCCCTCGCTGAACACCAACAGTTTCTATTAAATAGTTCGCAAATTTCTTTGCTTTTCTTGAAATCTCGATGTAACTTAATTCTTCATATCCGTCTTTGGTCTTGAGCGTTAAAGCCTTAACTTGTCCGTAAATATCACCTTTTTCCTGCATTAAATCAAGGAAATTTGAATGAAGTTTATGGTCGATTTTGTAGAATTGACGACGTTCCAAAGATTTTTTCATGAAATTGACACGTTTTTGCAATTCATGTGCAATATCTTTTTCAACTTTATCAAAATCTGTAATTGGTTGTCCGAATTGAATAACAATTTCATTAAACAATTTTGGCAATTTACGAGTTCTACCCCATGATTCAAAACCACCTTTTATCGCAAACGGAATAATCGGCGAATTTGTTGCTTTTGCCATTAAACCTACGCCTCGGTTAAATTTACAAAGCTCACCGTCAGGAGTAAATTTACCTTCTGGAAATATAATCACCGCTTCACCTGAGTTTAATTTTTGGTTTGCCGCATCTATCGCTTCTAACCCCCTACCAAATTTCAAAGGTAAAACATTATAATACTTTAATAAATGTCTTATAATAGGAACTTTAAACGCCGCAGGACCTGTCACAAACCATAATTGACGATTCGTCGCCATTTGTACTATAAACGGATCAAGGTGTCCTGTGTGGTTTCCTGCCAAAATACATTTACCCCTGCGAGGAATATTTTCAGCTCCTTCAATTCTATACCTAAATAAAAGTAAGAAAATATGTCCCAAAGTAGCCTTGAGCAAGAAATATCGGAACGATTTGTCAAATACAAGAATTAAAGCCGCCAAAACAAACGAGATAACTGCAATTCCCCTAAATACATTTAACGGATTGATAAATCCTACAATATGCGCAACAATTGCTGTTCCAATTAAAAAGCTCAAGGTGCTTGCTGTTAAATTTAAACCAAAAATTTTACCACGAACTCTGTCAGGAGTGATTTTCTGCAAAATAGTATCTAACATTACAATTACAACCGCATCTGCCATTCCAATAGGGATAAGCCACATCCAAGCACTTTCCATTGTTTTACAAAGAGGGGCTGTAATAAGAGCCAAACATAATACGCTAAAACCACTTGCAAATAAGTGCGGGATTCTCATTATTCTTGCGAAGTAAATAGTCGCTCCCATACCTGCAACTATACCTATCCCCAAAAGAGTTCTTAAATAAGTTAAATCGGAAAAACTTAACCCATAGTAATCTGTTATCAAGGCATTTAAACCGTTTGAAAACACTGCAACGATAAATTGCAGACAAATAGTTAAACCAACCAAGTATAATGCTTTTTTATGTTTTTTCAAGTAGTTCAACGCAACAATCATATCGTTTGTTTTTTCTTTTTTTACAAAATAATTTTGCGGGATTGAGAATTTAATAACTGCGGTCAAAATTGAAGCAATTAAATACATACTTGCAACAATAGAAAAAGCCTGAAGGTTTCCAAGACTTATCAAATAATTTGCCGCAAAAGCTCCAAATAATAATGCAATTGCACCAATCGAAGATGTTAAAGCATTTGCGAATTTTAACTGTTCACTTTTAACAACATTTGTAACAGCTGACATTTTTGCAGGATAGAAAAATGCTGCCCCTGTTCCCAACACAAATGCAAATGCATAAATTAAATTTTGAGATAATTTAGGGGTTAAAAAAATTATAGCACCGACAGTTATCGCCCTAAATAAACAACTTGTAGAAAGAATGGCTTTTCTTGAGAATCGGTCGCAAAGGGCACCAGAAAACGGACTTAATAAAAATTGTGGCAACAGAAAAACAAAAAACATTACCGCAATTGATTTTCCTGCACTTCCAGACAACTGTAATAAAATTGCCACAAGCAAAAACTGCACAATTGCATCCGCAAAATGCGAAAATACCTGACCTAAAAACAATTTATCAAATTCTAAATTTGCTAATGGTCCAAACTTTTTCTTAATCCCGTCCATTCTCTCTCCCTCATTACTCTTGTACTTTCTAATTTTATATTATATGTACTAAATAAACAATCTTTTATTGTATCTTAATAAAAATAATTAGGCAGAATCCCTTCTTCGATATTTTTTAATTTTACATATTACAGAATTTTCACTATAATATTACCTATAATTAGGAGAAATATATGAAATTTCGAACACTATTAACAATACTATTTTGTTTATTATTCACAACATCAGTTCATGCAGAAACAGAGTACATGTGTGGAAACATTCCATTTGTACCAAACAAACCACCGAAAGAGAGTTGTGGTTGGCGTTGTGGGCCAGCGAAAGCAACAACAAATTATCTTGTTATTTCACCAGAAGATTACGCTAAATATTCTTATCAAAAAGCAAAAAACATGTACACTGCAGGAAAATGTCAACAAGTCTATACAATAAAAAAATACATCGATGAATGTGGAGGACATGCCGTTGTAAAAAGAACAACTACTGCAACTTGGACAGAAACAACAGGAGGCAGGGATGTTTGCAGAATGAAACAATACCAAAATGCAGTCCAAAAACAACGAGAAATGCTAAAACAGTTTTAGATTTTTTGCTCATTACTCTTCTAAGGAACAATGGATATTACTGAACTTCCAACCACTATCACGAAGAACGATGAATTGAGTTTCTCGCCCTTCATTATGGATTTCGTCATTCGTATCTTTCACCGTTGCAAAAAAATCCCAGCGAAATTCTAAAAATGCCGTATTACCATAATATTTTATCATTATGTCTTTTATTTTAAAATTTCTATTGGAAAAATTTGTACTCATTCGCCCCAAGCGAAAATGCTCAACTATCTCTTCAAATCCAATAGCATACCCCTTAGGATGGATAAACGATATTGAACCCTCTCGATCCCATATTTCTCTAAAAAGTTTTTCATCAGAAGTATTAACTGATTCGATATATGATTTTAGTAAATCATCAATTCTTTCCATAATCCCAGTTTATCATAAATAAACGTAAAGACCCTAAATAGGGTCTTTAGTGAGAATGAAATCATTCATCTTCATTTTTCTCTTTGTGTTCTGCAAGTTTTTCATCTAGTTTTTCTTTTGCTTCATGTGCCTTGTCTTTTAACTCTTCAGCACCTTCTTTTATATCAATTAGAGAAATTAAAAGACAAAATTTATAAAATAAAACAAAAAATTGAAATTAATAGAGATTTAGGATTAGATACTCGGGAATTAACTGAAATGCTAAGTATATTATATGAGACTCATTTTTATTATAGTTCTTTTTGTGAAGAATTGGATTCAGCTATGCAATAACTGTATTAAAAGCAACAGGAGCAATAAAATAATACAATCTCCATCTTATAGTTAATTATATCTTGTTCTGTATGTTAAATTACAAAAGTCCAATTTGAAAGTTGAAAAATCATGTCATTGCGAACGAAGCGTGGCAATCCATCGGCATTTCGTCGGTCGGAAGTAAAGTGATTGTCAAAATTCAAACTGGACGAAATTGGACTTTTGCTGGGCTTTGAAAATGAAAAATATTTCTATTGTTTTAATAAAATTTGCCTAATATCTCTATAAATACTAATTTTTAGTAAAAAAATACGTATGAGTACAAAAGTCTATTTTGAAAAAAATCTTTTTTAACGATTTTATAAAAAATCCGACAATATTTGTCGGATTTACCTTTTATTATAAACATATAAAAGGAGATGGCGTTATGAATGATTTACTTATTGACACAGTTTTTGAAGAAATGACAAATATTCCAAAGGAACCTATAAAAACACAATATGAATATTTAAACAACGAATTATCAAAATGCGATAAAGGTTCTATAATAACTTTTTCCGGCACAATGTGTAGTAAATTATTTTTAAATTTAGTAAAACAATTTGCGATAGACCATAAAAACTGTTTATATTTGCAGGATAATTTTTATCAAAAAAGATTTTTTATGGAATTAATTACACTTAATTCAGATAATAATGATTTTGAAAAATCAAAAAATGAAATAAAAACTTGGAATATAACATTATCTGATAATAATATTAACGATTTAACAGAATTAAAAAGACTTTTGGCAACTAAAAAACCTAATTATATTTTTATTGATAATTTAAAGAATTTCTCATTAGGGAATGCTTCCGTAAATAAAATTTTAGCTGAATTTAAACAATTAATATATGAATATAAATCAATATTATTTATAAATTTAGGCAATACTGACTTTGTGAATGATGTTGTTATCTCTAAAACTATAAAAAATTTCTCAGATATAATTATTGACATAAAACATAGTGCCGATGATGTTTATTCGCTGTGGACACTGAAAAGTTTAACTCTTAATTGCGGGGTTTTTAGTTTGAAATACAATTATAAAGTTTTTAAATTTGAAGAAATTGATTTGTCAGACAATATTTGATTTGTTAGCCACATTTATGATTTTATTGAATGAAAGGGAGATAAATTATGCATCTTGATAGAACCGTTACACAAGAAGAATATGTAAAACAATTATTTAACTTACAACAAAAGTTAATTGAGTATGATAAAATTGAGGATAAAGAAGCAATTAGAAAAACGTATGCCTCAAAAAATTATGATGAAAACGATTTGAATGGCGAAATTTGGCAAGAATTCCTATTAAATCCTAAATATTTAGTTAGTAATTTAGGCAGAATAAAATTTGAAGGAAAAATCCAACATCAAACAGAAGAAATAGATCCTAAAACCGGCAAAATCAAATTTGGTTATTTAGTGTTAGAAAACCAAAATTTAAGAAAAGACTATATCTACAATTTTGTTGCTTATACTTTTTTAAATAAAGTTGAAGGTGATGGCTATCATGTACATCATATTACAAACGATGGCAATGATAATAGTATTAATAATTTAATATTGTTAACAGCCGCAGAACATTCTATCGTTCATGGTTTTAAAATAGGAAACTTTTAAAAATAACAAGTAAGAATGTCTAGAACTGAAAAATTAAACGAATTATTAGATTTATTATTAGTTTTGCAAAATTCATATACTGGTAAAACTTATGATGAATTGCAAGAAATGTATGGTTTTAATCGCAGACGATTAGAACGTATGATGTCAATTTTAGTGGAACAGTTTGGAGATAAAATTGAAACTGTTGAAATTTCAACTGATAGAAAAAACATTTTAGACTTAAAAAAGGAACAATTAATCCATTAATAATTTTTTCTTGCGACGATTTCTGTTTGTTAGAACAATTAAAAGAATTAATTAATGATAATACCAGAAAAGATAAACTTGAAAAATTAATATCTAAAATTAAATCTATTAACCCAAAATCATCAAATTCACTTGAAACAGATATTCAATATTTATTGGAAGCACAAGGATATGCTATAAGACAGCATTATAAAGAAAATACCGAGCCCAAAACTTACGAAATAATATCACAAGCCATTTTAGAACAAAAAAAATTAGAATTTGATTATACAAATTCTAATGGATACAAATTTAAGGCAACTATTCACCATTATGGGATTCAATATTGGAAAAAGAACTATCTGGTAGGTTTTGATGAGTATTCAAAAGAAATTTTCAAATACACAATTTCAAAAATTAAAAATATAAAAAACTTGATGAGTTTTTTGAAAAAGATGAAAACTTTGATTTAAAACAATATTCACAGCAATCTTTTGGGATATTTAATTCACAACCTAAAAAAGTTGAATTATTGTTTGCCAAAAGCGTCAGAGATGATGTTTTAAGTTATCATTTTTATTCAACTCAAAAATTGAAAGAAAATGGTGATGGTTCTATAAGTGTAACATTTATATCGAGTGGTATGACAGAAATTTGTTGGAATTTATATAAATGGGAAGATAAAGTAAAAATAGTGACACCGAAGGAATTAATCTGCGAATATAAAAATAGCCTTGCAAAAATCCTAAATTTATATGAATAACCTTTCATATATCCCCGACAAAATATGTCGTAATTTGCTTATATTATTAAATATATAGGTAAAGGAGAATATTTATGTTTAAAAAGGTAATCAAAAAATTAGAAGATAAAATATTGACTAAAGCTAACACAAAAGCTAGCGAAATTATTAAAGAAGTTGAACTCCAAAAAGAAAAAATTTAAAAGAATCAGCACTACTAAGGGCTATCAAACTTGAAGCTATTAAATTTTTTCTTTTTTTATAATGTATTTTTATGGGTTCGGATTCCACTCTCGCTATATTCAAACCAACTGTTAAAAGAGATTAAACTGCAAGTATTTTTGTAACTTTATACTAGAGAGAAGTAAATTTCAAGTTATAACTGATAAAGAATTGTTTTTGCTATACCTTAAACATTTCCGACTTTTTAAAATTCTTTAACTTTACATTGCACTGTGTGTTTATATTTATCCCTCTCTTTATAAAGGTATTGGATTTAAGAGAACGATGTATATTATGGTGGGTGGTAGAGTCAATTCGAAATTAGTTAAATACGAACTACTTATTACGTATCACTTTTTAATACGTATTACTTCCGGCTATAACTAAATTCAAGGAATATTTTAAACGTTATATCAAATATGTCATTAGCCATATGGCTAATTTATTATTTTTATTGATTTGCTTAGAATGTAAAGAGTAACAGAAATTATTATTAAGCTTTTTATCTAGCATAATAAATAATTTATTGATAGAGAAAATATTTAGGGAATTTGATAGAACGAGATGGCGAGTCTTCCGATTAAAGAGATGGATACTGTAAGTAAGATGAAAAATTTGTTTTTGAGCAAAGGTCAAATTAGAGATTATTTACTATTTAGAAAGAAAAAATCTTCTCACTTAAGAATAATAAAATAGGAGGACAAAAATTTAAAGTCCTTACAATTTTAGGGATTTCCATTAATTTAAATAAACCAAAAATGAGGGGAGTTTAGTTGAAAATTTTTACAAACAAAAAAATTAATAATACAACTAGGATTGTTTCTTTGCTTGGAATTGAACTGTATAAGACAGAAGATACTGAGGATGCAAGAACTCAATATTTTTTAGGGAATTTTATATATACCAAAAGGATAAAGTCAAAAATTAAAGATCTTAAAGTCTATAAAATCATGGGACTTCCTATTTCTAAAAGAACAATAGAAAAGGATATTTGTAGCTATTACATTTTTGGAATACTTATTAATCAAACTCATCTAGCTAAATTATTTTTTAAAAACAATTTAAAAAGAGTAAAAGAAAAATATGACGATGTGTACATTTTACATTCAAATAGTGGAGAAGTATATTTGTTTTTTGCATATCTTGCGAAATCATTTATAAAAAAGAATCAATCTCAACATCCTTTATTTGTGGCTACTCAAAAATATCACATTGATATTTTAAAAATGTACTATCCTGAAGCAAAGTATGTTTTTATTGATGACCTACGACTAAAAACACAAAGTGATGTTTGGAATATGCCAAAGCACAGGTATTTTATTCTTTTCTCTGGAAATCATTTTGAAAAAGTTGAAAAGGATATAAAAAACAGTGAAATTGGTCGTGTGCATTATCTATCGAGTATGTTAAAGACTTTAAACCTTACAGAAGAAGATTTTTCTAAGCCAGAGGTGGCGTATTCAATAGATTCACAAAATGTGTTAAGCAAAGCTATTGATAAAATGAAATTAGAAATAAACAATTTTGTTATTCTTGCCCCAGAGGCAATGACTTGTGAAGATTTACCTCTAACATTTTGGCAAAAAGTTGCAAATGAACTTAAAAATAAAAATTTTGATATTTACTTAAATATTACAAAGCCTACAAATTATATTGAGGGGTGTAAACATTATAACCTTGGTTTTGAAGAAGCATTTTTCTTAGCTCAAAAGGCAAAAGCTGTTATTTCTTTAAGAAGTGGTTTTTCAGAATTTTTACTACCAACGGGAATTCCTAATATATCTGTTTACACAAAATTTAGAAAAAGAACAAAAAATGCTTTTTCTGTTGACAAAGGTATAGAAGGTTTTTCTATGTTAAAAATACCTTTTGTTGATAAGAACAAAGTTTGTGAAATAAATGCGGAATTGTATAAAAACGAAGATGAGTTAGTTAAACAAGTAATAGATGCATTAGAAATTATGCTGGATAAAAAGGAGTGCTTATTGTGAAAATTATAATCCAAGCTGGTGGTAAAGGAACAAGATTAGAACACTTAACTTACAATAGACCAAAATGTTTGGTACCTGTACATAACAGACCGATGATATTTCATCTTTTTAATAAGTATAAAGATGCAGAGTTTGTTGTAATTGGTGATTATAAGTATGATGTTTTAGAAAAATATCTTGCAACATTTGCAAAAGATGTAAACTATAAAATCGTTCGAGCAACTGGAACCGGCAATATTTGCGGAATAAAACAAGCACTTGAATATATTCCTGACAGTGAAAAGTTTATGTTAATTTGGTCTGATTTGATTTTATCAGAAGAATTTAAGCCTGAAGAATTACCAACTGGTAATTATGTTGGAATTTTAGAGGGTCAAACTTGTTCTTGGAGCTTTATTGATGGGAAATTGGATAAAGTTGCATCGGACAAATTTGGTGTAGCAGGTTGTTTTATCTTTGAAAATAAATCAGCATTCAAAGATATTCCATTATCGGGTTCTTTTACAACTTGGCTTAAAGAAAGTGAAATTCCTTTAAAAGAGATGAAAATGCCCGCTTGTCCGGAAGTTGGGACTTTGAAAGCGATTGATAACCTAAAGGATACTCAAAATCGTTGTCGCCCTTATAACAAAATGGAATTTACTGATGACAAGGTTATAAAAACTGGTTTGACAGAAGAAGGCAAAAAACTGATTGATAGAGAGGTTGTTTGGTATAAAAAGATGGAGGAATACGGATTTACATCAATTCCGAAAATCTATTCTTATGACCCTCTTACAATGGAAAAGATTGATGGCACAAATATTTTTCAGGCAAATTTAACTGATGAACAAAAAGCTAAAATTACTGATAATTTGATAAATTCTGTAAATAAAATGCACGAGTTTGAAACCAAACCCGCAGATAAAGAAGATTTAATAAAAGAATATTATACCAAAACAATTGATAGATTGAATAGTATTAAATCTGCAATTCCTTTTGCTGATAGAGAATATATTACAATTAATGGAAAAACTTGTAAAAATCCGATTGTGTTCCAAAAACAATTTAAAGATGCTGTTGAAGAAAAATTGCTTGATACAGTATTTTGTCCAATCCATGGTGATTGTACTTTGACTAATACTATGGTTGATAAAAATAATAATATTTATTTTATTGATGCAAGAGGATATTTTGGCAAGCAAGTTGTTTTAGGCGATATTCGTTACGATTGGGCAAAATTATATTACTCAATGTGTGGAAATTTCGACAGATTTAACGTTAAAGACTTTAGATTAAAGATTTCAGACCACGATGTTCTATTTGAAATCAAATCAAATGGCTGGGAATATTTAACTGAAAAAGTTTTGTCAAATATGAAAAATTGTAAAGTTAGAGATATTCAATTTATACACGCAATTATTTGGCTTTCTCTAGCAAGCCACTGTTGGGAAGATTATGACTCAATGTGCTTGGCATTTTATAACGGTATGTATTTGATAAGTGATTTTATTTAAGAGGTGCTTATGCTTAAAGAAAAACAACAATTGAGAATATCTCCACTTGGACATAGTTGGATTTTGGATTTTGACGGTACACTTGTTGAACACAACGGCTACAAGACTGGTGATGACAAGTTTTTACCTGGGGCAAAGGAGTTTTTACAATCTATTCCTAAAGATGATTTTGTTTTGATTATGACAGCAAGAGAAAAAGAGGCTAAAGAAAAAACGGTTAAATTCTTAAATGACAACGGGATTAGATTTAATGAAATTCTTTTTGAAATGCCAATGGGTGAAAGGATTTTGATAAATGATGACAAACCGTCAGGTTTAAGATGTGCTTATGCAATAACTCCGACTAGAAATCAAGGGTTAGAAAATTTAAATGTAGTTGTGGATGAAAACTTATAAGGAGCAATAATGTTAATTATTAAAACAATGGTTCATGAAACAATTTGGGGGGGAGATAGATTAACTCCATATTCAAATACGAATAACAAAAAAATTGGGCATTTATATTCACTTATTTCAAATGGGGAACTGGAAAGTGAAATTTTGAATGGCGAATATAAAGGGCAACTGTTCAGAAAATATTTTGACGATAACAAGGCAAAATTTGGATTAGCAAAATATAAAGAATTACCATTTTTGTTGGCTTTGGTTGATGCTACAGATGATTTGAGTTTGCAAGTACACCCTGATGATGAAGTTGCCAAAGAACTTGAAAATGCTGATTTTGGGAAAAATGAATCTTGGTATTTTTTAGAAGTTCCAAAAAGTGGAAGAATATATGATGGTTGCAAAGCTAAAAGTTCTCAAGAATTGCGAGAAAAAGTTGCACAAGGCAAATATGATGACATTATTGACTATTTGAATGTTGAAGTAGGAAGTTATGTTTATATAGAAGCTGGTACAATGCACGCAATGGCAGCCGGAAGCCTTGTTTATGAGATTGAAGAAAATTGTAATGCAACTTATAGAGTTTATGATTTTGATAGAATTGACAAAGACGGTAAAAAACGCCCTCTTCAAACAGAAGCAGCTTTAAAATCAATTCATGTAGATAAAAAATCTGTTTCAAAAAAATATGATAGAGAAAAGGTTGAAAGATTATATGCAACAAATCTTTTCACTCACAAAAAAGAATATACAAATAAATCAAATACAATCGAATGTTTAACTGTTTTGAGTGGCAAATCTGAAGTAGAAGGTTTTGTTGTTCAAAAAGGAACAACAATTGTTTTAGAACCGAATGAAACTGTGAAGTTAAACGAATCTGACTTTATTGTCGCAAGACCGTTGGTGTAAGGGGGTAGTGAGTTGAGCATAGAATTATCAGCTTCAATGATGTGTGCAAATTATGCCTGCTTGAGAGATGAGGTGAAAAATCTTGAAGATGCAGGAATTGATATTTTTCACATAGATATAATGGATGGAAGTTTTGTTGATAATTTTGGAATGGGTTATCAAGACATGGCTTTTATAAAAAACAATACAACTAAACAGGTCGAGGCACATTTGATGGTAAGAAAACCATACAACTATTTAGATATTTTGTTCAATTTGGGAATTGATATTATCTATATTCATCCTGAAGTTGATCCTGATCCTGCAACAACTATTGAAAAAATACATCAACATGGAGCAATTGCGGGTGTTGCAATTAATCCAGGGACAGCGATTTCGACAATAGAAGAATTGCTGAATACAGTAGATAGGGTTCTTGTATTAGGTGTAAATCCGGGACATGCAGGGCGAAAATACCAATCTTATGTAGATAAAAAAATCGAACGATTATTAGAATTAAAAAGAGTTCACGATTTTGAAATCTACATGGACGGTGCTGTAACAATCGATAGAATAAATCAATGGGAATGCCGAGGGGTAAAAGGATTTGTACTCGGCACTGCTACACTGTTTAAAAATGATTATAATTATAAGTTAAATCTGGCAAATATAAAAAATAATAGTTTGTTAAATGTAAAACATTAAAGGAGAACGATGGATATAAAAATTTTCTTTGAATATTTTAAAAAATATGCATATAAAAAATATCTTTGGATTTTAGTAGCATTGTTATTTTTAAGATATGCTTTAGGAGTTGTTTTTTTTAGTAAAGAAATAATCTTTTCAATAATTTTAGCATTACTTATTTACGATTTGCCTTTTTATTTAAATTTTAAACATTGGGAAACTAATAAAGTTATAAGATATAGAGATTTAATTGAAATCTTTACATCTATTTTTTCTACCTTATGCAAGTCTTATAACATTGAAATAAAATTAGCTACAAATGTAGGATATTATACCCCTGAATATATCAAAGAAATAACCGATAAATTAGATAATTCGGCAATGAATAAAGAGTATGTTAATTTTAATTTAGTTCAACTATGTAATAAGGATTTTCAAACACTTCAGCATATACATGCATCATATTTTGAAGAATTTTGTTGTGATGAAGTATTAAAAGATTTCTTTTTACTTATGGTAGGCAATATAACAAAAATGGATCGGGATGTAGATTTAATATTAAATTTAAATGATAATTCGCAACAACTTAATTGTATAGATAATTTTCATTTACAAGTAAGAAATATCTGTGATGAGGTAAATATTTTTTACTCAGATTTTTTTAATGAAGTTAACCAAAATATACCAATAACTAAAAATTCATACATGAAGCAAATTATGGGGATAGATTAATGGATAAAGACGAATACAAGAAAGAAACCAATTTGAATTTTGAAGCATTACTAAAAAATGGAGTGTTTCAAACATTGTATTACCAAAAAATTGCAAAGGCACTTGAAATTGCTTGGAATACAAGAGATTTTGAAATAAAAAGGTATTGGCAAAGAGCTACATATTATTGGGCTTTTATAACTTCAATATTTATTGCTTATTTTCACGTGTTAAATTCTTCAAATCTTTTTGTTCATCATAATTTAGTTCTGTTTCTTGTAATTTTAATAGGATGTGTTTTTTCTCTCGCTTGGGTTTTAACAAATATTAGTTCAAAATTTTGGCAAAATAATTGGGAATATCATATTAATTTTTTAGAATCAGAAATTTCAGGGATAGTATATGGAACATTACTATATAAAAAAGATGGGAAATTCCATCCCTCAATAAGTAAGATAAATTTTGCTGCTAGTTGCATTATTTTGTTAGTATGGATTACTTTATTAACTCATAATTTGTTTTGGGATTATATAAAGGGATTACCAATATTAAAATTTATTCTTAGTCATGCAATTCAAGGAAAAATAATTATTATATTGATTTTGGGATTTTTGTCTTATGTTTTTTACAAGCTATTTTTTAAAAAGCCAGAAGATGATAATGTTTATAAATTATAAAATGTAACCAATTATTTGAATAGAAATTAAGATCTACGAATTTATACTGGAGGATTATCAATGATAAATAAAATATACAAGATTTTTCTTTTTTATATTTTAAAAATTCCATTAATGAAAAAATTTATTATAAAAATATCAAACGTTATTACTTTTGATAAAAAACAAAGGCGCCTAAATCGAAAATATTTGAGTGAATACTGTGAAAGAATGGCAGTTATAAACTTAGAGAAAAAATATTCTGATTATTGGATATTCCCATTATTTTCTCCATGGGGGGATTTAGCTATTGCCTGTTCTTTAATTAAAAGTTTTAAATATAAAAATGGAGGTAAGGTACTCGTACTAGTTTCAGATAAAAATAGAGCAAAAGTAGCAAAATCTTTCAAATCAATAGATAAAGTAATAATACAAAATAAAAAAAATTTGGGATATATAAATACACATCCTCATACAAAGATTAAAAAAGGTTTTTATTATGAGGTAAACCATTGGCTTTTTGTAGAAGCTCCAAACTACAAATCCAAAAATTTCTTAGAACTATATTCCAATATGCTTGGTTTAAGTGATGGGGCTAGCATAGAAAGACCAACCTTTTCTGAAGAAGTAAAAGTATCTGTTCAACATTATATTCAAAAAAAACATATTAAACCTGAACATACAATTATATTAGCACCACAAGCTAATTCTTTTAAATCAAAAAACATTTCTATGGATTTTTGGATAAATTTAGCAAATCAATTAGAGAAAGAGGGATATGATATAATTTTTAATTCTTCAAAAAAAATAAAAAATTATAAAACAATATTTTTACCAATGATAGAAACTTTATATTTAAGTGAAATTTGTAAGGGCGTCATTGGCTTAAGAGCGGGTTACAATGATATCCTAGGAATAATGCAGATAAAAAACCTTTTTGCAATTTACCCCCAATCAATGTTTTTCAATACAATATCAAAATTTGTGCAATTGTTGGAATTTAAACGATCATTTTTAGACGAAAAAGAAAAATCTTTTGATGAAAATATGTATAGAATTACGAGTTTGAAAATGTTTGGGGATGCAACTGCTAAAGAGTATATATATTCTAATAATGATGTAGAAATAATTAATAATATTATTCAAAACTTAAAAAGTAGCAAATAAGAGGAGAAAAATGAAAAAACTTACACAAATATTGTTTTCTATTACTGAAAATCCCAATATAAAATATAAAACAATTTCAATATTAGGTTTTAAAATAAAAACAATAGGTAAACAATACGTTCAGAAATTAGAACAAGAAAAATTGCAACTAGAAAATGATAAACAAAAATATTGCAATTGTTTGAATATTTTTAAAAGTTTGGATAAAAATTTTCAAGATTATATTATTACAAATGATTTATATGAGCAAATTCCAAAATTAATTCCGCATAAGGCTGATGATATGCGAATTGAAGTAAATCTTGTAGATCATTGTAATTTGAATTGCAAGTTTTGTGACCATTTTTCTCCAATTGCAGAAAAGAGATTCTTAGATATAAAAGTTTTTGAGAATGATATTTCTAGACTAGCAAAATTAACTAACGGAACTTTAGGAGGTTTATCATTAATTGGAGGAGAGCCATTGTTACACAATGAAGTTTCCAAGTTTTTTGAAATATCCAGAAAATATTTCCCTAATACTGTTATTGATATGGTTACAAACGGTATTTTGTTAAAAAATAATGATGAGGTTTGGCAGGCATTAAAAAAATATAATATCAAACTTTTAATAACCACATATCCAATAAATATAGACTATGAAGCAATTGATAAAAAAGCAAATGAGTTAAAAATAGCTTATGAGCGTTTTTTTATGTTTGGAACAGACATGAAAGAAAAAGTATCTGTTCATCACCCATTTAAGTTGGATGGTAGTGTCAATAAAAATGACTTTATTCAATGCTATCATTTTAACAGATGTATTGCTTTGAGAGATGGTAAATTATACACATGTCCAATAATTCCATATTCAGAACATTTTAATAAATATTTTAATCAGAATTTGACTATATCTGAAAAAGATTACATTGATATTTACAAAGCAAAATCATTTGAAGAAATTGCGAAATTTTTAGCAACAAGACCTATGTTTTGTAAATATTGTGATGTAACAAAACGCACAGGACATCCTTATGGAATTTCTAAAAAATCAATTAGTGAATGGACATAAATAAAGGAATAAATAAAATGAAACTAGAAATGACAACTGCAAAAAACTCGTTTAAATACGGCTGGTTATTATCAAGAATATGGCCGTATATAAAACCATACTGGTTTAGAATATTATTAGGGTTTTTAGTAGCAATTCCTTTAGGTTTACTAGATGGCGTTACTGCTTTTGCTCTAAAACCTTATATGGATTACGTTATTGGTGGAAAAGTCTTTGCAGTTGACTGGCATGGAATTAATTTTACGATTTCAAGCTTACAAATGTCATTTATTTTGCCAATTGGTGTTATTTTATTTGCGGGTTTTCAAGGTGTGTTAAGGTATTTAAATGACTATCTTTCAGCTTGGACAAGTTCTCATATAACTAATGACGTAAAATTCGATTTGTTTCATAGATTAATTCACATGCATCCACAATTTTTTGACGAAAATTCTTCTGGAATAATTATTTCAAGATATATGGGGGACCCTCAAACTGCTTCCGCGGGGATTGTGGATAATATTAAAACAATTACCAATACAAATAACAGCCCTAGTTCAATACATATTATACTCCTTTCTTTTATAAGTTTTCTAAAAAAGTTTCTTTTAGTCTAATATGTGGTGAACTAGGACAGCTTCAATCTTTATACGAAGAGGTTTGACAATTTTCTAAAATTTGATATTTTTTTATTAACTTTGCCCTAAATAATCAAACCAAGTGTTACAAGAAATCATTCCATGCGTTACGTTATAGTGAATTCAAAACTAAAAAGCTCCTAACAGGAGCTTTTTAGTATCTTGTGTATATGTACTTAAGATATTTATTGCTTCAAGTTTACGTTGAGGGACAGGATGTGCATATCGTTGAGTTGTTGTTATTTTTGAATGCCCTAATATATCCTTAACAACAGATAAATCTATATTTTTTTCAACCAATCTTGTTGCAACTGTATGCCTTAAATCATTAAATCTGAAATCCTTTATTCCCGCTCTATCTATAACAGTGTGGAATGACTTTTTCAAATCTATATAGGGTTGATTTGTTTTTGGATTTACAAATACAAAATCCGATTTCCTTTTTATATTTTTAAAAACATTATTGAGTGTTGGTGAAATTGGAATTTTTCTTGCTTTTCCTGATTTTGTTTCTAGAAGTTCAATAAAATTTTGTTCCGTATCGATGTTTTCCCATTTTAGATTGAGAATTTCACCTCTTCTCATTCCTGTCTGTAGTGCTGTGATGATAATAGGTTTTAAATATAAATAAGGTTGAACGAACTTTTTCTGCTTTGTATATAGTCCTTTATGATAATGGTAATGCGATTGCAACTTGTCGTTATTTCCAGCAAAACGGAGTTTATCATATTAGAAGAGTGGCAATAGTGAAAGAATATAGGGGCAAGCAGCTTGGGAATGAAATTATGAATATTGCGAACATATAACCATGGTAAAAGAACTTTAATCTATAAAAATTTAGCGGTTTTAGATTTGGTGCATGTTTTTAATTCTTGTGGTGTTCCGGAAAAGAGGATTTCTCCACCTGCTTCGCCGCCTTCCGGGCCCATATCAATAATATAATCAGCATTTCTTATTACGTCTAAATCGTGTTCAATAACGATTACTGTTGCTCCATTATCAATAAGAGTTTGAAATACGTTTAAAAGCGTCTGTACATCAAGCGGATGTAATCCAATTGTTGGTTCATCGAAAATGAAAACAGAATCAGATTGTGTTTTTCTCATTTCACTTGCTAACTTCAATCTCTGTGCTTCTCCGCCTGAAAGGCTTGGGGTTGCTTCGCCTAAAGTTAAATAGCCTAACCCCAAATCTTTTAATATTTGTAAACGCTGACAAACAGAATTTAACCCTTTACAAGCATCTAAGGCGGTATTTACATCCATTGCCATTAATTCAGGAAGTGAATGTCCGTTAAATTTAATTTGATTTGCGAGTTTGTCATATCTGGAACCTCCACAATCAGGACAAGGGATTTCTACATCCGGTAAAAACTGTACATCGAGATTAATTACACCTGTTCCATCACAAGTTGGGCAACGCAACTTTCCTGTATTGTATGAAAAATCTCCTGCTTTGTAGCCTAAATCCATACTCTTTGCAGACTTTGCAAAGGTTTTTCTAAGTTCGTCATGAATATTTGCGTAAGTTGCAACTGTAGAACGAATATTTATGCCAATCGGTGTTGCATCTATTAATTTAACCTGTTTTATCCCTTCTGCATCAATTGTTTTTACGTGTTTAGGAAGTTTTTTGTTGTCGGAAATTGTTTCAAGGGCAGGGGTTAAACTTTCCAAAACCATTGTTGTTTTACCGGAACCTGATACCCCTGTTACAACGGTCAAACGACCTTTTGGAATTTCGACCTTCAATGGTTTTACGGTGTGAATTGCATCCGTAGTCATTGTAATTTTCCCAAAATCAAATAAATCCTTTGCACTTGCTTGTTTTCTGACTAATGATTGGTTTTGTTCTGAAAGAAACTTCCCAATGATTGAGCTTTTGTTATTTTCTAAATCTTTAACCGTTCCTTCTGCAATTACGTAACCCCCATTTACACCCGCTTGTGGCCCCATTTCAATAATCCAATCTGATTCAGTTAAAATTTGGGTATCATGGTCAACTAAAATAATAGAATTCCCATCATCAATCAAATCGTGCATAACACCTTTTAGACCTATGATATTAGAAGGGTGCAGACCAATTGATGGTTCATCTAAAACGTACAAAACACCAGTGGTTCTGTTTCTTACAGCACGAGCAAGCTGCATTCTTTGACGTTCCCCTGTAGAAAGAGTTGATGCTGCCCTATCTAAAGTCAAGTAGCTCAAACCTAAGTCCATAAGCCGTTTTGCAACAGTTAAAAAAGATTCACAAATAGCTTTTGCCATTGATTGCATTTCTTGAGGAAGGGAATTTGGAACTTTTTTCACCCATTCAACAAGTTCTTTCAATGTCATTTGGCAAGCCTCATCAAGCGATATTCCCATAATCCGTGGGTATCTTGCTTTTTGAGATAATCGAGTTCCTTGGCAGTCTGGGCAAATATCTTGTTTCAAAAATTTTTCAACACGCTTCATGCTTTTTTCATCTTTAACTTTTGCTAATGCATTTTCGACAGTATAGACTGCATTATAGTATGTAAAATCAAGTTCTCCCGCTTGATTTGTATTTTTTGCCTTGTAGAAAATATGCTTCTTTTCTGCGGGGCCGTTATAGACAATATCTTTTTCTTTGTCTGTCAAATCTTTAAACGGAATATTTGTTCTAACCCCCATTTCTCGGCAAACATCAGTCATTAATGACCACATAAGGGTTCCCCAAGGTGCAACTGCTCCTTCATCAATGGTTAAAGATTCGTCAGGTATTAAGGTCGATTTATCAACAGTTCTTACGATTCCAGTGCCCCCACATGTTTGGCAAGCTCCTTGGCTGTTAAATGCTAATTCTTCGGCTGAAGGAGCGAAAAAATGTGTTTGGCATACAGGGCAAATAAGTTCTTGTTCGCTTGCAACAGCTAAGGTTGGTTCGTGATAGTGCCCATTGGGACAGCGATGGCTTGCAAGTCTCGAAAACATAAGACGCAGGCTGTTTAAGAGTTCAGTTCCTGTTCCGAATGTACTTCTCACTCCCGGTACTGCCGGACGTTGATGCAACGCAAGTGAAGCCGGAACATATAAAATTTCGTCAACAAGAGCTTTTTCAGCTTGAGTCATACGGCGTCTTGTATAAGTTGAAAGAGCTTCTAAATAACGTCTGGAGCCTTCAGAATATAAAACACCAAGAGCAAGGGAAGATTTGCCGGAGCCTGAAACTCCTGCTATTCCAACTATTTTATTTAGCGGGATGTCAACATCTATATTTTTAAGATTGTGAACTTTTGCCCCTTTGACTTTTATTGAACTGATTTTGTTACTCATAAGATTATCCTTTGATAATATTATAGACTGAAATTAGTATTTGTATAACTATAAAATCCTATTTTACAAAATGGAGATATAACAATGACAAAAGACGTAGTTTTATGGACAGGTGCAGGACAAATTGGTATGGCTATTGCTCGCCGTATCGGGATTGGCAAAAAATTATTAAATTTTGCAGGAGTATCTTCAAGCCAAGCCTCAATTGAAACTTTTATGGTGAATTGAAATCAAAAGAAGAAAAATAAAATTAGCACCCTTAACTACTAATTTCGGGCAATATATTTTTAAATTATTTATTTTATAGTATCGGTATGAAAAAGTTATGTTCAATATTTTTTATATATGCATTTCTTACTCAATTACCGTTATTGTGTTTTGCACAAGATTGTCCTTGTGAATGCGTTGAGAACACAGATTGTTTGGCAAATTCCAAATCAAATGCACCTTCTTCTACTGTAAACTTTACTCCCAATTATTACATAATTGCAAAAGGTAATGTGTTGAAGGTTGCTTTTGAATGTAAATTTTTGTCTGAATGTGCAAAAGAAGGCGATTGTGTATACTTTTTCGTGCCAAAAGATATTTGTACATCTTGCGGAAGTTTGATTATTCCGATGAATTCAAAATTTGTGGGTTATGTAAGAGGAATTTCACCACAAAAGAAATTAAATAAAAATGCAAGAGTTTATATTAGTATAAACAAGCTAATTTTACCGGATGGGGAAGAATTAGAAGTCAAAGCGAAGCCTTTTTCTAAAGATTTTTCGCTTGTTGAAAATGGTTGGATGACAGCGGGAAAATTGACTGCATCGACTATCGGGCTTGGTGCAATTGGAACAGGTGTTGGAACCGGTTTAGCATTTATTCCTAAACCGCACAAAATTGCAATTGGAGCTGCCGCAATAGGTTTACCTGTCGGATGTTTTATTGGGCTTGTGACAGGATTAGTTACTCCGGGTTTGAAATATCACGCAAAGCAAGGGGAAGAAATTTATATAATATTGTGTGATGACTTGATTCTTCCTAAAGATAAAATCAAAGAATTTTAAACTTTCCCTAGTGTTTTTAAAAACCTATAAACTAAAATAGTTGTATCTTTGTCATTTTTTAACTTGTTCAAAACTTTATCTAAAATTTCATCATAATTATCAAGTTGGTTAAATTGGAACAGTTCCGCAATTTCGATATCTAAAGATTTTGCAAGTTTAGAAATATTGTCCGGTTTCGGGAATGATAGCCCGTTTTCTAATCTCGAATAATTTTCCGGTTGAATTCCTATAGCTTCAGAAAGTTTTTCTTGAGTCAAACCTTTCTGTATTCTAATTTCTCTCAATCTGGAACCAAATTGCTTTTTTATATCCATAGAATTATTAAACCTTATTATTTTATCTTATTAAGTATGTGACACATTATAAAATCTGATGTATTGCATTAATATTCATAATGTATTACAATAATTAATAAGTCATTTGTTGATGTAATAAGAGGTCTAGCTATTGCTGAATATTTAGAGGTTTAAAAGAAAGGATTTGAATATGAAGAAAATTTTAAAGGGAATAAGGAAAAAGGAACAAGGGAATAAGTTCGTTACAAAATATAATATACATGTCATTACGAGGAAAGATATTAAACAAAAAATGCAAAAGTCTGTACGAAGTGACGTAGTAATCCCTAACAAATTAGGCCAGAGTGAAACTTGTCAGGGATTGTTACGTCGCTTCGTATACAAAAATACAAATAATAACGAAATTTCTCCTCACAATGACATGATTATAAAAAACGTAACGAACTTATTCCCTTATTTCCCTATATCCTTTTTCCCTAAGAAAAAGTTAAGGAGATTCCGGATCAAGTCCGGAATGACATTTATGAAACAACCTGCCTTCACATTGGCTGAGACCCTTATAACCCTTGGCATAATTGGCATTGTTGCAGCGATGACTATTCCGACACTTATTACAAACTACCAAAAGAAACAGACGGTGACAAAACTTCAAAAGGCGATTTCTGTATTAAATCAAGCCTATAAACTATCTTTCGATGATTTGGGAGAACCAAGTGCTCAAGAAGCATATAATATGGGTTCTGAGCAATATTTTCAAACTTATTGGGCACCATATATAAAAACCGCTCTAATGTGTACAACGTATCAACAATGCGGTTATAAAAAAGCAGCTCCTTGGATTTTGGCTAACAATCAAGAAGTTACAACCGGTGTTGTTGTTCCTGGCAGAAGAGCTACTTTTTATACCTCTGATGGATTTTTATATGTAATTTTCACTGCTATGGGAAGCCTTACCTCTGAAACTGGAGATGAAGCATTTCATAACGTAATAGTTGACCTCAATGGAGCAGAAGGTCCAAACAAATTTGGTCGAGATGTATTTTATCTAACCAGAGTAGAAAAAGATGGAGCCGGAATCCAAACATTGGGAATGAATGGCTCTGATAGGGTGGTTAACGAAAACTGTTCTTCATCGGGGACGGGTTATTACTGTGCTGAAAAAATTAGACGTGCAGGTTGGGAAATTGATAAAAGTTATCCTTGGAAATAGGTATGGTTTACAAAACTTTATTTCGTATCTTTATTTTTGATATATAATTGACTTATAAGAGTAGTAAAAATAAGGAAATTTATATTATGCTAACCGGAAATGAAATTAGAAAGTTATATTTAGACTATTTTAAGGACAAACACCAACACACTGTTGTGGAAAGTTCAAGTTTGGTTCCTGATAACCCGACTGTTCTTCTTACAACTGCAGGGATGTTACAGTTTTTGCCTATATTTTTAGGAATAAAACCTTGTCCTTATGAACCTGCAAGAGCAACTTCTTGTCAAAAATGTGCTAGAGCCGGTGGTAAAGATTCAGATATCGAAAATGTTGGTAGAACTCCTCGCCACCATACATTCTTTGAAATGTTAGGGAATTTTTCTTTTGGCGATTATTACAAAAAAGAAATTATTCCTTGGGCTTGGGAATTTGTTACCGAAGTTTTGAAATTAGATAAAGACAGATTATGGATTACTATTTACGAAACAGATGAAGAAGCTTTTGACATTTGGAGAAGTGTTGGTGTTCCGGCTGAACGTATCAAACGTAAAGGTAAAAAAGATAATTTTTGGGGGCCTCCGGGAGCATCAGGATCTTGTGGTCCTTGTTCAGAAATTCACTACGATTTAGGCGAACAATACAAGTGTGATGACCCTAATTGCGGTATTGATACTTGCGAATGCGACAGATGGGTTGAAATTTGGAACTTGGTATTTACAGAATTGTATCAAGATGAAGAAGGCAACCAATCTCCACTAGGAAAGAAAAACGTTGATACTGGCATGGGTCTAGAACGTATTGCTATGGTTTGCCAAGGCGTTGCTTCTACATTTGAAACAGATTTATTGAAACCAATTATGGACAAGGTTTCTGAAATGAGTGGAGTTCCATACAAACAATCTGAAAAAACAGATGTGTCATTGAGAATTATTACAGACCACGCAAGATGTGTTTCTTTCCTAATTTCAGACGGTGTTATCCCAGGGAATGAAGGAAGAAGTTATGTTCTTCGTATGATTTTGAGAAGAGCATTACGTCACGGAAAAATCTTGGGTATGGAATTACCTTTCTTGTACAAATTAGTTGATGTAATCGTTGAAAATTACGGAGAAGCTTATCCTGATTTAGTTAAAAACAAACAAAAAATTATTGATACAATTAGAAAAGAAGAAGAACGTTTTGCTAAAACTCTTGATAGAGGTTACAAAATGTTAGACGAATTTATCGACAATAAAAAAGACATTGATGGCGAAAGTGCTTTCAAATTGTATGATACTTTTGGTTTCCCATTCGAATTGACAAAAGAAATCGCAGCAGAACAAGGTTTGAATGTTGACGAAACTGGATTCAAAGCTGCAATGCAAGAACAAAAAGAACGTGCAAAAGCTGCAACAGCTAAAATTAGTGTAACCGGTGATATGAAGTACGCTAAAATCGAAAAAGAAGTTGGTTCAACTAACTTCATCGGTTATACAGACAATGATTGTTCTGATGCTAAAATTTTGGCTCAGGTTGAAGGCGAAGGATATGTTGATATTGTTCTAGATAAAACTCCATTCTATGCTGAATGCGGTGGTCAAGTTGGTGATAGCGGATACATCGAAAGCGAAAACTTAAAAGCCGAAGTTTTAACTACATTCAAAGTTAACGACTTGTATGTTCACAGATGTAATGTCTTAAATGGTGAAGTATCTATTGGAGATCCAGTTAAAGCTTATATTGATGTTCCAAGAAGAGAACAAATCAGAGTTCATCACACATCTGCTCACTTACTTCAAGCAGCACTTGTAAAAGTTTTGGGTTCAGAAGTAAAACAAGCAGGTTCTTATGTAGATGAAAGTCGTATGAGATTTGACTTTACATTTTCAAGAGCTATGACAAGTGAAGAAATTGTTAAAGTTGAAAACTTGATGAACAAATGGATTGGCGAAGGGTACAAAGTTAATACCAAAGTTATGGGCATCAAAGAAGCTGAATTAACTGGAGCAACTGCCCTATTTGGAGAAAAATACGGAGATACGGTTCGAGTTGTTTCAATTGAAAAAGAAACAAAAGACGGTGTTGATTGTATTTCTAAAGAATTTTGTGCAGGTACTCATGCCAGACAACTTGTAGATTTGAGAGTTGTTAAAATTGTTTCAGAAAGTGCAATTGCAGCAGGTACAAGACGTATTGAGGCTGCTGTTTCAAATTCTGCAATCGAATACTTGAACGCAAAATCAGCAGAAATTGATAAATTATCAACAAAATTCAAATCTCATTTTGATGAAGTTGTTGAACGTGTTGAAAAATTATCTGATGAAAATCGTGAACTTCAAAAACACGTTGAAAAACTTGAAGAAGAAAATGCAAGAAACAAATTTGCATCATTCATTTCAAAAGCTCAAGAAATTGAAGGCGGGAAATTATTCATCTCTAAAGTTGAAGGATTAAAACCTCTTGGCATCAAAATCGGCTTGGAATACTTATCTAACAAACTTGGAAACAGTGTAATTATCTTAGCCGGAGAAACAACTGTTGCAGTTAAAGTTTCTGACAATTTTGTAAAACAAGGAATCAACGCAGGTAAACTTGTTGGCGAAATCGCAAGAGCAACCGGAGCAAATGGTGGTGGACGTCCAAACTTTGCTCAAGGTGGTGTTAAAGATTCTTCTAAGTTAGATGAAATTTTAACTAAGGTTGAAGAAGAAATTAAAAATACAAAAGCATAAGCTAAATTTGTAAATATTTATTATAAAACCTGTCAAAAATTTCTTTGACGTGGTTTATAATCCGTGAAAGAAGGAGAAATATAAGATGACACTAAAAGTAAATAGCTTAAACCCGTTTGATAGAAACTTTTTCGGAAAAAACCTTGCTTCATTGGCAAGAGATCAAAAAGTTCGCGGAGAATTTTTAAATTCATCAGTTTTAAAACATGATAGTATTGATGATTTAAACAAATTTTTTGTAAAAAAATCTATTCAATCATTAGAAAAAATGCCTGTAGCAGATACTCTTGAAAAAGCTGCTGAACCAAGCCAAATTCCAACAATGATAAAATAGTTTTTTAACAAAAGTATTACAAATTGTAAAGCCCTCTCAAAAATTAATCAATTTTGGGAGGGTAATTTTTTTTATAGATATGTGTAGGTAAGGTTTAATTAACGTTTTCAAAAGGTAGGTAAAGTTATGAATATTATAGCAATTGGACGAAATGTCATTGGCTATGGGAAAAGAATAGCTAATGTTTATCCGGAAATGGTTTTAGGTACAGGTACAGAAATTGTAGGGCAAACATTAAAAAGCACTAAAGGTTCTGTGTGGACAAAGGCTAAAGCCGGTTTTAAAGCTCTAGAAAAGGATGTTGCTGCAAAACAAGCAGTTGAAGGTGGATTTTTCAAAAGATTAGGTAAAAATTTGGTCTCAACACCGTCAACAATTAAAAATGCTGCAGTAGACGGTTATAAAGCTGCAAAACTCGCAGGCAAAAGTGGTATTTGGGGCGGAACAAAAGGATTCCTCTCAGGTATTGGTAAAAAATTGCCGTTTATCGGTGCTGCGTTAATGGTTGTGACAGAACTTCCAAATGTGTGGACTGCAACTAAAGAACAAGGCATTGGACAAGGTGTTAAAGAAGTTGCTAAATCCGGTGCAAGATTAGGCGGTGGTGCAATTGGAGCCGCAATCGGAGCTGCAACTATTCCGATTGTCGGTGGTTTAATCGGTTGGGTTGCTGGTGAGTGGTTAACAAGCAAAATTGTTGGGCAGTCATATTCTGAACAAAAAGCAGAAGCTATTGAAAAATTAGCCCAAGCCCAACAAACTCCACAAATGCAACAACCATCTTTTACCGGTAATCCTGATATGAATACAGGCATGTATAATAATCCGATGAACGGTTATAATGATTATTCAAACCCTTACGCTGATGACATAATGATGCAGAACTTGAACTTTATGGCATAAATAATAACCCTAACTTTCCCTTTATACAACCAAAAGAGGTTGAAGATGTTTTCTTCGGCCTCTTTAATATTTCTTAATATAATTAGCAATTTATAAACCTAAAAATACTTTATTAAAATATAGGGAATTAAAACGGGGAAATAAAATGGGATTATCTGCAATTTTAAGGTTTGGAAAAAAAGTTTGTAATCTAGCTCCTGAACTTATTTTAGGAACCGGCTCCGAAACAATGGGAGCTGCAATGAAAAAAGCTAAAGGCTCAATTTTTATGAAAGCTGATGCCGGTGTTAAAGCTTTAGCTAAAGATGTTGCCAAAAAACAAGCTACCGAAGGCAGATTTATTAAAAGATTAGGTAAAAATATTGTATCTACTCCAAAAGATTTATATAATGGTTCAAAATTAGCTGCAAAAGCCGCCAAAGCCGCAGGTAAAAGCGGAATTTGGGGTGGTGTTAAAGGCTTTTTCAAAGGTGTTGCAAAGAAAATGCCTCTTATTGGAGCTCTTGTAACAATAGGTTTTGAAATTCCAAATATAATTACTACCGCTAAAGAAAAAGGTATCGGCCAAGCTGTACTTGAAGCAGGTAAATCTTGTGCAAGATTAGGCGGTGGTGCTGCCGGTGCAGCAATCGGTTCTGCAATTTGTCCGGGGATTGGAAGTATTGTCGGTTGGATTGTAGGTGAATGGGTTGCCGGAAGAATTGTTGGCAAATCATACACTGAACAAAAAGAAGAAGCTCAAGAACAACAAGGTCAAGCTCAACCGACTAAATATTCTCAAGAAGAAATCTCTCAATTGAAACAATTAGGTTTGTCAGATGAAGAAATTGCTCAAGCACAACAAAACGGCTATTCAATGAATGAGATTCTTGAATTCATTCAAAAAGAAACTCAACAAACTCAACCAACTAAATATACAAGAGCAGAAATTGCTCAATTAAAACAACTTGGTTTGTCAGATGAAGAAATCGCACAAGTTCAACAGAACGGTTTTACAGTAAATGAAGTTATTGAATATGTAAAAGAAAAACAACAAAAAACTTCTTCTACTCCGGAAACATCATCAACAACTGGAGCTACAACTACAACTCCGGCTCCAATTCAACCAACTTCAGATTCTCAACCGGCATTTAATATGCCAGGAGCGTATTTATCACCATTCAATACAATGTACAATCCATTAAATTTGACAAACGGTATGAGTTCTAACAATCCGTTCTCAACAAATACAATGATGCAACCAGCAAATTCTTATAACAATGATATGTACTATCAACAAACATTTAACGGTGGTAATTCAATCTTTGACAACTCAAATTCTCAATACAACTTCAAATATCAAGCAAGATAAATTTTTGAAAATATAAAATAAACAAAAGATACAAAAGTGGCGGTTTTGATTTCAAAACCGCCACAAATCTTTTTCAACTAGAATGTTCTACACTCCACAAACATGGAAATCCCGTTCTGAAATAGCAGAAGAACATTCTAATAATTGAGTTAATAATTTTTCAATTACTCTTTCAACTGTTTTTACTTCGCCTTGTAAAGCTCTGAAATTTTCTTCTTTTGTTTCTCTTAATGCGTTGTTAAAAATTTTGTCTTGATACATAAATTATACTCCTATTTATCTTCACATTGTTATAATCGGCAACTTTTTGTGAAACTTTAATTTTCATAAAAATATTGTTACAAAATTTCATCATTAGTGGTTGTTTAATCTCTTTTAAAGTAAAATATTAACATGTTTACGAAGGGGAACATAAATGCTAAAGGATTTTGATTTGACAAATTATGACTTTTATTCCAGCCGTAGAGATATGGAAATTATTTCTAATATTGTTGAAGCATTGAAAAAGATTTTGGAAGAAGATAAAAAACAAGAACAGCCGTTGTTTTTGAAGACTTCAGACAATCTTATTCTTAATATTGCAAGAAAAGTTGTTCAAGAAAAGAAAAAAACTTTCTTAATCGGTATAACCGGTGAGAGTGCATCAGGAAAGACTGTTTTTGTTGATAATACGATTAAGGCTTGCATAAAAGATAAAACCCAAGGCATTTATACTGTTATCAGATGTGATGATTATTACAAAGATACCTCTAAAGAGTTGAAAGAAGCCGGAAGTTATGAAGCTTTATTCAAAACAGGTTTTAGCTTTGATACTCCGGATGTTATTGACTTAGACTTGATGAAAAGCCATCTTGTATCTTTAAAAGAAGGTTTAACAATCAAATCCCCTCGCTACAACTTTGTTACCTGCGAATCTGATCCGAACGGGGATGAAAAAACTCCTGCTAAGGTTATTTTGACCGAAGGGCTTTACGTCTTGAACGAAGGGGTTCGAGACATTATGGATGTGAAAGTTTACGTATTCACTCCTCTTGAAGTAATTAAAGAGCGTTGGTACAAACGTGCCGCAGAACGTGGCAAAACAGGTAAGGCTGCCGATTTACAATTTGCAGATGTTAATAAAACTGCTCAAAAATATATTCGCCCTGCTTATCAAATATCAGATGCCGTGATTAATGGTATGGTTAGTCAGGAATATATTCAAGAAATTACGGATAAAATTTTCTTAGCTTTGAAAAATATTGAATATTAATTTATTACAATAACTAAGATTTAAAAGAAAAGAGCTTCTTAATAAATGAGAAGCTCTTTTTCATGGAGGCAGGTTAGAGTTTAAAATGCCCTTTCACATCTGTTACATCTTGGTTGTGGTTGGATTGGAACCGCACAGCCGCAAGGTTCTCCCTTTTTGATTTTCATTCCATGCAATTTTTCACATTTTGTCAATTTTTGTTTTTTGCATTTTTCAACTTTCACACATTTGTTACATTGCCTAAATCCGGTGAACGGGTTTAAACTGTTTGGTCCTTCGTAAGACCATGCAAAAACGCTTTGAGCAGGAATTGCTAAAAAAGCTAAAAGAGTAAATGTTGCTAATAAATTTTTCATACTATCTCCTATCGTTAATGTGGGTAAATTTGTTGTTAACATTTTTATTTTAAAAGTTTTAAAATAAATTACCATGCCAAATAGGAGAAGAATTGAACCCTATATGGATTAGTCTTTTGTGGCTATTTTCCATAGAAAAAAGGTACAAACCTTAATGATTTGTACCTTTTTTAGTTATTTGTTAAAAATCAAAAATTATAAATTTGATTTTGTTTTAGCAATACTAGCATCTTCTAACAAGATAACTTTGATTTGTTCACCGCTTTTAGCACTGTAGTTCAAGCCAGGAGTAACTAAACCGGTAACTAAACCAACACCTGCACCAACAGGAGTACCGATAGCGATACCAGTACCTACTTTATCAGGGTTAGGAATGAATGAGAAACCAACACCTGCACCTGTACCAACAGCAGTACCACCAACAGTGTATAATGCAACTTTACCTGCTGTCATCCAAGGACCTTCTTTAAGAGCATAGTCACTGTAGAATGGTTTAGCATTCAAGTTAACTGTTTTTCCTTCTGGAGTAACAACTTTGTTCAATTGAACATATACTCTAGCGTTTTTGTTGAACCATTGAGGATCTTTAATATCTAATACGTTACCGTAGAAAGTTGATCCTGCAGGAATTAACAAAGTACCTTCATCAGTTTTGATATCTTCTGGGTTTGTGAATGTAACACCGTCACCTGAAGCGTGTAATTTTGATTTGAATTGTTCGTTGAATGCAACAACTAAAACGTTACCTTCTTTAACAATATTTCTCAAGTTAGTAACAGTAACTTCGTGGCTAGGAGCTTTTTTAACCATTGTTAAATGTTCAGTTCCTAAAGTAGTTTCAGTTACTTTTTTGTATTGATCTTTAACAAGATCTAATCTTTGTCTCAATCTGTATAATAATACAGCAGCTTCAGCTCTTGTTAATTCATCAGTTGGTCTCAATTGGTTTTCATCAGGGTGATTTACGTAGATGCCATAAGATAATGTTTTAGCATAAACGTGTTTAGCCCAATTAGGAACGCTTGCTGAATCAGAATATTTTGACAAAATGTTATCATTAACATTACCTTCAATAGTAATGTGGCTGATTACTGATTGAGCTTCATCTCTCAAGATAGAACCTTGAGGTTTGAATGTTCCGTTTGGATATCCGTAAACCAAACCTAATTGTTGAGATCTTGCGATTGGAGCATAATCATCACTAGATTTCACAACATCTGAGAATTTAACTTTTGATTTTACTTCTAAGTTTTCATTTCCTAAAACTTTTAGTAAAGCTTTAACAAATTCAACTCTTGAAATTCTGTTTTCAGGATAGAAGTTACCATTTGTTAAGCTCATTACTGAATCGTTAACTACGCTTTCAATTTCCGGTTGAGCCCAGTATGCTTTTTCAACATCATCAATACCGTTGTAAGCTAAAGCTGGAACAGTATTAATTGCTAACATCCCGCAAACTAATAAACTCGCTAATAATCTTTTCATTTCCACTTCCTTTTCTTAAAAATGTAAACTAAATACCTAAATTACCATGTTTATTATATGATAATAATATAATAATGTAAATAGCTACCCCAAGAAAATATATCAGGAGGAAAAAATGAGAAATGTAGCAGCTACAAAAATCGTGTCAACATTAGGCCCAGCCTCTAATTCAGAGGATATGATTCGTAAATTGTACAGAGCCGGTGTAACCATGTTCAGATTGAATTCTTCGCATGGAGACATGGAAACACACAAACAAACATTAGATTTTATTCGTAAAATCGAAAAAGAAGAACACACAGTAATTCCTGTACTTTTGGACTTGCAAGGACCAAAAATCAGAGTAGGAAAATTTGATGAACCTATTTCTATCAAAGCAGGTGAAGTTCTTAAATTCAGACATCAGGACAAATATGAAAACGATATTATTCCTGTTGACTATGAAGGTATTGCAGGCGATGTAAAACCTGGAGATAAAATTCTTATTGATGACGGTAAAATCCAACTTACTGTTGAAAAATCTGAAGATAATATCGTTTACGCTAAAGTTCTTACAACCGGTGTTATCAAACCTCGTAAAGGTTTGAATTTACCTGGAGGAACTGCAAGTCTTAACATTTTAACTGAAAGAGATAAAATGTTCTTAGATTTTGCAATGCACAATGATATTGATTATCTTGGTTTGTCATTCGTAAGATGCAAAGAAGACTTGCAATTGTTAAGAGGAATTTTGGATAAAAACAATTCTCGTTTAAGAATTATTTCTAAAATCGAAAAACCTCAAGCTCTTGAAAATATTGATGATATTATTGAATACTCAGACGGTATCATGGTTGCAAGAGGAGATTTGGGTATTGAAACTCCAATTCAACAATTGCCAATCGTTCAAAAAACAATTATAAGAAAAACTAACGCAGTTAGAAAACCTGTTATCGTTGCAACTCAAATGTTGGAAAGCATGATTGAAAATCCAATGCCAACAAGAGCGGAAGCTTCTGACGTTGCAAATGCTATTATTGACGGAGCTGACGCAGTTATGTTATCAGGTGAAACTGCTGCAGGTAAATACCCTGTTGAAGCTGTTTCTATCATGAGAAAAATTGCAGAAGATATTAATAATAGTCAATTCATGAGAAAGAATGAATTCCCTTCAACTATCAGAACAGAAGAAAATGCAATTCCTATGTCAATTGCCGTTTCAGTTGCTGATACTTTGAAAAACTTACCAAAAGCTAAAGGTGTAATTGCCTTGACTGCAACCGGTTATACAACAGCATTGATTTCTGAATGCAGACCATCAGTTCCAATTTATTCATTCTGTGAAGATGCTAAAGTTGGTAGATTTATGCAATTGTTCAACAGCGTTTCATCTATCAAAGTTGATGACAAGAACATCGAAATTGATAAAAGTTCTCTAATCGAATTGAATGAATTCCTTAAAAAAGAACTTGAAATGGAAGCTGGAGATTGCGTAATCATTACAGGTTCAGTTCCACACTTGATGTCTGGACAATCTACAAACTTCATGAAAATCCACAAGATTTCGTAAGTTTTTAGACAATACAAATAACAAAAAAGCTCATCGTTTTTTCGGTGAGCTTTTATTTTTTATTGTTAAAATTTTCAGGATGAGCGGAATTTGAAAGAATTATCTCGTAATATTCGTTCTTATCAATATTAACGCCCATTGTCTTTATATCGCAATATTTTTTCTTCTTTTTATTTAAAAGTTTTTTGTAATCTTGTCCCATGTCTTCAATTTAGCAGAAAAATTTTCAAAGTCTATATTCAATATTTCAATTCTTAAAAATTTAAGCGTAACAGTTATTAACATGACGTCTTCACCACTTGCAAATTTAATTTATTTATTATAGAATTCAATGTACGAACGTGCGTTGGTGGACTTTTGTGTGGAAAAAGTCATTAACACCAATAAAGGAATTACATTTTAACTAAAGTAATGGATTAGAAATATAAAGGAAAGTAGAAATGAATCACCCTATTATTGATGAATTAGAAAAAAATTATTTAGGCAAAGACATTCCTAGTCTTAATGCCGGCGATACAGTAAAAGTTTTTGTTAAAATTATTGAAGGAAACAAAGAAAGAATCCAAGCATTTGAAGGAACAATTATCAAAATGCATGGTGCAGGTCTTAACAAAACTATTACTGTAAGAAAAGTATTCCAAGGTGTTGGAGTTGAACGTGTATTCTTAATCAACTCTCCAAGAATTGATAAAATCAATGTTCTTAGACGTGGTGATGTTAAACGTGCTAAATTGTACTATTTAAGAGAACGTTCAGGTAAAGCAACTCGTATTAAGGAAAAAATTGAAAAAAGATAAGACTCATATTCACTGGTATCCGGGACATATTGCAAAAGCAGAAAAGAAGCTGAAAGAACAGCTTTCTTTGGTGGATGCCGTGATTGAAGTTATTGATGCGAGATTACCTTTATCAAGCAATTATGACAATATATCGGGGCTTCTTAACGGAAAGCCTCGATTTTTGTTGGTTAATAAATCCGATTTGGTTGATAAATCGGAACTTAAACCATTTCTTGAATATTTGAAAGCAGAAAATAATACTGCCGTAATTTCAACTGAAGCTAAAAATAACAAAGATATAAATGTAATTGTTAAAAAAGCGGTTGAACTTTCAGAACCGAGAATTCAAGCTCTTATGGCAAAAGGTCTTTTGCGTAGACCTGCAAGAATTATGGTTGTTGGACTTCCGAATGTTGGGAAATCTAGTATTATTAACAAACTTACCCGTTCTTCCAAAACAAAAATTGGAGCTAAAGCAGGCGTTACACGTCAGCAGCAATGGGTAAGAATTAATCCTCAACTTGAACTCCTTGATACTCCGGGGATTATTCCGATGAAACAAGAGGATCAAGAAAGGGCTAAAAAATTAGCGTTCGTAAATTCTGTATCTGAAAATGCGTATTCAAATGAGATTGTTGCCCAAGAATTGTTGGATATATTAAACGAAAAACAGGCAAAACAATTGAGAGAATTTTATAAATTGCCTGACGATTTAGAATTAAATATTGATAATATTTCTATAGCTCGAAATTGGCTTTTAACCGGAGGTTCAACAGACAGAGAAAGAACTTCTGTTTATATTCTAAGAGATTTTAGAGAAGGTAAGATTGGTAAATTTATTTTGGATAAATTGCCTGTGGAAACTGAAAACTAGTCGCTATTTCTGATAAATTCGATGTGGTATCCGAGTACGTCTAAAATTTCTTGAACTTCTTCAAATTTAATAGTTTTTCTGCGTAATTTATTGGTAATATTATTTCCAATATAATTTTTGCCGTATTTTTGAGTTAAAATTTCACAAACTTTTTTTAATGTAGCTCCATTTTGGGCTATAAGGGCTTTTAATTCGTTTCTGACTTCCATTTTCCCATTATACGAATTATTGACAGAATTAACCAATTGCGATATTATCAAACTATAATGCAATAAATATGTCTATAAGGTTTGATAATATGGAGGCTAAATTGATGATAAATGAAGTCTGTAAGTTGTTTCGAGGAAGAAGGAACAAGGAAATAAGTTCATTACATTTTTTATGTCATTCTGAAAGCTTAGAAAATTTGTGTGAAGTATGAGCACAAAATTTTCTTGCTATTCAGAATCTATCAATGTTGATTTATTAACCAATCAAATGGATAGACACTGAATCACGCACTTCGCTTTTGCTCGTGCTGTTCAGGGTGACGTGACCCTAATCCAATTTAGTAGTAACAAATAAGAAAGGAATAAATATGAAAAATTTTTTTAAGGGAATAGAGAAAAAGGAAATAGCCTTCACTTTGGCAGAAGTTCTTATCACCCTTGGTATCATCGGAATTGTAGCGGCGATGACGATTCCAACTCTTATTACAAATAATCAGAAAAAGCAGACTGTAGTTAAACTTCAACGTGCGATTTCTGTATTAAATCAGGCTTACAAATTGTCTTATGATGATGTTGGAGAGCTTGGAGCAGAAGAAACTAAGGATTTTAATTCTTTGGAATACTTTAACATTTATTGGGCTCCATATATCAAAGTTTCTACATATTGCAATTTCTCTGCTCAATGTGGCTATAAGTCAGATAAACCTTGGAAGTATGCGGATTGGAGCAAATCAACTTTGTATCCTGTTGAACCTCGTTTACGTACAGCATTCATAACGGCAGATGGATTTTTGTATACAATATATCTAGCTACATGGAATATTGAAGGAGAATCTAAAAAGGCGTGGTATAAAGTTACAGTTGATTTGAACGGGGCAGAAGGTCCAAATAGATATGGGCGTGATGTATTTTTCTTATCAAGAACTCAAACTGACGGTGGTGGGATAAGACCATTTTGCTACGAAAAATCAAATGAGGAAGTAGATAACGATTGCTCAAAACAAGGTCGTGGTGAATGTTGTGCCGAAAAAATCAGACGTGCAGGTTGGGAAATTGATAAAACTTATCCTTGGAAATAGAATTATTTCATAATTTTTCGGGTCATAATAATATTTCCTGAAGAGTCATAGCAATAATTCCCAACCCAATGAGCAAGTAGTTTTCCGGAATTATCAAAAACATAACTTTCAGTATCTGATATTCGCAAACTCATGTTGACTAAAGTTTCATTTGTTGAATATTTGTATGTTTTATATGGGTAAGTTAATGACGTTTTAATTTCGTTATGTGTCAAAACACCTTGGTTATTGTAATACCAAACATTTTGTTTGTCATTTTTATAAATAATTCCATAACTTCCGTCAGAAAAAAGAGCAAGAGTGCGGTCTTTAAGTTCCGTATTCCCTTGTAGGAGAGTTGCGATATTCTCATTATGATTTTTGTCTAGGAGATTTGTTTTGATTAAATTTTTATCAAATTTAGCGGGTTTGGAATTTATCATTTCTTGCTGTGCGATTTCTGAATTATATTCAACTCCGCCTGATATTATTTGAGAATTTGCACAGATAGGGAAAAATATAATAGCCAATATTAAGATAAATTTTTTCATACACCTATTATAATGTTTTTTCTTGAAATGGCTACTTTAAAATTTTTGAAAAATTTGCTATAATATCAAAGTCTAAGGTAGTTGAAGAAGGAATAATTATGAAAAAGATTTTAGCATCACTATTAGTTTTGAGTATTGCAGCTCCGGTGTTTGCAATCAATGAATATCCTAAAATGAGCAGAAAATGCCGAAAACATCCTGAAAAATGTCAAATGCAAATGGTTACACCTATTCAAGAGCAACAAATGACTCTTGGAACAGCTCAAAGAAATATTAAAGTTGGGACATCTCAAGCAGATGTGGCTCTTGCTATGGGTTCACCTAATATTGTAACTCAGGATGCAGATGGATTGGAAACTTGGATTTATGATAAAGTTTCATCAATCACATCATATAACAGCTCAGGTTTTGGAGTTGGAGTCGGCGGACTTGGCGGAGGTTACGGCTCCGGAGGCTTCGGTGGCGGACTTGCTAATGTCGGATACAACAAAAATGGTGGAACAGTTCAATCTGTTCAAAAAACTTTGACTGTTGTTCTAAAATTTGACGAAAATCACAATGTTAAGACTTTTTCTTACCACATGAGTACATTCTAGGGAGAGGAAACAATGTTGAAAAAAGTATTAGCAATTCTTTTTATTTTATGTCTGGCACTTCCGGTTTGTGCAAAGAGACGACAGTCTGAAAATATTATAACTCCGATGACTCAGCTTGAAAAACGTCAATTCCAAACGAGAACTTACGATTCTACAGACAAAGCTCTTGTTATGAAAGCAATGCTCAATGTTTTGCAAGATGAGGGATTTATTGTGTACAACGCAAATCCGCTATTGGGCTTTATTTATGGAGTTAAGGATTTTGACACATCAGATCCAAATATTGATATTTCAAAAGAATTCGGGCTTTCAAAATCCCGTCTTAACTGGAATGGTGTGAAAGTTGCAACAATTGAAACAACTGCAAATGTCACTGAATACGGCAAAAGTATGAAAGTTAGAATTAATTTCAAACGTAAATTGTTAAATATCTATGGAAATGCACAGTTTATTGACGATATCAATGACGAAAATTACTATCAAGACTTTTTCTCAAAAGTTGATAAGGCAATATTTTTACAAAAACAAAAAATATGATGAAAAAATTTCTTACAACAATTTTAGCAATAATCACAGTTTTTTTTAGTTCAAATTGTGTTTTGGCAAAGAAAGTCAAAATGTCACAACTTGAATTGAGAGAAATGGAGACACGATTTTTTGACACTTCTGACACTACTCGTGTTATGAAGGCTGCAATAAATACATTGCAAGACAGTGGGTTTATTGTGCAAGAAATTGAGCCGGATTTAGGTTATATCAGGGCTCAAAAAACATTCAAACACCCTTATGCAAGAAAAGGACGAGTGTTTGGGTGCTCAATGTGGTTAACTTTGGCTGCTGCTTATACTGTATTTTCTTATGGCACGGCGGCTTATAGTATGTACGCACCAACAATGCAATTGTCAAACGAACTCAGAGACAAAACCGTTGTTGTAGATTCAAATGTTAATGTCGAAAAATTCGGGAAAAATAAAACAAAAGTCAGATTTATTTTGGTTGAAAAGTTCTTACTTAATGCAGACGGATTTTCTTACGTTAAATCAGCTCCAATTCGTGTTATCAGAATTTATAAACCGGAAATCTATAGAGAATTTTTTGCACAGATGGACAAAAGTATTTTTTATGAAGGAATATAAAATATGCAGTATATTGCAATAAAAAAAGAAATTAAAAATGGAGAAGCGGTATTTATAGTCAATGCAATTTCTCTAAAAAATAAAAACAAATCAATTGTGCAAAAAATCCCGCATCCTTTAGGTTCTGATTCTCTGTGCTACAAAACATTGGAAGATGCAAAACAGGCAATTACTCGTTCCGGTTTTTCATATATTTTGCCTAACGGACAAAAAGAAATTCAAAATATTCCTCAAAAAATAACTACGAAAAGTGAATATTCAGACATCGTTTTTGAAGCGATAAAAAACAAAACTTCATCCCAAAATCAGAATGTTTCGGCTGCTGCTGTTCTTGCAATATCAGAATTTCAAAATGAAGAGACTTTCAAAATTTTATTTGATAAATTGGGAGAAGAAAACGATTTAATCAGAAAAAATGCAATTTGTGGAATTTGCAGATATGGCAAATTTTTGCAAGATAAAATTATTGAAACATTAAAATCAACAAACTGGGTGAGCAGAAATTCTGCAATATCTTGTATTTCAAACCTCACAGATGACAAGAGTATAGAGTTGGAGAAATTTATTATTCCTCTTGTAAATGCCACAAATGATAAAAATCCTATCGTTCAAGCAAATGCAATTTCAACTCTTGCCATCGTTTTTCAAGCATATCAAACAAATTGTTCTAATAAATAACCTTGATGAGGTTATTGAGAATTTAAATATTTGATGAGTTTTCTCAAGTCTTTATTCCAAGAACCGTTCCAATTTTTTTGAATAACGTCTGCAGGAGAGAGGCCTTTATATGTAAATTCTTTAATCGCATCTAAAAATAAATCTTCCCCTGTTTGATTTCGTTTTAGAGATTGTTCTGCGATTTTTATAATTTCTTTTGCATAATCTACAACTTTTGCTCTTTTTATATTTGCTTGTAGTGCAAGTTTTGGAACATTATATCGAAGTTCAGAAAAATCTTTGTATTGAAGATGTTTGAACAATTCTTCGCAATCAGCCATTGCATGGTTATCATACATTATGCCTTTATAAATAGCTAAAATTGCGTATTTCAAATCTCCACCAACGCAGTCATGATTTCTGATTTCGATAAAGTTTCTTAGTCGAACTTCAGGGAAATACAGATTTGCTTGAAGTTCATAATCTGAAAGTGTCGGATTTTCTCCATGAAATCCGTTTTTCATAAATTCTTCAAAAGTTATGTCTCCATTGAGTTCAATATTTAAATCATCTCTTTTGATAAAAATCATCGGGGTTTTCATCACACAATCAATGTAATCTTCAAAAGAAAATTCTTCGCTGATTTTTCCGGAAAATCCGCATCTGTCGTTATCTGTGTTTATCCAACTCAAACCTCTAAAGGTTTTATAACCTGTATCAACTCCACCTCTGATTGGAGAATTTGCAAACATTGCAGTCATAAAAGGGGTTAATTTATTTGCAAGTTTGAATTTTCGCATTGCATCTTCTTCTGACTTAAAGTCAATGCAGCATTGAATTCCTGCGGTTTCTCTCATCATTACATCTGACAAAATTCCCCACAGATAGCGTGCCATGATTTTGTATCTTTGTTTGGGGATAAGATTTATGGATTTGTGGGTTGAATATGGTGAAACTCCGTAATTTAACAGATTTATATTTAAATGTTGGAGAATATTATCTAATTTTGAATTAATTTTATCAATTTTATTTTTCAGTTGAGCGATAGTTTTTTCCGGTTTTGCACTGATTTCTAATTGGCACCCCGGTTCTAAAGTTATTGTGTCATGACCTTTTTGGAGTCCTATTATATTTTTATTATCATAGATAAAATCCCAAGTGTCTTCTTTGGCAAATTCTTCTAATAGTTCTTTTACTCCGTATTCGCTCCAATAATCTACGGCTTTATATGATGTAGCCGAGATAGGTAATCTCTCGTATTCGATACCTATACAATAGTCTTCGGGTTTGGTGAAACCTTTTGTGTAAAGTTTTAAGATTTCGTCTTTTAACAGTTCATTTCTTTGTCCTAGTTTAATCATGCTCTAATCCTCGTCCCCATAATATTATAACATTCTTTAAAATATCAAATAAAACTTTGTAAACATTTACCTATGTGTGGTATTATAGTTAGTAAGATGAACTACTTCGATAGAGCAAGATACTTTAGAACTAAAAAAAGACTTGGACAAAACTTCCTAATTGATGGGGAAGTTATTCAAGATATAATCAATTTTGCCAATATTCAACCTGAGGATACGGTTATTGAAATTGGACCGGGGGTTGGTTTTGTAACAGAACAACTTGTAAAATATGCAAAAAAAGTTATTGTAATCGAGCTTGATGAAGAAGCGATTGCCGAATTGAAAAAACTTGATGCCCCGAATTTGGAAATTATTCACAATGATGTTTTGAAAACTGATTTATCAAAATTGTCGGATGAAAAATTCAAAGTTGTTGCAAATATCCCATATTATATTACGAGCCCGATTATTGCACATTTGTTGGGTGAAATTGATGATTTAGCAAATAAAAACCGTAATAAAATTAAGGATATAATTCTTATGGTTCAAGAAGAAGTTGCAAGACGTATGGTTGCAACTCCTGATTCTCCATCAAAGCAATACGGGCTTTTATCAATTCTTTCTCAGTTTTGGGCGGATGTGAAAATTCTTCGACTTGTCGGGAGAAAGTCTTTTTATCCTGCTCCAAAGGTCAATTCCGCTTTAGTAAAATTAGATGTAACGCAAAATCCGAAATTGGATTTGAGTGATTATTCTTATTTTCGAAGAGTTATAAAAGCAGCTTTTAGTCAACGTAGAAAGAATATTAAAAATTGTCTTTTGAATGGTGCATTCCCTAAAGATGCTGTAGTTTCTGCTCTTTCAAACTTGGGGCTTGATGAAAATGTTCGAGGAGAAAAGCTTTCTATCGAAACGTTTGGCAAATTGTCGCAAGAGTTGTTAAAACTTCAAAAATAAAAGGAAATTTTGATGCAAAGTGTAAAAGTTCAATGTCCGGCAAAAATCAATTTAACTCTAAAAGTTTTGAATAAAAGAGAGGACGGGTTTCATAACATTGAAAGTGTAATGCAAACTATCAGTTTGTTTGATTATCTTTCGGTGAATGTCGAAGATGATTTTAACGGTATCGAAATTATACTTTCCGGAAACAGTCAGGAAATCCCATATAATGAGAAAAATTTGGTTTATAAAGCCGCAAAACTTTTTTTTGATACAACACAAATTAATAATAAAAAAATCTCTATTTATATTGATAAAAATATCCCTGTTTCCGCGGGACTTGCCGGTGGAAGTACAAACGCTGCGGGTACTTTATTTGGGTTAAACAAATTGTTTGATAATATTTTGTCTGACACTGAACTAAATAATTTGTGTGCAAAATTAGGTTCAGATTTAAATGTATGTTTAAATGGCGGACGAATACTTGCTTGTGCTCGAGGAGAGATTACAAAACCGCAAGAGTTTAAAGAATTTAAAGTTAATTTGATTAAACCTATAGATTTGGGAATTTCAGCCAAAGAGGCTTATACAAAATTCTCTTCTAAAAATTCTGAAGGGAAAAAAGGCCGAGAAAACTTTGTGAACGATTTGGAGTGGGCGGTGATTGATGATTACCCGCAACTTCAATATATAAAATCAAAATACTCTACATCAATAATGACAGGTTCCGGTTCGACTTATTTTTCATTAGAGGAAGAATTTTCACCTGAAAACGGTTATTGGGTTAAAAATGGTTTAAAATCTATTCCTTATGGGGTTTCAATAGTTTAAAATCTCCGAACATAATAGTTTTTGTCATTTTTTAATTCTTCTTTAGTTTTTTGAAGGTCTGTGTCATCAAAATTATGGGTTAAAATTTTTGCTGCTTTTTCTCGAATTGTGTATTCTTGAATATCTTTTGAACGAAGAATAATTTGTTTTAAGTCTGCAAAATTTAATTTATCCCAAAATTCAAAAATAGTTTCTAAACACCAATATAATTTGAAAACTTCTTTATTTACTTTGTATTTCCCGTCTTGAAAATCAAATTTTTCAATTTTATCAAGAAGTGAATTGGTTAATTTGACAAGCTCTGAGCAAAATAAAGTGCAAAATTCACCATTCTTTTTTAGATGAGAAATTGCACAAATCACATTTCTGCAAATATTTGCGTTAATATCAATGATTGCATCAAGAAAAATTTTATAATTTTCACTTGTTTCAAAAAATGGCAGAATTTCAGGATTTGACATGAATTCATTTAATCGTAAAGATACGGCTTCACGAATTTTTCCATCCTGTCCGACCAAATTTGAAACCAAAATTTGAGCATCTTCTTTTGAATTTATTGTTTCAAGTTTTAGTGCGGCAATTTGTTTTTGCACAATATTTCCGTTTTTTAAAAATTCTAAAAGTTCAGAATGAGTATGATTTGTTTCATACAAATTTAAAGCCTGATTAAAATTTTCATCTAAAGTTTCATAATAACTATTATTCAAATTTTATTCCTCAATATTGTGACTATTCAAATATAACATAAAGTACAATGATTTTTTAGCTCAAAATCGTTTAAATGAATGATATAACAAGTGCTACTTGGATTATAATTGAAATTAGGAGATACATTATGGGTAACATTATATCAATTTTGCAAGAAATTTTTATGCTAAAAGAGGATAACAGCACAAAAGTCGGTCTATCTGATTTTAGAGAAACCTCTACCCCTGTTGAGAGACCAATAAAAAAATCCAAAGCCCCTAAAGAATTAAAATTATCTGAACTAATGCGAAAAGGCAGTTTCTAATTAGTAATCTTTATCTGTTATCAAATTGCAATAACTTCAATCCTGCCATTTGAGATTTTTTCTTGATATCAGGAAGTTCATAACATTTGATACATCTTGCTTCATAAGTTTCGTCTCCACCAATCATAATCAATGGTGAATTCTTATCTGCAGGTTTTCCATCTATCAAACGTTGAGTTCTTGTTGCATGCTCACATCCGCATTTCATACAAACTGCATGTAATTTATCAACTTGTGTTGCGATACACATAAGTTCAGGCATAGAACCAAAAGGTTCCGCTTTGAAATCAAGTTCAAGTCCTGTTCCGATAACCTTTTTGCCTTCGTTCATCAATTGGGTGATTACTTTTGTGATATTAGAGTCAAAAAATTGCAATTCATCAATCGCAACAACTTGAGCATCCCTAACTAAACTCAAAATTTGTACGGAATGTTTAACTTTTATTGCATCAAGCCATAGACCGTTTCTAGATTCGATATAATCACCTTTTGCCCTTGTATCAACGTCTGGTGATATTACTTTTACTTTCTTTTTTGCAATAATACATCTTCTGATTCTGCGTAAAAGTTCTTCTGTCTTGCCACAACTCATCGGACCTGTGATTAATTCGAAACTGTACCCTTCCATTGTCCCTTTTCTTCTCCCAAAATATATTTTCAGTCTATGATTTTTATTATAGAACTTAATTTTTTAATTTAAAAGTAAATAATTATTAAAAAAACGGCATGCTACGATTTTTTATATGGAGAATTTTTATCAAGAATTTTATCTTTAAGCTTCCTAAATCCTGTGCCATAGAAGTATTTCAATTGTTCAGGGAACTGTTTGTTTACATCAAGAAGATACAAATCATGGACAATAAAATTTCTTAACAAATACGCAATATCAATATTTTTTGTCCAAACAACTTGGGATTCAATTCTTCCAAAAACACATTCACAGTTGTCAGAAAGCAAGTAGATAAGCCTGCTTCCGGTTATATATTCTACTTCTTTGCATCCTTCGTGGTTATAAATGAGTCCGAAGGGAGATGTTATATTGTCATAGCCGACTATTTTTATGTCTATACCTTTGTCATAAATTTCTTCAATCAGAGGTTCGATTTGTTTGTAATCTGTATTCCAAATTTCAAGATACAGTGACTTTTGGGTATTTTTAATCGTTTCTTTAACTTTATTGATAATATTTTCATATCCAAAAATATTGTGAACAGGTTCATTGTAGTTGTCTTTGATATTTGGTAATTTCTTTTCCAAATAATCAATTGTGGAATTCATTTTTCTTTTAAATCGCTGAGTCAACTCTTTTGGAGACACAGGGGTATATTTTTGAGGTTTATCGTCTGTTGAAAATGCGATTTTATCATTTACCAAAGATTTTAATGTGTCATAAGCTCTAGATTGTGGAATATCCGCAATTTGTGAAACTTCATATCCTGTTGCAGGGTATTTTTTTAAAAGAGCAAGGTAAACTTTTGCTTCGTAAGAATTAAATCCCAAATCCTTCAATTTTGCTACAACGTCATCCATAGCAAGCATTCTAGCAAAATTTTTTACTCTATGCAACTTGTAAAATTTAGCAAATGCGGTTTAAAAATTTCACATTTTTTTTTATATGTGTTAGAATATCCTCAGTAATAATACTTCCGGTGGAAACATTTTGTATGAGTTTTCGTCATAAATAAGGGAAGGAATTATTGGAGGTTTAAATAAGAATGAGAAAAATTATGAAGAAAAGTATTATATTTCTAGGTTTGTTTCTTGTGATGTTTGGGTGGGTAATCCGTTCGAATGTTCAGGCATCAACCCCGATTGAATTGTATGACAATGTTTGGAGATTAATTAATACTAAATATGTTGACCAAACAAATAACGAACAAGATTGGGGCAAATGGCGTCACAAATATGACAATGTTATTAAAACAGAAGATGATGCTTATGTTGCAATTGACACAATGGTTGCAAGTTTGAATGATCCGTATACAAAATTTTTAAATCCAAAAGAATTTGCAGATGAAACAGGTTCAATCAAAGGTTCTTTGAAAGGTATCGGTATTCAAATCGGTGTTAAGGACGGAAAACTAATGGTCATCGCTCCGATTGAAGATACTCCGGCAGAAAAAGCGGGTTTAATGGCAGATGATGAAATCCTTTCAATTGATGGCAAAAGCACTAAAGGTATAACTGTAGACAAAGCTGCAGACCAAATTAGAGGAGAAGAAGGAACATCAGTAACTTTACTAATTAAACGTAAAGACTTAGAACCAAAAGAATACACAATTACAAGGGCAGAAATCGAAATTAAATCAGTATCTCAAAAAGTTCCTGATAATATTAAAATGCCAAGTGATATTGCATATATTAGATTGAGTTCATTTATTAGTAGAAATGCATCTAAAGAATTTGCAAATATTTTAACAAATTCCCAAAACAAAAAAGCATTTATTGTCGATTTGCGTTCAAACCCTGGTGGATTGTTGAGTAATGCGATTTATATCTCAGATATGTTTTTAGATGGTGGGGCTATCGTAAGTACAGTTGACCGTGATGGATATAAAGAAACTCAAAAAGCTACTCGTGGCGTATTAACAACAAAACCTGTCGTAATTTTGTTAAACAAAGGTTCAGCATCTGCAAGTGAAATTTTCTCAGGAGCAATGAAAGACAACAAAAGAGCTGTCTTAGTTGGAACTCAATCTTTCGGTAAAGGTTTAGTTCAAGAAATCAATAAACTTCCAAACAATTCAGGTATTAATATTACTATCCAAAAATATTTGACTCCAAACGGTACAGATATTCACAAAAAAGGAATTACTCCTGACATTGTAGTTGAATTGACTGATGAAAATATTAAAAATAAAGAAGATGCACAATTGAAAAAAGCAATCGAAGTAGCTCAAAGTTTAGCTACAGGGAATTATGTAGTATCTAAATAAATATAAAAAGTGATAAATAAAAAAGCTAGTAGTTATATTTCTACTAGCTTTTTTTTATTGAAAATCCGTTAATTTATTAAACCCAACTTCTAAAGCATCAGCTATGGCAAATAATTTTTTCAAGCTGATATTTTTTTGTCCGTTTTCAACCCTAGTGATATATTCCCTTGACAAATCAACCATTTCGGCTAATTTTTCTTGAGAAATATGTTTATTTTTTCGGTAAAAAGCAATATTTTCACCTAACAATTTTAGCCTTGACATGTGACCTATTTTGCCCTAAACTTTTTAACAAGTCAGTGACCTATTTGTCCGACTTGTGTATTTATAAAAATTTTGGAGGTGTAAATGAATAATAATTGTGTAAAATTTGCTTTTACGTTAGCAGAAACACTTATCACTCTTGGAATTATTGGTGTTGTTGCGGCAATAACAATTCCAAATTTGATGGCAACATATCAGAAAAAACAAGTTGCTGCACAATTAAAAGAATCTTATAGTATCATTCAACAAGCAGTAAGACTATCTCAAGAAGAAAATGGTGAAATTGAGTCTTGGCGTACAGATTTAAATGGTCATGATTTTTTTAATATGTATATTAAAAATTTTGTGAAATATCAAAATGAATATTCTTCAAGCGAATTAATGGAAAAGGCCCCAAGAATATTATTAAATGGTTCTGCGTATTATGGGACTACTTACACAAGAGATACATCTTCTCATTTTACACTAATTAATGGTTCAATGATATCAATGAACTTGGATTCTGTAAGAGAAAATGGTTTATGGGTTGGGATAGATGTTAACGGTTTATCAAAACCAAACAAAATCGGTAAAGATACTTTCTTATTTTTTATGAGTCCTGATTATGGATTTAGACCTTTAGGAGACCCTGGAACTCCAGCCCATTGGAGTTATGGAACGTATTCAAGAGCAAAAGTCAAATCAGGAGGCGGTAATTCTTGCAAGAAAAACGCTTCAGGGTATTGGTGTAGTGCAATGATTGTTCATGATGGATGGGTTTTAGCAAATGATTATCCATGGTAGGAGACTATGTCTATAAGTTGCTAAATTCGTTTTTATTATTAAGGGAAAAAGAAAATAGGGAAATAAGTTCGTTACAAAAGGCATCAAGGCACTAGGGTACTAAGTTCTTTACGGTGTTATCTTTTGTATCCTTTTGTACTACAATCGCATTGTCACCCTGAACTTGATTCAGGGTCTATCCATTTGATGTGTATTTTTTAATGTTGGGCTAGAAAGCCCAACATACATACTTTGGATTTCGTCATTCTGAGACCACGCGAGCAGAGGATGTAAGGCAGAGCCGTATCCGTTCGAGCGTGAGAAATCGAAGAATCTACTCGCAAGTGTACTTAGATACTTCGGGCTGTCGCCCTCAGTATGACATTTAATCTCTTATATAACGAATTTATTCCCTTGTCCCTATGTCCTTCTTTCAAAATGTAACATTTGTTACATTAAAGTTGAAATATTACTATGTCGGTAATACGATAAAGTAACGAGTGTAGACAGTACAATATTGGATTAGGTTATGGCATTAAATTTTCAAGAATTGGTTTTTAATTTACAAAAGTTTTGGTCAGATTACGGTTGTATAATTCAACAACCTTATGATATAGAAAAAGGGGCATCAACAATGAACCCTGCAACTTTCTTGCGTTCATTGGGTCCTGAACCGTGGAATACTGCAATGATTGAACCTTGCAGACGTCCTACTGATGCTAGATATGGTGAAAACCCAAACAGACTTGGACATTACTTCCAGTTTCAAGTTATTTTAAAACCGTCTCCAGATAATGCTCAGGAACTTTATTTGCAAAGTTTGGAAGCTATGGGGATTGATTTGAAAGAACATGATGTAAGATTTGTCGAAGACAACTGGGAATCTCCAACTTTGGGTGCTGCCGGTGTTGGTTGGGAAGTTTGGTTAGACGGTATGGAAGTTACACAGTTTACTTATTTCCAACAAGTTGGTGGTGTTGAAGTTAAACCGGTTGCATTAGAATTGACTTATGGGTTAGAACGTATTGCAATGTATCTTCAAAATAAAGAGTCTGTATACGATATTATGTGGAATGATACGTTGAAGTATGGAGATATTTATTTGCAAAACGAAATTGAAACTTCTAAATACAATTTTGAAGTTTCTGATACAAAAGCATTATTCCAAATGTTTGATTTGTATCAAAAAGAGGTTGATAATTGTTTGAATGCAAAACTTGTTTTACCTGCTTATGATTATGTTTTGAAATGTTCTCATACATTCAATTTGCTTGATGCACATGGTGTTATCAGTAAAGATGAAAGAAACAACTTTATTGGCAGAGTAAGAACAATGGCATCTGCTGTTGCCAGATTGTATGTTGAACAAAGAGAGGCTATGGGCTTTCCTCTTTGCAAAAAAGAAACAAGTGTAGTTTAAAATATAAGGAATTTAGATGGCTGAAAAATTTAATAGAGCTACTTTTACCCGTAATTTTTTGAAAAATATTACTAGGATAAAAGCTCCGGATGAAATGCTTGCAGAAGCAAAAGCTCAAGGGTTAGAAAAAACTCTTGGAGTTGTTGATTTAATTGTTTTAGGTGTAGGTGCAATTATTGGTTCCGGTATTTTTGCGGTTGTAGGTATTGCGGCTGCCGGAAGTGCTGACGGTTCCAGTTTGGGAGCTGGTCCTGCATTGGTGATTTCAATGATAATTGCCGCTATTGCATGTATTTTTTCAGCGTTATGTTATTCAGAATTTGCGACAATGATACCTGTTGCAGGTGGTGCTTATACTTACACATTTGCAACTTTGGGTGAATTTGCAGCTTGGATGGTAGGTTGGGTTTTGATGCTTGAATACGCAATTGGTTTTATTGCTGTTGCTTGTGCTTGGTCAAACCATTTTGTCCAATTCTTGTCCGGTTTTGATAAAGTTTTGCCGGCATGGCTTGCACATCCGCCTGTTTGGTTGACTAACGATGTATTTTCAGCAGGAAAAATTGTATCTTCAAATCCGGATGTATTTATTCCTAAATTGTTTGGAATAATCCCGGTTTGTATAAATTTACCGGCAATTCTTATTGTGCTTTTAATAACTGCTATTTTGGTTAAAGGTACAAAAGATTCAGCAAAAATGGCAGGGGTAATGGTATTTATCAAACTTGCCGTTATTGGATTATTCATTATTGCAGGTGCATTTTTTGTAACTCCTGCAAATTGGCATCCGTTTGCACCAAACGGAATGTCAGGAATTTGGTCTGCTGCATTTTTGATATTCTTTGCATATATCGGTTTTGATGCTTTAGCAACTGCGGCAGAAGAATGTAAAAATCCTCAAAAAGATTTACCGATTGGTATTATCGGTTCACTTATAATTACAACAATCGTTTATGTTTTAGTTGCTCTTGTTTTAACAGGCATGCAAAAAACAAGCGGTGCTGTTCCGTTAGACTTTTTAAAAGCTCCAATGGCATATTGTATGATGCAAGCTAAACAAAATTGGGCTGCAGGATTGATATCTGTTGGTTCTTTGGCAGGTTTAACTTCGGTATTATTAGTTTTAGAAATGGCTGCGACAAGAATTTTGTTTGCAATGAGTAGGGATCATTTTATCTCTCAAAGATTTCAAAAGCTTGACCCTAAATTCAAAACTCCGGCTTTGTTAACTTGGACAGTTGGTGTTTTGGCAGTTGTTGGAATTTTGACTTTGAATTTGGATGTTGCAGCAGAACTTTGTAACTATGGAACATTTACATCTTTCATTATTGTTTGTGTTGCCGTTCTTATTTTACGTCATACTGATCCAAACAGACCTCGTCCGTTCAAAGTGCCGTTTTCACCTGTTACTCCAATTTTAGGAATTCTATGTTGTGGAGGTTTGATGATTTATAAATCAATGCAAGCAAGTGGTTCAGCATTGTTATTCCCTGTTTGGTTGGGTATTGGTGCAATAATCTACTTGTTGTACGGATTTATTAAAAACAGAAATAATGAAAACAAAATTCACAAAGAGATTGTACACGGAACTCTTGAAAATCAGGAAAAATTATAAAAATGGATATTAAACAAATTAGCCGAAATATATTTAAAAGAAAAAGTATGGACGATTTGCTCAATACGAGCAAACGTTCAGAATTGAAGAAAACCCTAAACGTATTTGACCTTATCGTAATTGGTATAGGTGCAGTTGTTGGAACCGGTATTTTTACAATTATCGGAACTGCAATAATCGGTAGTTCTGAAAGTGCCGGAGCAGGCCCCGCTATTGTAATTTCAATGGTCTTGGCTGCTGTAGCATGCGTATTTCCTGCACTTTGCTATTCCGAAATCGCTGCAATGATACCTGTTGCCGGTAGTGCTTATACCTATACCTACGCTACAATGGGCGAATTTATGGCTTGGATGGTAGGTTGGATATTGATGCTTGAGTATGCAATCGGAAATATTACTGTTGCAAGTGCTTGGACAGGATATTTCATCCACTTTTTGAGCGGATTTAAAAATATTTTACCTGCTTGGGTTTGTAACTTCCCGATTTGGTTAAGATATGATTATAAAACAATGACAGAAATGTGCAGTGCGTACGGTTGGGATATTCACGATAAAATCCCTTATTTGTTTGGCCATATCCCATTTTCAGTGAATTTACCTGCTATTGTTATTGTTCTTCTTTTAACAATGTTACTTGTTCGAGGAGTCAAAGAATCAACTAGAGTTGCAAGTATAATGGTTGGCGTTAATATGTTTATGATTTTGTCATTCATATTGGTTGGCTCTCATTATGTAGTACCGGCACATTGGTTGCCGTTTATACCTGTTCATCACCCGTTCCAAGGGATTATGATGGGTGCATTTTTGATATTCTTTGCATATATCGGATTTGATGCAATTTCTACAACTGCGGAAGAAACCGAAAACCCACAAAGAGATTTGCCTATTGCAATTTTAGGAACTTTAATTATCTGTACTATTTTGTATGTATGTGTTGCTTTAGTTTTAACAGGAATTGTTCCGGTTGAAAGAATAAATATTCAAGCTCCAATAGCCCATGCGATGAGTTATATCGGGCATGGTTGGGATTGGTTTGCCAAACTTATTGCAATCGGAGCGTTATGTGCTTTGACATCGGTTCTTTTGATTTATCAATTAGGAACAACAAGAATTTTGTATGCAATCAGCCGTGACAGATTTTTGCCAAAATCTTGGAGATTAATCCATAGAAAATATAGAACTCCTCATGTTATGACTTGGATTTCAGGTATTGTGGTAATCGTTTGCGGGTTATTTATGGATTTGAATATTTCTGCTGCATTATGTAATTTTGGAACATTCACATCTTTCGTAATTATCTGCTTAGCTGTATTGATATTGAGAAAAACTGAACCGGATAGACATCGACCATTCAAAGTTCCGTTCTGTCCTTGGCTTCCGAGTTTGGGAATTTTAATTTGCGGTGTAATTATTATATTCTCATTAAAAACACTCAAAACGTCATCAGTATATTTCTTGATGTGGCTTGCTGTAGGTGTTCTTATTTACGCATTTTATGGCTACAAGCAAAAGAGAATTGAGGAACGAGGACGAATTATTAAAAAAGTCAAAAAAGCCGAATAAAATATTAAAAAAGGAAGTGTTAAAAATCACTTCCTTTTTATTTTTCTCTAAAAATAATTTCATATCCTAAAGTTTCTGCAATATCAGCAATTTCTGAAAATTTGATAGTTTCTTTCTTCAATTTGGCATAAAAATTTGAATAACAATCACTAATGTTTTTTTGTTGAGCCAATTTTGCAATAAGTTTTCTCAAAGACGTCCCTTTGTAAACAGTTAAAGTCTTAACAAAATCAATTATTTTAATGTTCTCAAATTTATAATCCATTTTTCAATATTAATATTTTCACTGTTCAAACACAAGGATGTTGACATATTATAGTTATATAACTATAATTATCATGTTTTATAATATAATTTATTCTGATATAGCTATAAAAATATTATCAAATGCTTTTGTTCACTTTTTCTTTTTCAAATCGAAGACAAAAAGAAAAAGTAGAATCGAAAAAGAAAACACGAATGATTAAATGGATTGAGTCATTAGGGGCTTCGCCCCCGAACCCACATTTAGTAGTAACAAATAAGAAAGGAATAAAGTATGGAAAATAAAAATCATGTCATTACGAGGAAAACGAACCGAGCAGAGTGTGGAGCTGTCTGCCAAAACGATAGGCTGTCCGCAGGACATATTTGGCAGACACGGAGTCACGTTTATGGCGAGGTGAAGTGTCAGGCAGAAATACAGAGTGACGTAGTAATCCCTAACGAATTAGGCAATGGTGAAACTTGTCAGGGATTGCGACACTGGAGATTGTTGTCTAACTTGAAAAATAACTTTTCAAAACCCGTTCGCAATGACATGGTGGAATTTGGAGGCGTTACACGTCATCCTGAGGGCGATAGCTCGAAGGATCTACAAACACAAAATCATGTCATTACGAGGAAAAATATTGAACAAGAAATGCAAAAGTCTACACAGAGTGACGTAGTAATCCATAACAAATTAGGAAATGGTGAGACTTGTCAGGGATTGCGACACTGGAGATTGTTGTCTAATTTGAAAAATAACTTCTTAAAACCCGTTCGCAATGACATGGATAATAAAACTGTAACGAATTTATTCCCTTATTTCCCTATTTCCTTGTCCCTTAAAAAGAAATTCGCCTTTACCCTTGCAGAAACCCTCATCACTCTTGGCATCATTGGAATTGTGGCGGCGATGACTATTCCGACACTTGTTACAAACTATCAGAAGAAGCAGACGGTCACAAAATTACAAAAAGCTATTTCTGTTTTAAACCAAGCTTATAAACTGTCTTATGATGATGTTGGAGAACCAAGTATTGAAGAGTCTTATGATATGGGTGCTACCACGTATTTTGAAAAATATTGGGCTCCTTATATAAAAACGGCTTTGATTTGTACAACGCCTAGACAATGTGGTTATAAAACTATTTTCCCTTGGAAATATACAGATGACTCCCCTTGGACAATGAGTCTTGTTGCAGAAACAATGAGAACAACTTTTTATACTCCTGACGGTTTTCTTTATGTTATTTTAACGGCTTCCGGTCCAACTGGTAATGTTGTGCAATCCGGTCTTGTTATGGTTGATATTAATGGGGCTGAAGGCCCAAACCGTTTAGGGCGTGATTTATTTTTACTCCAAAGGGTACAAGAAAATGGTGGAGGTATTCAACCTTATGGAATAAATTTGGGTACCAGTGCCATTAACAATAACTGTTCATCTCGAAAAAGGGCCGGAGGTCATTATTGTGCCGAAAGAATCAGACGTGCCGGTTGGGAAATAGACAAAAGCTATCCTTGGTAAGCTATTTCAAGACTTCAATTACATCATAATCTGTCAAGTATGGTAGATGTTCTTCTGTAATCAATTCTCCAGGGAGGAGGATTGAAATTCCGGGAGGACATTCTGCTACAACTTCTCCTGACAGTCTGCCGACAGCTTGTTCTTTTGGAATAATTTCTTTTTCTGAAAAATAAGCATCACGCAAATTCTTTTTAATAATCGGAGTTAGCATTGGCATGTGCTTTTTATTTTCAAGATAGTAAATATCTTTATAATCGTGTGTATCAATCTTTTTCAAGCATTGAACAAGATACTCAAAATCAGATTTTTTGTTACCAATGTTGCTCAAAATCAAAATTCCAGCATCTGATGCACTTTCAACTTCAATACCAAAATCAATTTCTAAAATTGACTCTAATCTTTTACCTGATAAGCCGTCAGCTTTAATAAATACTTTGGTTACGTCTGTTTTGTAGCCAAAATCTGATTTAAGTTGGTGAATTGTTTGCATTTTATCAATTTCAGAACGGAGGTATTTAGCATTTGCGATTGCTCTAGATAGTTGTCTTTGACCTCTTTGGCTTTGAAGATTTGCACGAGCCGCATCCAAACTTCCAAGTAGCATCAACGAAGGACTTGTTGTATGTAATAACATCAATGCTCGTTCTACGTCTTCTGCGTTTATTTTTGAATTTTCACTGATATGAAGCATTGAAGATTGGCTCATACTTCCACCTGTTTTATGCAAAGAATGAACAACAATATCCGCTCCCAATTTTAAAGAAGTTTGAGGCAGTTTTTCATTGAAATTCCACAAACAACCATGGGCTTCATCTACAATCAAAGGTACATCATACTTTTTACAAATTTCAGATATCGCTTTCACATCAGACACAACACCTTCATAAGTCGGGTTTGTAATCCATACTGCTGAAACATTATTATGTTTTTGTAATAATTCTTCAACCGATTTAGCTTCAATATTGCCCCACAGTCCCCAATCACTGAACTTTTCAGGGATTATCCACAATGGGTCTGCACCTGAAATAATTAAACCTGTTAAAATTGAGCGGTGGCAATTTCTGTTTACAATAACTTTTTGACCTTTTTTAGTTAAACCCATTGCAATTGCAAGATTGCCGATTGTTGAACCATTCAAAAGGAAGAATGTTTTCTTTGCACCAAATGCTTTTGCTGCAAGTTCTTCTGCTTCTTTAATCGGGCCGGTTGCAGGGGTTAAAGTACCCAAATTGTCAAACTCATCAGTCGTATCAACCATCAAGGCTTTTTTCCCTACAAGTTTTCTAAATGCGGGAAGTGTTCCAAGTCCTTTTGTGTGTCCGGGGATGTGAAATTGATAAGTCGGGTTTTTGTAAGCTGTTTTTAGTGCTTCTACAATTGGGGCTTTTATATCTGTTTGTTTATAATATTTAATTTTATTCGGCATAGCCGAAATATACATCAAAAAAATCATAAAATCTACAAAATTTGTGTTATAATTGTCACAAATGAAACGAATCTTAAAATTTGTTGTAGTTTTATTAGTACTATTTACTCCGATAAAAGCCTGTGCAGATGGTACAGACGAATATTTGGCTGTGGAATTGTTAGAAAATCCCCAACCAAATGAGATTGTATTAAATTCTGATTTAAAAAATTCTAACGATGATATTTCAGATGGTTCATCAAATCCTATTGATGAGTCAACACAAGCAAATATTACTAGTGAAAATACAGAAGATAAAGACTCCATAATGGATAACTCTGAGTTAGATTTTGAGTTTTTCAGACTTTTTGACCAAGACAATGACAAAGTTATAGATGAAGATACAATTGTAGGGAAAATATATCATAGTAAAATTACGAGAACAGATATTCCATCATTTTTATTAAAAGAAGAATTAACGCATAGATTTGAAAAAGGACCTGTTCATAAAATTCAAGCGTTTGGGGCTTTTAGAGGTTCTTTAAATCAGATTTTTGCACAAAATACAACTACTGATTATGACAATTTAACAACCCAAATCGGTATGTATGGAAAGTTCAACAATCCTAATTACAGGTTTAAACTATCACTGAATCCAATTCCACAAGCTAATTCAAGTTATGTTGACAGATTTATTTCTGATGCGTATATAATTAACACAAGTATCCCGCATCACCAGATAATTGCCGGTTATTCAAGGGTTCAAACAGGTATTGAAGGTGGTACATCTTCTCTTATTTTACCGTTCGTTACTCGGTCTCAAATTGCAAGAAACTTTGGAAGTGCAAGGTCTTTAAGTGTTAAACTGTTGGGAAATTATAATTATGTAGACTATAATATTGGTTTCGGTTCTTCCGGTAGATTTGTCACAAGCGGATTTCCGGGAACAGAATTTACAGGTTGGATTAACGTAAAACCTTTTGGTTCAGAGGACAAAAAGTTCGGGAAATTAACTATTGGTGGCGGTTTTAACGGTGGTCATAACGGTATAGATTACAGTGTCGGGAGTTTTTATATCGGGTATAAGCACAAAAAATTATGGGCAAATTTTGAAGCTGCAATTGCTGACGGGTATAGCGGTTCAAACGGAATAAGCAGTAATAAAGCTTGCGGTTACGCGATTACTGCGGGTTGGAAATTTACCCCTCGTTGGCAATTGATTGGAAGAATTGACCAATTTGACCCAAATAGAGATGTTTCAGGGGATTTGAAAAGAGAATATACAGTTGGCATAAACTGGTTTATTAAAGGACAAGCCTTGAAAATTGTTTTGAATTACGTGTTCTGCCAAAATCAAAACAGAAACGACAGCCACAAGATTATTCTTGCAACACAGATATTGTTATAATTGATTTTTCTAAAATTTTGAATAAATCCATGGTATAATGTTGGCAATCAGAAAGGAAGCTTTTTCATGGGTGATGAGGACAAGCAGTTTGATGCCACCCCAAGAAAGTTGGAACAGGCAAGAAAAGAAGGACAGGTTGTAAAATCAAAGGATTTTTCAACTGCTGTTTCTTTGCTTATTTTATTTTCTGTAATTTTTGGACTTGCTCCATTTATTTGGAATCAAATTGTTCAAGTTTTCACTCTTTTGTATGAACAAATTCCAAATGCTCACACCGAACAAATAGGTTATATGTATATATTGCTCATTGCAACAAAAGGAGCAGCACTGATTATTGGGCCGATTTTGGCAATAGCATGGCTTGTTGCAGTGTTAGCTGATTTTGTGCAAGTAGGTCCACTGGTTGCAATTGCACCTTTGATGCCAAAGCTCGACAAATTAAATCCGACAAAATACTTTAAAAACATAATGTCAATTAAAACATTATTTGAATTGTTCAAAAACATTGTAAAGGTTGTAATTCTTGGGTATATCGGTTGGATGGTATACAAAGACCATATTGAATCAATTTTGATGCTTGCGTCTGTTGATAACAATTTTGCTGTAATGATTGAGTTTGGGAAATTGATTACTGAGTTTATTTTCAAAGCTTGTATCGCCTTTTTGATTATTGCTGCAGCCGATTATGGGGTTACAAAATGGAAATTTTTAAAAGATCAAAAAATGTCTTTCAAAGAGATAAAGGATGAATATAAAAACTCAGAAGGCGACCCGAATGTTAAAGCAGCACTAAGGCAAAGGCGTATGCAAATGCTTCAACAAGGGGCAATGGATGCTGTTCCAACGGCAGATTTTGTTGTTACAAACCCGACTCATGTTGCTTGTGCTCTTAAATATGTAGCAGAAGAAATGGATTCGCCAATGCTGATTGCAAAAGGAACAGAACTTATTGCGAAGAAAATTATCGGAATTGCAAAAGAACACAATGTTCCTGTTATTGAAAATCCGCCTGTTGCAAGGGCATTATTTAAAATGGTCGATATCAATCACCCTATTCCACCTGAATTATATAAGGCTGTGGCAGAAATTTTGATGTTCGTTTATAAAATGAAGAATAAAAATACACCAAATAAACGACCACGAAATTAATATATTGTAATATTATTGATGTGTAAAATTATGGCTAAAGAAGTAGATAAAAAAAATTTACAACATTATATAGATATTGTTCAAAAGGTTGCAAGGGTTGAACATCGCAGAATTCCTTCGCACATGGTTGAATACGAAGAATTGCTTTCTATCGGGATTATTGCAATTCAGATTATGATTAAAAACAAAACACCTGAACAATTGGAAAAATATAATGCTGCATATATCGCAACTGCTGTAAGGTGGGCAATCAGAAACGAATTAAGAATTCGTTATAAATGGTATTCATTGAAACATAAAGCGGAAGATGAATACGATGAAGATGAATCAGTTGAAGGCATGGACATGAAACAGGCAAAAGTTCGTGAAGCGATTTACGAAACTGTTTTGTCTATTGATGGATTAGCAGCCGCAGCAAGTGATAATGATTCGCCGTTTGACTTTATCAAAGATCAACATGCAATGCCTGATGAAAATGCAGAAATTTCTGAAATGGGTAAAATGATTAGGACTGCTATTTCAAAACTTCCGCCAAAAGAAAGAACGGTTGTGGAATACAGATTTTACAGAAATATGCAGGTTAAAGATATCGCTAAACAAATCGGTTTATCGCCTTCTCGTGTAACACGTATCGTTCAATCTTCTCTAAATTCTGTCCGTGAATATTTAAATGCTCATGAACAATATGGGTATTAGTTTAAGCTTTGTAGTTAATTTTTTGATGAGGAAGATTATTATCTGTTAACGGTTTGTCCCAGTTGTCGGCAACTTTTTCTCCTATTTTTTGACCTAAAGTAGATGCTGAAATTGAACCGATTACAAAAGTTACCCCTTTTATAATTGGAATCCATTTTTTATTTACCGGTAATTTAGCTAGAATACCGTCAAGGTTTTTCTTCATCCAACCTTCACCGATAAACATACCGGCTAAACATCCTGATTCTGAAATTAAAGTTTTCTTTCTGTCTTTTTTATCTGCGGTTAAAACATTCAAACCACTAGATGCAACAATCAATGGGTTAACATTGTTTTCTGCAAATTTTACAACTTTTGTTAAACCTCTGAAAACTTTATCGGTTTTTGCAACTTCATCCAATGTATTCAAAACAACTTTGGCTTGTTTTGATACGGCATTGTCATATTGAGCACCTGCTTTTAAAACAGCAGCACTTTGAGCAACGGTCACAGGAAGTCTTCCTATGTTTTCGTTTGCAGTTTTATTAGCATTTCTATATGCAAATATTCCTGTTGCTACACCACTATACATGACAAATGTAAACCTTTCACACTAAAACCTACACTTATATAAAGTATTTTTATTTATTCAAATTGCAGTAGTCGTGAAATATTTTACATTTGTTAATATTTAATTTTAAGCCCCAACGATTTTAACGCCTGAACTTGTGCCAAGTCGAACGGCACCTGCTTTAATCATTTCAAGAGCTTTTTCTTTGTCTCGAATTCCGCCTGATGCTTTAACTTGCAATCCGGCATCTTTTACAGTGTTGTACATAAGTTTAACATCTTCAACTTTTGCACCAACTCCACCTTTTACAAATCCGGTTGAAGTCTTAACAAAATCTGCTCCGCCTTTTATTGCACATTCACATGCATATTTAATTTCATCTTTTGTTAACAAATCAGTTTCTAAAATAACTTTCAAATTGTGTCCGCCACAAGCTGATTTGATTAGTCTGATTTCTTCAACAATATAGTCTGTTTCATGGTCTTTAACTTTTGTATCATTTATAACCATATCAATTTCATCAGCACCGTCTTTTATTGCTTGAATTGTTTCAAAAATCTTTGTTTCTGTTGTATTTGCACCTAGTGGGAAACCGATAACCGTAACAACTTTGACATCTGTTTCTTTTAAATATTCTTTAGCCATTTTTACATAGCATGGGTTTATGCAAACTCCCAAAAAGTTGTGAGATTTAGCTTCTTCAAAAAGTTTTATCAAATCATTTTTTGTTGCATCTTGTTTTAGCAAAGTATGTTCAATGTATTTATTTAAGTTTTCCATAGGTTTTCTCTCCTCTATCAATACGGAACAATTCCACATCCTGATTATACCACATGGTTTGTCTATTGTATAATACTTAAGGAATGAAAGTCGAAATATTAAAACGAATTAGGATAGAGCGATACATTTTTGCTGTAATAATGGCTGTTGTAATGATTTTGATAGCCGAAATTTCAGGAGAAAGAGAAATTATTTTTCCGGAAATTTGTGCCTTGACTATTGGTGCGTGGATTTCCGAACAGCAACCGTGGATGTGTAACAAACGCAAAATGTTTTTCCTTGTATCTATCGCATCCTTATTTGGAATGTTGGTTACTAAATATTTGCCTATTCCTTTAATTTTTCAAACAGGTTTATGTTTTGCATTTACAGGATTTATTTTAACTTTGACAAAAACAACTCTAATCCCAATAATTTCTGCTTGTATTTTACCGGTTTATTTGGGTACAAAGAGTTGGGTTTATCCGATATCCGTAACAATTATGGCATTTATTATAATCGCTGCTCAATGGTTAATGGAGAAAAATCATCTAAAACCTAAAAATGAATATATTCCATGTGTTTTTGATTTGAAATATCAGGTGATAAAGTGGGCAAAATTACTTGTTGTATTTGGAATTATTGCTCTAATTCCATTCAAAAGTCATCAAATATATTTTTTAGCTCCTCCGCTAATTGTTACTTTCGCGGAATTTGCAAACCCTAAAAGTCCAATGCGGAATAAACCTTTCCACATCATAGGGCTTATGACGTTAGCTTCTTTTACAGGGTGTATGCTTAGAGAAGTTTTGAATTTGTATTTGCATCTTCCATTGTCAATCTGTGCAACACTGGCATGTTGCGTTTTATTTGTAACCTTTGATAGGGTTAAAACACTTTTCCCACCGGCAGGTGCAATTCTTTTAATCCCTATGATATTGAAAACTCAATATTTATTATCGCTCCCTGTTGAGGTTTGTATCGGTGCTACTGTTTTGATTTTTACGGCAAAACTATTATTTAGAGATTAAAATTAAATTGATATAAAATATAAATTGAATTATAATCAACAAAAAAGAGGTAGAAATTATGACAAATATTAAAATAACAAAAATGCAAGGTTGCGGAAACGATTTTGTTGTCTTAGATTATTCGGAATATGAAAAATCAGGAATGACAATGAGCGACTTAGCAAAAAAACTTTGCGACAGACATTTTGGCGTTGGTGCAGACGGAATGATTATTCCTGATATAAAACCAAATGGCGAAACAGATATTGCATGGTATTTTTACAATTCTGACGGGACAACTGCTCAGATGTGCGGAAATGGGATGAGATGCTTTGCAAAGTATGTGTATGACAACAAACTAGTGGATAAAAAATGTTTCAGTGTTAAAACTTTAGCCAGAATTATTAAGCCTGAAATCTTAGATAACGGACAAATTAAAGTTAATATGGGAACTCCGATTTTAGAAGATAATAAAATTCCGTTTAAAGGGGAAAGAACTGTCCATGTAAAAGACAAGGAATTCAAAATTACGCCTGTTTCAATGGGAAATCCGCATTGCGTGATTTTTACAGATGAAGATACTCTTTATTTAGCAAAAAATTACGGTCCGGATATGGAAGTTCATCCATATTTCCCTGAAAAAACAAATACAGAATTTGTTAAAGTTCTTTCAAAAAATGAAATTGAAATGCGAGTATATGAAAGAGGCTGCGGAATAACTTTAGCTTGCGGAACAGGAGCTTGTGCAAGTGTAGTTGCTTGTGTTTTAAATAACTTAACAGAAAATAAAGTCAAAGTTAATCTGCTTGGTGGAGCTGTAAATGTTGAATGGAGCGGAACTAAGGAAAATCCAAACCAAAATATTTTCCTAATCGGACCTGCAAATTACAGTTTTAACGCAGAGTACATGTTGTAAAATTTTCTATTTTCATGGTAGAATTGGAGCATACATCATAGGAAAATAGTAAAAGGAGACACAATAAAATGAAAACTTACGAATTAATGACTATATTCAAACCAAATTTAGACGCTGAAGAAGTTGATAAATTAATCGAAAAAATCGACTCAATCATCGTTGATTTCGGTGGAAAAGTTGAATCTACAGACAAAGCAGGAAGAAAAAAATTAGCTTATGAAATTCAAAACTTTAGAGATGGTTTCTTCTCTACAACAGTTTTGGCTTTACCTGCTGATAAAGTTGCTGAATTCAAAAGACAATTGAGATTAAATGACAACATTCTTAGAACAATGTTTATGGAAGTAGCTGAAAAAGCTTCAGTTTAGTTAGATTTATAGGAAATAAAAAATGTCATTAGCAAAAGCAGTAGTTACAGGTATAGTTTATAAAGCACCAAAAACAGGTTTTACATCAAACAATGTTGCGGTTTCATCTTTTGTTATGAATATCGGAACTAATGATGAAATCTTGGTGAGAGTTATATCTAAAAGACAATCATTAGAAGAAGTTGTTTCTTCACTTTCTAAAAATCAAAAAGTTTTGGTTGAAGGAAGATTACAGAACGGTATCAGCAAAATGGATGACGGAACAGAAAAAAGAGTTTTCGAAATCGAAGCTGCTACAATTGAACTTATGGGCGGAAGCTCTTCATCAGGTTCTGCTTCTTCAAATGAAGAAGGTGATATCTTAACATTTGGAGATATGGACTCGTCTTCACCTGATGCTAATACAGATGTTTTGATGGACGATGAAGAAGTTCCATTCTAAACAAAATACAAAATTAAGTAGAAAATAATATAAGGCTAGAAAGGCAAATTAGAAAAAATGGCAAGACAAGACGATAAGAAAAAAAGAAAAAATTGCAGCTTGTGTGCTGATAAAGTTACATCAATTGATTACAAAGATGCTGCAAAATTGAAAAGATACTTAACAGAAGCTGGTAAAATCATTCCTAGAAGAATTACAGGAAACTGTGCTGCTCACCAAAGAATGATTGCTAAAGCTATCAAAAAAGCTAGAGAAGCAGCTATTATTAGCTATGTATTCGACTAGTAAAAAGTTTGTATAAAGCTTATAAAAAGGCAGGGTTATTTTTAACTCTGTCTTTTTTTATTAAATTTATTTAAATTAAATAATGTGTCAAAATCTAAATCTAAAGCATTCATTATTGCAACAATGACAGTTAAAGAGGTATTTGTTTCGCCCCTTTCAATAGTTCCAACAACTTGCCCATAAGATACCCCAATTTTTTCGGCTAATTGTTCTTGTGATAGTCCGGCTCTGTTTCGTTCGGCTTTTAAATTTCTGCCAAATTCCTTTAAAATTTCTTTTTTATCCATAGAAAAATTTTAGTAATTTGACAAATTTTATTCTACAATATATTATATGTTTATTACAATGTATATATTGTAATAAACAATATGTAGATTTTAAAATATAAGAGGGACAAATGAATAAAATATCTGATTTGAAAAAGATGCAAATAAAGGCGAAGTTAGGTTTTACTTTAGCAGAAGGTGCTACGCACGTAGATTTGCCACCAACAAAGGTGAAACTTGCGTTTACTTTGGCAGAGGTATTAATCACACTTGGTGTAATCGGAATTGTTGCAGCGATGACAATTCCTACGTTAATTACCAATCACCAAAAGAAAGTTACGGTTACAAAGTTACAAAGAGCTATTTCTGTGTTCAATCAGGCATATAAGCAGTCTTTTGATGACTTAGGCGATCCAGCACCTGAAGAAGCTTATAATATGGGAACAGAAAATTATATAAAAACGTATTGGGCTCCTTATCTGAAAATAACTAATATTTGTGATACATATTCAGATTGCGGATATAAAAGTTCAACTCCATTTTTAACCCCAATGGGGGCTGTACAAGGCTCGAATGCGTTTGTGCCAAATTCTAGAATTGGAATATCAACGATTGATGGTTATTTTTATATAATATTCACATCTAATTGGTCAGCAACAACAGGAAAATTTGATATTCCGTCAAATTGGGTTTGGGTAGATATAAATGGACCTTCAGGGCCAAACACATTCGGAAAAGACGTGTTCTTTCTAATGAGAGTTGAAGATAAAGGTGTATTCCCTTATGGATATAGCCAATCTCAAGGAGTTGTGAATTGGAATTGTTCAAACGACCCAGATCCAGCTAACCAAGGAACAACATGTGCTGAAAAAATCAGACGTGCAGGTTGGGAAATAGATAAAAGCTATCCATGGAAATAGAATTATAATTAAACGTTGGACTCTTCAAAAATGTCATAGAAATTATAAAATTGATATGGAAATTTTAAAGTAGAGTATTCCAAATATTTGGAGTATTCTTGTTTGATTTTTTCTAAATTAGATTTTTTATCTTCCTCTAATTCTATATTTTTTAAGAACATTGTGTAATCTTTTTTTATGATTGGACAAATTGTCAAATATATAGGGCAATCTAAGAGCAGGGCAAATTTTATTGCTCCAAGCGGTAAGTGAATTATTTCCCCTAAAAATTTTGTTTCGTAAGTTTTTGAAGGGGAGTTTTTAGAAATTCTGTCTCCTGCCATAAATACGAATTCGCCATTATTTATTCTTTCTTTTATTTCAATTGCGGTTTCGATATTTATATCTTCCACTGGAAATGTTTCAATATAATTTTGCTGTGTTGAAATACTATTTATAAATTCATTGAATATTTTACATTGACTTTGTTGTAAAAAAACATTGATTTTGACTTTTGGAACAAAACCGGATTCCATAAATGCTCGCAACATTTCAATAGAACCTATATGGTTAGTAAGGAAGAATGCCCCTTGTTTATTTTGGATTAAAGTTTTTATTGTCTCAGCATCTTTTGGGGTATTAAATTTAATGTTTTTATAATTATCGCTATACGCTAGCATTTTATCAACCAAAGAATTTGAGTACGATAAAATATGTTTGAATGAATTCAGATATGTCGGTTTATATTTAGGGTTATTTGTGTATTTGTAGAGGATTTTAAAATATTTTTTAGAATAAATTTTTATATCTTTTACAAAAATAAAAGCTCCACAAGTCAAGAAAAAAGATAGGATTTTTATTGGAAATATTCCAAAATGTTTGTATATCCACCAAGTTAATTTTAATCGTTTTCGCCCTGCAGAAACTTCTTTTCTACTCCACCAATTTTTTAGTCGAATATCTTTATGCACTAGACTATACACTCCAACAATGTATAATCATTTACACCAATATTTTCATAAATATTACAAATTTCAAGCCCAACATTTTTTATAATTTCGAGCATTTCGGTTTTGGTATATATTTTGCTATTTCCATTTGCAATACAAGTAAAATATAGAGATGTATTCACAAGAGAATATTTGGCTCCTTCAAAATTTTGATTATCCGTAAATGGTTCTAAAATAAAAATAGAAGTTCCTTTATTTGAGGCATTTTTGATACGCGAAAGGATAGATTGGATTTCAGATTTTGAAAAACAATCTAAAAATTGGCTCATCAATACCGCACCTGTTAATTTCGGAAATTTGTTATTTATATCTAAAACATTTATCGGATAAAAATTGCAACCTTCAAGTTCTTTATTTTGAGAAACGATATCAATATTTTCTTTTAAATCAAGCATAGTAATTTTTGTATTTGGAGATTTTTTAAGGTAAATTTTTTCAAATTTTCCTGTATTCCCGCCGATATCAAAAATTGCTTCCGGTGATTTTTGCATAATAATATTGTGTACAATTTCAAAACAATTATCAGAGTAATGATTGTCAAATGAATACCAAGCATCTTTAAATTCTTTAGACATCTTTGGTAAAACAGGATAAACTTTATCGCTATTATTATAGAATTTTTTCAATCCCATAGGTTTGGAATTTTTAAAAGAATTTGTGAGTTCTGATGCCCCAAGGTAGCAACAATGGCGAATAAAATTGAAATTTACAATTGCCATTTTATCGTACAAAAAAGTTTTACCAATTTGAGTTATACAAAATTCATTGTTTTTATTTTGAGAGACGACATCTGCAACTGCCCCAACTTCTAATAACGTTGTAACTGTATATTCATCAAGGTTTAGGGTGTTCATTAATTCGGTCACACTTTTAGGATTTTCATCGAGAGACTTTAGAATTCCTAAGTCTAATAATGTGCCAATTGCTTGGAAAACCATTGGGGCAAAAATTATCTTTTGTGCTTGGGTTAATGAATTTATAGTTTCGTGTTTTCTTGTTTTTCGCCTGTAAGGAGTCTTTTCCATGATGAAATTATAGCATGAAAAATATAGTTACATGTTTGTTTTTTCATCTTTAAAAAATAACAAGATACTAAAAATGTATGAGATTAGTAGTCCGATTGACAATACCATTCCCATTGAACTTATTAATTTGAAGTTCGTAAAGGACAACATCATAAAAGAGATAAAACTTGATATAAACGAGATAAATACCGGTTGTATTGAGCCTTTTTCTTTATTTGACATAAAGATAGAATAATCTAAACTAAAACCTAAAATCAGAAAAATTGATAATATGTGAAACATATTTATCGGGACTCCAAAGGTTGATATTGTACAAACAGAAAACATTGCACCAATTATTGGACCTGCCATTATTTTTAGGGCTCTTTTCGGATTGTAACACAATGACAAAACTCCAAAATATATCAAAAAGATGATAGGTAATAAGTTCAAACATTTTAATCTTTTTTCTCTCAAAATATTTGAAAAACTTTTAACTATGTCAATTTTATCAACATTAGAAATTCCGTTGAAATTAGGACTATCTCCGAAAATTATCATATATGAAGATGTTTTGTCCAATTTGAATTCAGATATAAGAGAATTTTCAGCTTTAATGACTGTATTATTTTTAATAGATTTTTTTATTGTTTCTATTGATTGAGAGGTGATAAAGTTTGCATAAGATTTTAAATTTTTGTCATACAAATTAGAAACCATTTGTCTGTTTACTCGTTGGCGTTTGGCTGATGGGATAAGTTTACTCAATGAAATATAATCTAAATTTTTAGCGTTTAATTTGCTTGCAATTTGTTCTTCTTTTTCTAAAATTTGTTCAATATTATTCCCCTTTATGATAAGGAAAGTTGTATTTGGAATATGGAACATTTTATTATTTAGCATTTCGGCTTTTAGTAATTCTTTTTGCGGAGAGTACATGTTTTTTAAATTATCATCAAAATTTAATCTGCCAAATCCAATCAAAATGACAAATAAAACAATTCCGATAAATATATTTTTAAACTTCCATAAGTTAGGGAAGTTTATATTTGAAATGTTTTTCGGGAAAAATTTGTTAAATATCGGGAGATAAATAAGGACAAAAATATACACCGAAATTAAACCTGTAATTGTGAAAATTCCTATTTGTTTTAATAATTCTATTCCGCTAAAGCACAAAATCAAAAAAGATAAAACTGTTGTCAATAACGAAATAGTTATACTTTTAAGAACTTTAGTTTTTTGCATTGTTGAATAAATGTAATGTATTGAATAGTCAAGACTTATTCCGATGAGAGAAGTCGCAAAGACAAAAGTTAGAACATTAATTTTAGAAACGCAAATTGAGGTGACTAAATAACCTGTTAAAATCCCGAACAAAATACTTGAAATTACAGGGATTAAAATTTTTAAGGATTTGAAGTATTTTTTACAAAGCAAAATCAGTGTAAAAGTTGATAACAAACAAAGAATATTTATTTCTAAAGCAGAACTTTTACTTGTTTTATATGTATGGATAGGAGTTCCTGTGATGTAGAGTTTTGATGTTTTGCTCTTGTTTATTTTGTGTTGAAAATCAGTAAGGATTTTCATATCAGAATTAAAAGTTTTTGTATTCGTTATTTTAAAAGGTGTTTTTGAATAATATTTTCCTGCCTGTTCTGTTGAATTTTCAGAAAGGTATGGGATTTGCAAATTCAATACATAATCGGTTGCAAAAAGATACGGGTCTTTGTCAGGTGTTTGAATAAAAATACTCAAAGGATTGTATAAAAGACGCAAACTATTCATATCTACAGCATTATAATCCTTCTTTAACAGAAAATTCCGAGTGCTTTCGGTGAGGAAATTCTCCGGATATTTTCTATAATTATTTATTATCAAGTCAATATTATTGATTCGATTTGGTTTTATATTTGTTTTTGAAATTGCTTTATTTAGTTTTGATTTTATCTCTTCATTTTCTTGGTAGTTGTTTGTTTCAATGATTACACTGAGATTTTGAGAGGATAATTTAGATAACGAAATTAGTTGTTTTTCACTTTTTATATTTTGGTTCAAGAACCCTTCGGCAATATCTGTCTCGACAGGAGTATGTTTATGAATTCCAAAACCGAATAATGCCATATATAATAGGACTATTAAAACTTTTATAAATTTTAAAATTTTTGATTTCATTTGTTAAACCAGATTGTTGTTTTTGTAGAATTTGTACATTTTATAATCATCATCATTTTTGAGTTTGAATATTGACCATGAATTTCTATTGATACAAGATATTTAGCCGCAGGAGAATTTGTTCGAGGTTTAAATCCTAATTGCCACTCATTATTCACTCGATAGAAATAAAATTTAAAAATCTTTTCTATTTTTGAGTAAGACTTATTTGACATTGCATTGAAAATATCACTGATTTGTCTGTATTCTGAAGAGGTGTAAGAGGTTGTAAATACTGCGGGATAGGTAGTATTAAAAGTTACACCTTTATTTTTATCAAATACAAAATTTCCTGAAGATTTGATTTTTGTTGTTGTATTTGGGATTGTTTTTTCTTGGATAAAGTTGCATTTTATATTGTTGAACTCCGGTATTTGAGAAGATATTGCTGACAAATTCTGCGGATGATCAAAAACATCTGCGTTTGCACTGCAATTTAAAGTCAAGATTAAAATAAATATCCAAAAAATTTTTTTTATCATTTACTTCCCTCCTGAAAATTTTGACGAAGTTTTTCCGGAGCATAGTATAGGGTTTCATTTGTTTTTGCATCAACACAAATTTGCATTGAAGAGGCCTTGAACAATGTTTCTCCGGTTTTTAGATTTGTAATTTCATATTTTATAATTATTGCCGGTTCAATTTCTTGCAATATACATTTTACATTCAAAACGTCATGAAGTTTAGCGGATGAAATATATTTCAAATCCATTTTAGCAATAGGGTATACAATATTATCTTCATACATCTGTTGATAACTATAATTTATTTTTTCAAAAAGTTCACTTCGAGCTAATTCAATATACTTTAAATAATTTCCATGCCAAACAATATGCATTGGATCCAAGTCGCAAAACGGAACTTTTATACGAGTATTTGAAATAATTTTTTGCATAATGTTAATCTGTCCTTTCAAGTTTAACAATTGGCAACACTCCGGATGAATATGTTTTTTCTTCGTCTTTGTAGGTATACATAATACCTTTTGTTGTTTTTTCTAATACTAAATCTATAATCTGATTTGGTCGGATGACATTTTTGAATTTAATTTTTCGATATTGTCCTGCAATATTTGTTATTTTGAAAACTTTTGAAGAATAATACTGAGCTAAAAATAATTGTATAACTCCAGGAACTATATGATATCTATCAAAATGTCCCTTGAAGAAATTGCAGTTTTTGTAAAAATATAAAGAAATTGTTGCAAAATTTTTCTCAACTTGCTTTTTTATCGGAACCGGAATTGACAAATTCAGGTTAAATATTTCCAAAATTTCTTTTTCGTCAACTTTTCCATTTTGAGTATGTGGAATTTCGTCTAAAAATTTCCATTTTTGCGGAATTATTTCGGTATTTTTTTTCAAGAAAGATTTTATACTTTTTACAAGTTCGATTATTCCGTTTTGGAATAGATATTCAAGCCCAACTTTAGATAGAACGCACAAACACGCCAATTTGTTATCCAATTTAATTGTGTAAGCATCTGTTATATAAGGGATATTTTTGATAAGTGTTTCTATATTTTCTGCTGAAATTCTTTTTTCTTGTATCTTATAAATTCTATCGTTTCGCCCTAAAATTTCTATAAATTTATTCGGGTAAGAAACTATATTGTCTTGAATAGAAACGACTGATTTTTTTGAATAAGGCGTTTGAACTTCTATACTATCAGTGTTTGAAGTGATTGTAACATTATCAAATAATTTTAATTTCGAATTTTCATCGGTACGAAAAGCCATAATTCCGGTTTCTGTACTTCCATAGATTTCAATGGTTTTTGAAGATATAAATTTTGCGTATTTGAAAATATCAGTTTTTAACGCAGAACCGGCAGATATTATATAGCGTGGTGTTTTTTGCGGTTTATAATTGTATTTTGCAAGAATTTCCAAAAATGATGGCGTTGAAATTAGACAAATTCCGTTTTTATTTATATCTTCCGGAATCGAAATTTGGTTTAAATTTATTACACCTTCACAATTTAATGGAAGCATAAAGTGAAACGTAAAACCAAATAAATGGTTCATTGTCGTTGTAGAAGCAAATTCAAGAGATTTTAATTCTGGAAATTGAGTCAGTAAATCTTGAGATTCTTTAAATAAATTTGCTAAACTTTTTTCTATAATTTTAGGACTTCCTGAACTTCCTGATGTAGAAAAATATATTATAATTTCGTTTGGATTTATTTGATGGAACTCAAATTTTGGGTTTTGCACAAGAGGAGAATTTTCATTATAAATATAGATTTCTTTTTGTGTAAAAACTCGAGCAAGAAATTCTACAACAAACTCAAACATACTGCATTTGGCAAAATTTATTGAAATATTTTGAGCATTTTGGATTTTATTTTTTATGAGTGTTTTCAAATCCAAAACGGTATAAGATTTATTCTGATTTGTCAGAACAATTTTAGTATCATATTTATCGGTATAAAAGTATTCTAAAAAATTAGCAACCATATTTTTTCTTAAATCTTTTTCTTACAAAATATTCTATCGCAAAAAAGCTTCCAACTAAAATATAAGAAATAATTCCGTTATAAATTGACCAAATTTTTTGAGGCAAAAAGACCGTCCATAAAGAGATTAGAAAGTTAAAAAAAGTAAATATTGCCCAATAGTAGGTTAATTTTCTTGTATATTCTAATGCTTTAGGTTTAATATTCGGTTCTGTAAGTTTTGCAAATTTTTGAATAACTGTTTCTTTTGAGAATGAAGATGTAAAAAACACTAAGAAGATAAAACAATTAACTACAACAGGATAAAGTTTTACAAAATGCCATTTTGTGTAGTGAACAATTAATATAACAATTTGCATTAAAATAATTGATAATACAATTTTAACCAATTTATTCATTATTATTTAAAAGAGCCCACACCGCATTAACTACATCATCAACAGTTTGAATTTGTTTAAATTCTTCAGGTGTTAATTTTTTATCAGTAAAGCGTTGCATTCTAACAGCTATATCAACAGCATCAATGCTATCCAAATCTAAATCAGTGAATAAATTGCTTGAACCAACAATTTTTTCACTAGGAATTTCTAATTCTTCTACTAAAATTCTAGTTAATTCTTCTAATATATCTTCTTTTGAAAAATTATTGGTCATTTCGATTCGCCTCCACAAATTCTGCGAGTGAATTTATTGATGCAAAATGTTTTTTATTCGTATCTTTATTGTTGCCCATTACGATATTATATTTCTTTTTTAGAGCCATACCAAGTTCTAAAGCATCAATAGAATCTAAACCTAACCCATCGACAAACAAGGGTTCATTATCAATAATATCATCCGGAGTTATTTCATCTAATTCTAAAGTTGTAATTATTAAATTTTTTAATTCTTCTTTTATATCCATAGATTTATTATATCATAACTTATTGATACAAACTAGATTCTATCTTTTTTGTAATATTCTTTTTTATAACGATTTCGTTATCTGTGGTTTGTAGCATTGATATTACGTCAATTTCTCCAGCATAGGATAGGTCATAATTTACTGTTTTGTCTCCGGCTTCATATATTGGTTGATGAATGAAGAGGAAATCAGAATCAGTATAATATTTCAATGCGACAATATTGCACTTTGCGTTTATTGCAATAGTTGCTGCTCCTTTTTTTATTTTTGGAAATTCATTCCGTCTATGTCGAATACCCATAGGAAAAATAACAATGTTAAATCCTTTTTCTATCATTTGTTTTGTATGGAATTTTAGCTTGTCCAGTGACTCATCTTCCATTATAAAAATCGAATTTACTAAATTAAATAGTATTGGATTTCTGCTTAAAGAGTATTTGACAATACAAGAAGTTCTTGGAATTAATGCAATAAGAATTAGAATATCAATAAAACTTGGATGTGTTGCAACGATTACTTTTTGCCGAATTTGTTTGATATCTTCTAATCCTGAAATATTTAGCTTTATGATTTTTAAAGATATCAAAATTCCAACAAACCATTTCCAAGCTTGGCGAATAATATCAGAGTAAAAATATAATAGTTTGTTATCTTTTAGAATGATTTGGGCTATTGGAAAAATCAAAAAGTTTAAAATTATTGCTCCTATTCCAAAAATTGCAAAACTGAATAAAACCAATATTGAGCGAATAAATCTAGTTATGAATAACATTGAATTCTCCCAAATCTGTATTAAAAGTCGGTAGTTCACCATTCAAAAATTTGTAAAAACTTTCATATTCACTATTTTGACAGGTAGATTTTTTTTTCTGAAATTCAACACATGTGGTGTCTTTTGTAAAATCGGGCGAGATGATTAAAGAAACACTTTGCTCTTTTTGAAAATTATCTGCATAACAATATAAAACTCTTTTTTTAGATATTATTGATTTTATTAACCCGTAAGATAAACTGTTTTCTCCTGCCGAAATTGCATAGTATGGAATTGTTGAATGTTTTACTAATGACAAAATTCCGCCGATATAATTATGAACTGATGCTGAAAATGCGATTGGAGAAACCTCATTATTTTTAGTATATTGTTCAATTATTGAAAACAGTCTTTCGAATTCTCCATACTGGGATGAAAATATAAATTCTTCAATGTTGTCATCAAAAACGCTATTTATTGTAGATATAGCCAGTTTGTCAAGATTGCTCAACTTTCGGCGTAATAACATTGGAATACAATCCAGTTTGGCATCTTTTTGGGTTTTAAAAGAAACTTTTTCAATATAAAATCTAGTATTTCCCATATCCTTATTATATAATAAAGTTAGTTATTATGGGAATTGGTATAATAAATTTCAATGCAGTATGTAATTTAGGTTGTGGTATGGATAAAATATCCCATAATGCACTTGTTGGCGATAATACTCATTTCAAAATAACAGAAGATATTATTAAAAACAAAAAAGTAAGAATTGGGATTGTTGATGAAAATTTACCTCAAATACAAAATATTGATTATAACACCCGTTGTAATCAATTAGTTTTAAAATGTTTGGGGTTATTAAAAAAAGATATAGATTATTTTATTGATAAATATGGAAATTCGGAAATTGCTGTAGTTGTTGCAACAACTAATACCGGGGTAGAAGAATATGAGGTTATTAAAAATTTGAATTATTTTGAACTGGGAAATCCTGCAATGTTTGTTAAAGATTATTTTAAATTAAATAACCTTGCAATGACTGTATCTACAGCTTGCTCTTCCGGAATAAAAGCTTTTTCAATCGCAAAAGATATATTAAATAATGAGATTGCCAAAATTGTAATTGTTATTGGCGTTGATTCAATTGCTAAATTACCTATATTTGGTTTTAACTCCCTTGAAGTATTATCTCCAAATCCGACAAATCCTTTTGGTGCTAATCGTGAAGGAATAAATATTGGTGAAGGAGTTGCTGCATTTATATTAGCAAAACAAGAAAATCCTGAAATTGAAATTTTAGGCATTGGCGAAACAACAGATATTTATCATTCGACTTGTCCTGATCCGATGGCAAAAGAGTCTATAAAAGCAATTCAATTTGCAATGAAGGAAGCAAATTTATCTCCTAATCAAATCAATTACATAAATTTACATGGGACAGGAACTGTTTCAAATGATATTATGGAAGCTCAAGCGATAAACTTTATTTTTGGAGAAAATATTCCTTGCAGTTCAACAAAACCATTGACCGGACATTGTTTGGGGGCTGCGGCAGCTATAGAAGTTGCACTATGTTGTGAGTTGTTGAAAAAACGAAAAACTAAATTATATCCGCACGTTTATAACGGTGAATACGATCCAAGTTTGCCTAAAATTAAACTTGTCAAATCTGAAGAAAATGATATATTTAATATCAAAACATGTTTATGTACAGCTTTTGGTTTTGGCGGAACGAATGCTGCGATTATTCTTGGAGGAAATAACTATGCCTAAATATGATTTGACAAAAATTTTGCCTCACAAACCTCCAATGATTTTGATAGATGATATTTTAGAATATAATTTGGAAGATAAAACTTTAACCGCTATTGTAAATATTCATAATAAAAAAATATTATTTGACAAAATTCATAATGGCATAAATGCAGTATCCGGAATTGAATTTATGGCTCAATCAATTGGCTGTTATGCGTATTTTAAAAATAATTGTAACCATCCTAAAATTGGTTTTTTATTGGGTGCAAGATTATATAATTGTGCCATTGAATATTTTGAAAATCATAAAAGCTACATAATAAAAATACACGAAATATTTACAGATAATCAAATTGTTGCATTTGATTGTATTATTTATGATAATGAAGAAGAAATCGCCAGTGCAACTGTAAATGTTTATCAAAGTAATGATATTAAGGAGTTTATTGAAAACAATGGATAAAACAGTTTTAATAACAGGATCCAGCCGAGGAATTGGAAGAGCAACAGCAATTGCTTTAGCAAAATCAGGATATAATATAGTCCTTCATTGTTCTAAAGATGTTTCAAGATTAAACGATTTAATCTCAGAAATTAAAAGTTTTAATGTTGAATGTCGAGCTTTAGCCTTTGATATAAGTGATAGAGAAGAAACTAAAAAACAGCTTCTAAAAGATATTGAAGATAATGGAATTTATTATGGTGTTGTCCTAAATGCAGGAATAGCCAAGGATAATCCTTTTCCCGCTCTTGAAGATTTTGAGTGGGATGATGTTATTAATACAAATCTTGGTGGTTTTTACAATGTTTTAAAACCTTTATGTATGTATATGGTTCAAGCAAGAAAAGGAAGAATTATAACAATTTCTTCTATTTCCGGAATGGTTGGGAACAGAGGACAGGTAAATTATAGTGCATCAAAAGCGGGCATTATCGGAGCAACAAAAGCTTTAGCTAAAGAACTTGCAAAAAGAAAAATTACGGTAAATTGTGTAGCCCCCGGAATTATTGAGTCTGATATGACGCAAGATATTCCGGAAGATGTGATTAAACAAATTCCACTAAAGAGAATGGGTAAACCGGAAGAAGTTGCAGGTCTGATAAAATATTTAATGAGTGATGATGCGTCTTATATTACAGGACAGGTAATATCAATAAATGGAGGTTTAGTTATATAATGGGGAAAAGAGTTGTTATTACAGGCATGTCTTTGGCTTCTCCTTTGGGTTCAAGTGTAGATACTGCATTTGAGAGATTAAAAACCTACAAAAATTGTGTCAGATATTGGAAAGAATTAGATAGATTTAAGAAGTTAAATACCAGATTAGTTGCAACGGTTGACGGGTTTAAACAACCTGAACATTTTGATAGAAAAGTTCTCAGAACAATGGGACCTTTGTCTGTTATGGCGGTTGCAACAGCAGAAGAAGCATTGAAAGATGCAGGATTGTTGGGAGATGAAATTATTTCGTCCGGTCAGACTGGAGTTAGTTATGGCTCTTCTAGCGGGTCTTTGGATGCCGTTTTTGATTTTTATTCTCTTTATGCAAAAGACGATGTAAAATCCTTAAATTCAAGTTCTTATATCAAAATGATGCCGCAGACTGCCGCAGTGAATATATCTCTTTATTTTAAAACTCGAGGAAGATTAATTCCTACATCAACAGCATGTACATCAGGTTCATTGGGAATAGGGTATGCTTATGAGGCGATTAAAAATGGTTATCAAACAGTTATGATTGCAGGGGGTGGGGATGAAATTCATCCTTCTCAGATTGGAGTTTTTGATATTTTGTATGCAACAAGTACCAAGAATGATACTCCACAATTAACCCCAAGACCATTTGATAAAGATAGGGACGGATTGGTAATTGGAGAAGGGGCAGGCACTGTTATTCTGGAAGAATATGAACATGCAAAAGCAAGGGGGGCAAAGATTTATGCTGAGATTGTAGGCTTTTCAACAAATACAGATGGCACCCATGTGACAAATCCGAATAAAGAGACTATGGCACAGGTTATGAAGAATTCAATTGCGGATGCAAATATTTCTAAAGATGAAATCGGTTATGTAAATGCACATGGAACGGCTACAATTTCTGGTGATATTGCAGAAACAAATGCAACTGGAATGGTGTTTGATAATGGGGTTCCAATATCAACAATAAAAAGTTATACGGGACATACTTTGGGAGCTTGTGGTGCGATAGAAGCGATATTGTCTGTTCAAATGATGAATAATAAATGGTTTTGCCCAACATTAAATTTAGAAAATTTGGATGCTAATTGTGCTCAAAACTTGGATTATATCACTGCCTCCGGAAGAGTTATTGATACAGAGTATGTAATGACAAATAATTTTGCCTTCGGCGGCATAAATACTTCACTGATTATAAAACGAATGTAAAAGACGAAGAAGGATCAAAATATAGTAAAGATAGTAAATATTATAAGTGGTTTAGATATACCACTTTTGTTTAGTTGCTTATTTTTTGCATTATGACCTTGTTTAATTTGAAAGCTTCTTCAAATATTTCTGCATCCCACCTTTCTGCCTGCAATATTTTATGAAAATTGTTGCAGACAGAAAAGAATTTTAAAATTAATTAATAGTATTAAAAATAATTCCTAAGCTCCTTTAAAACTTCCATCTAAAGAAGTTAATGTTAATTGTTTAGTAATATAGATAGTTTTATTTTCCATATCTATATCAGAACGTCTAATTGCAGAATATTCTCCTAATCTTGCACCAGTTAAGGTTTAATGATATTTTCGGACACAAATCTGCTTGTCTTGATTTTCATTTTGCAAGAAAATCAATCCCTGCTCATCAGAGAAATGATGAGATATTAAGAACCACCTTTTTACAAATGGGGTATGATAAAGACGACTTGAAAGAAATACTTACATTTTTAGAGTTTAAGAAGTTTCAAAAAGAAATGAGCATGTATATTAAACCAACAAGTAATACGTCTAAAGTAGATTTAATAATGAATGATGGAGTGCATAGTGAAGAATTTAAACACATGAAAGATGTACCTGTGAAATAGGTTTAATTAGGTTCAAATTTTCTCATGCTTTCTTCCCGTTACCAAAGCCGTTACCAAATGGGGTATTTTGGTGCGTATTTGAGCATTAAAAAAGAGGCTCAAAGCCTCTTATATTAATATGGTACCCCCAAGCGAATTCGAATCGCTGTCTACACCGTGAAAGGGTGTTGTCCTAGGCCTCTAGACGATGGGGGCTAGTGCTTACGAAACTTATTGTATGCTAAACATTTTTAAATGTCAACCATTTTGTTTTATTTTTTTATAATTTTGTTTTCCTTTTTGTAGAAGCCTGTATTTCCTCAATAATTTCAACTACTTCAGGTGATATGTCTGATTTGCTTTTTATATTTCTTTTCACCATTTGAGCAAATTCTACTTTTTTAAATTCGTGCATGCCTCGATTTTTGAATACCTCTTCCAAAAATTTTACTCGAGGAATATCTTCATTCAATTTTTCTTTTTCTAATATTGAAATATTTTTCAATTCATCTTCTAGCGTTTTTTCGACCAGTTCTAGCGGTAGTAAATCCTCAAATTCCCCACAATCAAGCAAGTGACTTTTATCAATTTCTCGCAATTTTGGTTTTATTTCTTCCAAATTTTCTTTTGCATCTTTATCCAATAACACAAAAATCGGAATTCTTAGAGTTTCAACCATTTGGTAATAAAGCTTTACAACCTGATTTTTTCCGCCTGCGGAGAGTACATAAATTCCTTCTTTATCAAAATCAAAATCACATCTTTTAGCAAACTCAGGTAGCAGAGTCTCTTCGGTTGCCCCTTCTGCTATAACAACTTTATCTATCGGGAAACGAAGGGACTTTTGCTCTCTTATTTTTCGAATATCATTTAGCAAAGTTGAATTGAGTTCCTTTAACCACAACAAATTTTTAGGAGAATTTTCATCAATAAGTTGAACACATGCCTTAAAATTAATTTTATTTTTCAACAAATTTTCTACATCTGACCCAAAAATAAACACTGATCTTTCATAATCAAAAAGCTTTTGATTTATTGAATAATCTTCGTCTTGCGGGAGCCCAAGGTTTTGTATAGAGGAATTAAATATATATTCTGCCCAATTTTTTAACTCTGTATAATCCATTTTTTCTAAATCCGATTTTTTGAATTTAGGTTCAATCAAATTTTGAGTCAATATATCTCGAAAAACCCGCAGATACTTTGTTTCAGTGTTTTTAAAACGTGTCAATCTGTCTATTGAAATTAAAATTTGTGATTTTGTCAGTGGTTTTATTTTTGAGTTTTGCAATATTTTCCTCTTTAATATTTATTTACAAAAGTAGTACATATCTAGCAATTTTTCAAATTTTTATTTTTTATTAATAGTGTGGTGTAGCATGGTAGAAATTGTAAATTCATTACTTTATAGAAATCATTATAACACAATTGGTGGCGTTAAGGCTTCATCTCAAGTATCAAAGAGTGAAGCAACTCAGTCTGCAACTCCATCATTTACTGCGGCATCTTCATCCACTCAATCAAGCCAACAAACCACAAATACCACAAGTATTAGAACTCAATTGAGCGGAAAAGATGAACAGAACAAATATACAACCGTCATCGCAAAACTTGATAAAAACGGAAGAAAAGTTCTTGATGGATTATTAAAAAACGGAGTTTTATTAAATTCTAATTCGAACGACAAATCTACCGTACTTGACAATTTGTATAAAATAGCACAAGAACCGAGAGCCGAAGGTCTTAAGTCAGAAACTATTTTGAAAGATACAATTGCCACAATTGCTTATCCATATATAATTACTCAACAGTTTGGAGATATTCCTCCTGAATACAGAGATAGAGTGATTAAGGCAAACAATGAAACCAAAACAAATCTTCTTGATATTAGACAAGGGCAAGATGATATTGATGTGGAACATTCAGGAACTTGTGTTGCTGCTAGTACAGAATTCAAACTGGCAAAACAAATGCCTGCTGAATTTGCAAGATTTGCTCAAGAATTAAGTTCTCCAAAAATGTGTGTTGAAAAAACAATAAGTTTAAATAATCTTGCAGACAATTTATTAAATGCAACATGGTTATTAGATGCTTTTGAAATTCCTTTTGAAATGAAGGATTACAACCAGGCAACGTTAAAATTTGCACCGGATAAAAATGCAATTTTAAGGGCACAAATTCAAACAACGAATAAAGATCCTTACGAAAGAACACCATTAGATGTTTTGATGCAATCAACATTTATGGAAGTTGGAGCTCAACAGTCATACAATTCTTTGACAGATAAAAGAGCCGGAAAATTTAACCAAAATGACAAAGGCTTGATTGAATTTGAAAAAACATTCACAGAATCAGTAGTATTTGATAAAAATATTTTATCGGTAACTTACCAAACTGTAGATGAAAATGCCAGACTTATTGGCTATGAAACAGATTTAGGCACAATGAAAAGACACATAGTACAAGCTCTTGATGAAGGCGAAAATGTAATTATCGGTTACACCCAAACAGATAATAATAATGTAATCGTAAATGGACATGAAATCACTATTGTTGGTTACAAAACCGATAACAAAGGCAAAATGACATTCATTTGCAATGATACGGATGATAATATTCCAAGACCGATTGAATATTCGGAAGATTATTTGTTACCGAAAATTCATCACGCGGCATTACCGAAAGAGATTGTTGAAGACGATTTGAATATCACTCCAAGTTGGACTGAAGGCATTGATATGTACAAACAAATGAAAAATCAGGCAAGTCAAAAAATGGCAAGTTAAACTTTCTTAATAAAAAAGAAAATTAACGCAATTTATATTTTCAGAACATTTTATAAGGATGAAATGAAAAGGTAGAATATATGTTAAATACTCCAAATATAAATCATCAAACAGCAATTACTCAAACAAGCTCTGTAACAACTCATCCAAAGAAAACGGAAGAAGCCAAATCTGCAAATCAAGATAATTCTTTGAAGGAAGAAAAATACACTGCAACAATTTATCCCGATGAAACGGTTTCAGTGTATGACAAAGCACCTGTCAAACAGGAACCTAAAACCGTTCACACAAGTTGGTTCTATATAAATGATGTACATGGCAAGATGACCAATATGGAACGTATTTATAACATGACAAAAGAGTTTGACTCTACACCTGCCAATACTATGGCTCCCGGATTTTGGCATGATAGGAATATTGGAATTTCAAAATTCAAAGTATCATCCGGTGATATAATTTTAGGTGCAAACTATATCCACAACCAAGTTGCAAATAAATTCCTTGATTGGGGAGGTTTTATAGCATCAGCCTTAGGCAATCACGAACTTGATGTCGCAGAACCGGGAGATTTTGCAAAACTTTTGAGCGATGCAAAATATAAAATGCTTGCAATAAATGTTGATGTTAAACAAGGTTCACCATTAGAAGGTAAAATTCAAAAATCAATGATTGTTGAAAAAGATGGTGAAAAATACGGACTTATCGGAATTGCACCACAAGATATGATTAAACGTGTAAAAAGTAATGACACAATGAAAGACATTAGTGTTAGCGATGATGATGAAACAATTAAACTTGTTCAGGACGAAGTTAACAAACTGAAAGAACAAGGAATAAATAAAATTGTCGTTTTATCTCACCAAGGAACACCGAAAGATCAAAGACTTGCAAAAGAAACCGAAGGAATTGATTTGATTTTCGGGGCACATACTCATGATTTAATTCAAGGTTTGAAAGAAGGAGCCAACCTTTTATGTTCAAAAACAGGTGAGCCGGTAATCATTACCCAAGCAGGAAAAGACGGTGAAAATGTCGGAATTTTGAATGTCGATTTTGATGAAAAAGGTGTAATTAAAAAAGCTCAAAACAACGTAATTTCAACAAAAAATTATAACAGACCATTGTTTGTAAAACATTCTGTTGAAGAATATATCGGCAAACCAGAAGTAATAGGCAAGGTAAGTGAAGCTGCTCCACCTCCGACACAAAGACTTATTGAAAACAACCCGCACGGAAACCTTATTGCAGATGCAATGAGGAGTGAATTAAATACCGATATTGCGATATTGAATTCGGGAAATATCCGTGGAAGTTTCTCCGAAGGACCGATTGATACAAGATTAATTTCTGATATTACCCCATTTGAAGATAAAATGTGGATTATTAACTTATCAGAAAAACAAATTGTTGATGCAATAAAAGTAGGCTTAAAATCATTAAATAGCAGTTCAAATAAACCGGGATTTCTTCTTGTATCCGGCTTAAAATACAAAACTAACAAACAAGGGGATTTACTTGAACTTCAATTTATAGATAAGGCAAATCATACTCACAATATTGATGTTAAAAATCCGGATTCGAACAAAAAATATACTGTTGCCGCAGATGATTTCTTCTCAACAGGTGGTGACGGATATTTAGAAAGCAATAAAAATCCTGATTTTGTTCTTCAAAAATTTGATATTGATAAAAACAAATTAGCTTGTGATTACATCAAAAAACTTAATCAACCGATAGAAATTAAAAATGATGATAGAATTCAAATAGTAGATTAAACTATTCATTTTCTTTGTCATATAATATTTTTATGAGGAAATTGGGTTTAATTTTACTTGTGAATACACTATTATTCAGCTTGCCTGTAATGGGTGCGGCTTATTATGGGAATATTCCGCAAACCACCTTGCAAATTGCAAGGGATACCACTGCAAGCCAATATACTAATGCTCCTCATTCTAAAATTGTTCGAGTCGGAATAGGTTCTCAAAGTTTTTCAACTTACGAATGGGATAAGGCTTCAATATATGGAACCGGAGAATTTGAAGTTTATAACAACAAAAACTATATAAACACCTATGACAACGACAATAGTATAAATATTTCTATGGTCGGTAAAATCTTTGTGCTGACTGATTGTAGCGGAAGCCCGATAGCAAAAGTTTCAGGACCGATTATTTTCAACACTGACTATGGATTTTTAGGAGTTAAAAATTTAAAAAGAGCCGGTAAAGATGCTATCTATCGAGGTCAAATTGAACTTGTACCTTCCAGTCATGAAGGAAAATTTTATATAGTAAATTCACTTTATCTTGAAGATTATTTAAAAGGGGTTGTCCCAAATGAAATGCCCGTAAGTTTTGGACTTGAAGCACTAAAAGCTCAAAGTGTTGCAGCTAGAAATTACGTTTTATCCCCAAGAGTTAAAGCAAATCCGAATTATGATGTTGTTGATTCTGTCGCAAGTCAAGTTTATTTTGGGGCAAATACAGAAAGAGATTTGTCTAATCGTGCGGTTGATGAAACCGCAGGAATTGTCGCAATCTACGATTGGGATTTAATTTTGGCTCAATATTCATCAACTGCGGGAGGTTATACCGAAAGCTATCAAAACGCATTTTCTGACCCGTATACAAAAAAATTCCCTGCAACTCCAAAGCCATATCTGAAAGCACAACCTGATAGAGGGGAATTTGAACCGTTATTTTCAGATGAAGCGGCAGAAAAATTTTACAAATCAAAACCAAGATCATTTGATGTAAATTCATCATATTACCGTTGGGAAAGAGAATGGGATGCACAAGAATTGCAAAGTGCGATACAATCAAATATCGCCAATCAAAGTGACACAGGTTTTGTAATTCCTGCGGTTAAACATGGTGAAACAATGGGTCTGATTAAAAAATTAAAAGTTGTTCAACGAGGTGAATCCGGCAAAATTATGAAGCTGGAAATTCAGACAGATAAAGGGAATTACATCGTTGAAAAAGAACTTGTTATAAGGCGACTTTTGACAAACAAAGGTAAAGCCTTGCCAAGTGCGAATATGGTTTTTGACCACGAATATAATGATGCGGGTGAACTTGTAAAAGTCAAAGCTTATGGCGGTGGTTTCGGGCACGGAGTAGGAATGAGTCAGTATGGAGCCGGTTATATGGCAACGACACTGAAACTTCCGTACGAAAAAATCCTTCAACATTATTACTCCGGAATTTCTCTTACAACTCAACCGTTCATTTTGTCATCAAACAGTGAACAAAATAAAATGAGTCAAACATTCTATTCTAAAGATAGAAAAGGATTTTTGGTTGTTGATAACAAATATAAAGTCGCCTATATTGATGCAAATATCAACGGAAATGATGAAAAAATTCAATTAGATATTGCACAAAGATATAACCGTATTGATTTAGCGAAATATTTAAAACATGGATTAAACAATATAACATTTTTCTACCCGACAGAAGCGGGAAGTAATAAAGGATTGAGAATATACATAGAATTGGTAGGAAAAGATGAGTGAAAATATAACTAAAGAAAATAAAGCTCCAAGTTTGTTAAAAGCAGCATGGATGATTGCGGTCGTAACAATTGTCAGCAAACTTATAGGATTTGTCAGAGACATAATAATTGCAAATTATTATGGAGCATCTTTAGTATCTGATGCGTATTATTATGCCTACCAAATTCCGTCATTATCTTTAATTTTGTTAGGCGGAGTTGGGGGACCTTTTCATAGTGCAACAGTTGCAATATTTTCAAAATTAATTCCTAATTTGAAAGAAAAACCTTCTGAAACCGTAAACAAATTATATTCAACATTTATGACTGCAACAATAATATTTTTCTTAGCATTGTCAGTTATAATGTTTATTTTTCCACGACAAATAATGGGATTAATAATTTCCGGCGGTTCAGCCGATATGGTAAATCTTGCTGCAATGCATTTAAAAATAATGACTCCGCTTCTTGTAATCGGTGGAATTGTAGGAATTTATTATGGACTTTTGATTATTTACCAACAATTTATGCTCCCGAATTTGTCGCCAATAATTATGAGTGTGGCAATTATCGGAGTTGTAATGGCAGTTCCGAATGACCAAAAAGGTTATGCACTAGCTTGGGCAACAACTATTGGTGCTATATTGCAGTTGGTTATTCAATATCCGAATATTCGAAAACTTGGCTACCGCCTAAAACCAAATTTCAATTTTACAAACAATCAATATTTCAAAGAAATTTGCGAACTTCTATTTCCTGCTGTATTGAGTTCTACAGTAGGTCAAATTCATATTTACGTTGATATGTTTTTCACATCTTCAATATCAGAAGGGGCTTGGACGGCAATCGGATATGCTAATAGAGTATTTCAATTCCCTGTTGGGATTTTAGTTACGGCGTTTTTAGTTCCACTATTTCCGATTTTTGCAAGACTTGTTGCGGATAAGGATTATGAAGGGATTAAAAACTACTTCAACAAAGGGGTTGGGGTATTATTCTTCGGAGCTATTCCAATTATTATAGGAATTTTAGTTGTAGGAATGGATGCTGTTCGATTGGTATTTGAACACGGGGTATTTGACGAAAATGCAACATTTATGGTTACAGAAGCATTATGGTTCTTGTCTGTTTCAATAATTCCTTATGTATTTAGAGATTCAATCACAAGAGTTTATTATTCATTTAATGATTCTGCGACCCCATTTATTGTTGCTTTTTCATCAATCGTTTTGAAACTTGTTTTGAACTATGTATTGATTTCAAAAATGCATTTCGGAATTGGTGGAATTACACTATCAACTTCTTTAGTAACCCTATTCAATGCTTGTGTTTTGGGTATTTTGATTACAAAAAAGATGAAAATGGATTACAAATCTCTTTTTATAAACTTATTGAAAATGGTTGTTTCTGGTGTTATAACTGGTATTGTATGTTGGTTGTGTGCAATAGAATTTGATAAATTTATCCACTTATCTAAAATTCCGTTTGAAGCAATCAAGATTTCATTCATTGCAGTTGTGTGTTTGGCTGTTTATATTCCACTGAATTTGTTATTCAAAATGGAATATGCAAATGAATTATTCAACAGATTGTCTGCTAAATTTTTAAGAAAGTAGGGCAATTTTCATCTTTAATAAATTGAGTTAAGTTTTTATTATGAAATTGATTATAGGTCCAAATTTAATAGATAATAAGGTTAGACTTGATTTCAAAGCAAGTCCGGAGAACCCTAAAAGGATTCCGAGTTATACAATTCAAGAAGATAAAGCGGATGAATTTGTTAAAGAATATAACACTCAAGCCGAAACGCTTAAAAAAGATGCAAAAATTTACACCGGTATTGGTGGAGTTTTGGGTGGAGTATTAGCACTTATAAGTTCTACAAAACATAAAATATTTCACTCTACATTAGGTCTTTTGATTGGGGTTACAGCGGGAGGTTTGCTTTCTGCAATTGTTTCTTACGAAAAGAAAAATAACTTAATGGACAAATATAACGTAGAAAAATATAAAAATTAATGCTAATTTAATAAACAAGTATGAATAAAGATTTTTTGAGAGCAAATGTTGATGAACGACCGCAAATGATAGTTTTGGGTATCTGTTTGCTGTTTTTGTTAATCTTTGGTTTTATTTTATATTTATTTTTTCTTCATCGAATTTCTTTAACATCAATGATAGTTTCGTCTTTGGTATTTTCATTAATTTATATCCCAAGATTTAAAATTTTATGGAAACTTAAAAACAAAGACACAATAAAAGTAGATGAAAATTCTCTTTCAATAAATAACCAAAAAATTTTATTTGAAGATATTCTTGACTTTAGAATTCAAAAGAAAAAGCCACAAGTTGTATTTTTTATCAATAATAGTATGGTTGTATTTAATGAAGCCACTTTTATTTTGCACACCAAAAACGGTGATATTTTTTTTACCGTAATCGGAGAAGAAAAAATAAATCTATTGAGCGAATTTTTGAAAAAAGTTATATAATGCAAACTCAATTCATAATCAAACAGTCATAAATTTTGTCAATTTTGTCTTTCATTTCAGAAAAATTAGATTTCAAATCGTGAAAACTATCCATTGTCACGAACTTTCTCTCCGTATCTTTAAGGATTTCTCGATGTTTTTTCTCCAATTGTTCGGGAGTTACAACAATTCTTTGCTGAACAAGAAAAGTCAAAATTACAACAATTATCGGAGAATAATATAACAAATTATCCATTACAAAAACCTCTTTCTAAACAATTTTCTACAAAACAATCGGCCAATAAAAATCCACTAAATAAGATGCGGCATCAAACGGATGAGATAGGAATTTGAGTTCTTTTGACTGCTTAATCTGAGAATACGTTGGAATATCAATTTTTGAAGAGCCTTCAACATACCGTAAATTGTAAACATTATACAAAAGTTTTTCGCACTTTGGTGAAATATACAAACCGATTTCACCATTTGCGTTTTTAACCTTAGCATTAAACGCCGCAACTCTGTTTTTTATTGGAGGATTGAACGCTTTAATCTTTATTTCTACATCATACCCAAAAGATTCCAACTTTTTCTTTATTATTACGTAATTTGTGTATTCGCTCGTACAGCTTCGATTATCGCCTGATGCGTCCCCGTTGATTATTACTTTACCCTTATGATTTGGATATCGGAGATGAAATTCATCACAAGTTTTAGCGGTTGTAGTGTTTTCTAAAACCAATTCATCAAAATAAAAAACTTTGTTTTCCGTTTTGTGAGCCAAAACCCACGCCATCGGGTCAACGTTAAAATCGCAACTGATATGAATATCCAAATCTTTTTGATACTGAATGTCTCGAACATTATCATCCGTAAAATCCTTAACAACAAGATTTTGATTGTAATTGCCGGTTTGACCTAAAACAAAAGTTTGATAATAACTCTCATCGTACAAATTTTTCAACTCATCACAAAAACCTTTTGGAAGATAAATATTTTGAGTCGTTGGAGCACAAATCACTCTATAATTTGGTGGCGGATTAATAAAAAAAGTGTTGTAAATCCAACCTCTTTGAAGTTCCGGATTTGTATGCCCAAAAATTCGGTAGGTAAAATTTTTCCAACTTGGCAAAATCCTCTGTCTCATTCTTGCAAGAAGAACCTTAAAAGTATCGTAAGGGATATCCGACATCTCTTCAATTTCAACAAACCCTAAATTCAGAGATTTTAATTTGTCTGGCTCATCAAAATGTCTGAATAAAATCTCCGATCCATTATAAAAAGTCATTTTTTGTTCAGATGAGGACCATTTGTAATCCTCTCCTTCAACAAAATTCATCCCGTCCAAATGTTCAAAATAACTTTGCAAAGTAGTATCTCGAACAAGGTTGTAAGTTTGAGCACCAACCAATCCTCTAATCCCTGCAAATTTCAACGATAAAAGAATTCCAAGCAAAGAACCGGCAAAAGTTTTACCGGAGCCGTACCCGCCTTGGTAAACCGCAACATCTAAAGAATAATCATGCGGAATTTCCAAAAATTTTCGTTGTGCATCAAGTAGTTTGTATTTCATGATTTAGTTTTCCCTATTCCCTTCTCCCTTTACAAACGGATTTATTCGCTCATAGACTGATTAGACCGTTCGGATGTTAAAAAATTATTCGAATTTTCAATTCCGTATTGTTCAAGTGCAAATTTGAAACACTCTAGCCAATCTATCCGTTCAGAAACTTCTTGAATTTGGGCAAAAGATTTTATTACTTCAAAAAGCTCTTTAAGTTTTGATTTTCTTTCAAATGTTGCTTTCCTATCTCCGTATCTATAGATATAATTGGAATTTCGGATATTATCGTCTATCTCGATAAATTCAACTTTTCCTCTATCAGATACCATAATATTTTCTTTCCCCAGTTTGAAATTTGCGATAAGTTCTGCTGTTTTTTCAACCATTGGGACAATAATTTTGCGGTTTATGGCTTCTAAAAGCATATTCAACCTTGCTTCTTGCCCATTCACAGAATAGTTAATTTCTGTTGCAGTTCTATCAACGGATTGGACATTTCCTGACATGTTTTTGAAAATTCCTGTTGCACTTTCAATTGTTGTTTTAAAATAATTCAAAAAATCCCAACCGGTCATTGCTTTGTCAAATGATAGTGGTGTTGGTACAGATGTCATTAATGACGCATCGTATTCAATAATTTTCCCGGGACTGACATCTTGTTGACCTCTAAAACATCCTTTCGGTGCTAAATATGGAGGATTCATCATAAGTGCCAAGGCATCAAGTTGTTTATTCAAGATGGTTGATGAAATATTATTCAAAATAAGTGCAACTCGAAGAGGTGAAATTCCTCTGCCTGTTGTTGGGCATTCAATAATATTTGCGTGAATAAACGGATTTATCACAAACGGATTATCTTCAAATCTTATTACAACACTTCGACCTGCAATTACAATTAATTTATTTTTCAAAACTTCCCCGTTTGGCAATTCCATATCTCCCCAAAATTCCAAAACCTCAATTTTGGACTGAGAATTGTCAGCCGTTTTGTTTTTAGCAGCCACCACTCCTTTCAATTCTTCCAGTTTTTCAACATTTAATAACGAATTTGCATTGTTTGATTTAATCTCATCAAAAGTTTGAAAAGTTCGATAAATTTTTGGACAAGAATCCCAATTTTCAACGCTATTTTTATCAAAAACAAAATCTTCATAATTTATAAATTTAACTTTTGCATTATCATAGACAACTTTTTCTTTAACTTTAAAAGACTCTGAGGTTCCATTTTTAAGTTGCTCAGATAAAGACAACGCTCTGCGGTATTTTCTGGTCTTTGTTTCCCAACCGACAAATAGAGTGACTTCTCCTGTTTCAACGACAGAATCAATAATTTTTTCCATTTCATCTTCGATTTTCATAGCTTCAAAAGTATTCACAAGCATTGCTTTTTGTTTGTTTGCATATTTTTGGGTTTTGATATCAACCCCTGAAACGTCAAACATTCCATCCGGATGAGAGTACAAATTTTGTACAATATGAGATTTTAGAGTTTGAGCAAGTTCATAAATCTCCGGCAACTGAATTTGACAATCCCAAGTATTGACAGGCGGGATGTCAGAATTGTAAATGGCATAACGAATTAGCCTGTTATCAGAAAGTTGGGTGTTTCTTGCTTCGTTGTAATAATCGTATTTTTTTACAACATTTTCTATCAAAATTTGTTCATCGATATAATCTAATATCGAATTTGTAAGTTTTTCCATAATTTGTATTTTTAACCTCACTAATTGTAATAATAAGTTCTATAAAGCGAATAAATATCAATATCTTGTGGTTTACCATTTCGCAAAGTTTCTGATTTTAGTGTTGATTCATATTCAAATCCGGCACATTTTAAAAGCTTTTTTATTCTGAAATTATCAGGAAAAATTTGAGCTTTAATTTTAAATAAACCAAGTTCATCAAAACACTTTTTCAAAAAAATCTTTGCACTATATTTGGTAAAACTGCCCCATGCTTGTTTTTCAAAGCATGTCGTTAATTCGGCACTATACAAAACATTTCCGCCGCCAACAAAATTGTCCAGCGATACAAACCCCATAAATTGCGTATTTTTATCCAAAATCACCCAAAAATATGGAGAACAATATTTGACATAACTCAAAGTATCATTTTCAAAATTTGAAAAATCGTCTTGCAAATATTTGAAATATTTTTTATAGCAATCGTGAATTAACGGAATATAGTGCAAATTGGAAAAAAGATTATGCGGTGTTATATTGATAAATATGCACATTTTATATTTTTGCTTTCAAAAATTTTACAAAATAATCGCCATTCACAAAAGAGTCAATTTCACCTTTTAAAAATCTCTCCCTTGTTTTATCTTGCGAACCTAAAAATCCTTCCGCTTGAAGTCCATTAATCAAAGATTTTGTCTTACTGTTTTTGTTAATTACCGCAAACACTGAGTTTTTAGTAAACAGTTTTGATTTTGGAACATCTTTCAATTCTGTGATAACTTTAACATCCTTGAAACTCGAACTGCTGATTTCTCTTTCAAAATCTTGTTCTATTTTTTTTGATGAAAATTTTTCATACTCTAAATCATTGAGAAGAATTTGTTCAATATTTTTATCTTCTTTCATTATTAACCCTTTCATCGTTAAATCTTTTTATCATCTAGATTTGCAATCGTGATAATCTTTGTACCTCGATATTTTTCATCCTCTTTTACTGTTGAAAATCCAAGATATTTGCAAAGCCCTTCTAAAGCTTTCAAACCGGAAGATGAATCCCTCAACTTCTTTTTACCGGTGTAATTTCCGTCTTTATCCAGAATATCTTCTTCTACCAGTGAAAACTCGGCTATTTGCAAAAGTTTTTGAATAACATATCCTCTATGGACATTCAAAGACTCAATTTGATGATTTAGTTGACTTTTAATTTCACAAATAATAAAATCCTTTTCAAGCAAATTTTGAGCAAAAGTTTTAGGGTTTTTAACTCTAAAACCCGCTAACTTCAAGGCTTTTTCGCTATTGAGGGTTTTTATATATTCGCAAACAAATTTTTTGTATTGATATGTTAGTTGTTTCATTAGTTTACATTTCTTATCATAATTTGTGTTTTTACTAAATAGTTAGTATAATATACATGCTATTTATATTTCGGCTAGTGTAAATCTTAACAGGGGGGAATGAAAACGACTTCCTGTTTTTTTTGGCTAATGCCTAAATACACGTACCACAGGCGGATTATCAACAGACACAAAACTCTTTGATTTCAAATTCAAAAGAGCTTCTTTGTACATGCTCATCCAATACGAAAATTTTATATATTGAGGGTTTGCTTTTAATCTCAAGCATGTTCCGTAAACCAAAAGCTGTTCAACAAATGGCATCGGAATTAGAGATTCATCATCTTCAAGTTCAAAGTCTGTCTTTTCCTCCCCGTCAAAACTTTTCACGCAATTTTTAGTATAATAAACTATTTCAATAGTTTTATCCTCTTCAAATTTCGGAAAAAGTAACTTATCTGAATAAGAGGAATACTCTCTTCTTTTAGTTTTTTGAGTCAAAAATGGCTCAATATCATCAACATATTTATACTTTTCGCCCGAGATTAAAAGGTACCAAATTCGTCCATTGACAGTATTTTTTATTTCGGTTTCCCCTTTTTTCAACGTAAGATTAGTTTTTCTGATTAAAAAATTCCAACCTTCGATACTACAAATTTCTTTATTTATAATATTCAAAATACTAACAATTCGCTTGTGATCATTTTTAACCAGTTCTGACATGGAATTTACCTGTCTGTAATTCAATTCCAACAGGCATTTATTTATAAGTTCTAAAAAATTCATTAATTACTCCTTTTCCCTTATCTAATCCGAACGAGGGCTATTAAAAATAGCCCATATTCGAATTTTGGGGATTGAATTCATCCGTTATTTGATTAAGCCGTGCTTTACCTGATCCATAATCAGTTTTTCATTCTTGGTGAATTCTTCTCCACTCATTTTGCCGATATCCTCACGAGTGAAAATCCTACCTGTATCACTGCCGGAAGCAGAATTTTGAGCGTAAGCCGTTAATTTGCTCTTTGCAGCATTGTTCTCGTCATTCAATGATTTTTCGTGAGCCGATTGTTTCAAGTAATTTTCTACTGCAGAATTCTCCAACTGTTCCACAATTTCTGTAACCCTTGAAATTTCATCTTTGTCCAAATCACAATTTTTCAGATACTCTAGCACAATTCCTCTAGCCCCATTATTGAAAAAATCAGGATTTTCTTGAATAAAAGCATCAAGTGAATTTACTTGATTTTGTTCAACTGTTGGAGGCGGAGTTTGAGGTTGAGCTTGAACGTTTTGAGGTGGCACAGATTGTTTGCATTTGTTAATTTCGTCCGATTTTTTAGCCAATTGAGCCATAAGATATTGTCCTTGTGTACTATTAATCACGCCCTGTTGCAACATATACTGCACTCTTTGGGCATCTGTGCGTAGTGCTTGTTCAAGCTGTGTAATAACATCTGTATAATTGTTCTGCAGACCATCGGCAGGCGATGAAATATTTTTTTGAACTTGTTCATTTTGCATAAAAATTTATTCTCCTTGTAGTTTTGGCAATGTTTTCATATATTCAACAGCCACTTCAATTGCATCGTCAATAAAGCTTGATAGCAATATTGAAATAACGGACTTGATTAAACTTGAAACAGGTAAATTCTTTAGGACATAATTTATTGCAAGTTTTTTCTTCTCTTGCCCTTTTCCTGAACCAAGTTCACTCTCTGCAACAAGTACGGCATTTTTTGCCAATTCGATGATTTTATTTTTTGTCTTTATAAAAAATTTCATAAAATTTATCTCCATTTTGGGTAAAAATGTACCCTCTTTTTCAAAAATAACCAAGAATAAAACAACTAAAAGAGAGTACATTTGTTGTTCAACGCTAAGCAGCAGACACAATCATTTTAGCTAAAGCATTAGGTTGAACTGTTTTAGCACCATACAAATACAATCCTCTAACCAAATCAGAGAAACTGTCTTTATCTCTCAAGCTTTCGATTTTTGCAAGTTGAGAAGCAAAAGTAATTGCATCATTTGTACCCGCTAAAACATAATATTTACTATCAATATCTGTTAAATTTGTACTAACTAATACATCCATGCCGGCAATTCGTCCTATTGCACCTTCTCGTAGGGTTTTATCTGCAACATTATATGCCTTGATAAATTCAGGACTTTGCAACAAATAAGATTCGATATTAGGATTGATTACGACCCAAGGACGAGTGCCTGTATAAACAGCATCAGAATTTTTCAATGCTAGCGACAATTTTACAAAGTTCTCATAAATAGTTGATTTGTCCAATGTAACAGGAGAAGATTCTGAACCGACCGTATTTGCTTCTTTTACATCTGTATGCATTGCAAGAAGGTATGAGTCTTGAACTTCTTCAATCGCTTTTTTCGCATTTGCCAAATGAGCTTCCATAATATCAGTATTAGATTGAACTTTAGCTACATCATCAATTTTGAAAGCAAAAAATTTCTTTTGGTCAATAACCAAATCTTGTGATGTCGGAGTTAAGGTTGAATATGTAATATCATCTCCGGTTAGGGTTGAAACAGTAACATCTGCAGGTGTGATAATTTTTACGGTATCACCTTGTTGAGAAATTTCACCTTCCCAATTTCTGTTCACACATTGCATCATTACACAATTTTTGTCGAGCATTTGGTTTAATTTTTTGCTCCACAACTGCGGAATAAACGCAGAATAAGATGTTGTAAAATCTGTCATTTCTTTTTCCTTTCGTTTTACAAGTAATACATAATATATTTTTCAAGTGATGAAAAATTTTTATTTAGTCATCGTTATAAATTTCTCGGAATTGAAGCCCGATAATTGAACAATTGTCGTCTATTTCAGTTCCTTCCACACAAATCTGAACAGAATAGCAACTTCCGCAAATTTCAGCTTTTTCCAAAACATCTGTCCCTATAGTCCAAACAGGGGTCGAGTCATTTTCTTTTGTCCAACAGTATATGGATTCATCCGGAGAATCCTCATCTGCCCAAACAAGTTGGTTAAAATGACGTGAGGATATCAATTCATAATCATCAGCGTAACTGCTGTCGTAGTCTTTATAAACAGAACATTTGAATTTGTTATCATTCAAATCATCAAGTACGAAATAAAATTCTTCAATCAATTTGCGATGATGAACATTTCCCAAAGACAAAAACGGAGATTTCCAAACAAACGGAATGCTTTTGCCGTCAAAAGTTGTTCCATAATCCTCATAATAAATTCTGCCATCGCAATCTGCCGTAACTATTTGATTTTTGAAATTGCAAGCACTTGTAATCTTTTGTGGCAAAATTCTCTTGTACCACGCGTGATTTAGATAATCATTTATCCAAATCGTGTTGTAATATTCTTTTCCTAAATAAGGGAAAAAGTACCAAGTTTGACTTTTATTTTGGTAGTGCAAAACGTTTGTATATTTTAGTCTTGCACTATCAAACGAGTTAAATTCATTTTTGATATTTTTAGAAATTTCTGAACCCAAGCGAATTTGATTTAATTCTCCGACCTGTTCAAGAGCATAAATTCCATTGCTCAAGAAAAACTGTTTGTTATCAACATTCACAATTGAATTTTTAGCCATTGTGCCTTTATCTGCAAACAATGAAACAGAAAAATCTGTCGGATTTGAACCGGTTAAAAGGTAAACTCTGTCTTTTTTATAGATGGCAAGATAATCTTTATATGTGTGCATTGCAATTATATCAGAAGTATCTGTGTGAAAATCACTGATATAACCGGCATCTGCTTCTGTTTTAAAATCATCATAAGTTCCTAATGCAGAATAATAAATCGTAGACTCTTTTGCACACCAAACTCTACCCTTATAAATCGTTACACAATCAGGGAATAATGGATTTTCGGCTTTGTCTTTCAAGTTGCAATCAACAATATCAAAATTCGCATTATCCTTGATATAGAACATCTCATCAGAGTCTGTTGCAATAATTACCCCTCTCAGAAAATTTACAATCTGAACATTTTTACCGGTTAAAGTTTTGTCTAATTTTTTTAAACTTGAAGAAGAATCAGAATATATATAAATCTCTCCTCTATCTGTCACAACAATAAGTTTATACAAACCATCAGATTCCATTTCTCGCATTGCAACAATAGAGTCATTATTCGGCAATTCCAAAAGTAAAGTATTTCCCTTTTGTTTGATAATCCCTTTGTTATTATAAAGTTCGACATTTTCTGAGTCCGCCCAATAAAGTTTTTGAACATTTAAACCTAATTCTGTTTTTGTCGTTGCCTGATTTATTCCGCCGGATAAATCAAAATAATTTATATCCATAAATTCTTATCCTCTTTAAAGTTTATTTCTGTACCAACGAATTTTTGACCTGATAAAACTTCCGATATCATTTTTCCCAACCCACGAATAAGGTGGAAGATAAACTATATCAATTTTTCCAAAACTTGTTGTTTTCGGATTTTTTTGCCCGAATTCGTAATGAGTCATAACAGTATTTGGAGTAATTTGAATTGAATATTTCTTACAAAGTTCCGCACAAAAAGCCATACAAGATTCAAATTGTATTGGTGTTATAGGGAATTTTCCAACATCATCTCTTGACTTGAACCCCGACATTGAACACATTGCAACTCCAATAGAACCTGTATTTCCTCCACCTGTGTGTGCGGAATAATTTCCATCCGTACAGTTCAAATTATCCTCAGGTTTGTGTATCCCGTCATATATCCGACCTTCTTTATCAATCAAATAGTGATAATACTGTTTTTCAAATTGTGTCGGATAATACCTGCCGGCTGTCCAGTGTATAATTATTCTTTTCATTAAACGATAAACCTTTCCTCTATCTTCCATTTCGGGTTAAGATGCATGTAAACGACAACTGCATTGACTCTGTTTCTTGCTTGGAGTTTCAATAAAATCGAAGAAATATGTGTTTGAACTGTTCTTACTGATATTTTTAGTTTTAGTGCGACTTCTTTATCAGTAAATCCACAAGCAATCAAAGTCAGCACATCGTGTTCTTTAGGTGATAATTTCATTCAAACATCCTTTTATCTCTGGTCTAATTAATTATTTTTTATCTTACCTTAAACCTATCTTACATTAGTTAATAATAATTCCACTTTCAAAAAAAATAAGAGGAGACTCGAGTAGGGAATGTCCCCTCATAGATAGCAATAGAATAAATAAATGAAGGTATTATATTTTTACAGCGTAGATTTTAAACCTATCTTCAGATTTGATAAATTTGAATAACATCTCTTCTTAACTCCAAATTCGTTATAATTCAAATAAAAAGTTCCACCCCTACGATTTGAGTAATCAAAGAATTTTCTCTCGTACAAAATTTTTGACTGAATTTTAGCCCAAAAATTCTTTGCCTTTTTATTTGTAAATCTTAGACTTGATAACGAATTATTTTTATCTATTCGTGTAAGCTGAACTACCAAATGACCGCAAACAGGACATTCTTTCAGATAATCCAATTCACACACAGCAAAGTTCTCTGTAGGAGACAAAACAAAACTTCTCGTTTTGCGAAGTCCTCCACAGCAGTGAATATATCCCATAACACACTTAATCCCAAAAACTGTGAACTTCTCGGCAAACAGTTTTACCATCGAAAGAAAAATATTTCTTTAAGAGCTTTTTTGCTCTCGGGTTTGAACCTTAACCGATTACATTTTAAGTATACAGTTTTTTGAAAAAAAATAAAGTCCGCAGTTTTACGTACGTAAAAATACGGATACCCGATTGGGGATATTCAAGTATTCAAAAGAATGTGCCAAAAGTCTTTAATTTATTCTAAATTTTTAGCATTTCTTTTGTTTTAATTCTCACCTCATTATCAATGTCAAAAATTTCATCAATTGATGGATTTTTAACAACCGTATGAGAGTTCATCATTTTTTCAGTAATTTGATAGATATCATAAAGTCTTATTTTGTCTTGCAAAAATGCAAATACAGCTTCTTCATTAGCAGCATTAAGACAAACTGTTGCACTACCACCCGTTTTGCCTGCAAAATATGCAAGTTTTACACTCGGAAATTTTTCAAAATCAGGTTTTTCAAAATCTAATCTTGCAATTTCTGAAAAACTAAAACTTTTAGATTTTATCCCCTCAAATCGTTCAGGATAAGTGATTGCGTATTGAATAGGAATATGCATACTAGGTAAACCTAATTGAGCAATTACACTCCCATCAACATACTCAATCGCAGAATGGACAACACTTTGCGGGTGAACAACAACATCAATTTTTTCATAAGGCATATTGAATAAATGATGAGCCTCAATGATTTCTAACCCTTTATTCATCAAAGTAGCAGAATCTACGGTAATCTTTCTGCCCATATTCCAACGTGGATGAGCTAGAGCTTGAGCGACAGTTGCATTTTTCATATCTTCGACAGTTTTATGCAAAAATGGTCCCCCGCTTGCAGTAATTATGAGTTTATCAACTTGTGAAATATCTTTGATACATTGGTGAATTGCACAGTGTTCACTATCTACGGGGATAATTTTAACACCCTTTTCTTTTGCCTTTTGCATAACAATATCACCTGCCATAACAAGTGTTTCTTTATTTGCAAGTGCAATATCAATTCCATTTTCAATAGCTTTAAGTGTAGGCTTTAAGCCGATTTTCCCCGAAACAGAAACTAAAATTATATCATTTTCTTTATTAGAACAAATTTCTTCTAACCCTTCCGCTCCATAAAGAACTTTTACATTCGGAATTTCAATCTTCTCATTAGTAGGTTTGCCTATACAAATATATTTTGGCTTAAATTTTAGTGCCTGTTGTATTAAAAGTTCAACATTTCCGCCACCTGACAGTGCAATTATTTCAAACTTATCCTGAAGTTTTTCAATCACTTCAAGTGCTTGTGTCCCAATTGAACCTGTTGAACCTAATATACTTATTCTTCTTTTACTGTTCATTATTATCCTTTATTTTTTTTATTATAAAAGTTCTTTCTGTATGGTTTTACCTTCGATATTTTCTACACTCACAGGTAGTGCAAAGTGGAAAGTTGAACCTTTATCTTCCGCACTGTCACACCAAATTGCTCCTCTATGAGCTTTAACCAACTGTTTTGCAATAGGAAGTCCCAAACCTGTTCCACCGACTTTTCTTGACAAACTGTTTTCAATCTGAGTAAACTTATCAAACGCTTTCAACAAGTTATCTTCCTTAATCCCAATACCTTCATCAATTACGCTGACAACAATATAATTTCCTTTCAATTGCTTAATTTCATTTTCAAAATAAGAATTTGTAGAAATATTATCAGCATTCTTTAATTCTGATTTGATTGTGATATTTTTACCTGTCGGAGTGAATTTTATTGCATTAGAGACAAGGTTTGTCAAAACTTGACCAAGACGTTGAGAATCTGCGTAAATATCCGGCAAATTCTCTTGTTCTTCCGTTCTTAGAACAATTTCATGTTCTTTAGCAACGCAATCAAAATTATTTTTAACATTTTCAATAACAGAATGAATGTTCATTGTTCGATATTTGAAATCCATTTTGCCCGCTTCAATTTTATTAATATCCAAAATATCGTTGATAATACTTGTTAAATTTTCAACATTCCTTTTTGCCATATCAATGAATTTAACTGCGTTTTCACCCAACACCCCACATCTTCCGCTAGACAAAATTGCCAACGCATTTTTTATCGGAGTAAGAGGGGTTCTAAGTTCGTGAGAAACAATCGAAATGAATTCAGATTTTACTCTTTCAAGTTTTTCGAGTTCTTCATTTTTTTCAATAATTTCCTTATACAATCCTGCACTTTTTAAAGGCAAAGAAACTTGTTGCACAATAGTTTGGAAATACGCTGAATCGTCTGATGTGAAAGGTTTTTCCTTAAAAATCTCGATACAACCAAAGAAATTATCCCCCAAATCAATCGGTGCGAACATATTATCATATTGAAAAATTGTAAATGTGAACTTGTTATTCGGATTTTTGATATTTTTTATAATTTTTAAATTTTTATCATCAATATCGAACGGAATATTTCTATTTTCAAACAAAGATTTGTAATTCAGAATTGCACGAAGCTTCAATGCACTCAAAAGTTCTTCTGAAATATCATACAACGAATTTATAAGCAAAACCGGCTCGTGTTCAAACCCAAACGATATTGTACAAGTCAAATCAAAGCTCAAAGATTTGTCGAGTCCTTCAATCATATAATTTATAAGTTCTTTAATATCAAGAGTTCCCGCAAATTGTGAACTCGTGTTATATAACACATTCAACTTATACAAACTATCCGCCAAATCTTTATTTTTTCCTGACAGTTTATCCAAATTCTCTTTAGTTTTAAGGTGCGTATTTATTGTCGAAACAATTAAACTATCAGAAAAACTCTCCAAAATAAATCCGCTGACAATTTTTGAAAGTTCTCCATCAACCGAAATTCCATCCGTCAACAAAATAATTTGAGCATTTTCAAGCTTAGATTTTATTTTTTTTATTGTTAATAGCGGATTAAGCATCTCAATCTTGTCATCAATAATAAAAACATCCGGCGGTTCAATTTCAACCAAATCGAAAACTGACGTTGCAGTACAGCAAGAGTTGAAATTATAAAATCTGTTGCCAAACAAATTTTTATATTTAGAAATTATTAAATTGTTTTCTGATATCAGTAATATATTCCCCATACTAATATTGTAAGATGACTATTTTATTTGGCAAATAAGTAAATCTTTCTTAAAGTGGATAAGTTCTTTACCGTTTTTCTTACCCTCTCACCCTGTAAGGGGTAGTAATAAAAACGTAAAGACCTTACTTTCATAACGAACTTATCCATTAGTTTATGCATAAAAAACAGGCGGAATTGTTAAATTCCGCCTGTTTTAATTTGAAATATTTAATACTTCAATTATGCTTCATCTAAAGCTGCAACGCCTGGTAATACTTTACCTTCGATGAATTCTAATGAAGCTCCGCCACCTGTTGAAACGTGAGTGAAATCTTCAGCTTTGCAGAATTTTTTAGCTGCTGAAACTGAATCTCCACCACCGATAACAGATACTGCACCGTTTTTAGTAGCTTCAACAATTGCTTCTAAAACAGCTTTTGTACCTTCAGCAAATTTAGGATTTTCAAATGCCCCAACAGGTCCGTTCATCAAGATTGTTTTTGATTCTTTAATAACATCAGCAAATGCTTTTCTTGAATCTGGGCCGGCATCTACACCTTCAAATCCATCAGGAATTTCGTTGATTTTTACAAATTTGTTTGTTCCGTTTCCTGAGAAATCATCAGCAGCCAAAACGTCTGTTGCCATTACAAGTTTTACCCCTTTATCAGCAGCTTTCTTTTCGATAGCTTTAGCTGTATCAATTTGGTCATCTTCACAAATTGAGTTACCAATTTTGCCACCATTTGCTTTAACGAATGTGTAAGCCATACCACCACCGATAATTAGGTTATCAACTTTGTCAATTAAGTTTTCTAAAACACCGATTTTAGAAGAAACTTTAGCTCCACCTACAACAGCAGTGAATGGACGAGTTGGGTTATCAAGAGCTTGAGATAAGCATCTGATTTCTTTTTCCATTAACAAACCTGCAACAGCCGGTTTCAAGATATGAGCAACTTTAGCAGTTGAAGTGTGTTTTCTGTGAGCAGCACCGAAAGCATCGTTTACATAGAAATCGCCTAATTTAGCAAGTTCTTCTGCAAATGTCATATCATCATCTTTAGCTTCTTCAGCTTTGTAGAATCTAATGTTTTCTAATAATGCAACTTGACCTTCTTTAAGTGCTTCTAATTCTTTATCAGCACCTTCACCAACAGGTGATTTAACAAATAATACATCTTCACCTAAAACTTTAGCTAAGTATTTAGCAACAGGTTCTAGAGAAAATTCTAGGTTCCATTCACCTTTTGGTCTGCCTAAGTGAGCCATTAAAATAATTTTAGCTCCTTTATCTTTTAAGAATTTTACAGTTGGTAAAATTGCTTGAATTCTTGTGTCATCAGTAACGTTTTTGTTTTCGTCTAAAGGTACGTTAACATCAACTCTTACTAACGCTCTTTTACCCTTGATATCGCCAAGGTCTTTAATAGATTTTTTCATTGATCTCTCCTTTTCTAAAGTACCGCATGGATATTCTACAAAAAACATACACTTAAAACAATATCAAAATTTCTGTAAATTTCTGTAAAAATATCGGGTTCTTATTATAAAGTTTTTGCGTTTTAGATCCGATATAAATAATGTTGACAAATGGGATAAAATAATTAAAAACCTTGTGTAGAAAGGTGGTACCTGCAATATATGTCTGTAAATAGTATATCATCTTTATCCGGAGGCGGAAGTTTTTTCGGCTGTATTGGTGGTTCAAATCTAAGTGAAGAAACAAAACGAAAATTAAGGCAACTTGGAATTGAACCCTCCACAATTACATCTGAAATGCAAGCCCAAACTCTTATTACAAAAATCGAGCAAAAACTCCAACAAGTTAACAAGAGTCCAAGTGCATCTAACACTCAAAAAATAACAACCGGAGAAGCTGAATTGATTGCAAAAGCTAAAGCACTTGCCAGTCAAATGGATGTCAGTGTGTCTTCAAGTGATTCAATCTCAGATATTCTCGGAAAAATTTCTGCTAAAATCAAATCCTCTCAAGGCAAAAATAATAATTTAAATCAAGAATTTGAAACTTTGCAAAGCGAATATTCAAATATTGAACAAAAACAAAATACCATGTTTAATGCGATGAATTATACTGCGAATTTAAATAAATACATGCTAGGTCTAAATTAAAATTTTCCTTAAATCTGCTTTTTGTTGACATCATCAATCCAAAGTTATATCATTAGAATAACGAGGAGAGATAATGGACGAGAATAATACAAATTCAACTATGGCATGCCCGTATTGTGGAGCAGAAATTGGTTCAGACGCTAAAAAATGTAAGTTTTGCGGTGAATGGGTCACAACTAAAGAAAATGACCTTCCAAAAGAATTAAAACATTTTAACTGGGGTGCATTTTTGCTTAACTGGATTTGGGGCATAATGCACAAAAAATATATTACACTTTTGTATTTTCCTGCGTGTTTAATCCCTCTAATCGGACCTCTTGCAATTTCTATTTGGTTTGGTTTTATGGGGAACAAATGGGCTTGGAATTCTCAAACTTGGGAAAGTCCAGAACAGTTTAATGAAGTGCAAGAACGTTGGGTTCGGTTGTGGTTTGTTTTAGCTGCTCTAACGTCAATTGTACTTATAAAAGTATTTATAATTTTGTCAATAGTTGGAAGTATTGAAATTTAAACCTAAATGCCGATATAGCTCAGATGGTAGAGCAACTGATTCGTAATCAGTAGGTCAGGGGTTCGATTCCCCTTATCGGCTTTTGTTTCTTGTGTAATTTATCTATCAAGGGAATCATCACCCGTATTTTTCTCCCGTAGGTCGAAAAACAGGGGTTCAGCCCATAATGAAGTTGCATACCTATTCTGTAATACTCGAGCTTCCCGCTCTCGCATAACAGAAAGGTAGTTTCCCCTTATCGGCTTTTGTTTCTTGTGCAATTTATCTATCAAGGGAATCTTCACCCGTATTTTTCTCCCGTAGGTCGAAAAACAGGGGTTCAGCCCATAATGAAGTTGCATACCTGTTCTGTAATACTCGAGCTTCCATCTCTCGCATAACAGAAAGGTAGATTCCCCTTATCGGCTTTTGGGTTAAACATAACTACGCTTGTATTTTTTATAAGCATAGTTTGCAGTGTGATAGTTTGCTAGGCTATCGGAAGCTCTGTATGAAGTCTTAAGTAGTCTTTACCAGTTTTGGTGAGGGCTACTTTTTGTAATGTATAAAATTATGCTATACTAAAAAGTGCAAGATATTATTATGACGGAGTAGGAAATGGATAAGGTGTCAGATAAAGAGAGTAAAAAGTTGCCGGAGCCAAATAAAGCTCAAAAAGAATGCATTTATAACACCAAAAACGGGAAATATCTAGTAATTGCAGGCCCTGGAACCGGTAAAACTTTTACGGTAACTCGTAAAATTAAATATATGATAGAAAACGAAAATATTGAACCCGAAAAAATCCTTTGTCTTACATTTTCTAACACTGCCGCTCGAGAAATGAAAACAAAAATAGGTGAAACCTATGATGTTAATGTTTTTACATACCACGAGTTCTGCTTAAACATAATGGAAGAATTTAACACCCTATTCGACATTGATAATCTCAACATTATTACCGATTCTTTCAAACGCTCACTTATAAAAGAATGCATAGATGAGATTAAACCGATTGCGTACAACAACGAGAAGAACAACCCTTATCAATACAGCCAAGATATTTTGGATGGTATTGAAGAAATTAAAAAAAATCGGATGACGAAAGAAGAATTTTTGTCTAATCTTGAACAAAATCCAATGTGGCTCAAACATCTTGAACAATTGCAAATAGCACAAGATGAAAAACCTACTAAAAAAAGAAAAGAAGAAATTGATTCTCTATCAAAGAAAATCTCTCAAATGAAGGAATTGTGGAGTTTTCATGAACTTTACACAAAGAAAATGAGGGAGAACAATTATATTGATTTTCACGATATGATTAACCTTGTTTTAGAAAAATTTGAAGATGAAGACTCTCCACTTTTAGAAGAAATTGCATATAAATACGAATATATTTTAGTTGACGAATATCAAGATACAAATAAATCACAAAATGATATTGTCTTTAATCTTGCACGTTATTGCCCAAATATCTTTGTGGTTGGAGATGATGACCAAATTATTTACACTTTCCAAGGTGCAAATTTAGATACTATCGAAAACTTTTTAGATAATTTTAAAGATGACGTGAAGGTTGTTTGTCTTAATGAAAACAATCGCTCGACCCAAACGGTTTTAGATGTTTCACAAGCTATTGCCGAATTGCAAAACAAATTTAGCAGTTTTATGGCTCAAAAAGCAAAAACTAAAAAAGAAAAAGAATTGTATCAATCAAATCCGATTGATTTGAGAATTTGTTCAAAACAAAAATTTGCAGATTTAAATATTACTAAAAATCTTATCTCACCCAAAACTTCAAAGGTTTATGATAAAAACAAGCCTGTTGAATATTATAGTTTTGAAACAGAACAAGACGAAAGAGATTTTGTTGTTCAACAGATAAAAAATATTTTAAAGTCGGAAAATAAACCGAGAAATTTGTCTGAAATTTCAATTTTGACCCGTACAAATGAAGAATTGAAAGGCTATGAAGTCTATTTAAAAGCAAACGGAATTCAGGTTGAAGTTACCGGAGGTAAGAATATTTTTGATATAAATGCCGTAAATGCCTTAATTACTTATATGCAGTTTTTAACAAATCCTGAACTTTATTCCGACAAATTGTTGTCTTATTTGTTATCTCAGCCTTTCCATATTGACCCGAGAGATTATAAGACTTTATGTGAACACAAATCGCATCATAGAAGTTTGACTGATAACATTTTAAATTTGCTTGAAAAAGGGCTTAGTGAAGAAGTATTAAGAGTAAGACTTGAAAATATATTGAAATCAAATTCTAATACGGTTACTGAGGATATTAAATCTCTATTGAATAATAAAACGTTAACAATATATGGAGAAGATAAGTTAAAAAAATTCATTTCAACTTATGAATACTTGAGTAAATATATTACAAAAGAAAATTATGCAAATTCGGTTCTTGAAATTGGTAGCAAAACCGGTATTTTGGAGTATTATCTGAATGACAAGATTAACAAATTCGAAAATGTTAAAGGGATAAAGAAATTACTTGATGAAGCTGACGCTTACTTTGCAGTAAATCCAAATAGAGAAAATTCATTTACTTTGTTTGTAGATTACTTAACCAAAATGATTGAAGGCGGAATAAAAATTCCTCTGGATAAAGAAGATAAACCTCTAAATGCTATTCAGCTCTCCACTTATCACTCATCAAAAGGACGAGAATTTGAATATGTATTTATGCCTTCATTAACGAGTAAAAAATGGGAAAGCAGTTCTTCAAGTTACAAAGACAAAATCCCTATGGCAACAGACTTAACGACTTATGAAGAATGCTTGGAAAAACAAAATCAAGCAAAGTTTTTGGATAATATCAAACTCCTTTATGTTGGTATGACAAGAGCAAAACATTCTCTTTATTTGTCCGCAATTGAAAACGGAACGAAAGACGGTAAAATAAGTTGGTTTATAAAACAAATAAAAGAGAAATTTGAAGAATATCCTGACTTATTTACTTGTCCACCAAAGCCAGAAATTCAAGGACTTGAAGCACCTGGAACCGATTACGATTATAAAACAGAGTTTGCTGAATTTATTCGCAACAGATTTCAAACTTCATACTCCGCAAGTTCTTTAAATATGTATAGAAAATGTCCTAAACAATATTTTTATAACTATATTTTAGGGTTAAAATCAGACTCCGGAGATAAGGATAATTTAACTTATGGACTTGCTGTTCATAGAGCTTTTCAATACACAATCGAATACGCAATGAAAAATAAAAAATATCCGGCAGTTGACGAAGTTTTTCAAATATTTTCAAAAAGTATAGACGAACTTCCTTGTTCTTACCCGGAAGCACTTAAACAAAGCGGGAAAGACAATATTTTTTCTGATGAGAAGTATTATGATAAATTTATTGAAATTTCAGAAGCCAAAACTTTAAATTCAAGAGCAGAATTATCCTTGAACTACACTGAGGTTGGAATAAATTTCAATGGTTCAATTGATAGAATTGATAAAAATCCTGATGGAACGTATTCAATTTTTGATTACAAAACAGGCACAAGTAATGACGGAATAACAAGAAAAGGTGTCCATTCAGATTATTATTATCAAATCGCTTTTTATAAATATTTGTTCAAAAAACAATTTGGGATAAATACCGATATTTCCACTTGTTTTATATATCCTCTACTTCCGGAAGAATCACATGTGACAAAAGATATATCAGATGCAGAATGCGAAGAAATTGCACAAGAATTCAAAGATATTGTCGGTAGAATTCACAATTTAGAGTTCGATAGACCACAAAAATGTCCGAATGAAAAATTCTGCAGTTATAAAAGTTTCTGCAAAATGAATGCCATATAAGTTCTGCAATTTAAAAATCTGGATGTTTAATAAAAACAAGGACTAGCACGTATTTTATATTAAATTAATATAAAGGAAGAGCAAACATCCTACGTTTGTACTATAATCAATATATCGCACAGTTAAGAAGAGGGAAAAACATGATTGATAAAACAGCTATAGTTCACCCATCGGCAAAAATTGCAGAAGACGCAATTATCGGACCTTATGTCGTAATCGGTGAAGGTGTAACTATTGGAAGCGGAACAAGAGTAATTTCTAATGCTCACATTGAACACGCTGAAATTGGTAAAAATTGTACAATTTCTCCATTTGCAACAATTGGTTCTGAACCACAAGATTTGGGGTATAAAGGAGAAGATACAAAAGTTGTTATCGGAGATGAAACTATCATCAAAGAAAACGTAACAATTCACAGAGGTGCTGCTTGTGGTGATTTTACTACTCGAATCGGTAATAAGTGCTTACTAATGGTTGGCTCACACGTTGCACATAACTGCGTTTTAGCAGACCAAGTTATCTTAGCAAATTTAGTAACTTTGGGCGGGCATGTTCACGTTGGATTTGGTGCTTTCGTTGGCGGAATGAGCGTATTTCACCAAAATATCAGAATTGGCGATATGGCAATTATCAGTGGATTTTCAGCATCTCGTCAAGATATTCTTCCATACTCTAAAGGGGAAGGCAGACCACCTGTTCCACGTGGAATTAATGTTGTTGCACTAAAAAGACGTGGGGTACCTCTAGAAATCAGAACTGCTACAAATGAAGCGTTTAAATTGTTGATTTCAGATGAATACAATACCTCTCAAGCTATTGAAAAAATCAAAGCAGAAATCCCAATGAATGAATATATTGAAAAAATGATTGAATTTATTCATACTTCAAAACGTGGTGTATTGCTAAAATCTCACAAATCAGGCCACGAATGCTTGGCAGATGAATAAGGTTTGAGTAAAAATAAATAATTTGAATTTAAAAAGAATGGAGAGCCGCCAATTTAATTGGCGGCTCTTGTTTTTTTTTATTACGTCATTGCGAGCGAACGCGAAGCAATCCAACTTATTTAATTGCCGACTTTGTAAAGCTGACCTACTTCTTATTATCCATGTCATTGCGAACGGGTTTTGAGAAGGCATTCTACAAGCAATCCCTACCACGGGTAGTCCTTACTAATCTTCCAACCATCTTTAAATATTACTGCCGCACATGCAGAACCAACTCCGGTTCTGCCGCCTCCTCCGACGTTTGCTTTATTTTTATTGCATGGTCGTAACACTTTTCCTTCAAGTAGTTCTTCTCGAGAATACGCCAAATGAGGAGCTCCACAATTATCAAATCCTCCTGGGTATAATCCATTTTTTAAGTTTTTCCATTTTTCAAAATCGTAACTACATAAATTATCACGATTGTATGGGTAAAACGAATGAACATCACGCCCCATAACATTACGGTTACTATGTCCATCAACATCTACAACAATGGCATATAATTTAGTTCCGAAAATTTTTGAAAAACCAATAATCATTCCATTATTTAAAACTAAACTATAAGGTGCAACATCAGTAACCTTATTTCCTGCTAAATCATAATAACCATAAAAGTTTCCTGTTTTCCAACATCCGTCTTCCATTTTTGTACACACTCTTGCAACTTTTAGATATGGTTTAAAATATTTCTCCGCAAACTCTTTAGGTTCCAAGCTGGTATCAAAATCAGCACTACCTTCTTCATCTGAATCTGCGGTATAGCTTTTAACAGCTTGATTTAAAATAGACTGAGCTTCAATTAATCTAGATACTGTTGCTTTTTGGTTAGCGGAGGTTATTAAATTCGGTATTGTCATCGCTGCTACTATACCAATGATTCCAAGGGTGATGAGGGTTTCTGCGAGAGTAAAGGCGGGTTGTTTAATAAATGTCATTCCGGACTGCGGATTTTGGCAAGAGCGAAACGATAGTGTAGCTCGTCCTGGTGAGGGCTGCGTTGAGCCGGCCGACCCGCCAATAATCCAAGAGATGATCCGGAATCTCCTTAACTTTTTATTAATGGACAAGGAAATATGGAAATAAGGGAATAAGTTCTTTACGTTTTTATTAATTACATCATTCTGTGCAACAACCGCATTGTCATCCTGAACCAAGTTCAGGATATTATCTTTCATGTCATTGTGAGGAGAAATTTCGTTATTATTTATAATTTTGTGTACGAAGCGACGTAACAATCCCAAACAAGTTTCACCATTGCTTAATTTGTTAAATTTAAATAGACTCTGAATCACCGCACTCGCACTAAACGGATACGGCTCCGCCTTACATCTTCTGCTCGTGCTGTTCAGAGTGACATTGGTGTAATTCGTTTTATTGTTATCTTTCATTTTTACATCCTTTCTTATTTGTTACTACTAAATGGGATTAGGGTCACGTCACCCTGAACTCGATTCAGGGTCTATTCATTTGATTTGTTATTTAATCAACATTGATAGATTCTGAATAACTTGAAAATTTTATACTCATTCTTCGCAAAAAATTTTCAAAGTTTTCAGAATGACATAAAAAATGTAACGAACTTATTTCCTTGTTGCTTTTCCCTTTCTCTTAAATTCGTAAACGACTTAAAACTTGGTGTATACATAATAAAATATCCTAAATTATAATCTTAACACTATAATATTATATTGTTTACGCCAAATTGTCAATGCAAATATAATGTTTACATTATGTATTTTATTCTGCTGAACTACTATCCTATCTTAGTTAGGAGATTTTATGCAGGATAACAAATACAAAATTGGGCAAAAAATTAAAGAAATAAGAAAAAAGTCCGGATTTACGCAAGAGAATTTTAGTGAAAAAATCGGAATTGAACCCTCTTCATTGAGCAACATTGAAAATGGTAAAAGTTATCCTTCTATGCAAACGGTTTTGAATATTTTGAATACTTTTGATGTAAAACCTGAAAATTTCTTCGATTTTGATTATTTTACAACGGATTTGGATTTGGAAAATAAGATTATCGAAATTGTTAAACGCCAACCTTTAGACAAAAAGCAAATTATGTATAAAATTATTAAACAGTTCGACATATAATTTTTGACTTCTAAATTTTTATAATTAAACAAAAAATATGATTTTGAGTGAGATTTTGGGTTTTCATAAATGCAAACATCACAATGTCCCGATAGATCAAGACATTTGTTATTGTCCTGATTGCGGAGAATTGATTGAAAACCAATGGTATTTGGTTAGATGTTCTTGTTGCGGAATGAAAGAAGTTGCGACAATTCGGAATGATGAGGTTGTTCCTCTCGAAAACTTCTGTCACAATTGTGGTTGTAAAGGTTTTGTTGTTGAGCGACTCGAAAAACTTGATTGTATAAATATTCATTACGCAATTTTAGTTAGAGAAATTGTTAAAAATGAAATCGCTGAATACACGCAAAGTTGGCTTGATATTAGCCAAACATACAATGGCAAACTGAAATTGCTGCGATAATTCCGACCAAATCTGCTAACAAACCTATCACAAGGGCGTATCGGATTTTTTTTATTCCAACGGAACCAAAATACACCGCTAGAACATAGAATGTAGTTTCGCTACTCCCAAGCATAATTGCAGAAAGTTTTGTTGCATAAGAATCCGGCCCCAAATTATTTGCAATATCTGAAAAAATCCCCAAAGCTCCGGAACCTGACAATGAGCGAACAATCATTAGCGGCAAAGTATCTGCAGGAATATGAAATTTGGTAAGAATTGGAGCCATAAGGTTTGCTAACATTTCAATTGCTCCACTTGCTCTAAGCATTGATATTGCGACAATGATTGCAACTAAGTATGGAATAATTTTTACTGAAACTTTAAAACCCTCTTTAGCTCCTTCAGTAAATTCTTCATATATAGGAACTTTTTTAATGATACCAAAAGTTAATGCGACAAGAATTATTAATGGCAACGCCCAAAGAGAAATCAAATTCAGAAGTCTAGTCATTCTCGACCTCCTTCTTTTCTATTTGGTTACTTATTGTTTGCCCGATTTTTGCCATAATTATTGCAGAAACAAAAGCTATCAGCGTGACTAAAAAAGTTGGAGCGATTATTTCTGTCGGGTTTTTATACCCAATTCCGACAAGAACGGCTAAAACCGTTGTCGGAATGAGCTGAAATCCTGCTGTATTCATTCCCAAAAACAAGCACATTGAATTTGTCGCTGTTGATTTATCCTTATTTTCTTTTTGAAGTTCTTCCATTGCCTTAATTCCAAAAGGAGTCGCCGCATTCGAAAGTCCGAAGGCATTTGCAGTGAAATTCATTGCGATATCACCAATGGCAGGAGAATCCTGTGGAAGTTCATTGAACAATATTTTTGTAATTGGTTTTAATATTTTAGAGATAATTTTTATAAGTCCGGATTTATCTGCAATCCGCATAATCCCAAGCCAAAAAGCCATGATTCCAATAAGCGAAAAAGCGATTTTAACAGATAATTCAGCTCCCGACATAATAGAATTGACGACATCTTGCAGTTTTCCGTTTATGGCTCCAATTATTATTGAAATTACTATCAAAAAATAAAAAATATAATTCATAAAATGATTATGACATCAAATAAAATCACGGTCAATGAAAACCTAATTCTTTATCCAACGGAAGCTTTTAACATAATTACTTCCATTAATATCACCGTAAATATCAGCTTTGAATACTCTTAGGACATTTGATTTATCAAAGTTTGGAATTTTGTTGATATTGCTTGTTGATTTAGGGTTAACCTCATTGATATTAACCCCCGGAATTGCGTTAAACAAGCGATTAAGGGATGCGTTACCTATTCTACTAAGAAGAGTTGAGAAGTTTTTGGATAAACTACCATAAACCTCCATATCAGCAACAAGTGTTGAAATATTGTAACTTCCGGTTAAATACAAATTCAAATCTTTACCTTTTGAATACACATTAATTTCGTCTGCAACACCATTATTAACTTTAACATTTCCACTAATGCTTTCGAAGTTTCCGGTTTTTAACGGAGTAATTAAGTCAATTATACCATTGATTGAAAGTCCTGTAATTCCACCGGTAATCAAGTTTCCGGCTTTTAGAAGATATTCAAGAGAACCAAGTTTTGGCATACGTCCATCAAGAACTTTGAAATTTCCATCACCAGATAGAGTATTAACGCAATCAACACTTGAAAGTCCTGTACAAGCGACTCTCATATCTCCTGTAACTCGTCCATACATTTGACCGGGCATATCAAAGAAATTTTCACCAATGATTTGAGCATCAGCATTGTTTATTGACATTTCGCCATATCCTGCAAGGGTATCGAGATTGTAATTTATTTTACCTTCAACGGTTCCATTTGCAAGATTAAAGTTGTAGTTTTCTATATTCAAAACATTGTCTTGCCCAAGCGTAATTTTTGAATTAAAGTTTGTTGCATTTGCCTTTTTGATAAGGATTTTATCTGCATTAATTTCTGCATTTTTAATTCTTATCATATCAGGAGAAATTGGGAGTGTTGCTGATGATTGGATATGATTATTCCTAGTATTATCAACATCAAAATCATCCAGTGCTTTAGATACAACATTGAGATTAAGCTCATCCATTTGAAGTTTTGCATCCTCGACAATAATTGGCAAAGTCGGTTTATTTACTATTTTTGCAACAAGTGTAATGTCGTTAGTCAAAACAACAGCTTTCGATGTAAGATTGATAAAATCTTTTTTGAAATCAATATCAATGTCTCGTATTGTTGAATCAAGAAGTGGAATATCAATACTTGTAATATTTAAATCACCTAAAATGTGGGGAGCAAGAGATGTTCCATTGATAAGAAGATCTGACGTGAATACACCCTGTTTTATTGTTGGCTTTTTCAATAATACGTTGAAAATCCTTGCATTTGTCGGTTGATTAGTTTTCACTCTAAAGTTTTTAAATGCAAGAGCATTATTGTTTAACAAAGCAATTTCGCCTGACGCATTCAATTGGTTTTGAATAGATTTCTTCTTATTTTGAGATGTAATTATTTGGTTGTACTTGAGTGAATTTACTTTAACTTTATTTGGATAAAGAACGGTGTCAGATGTAACTGAAACCGGATTTGTAGTCATTCCGTCTGTTCCGATAGCACCTGTCGGAGCACCTGCAAGTGTTGCCCCAAGGTAATAAATTGAAGAATTTTCACCGATATTTAGATTTGAAACCGCAGAAATTCTATCAACAGTCCCCCTCAAGCTTGAATTGAAATTCACATCACCTTTTAGTTTTACAGGATAAACTGATTTTGAATTGATAAATCTGTCAAAGAACAATTGAGTTGGTTTTGCACTAACAAACATATTCAGGTTTGGATTTTTCAAAACATTTGAAACACTACCGTTCAAAAATACAGGCATAGAGCTTACTCTTGAATTTATTCTCTCCAAATAGAGTTTGTCACCTGCCATTTTAGCGTTTCCGCTTAAGATATTTACAGAAGCTCCAAACGGTTTATACACAAAACTTGTACCTGCAAGATTTACATTAGTCCAAATATTGTCATTACGAATTGTACCTTTAACATTCACAACCCCCTTTATATCTGAAATTAAATCTACTTGTTGCTCAAGTTGTTTCGGCAATTTGATTTGAGATTTTACGGTATTTATGACTCTTAAATCGAGATTTTGAAAATTAAATATCGCATTTGAGATATTCATTTTGTCATAAATATCAGACATTGTTAAATTCAGAGTGAACGGATTGTTGTTAAATAGACCGCTCATTGTTGAAGTTTTCAAAACCCCATGACGGATAGAGAAAGTTCCACCGTTAGTTTTAATAGGGTTAGAAGTTTTCATATTTGGCAAAAACTTACCGTCAACAATAACTTTGTCATAATCAAGGTTGTTAGCTTCAACAGCCCCATTATAACGACCAACAAAAGAGGCGTGAATTTGACCGATTTCTTTTTGATAAGGTAAATCCATTTTCGGATACAACAAATCTGAACAATCTCCGATTGCAAAATTGTCAGAAGATGCTATCAAGTCTATATTTGAATTTGAACCCGTTCCTTTGACCCTTAACTTTGAATTGCGAACATAACCTGTTACATCATAGTCTGAATCGTACTGGTCAAAATTCACTACACCATTTACATTTGTAAATGGCAAATAAGTATCTTGCAAAGTAGTTGAAGCATTGTGGAAAGTGATTGTCCCTTTAGCAAATAAATCTTTATTGAATTCTACGGTTTCTGCATTTTTCGCATTCCCATAAATATGCAAGAAAACATCACCAATACCTTGAGGATTTTTGAAAGGTTCGATAACTTTTTGAACATCAACAAGAATTGGAGAGGTTTCAATAACTTTTATTAAAGATGGGATATTTTGACCTTTTGAAGTTACAAAGACATTTAATTTTCCTAAAACAGAGCAATTACCTTTGATTTCAACAGGTTTACCGTTAATTGTTGCATAATAACTTCTAAATTTGGTTTGAGTATCATTGAATATTACTTCACCGGAACCGTTTTTGAGGACAAGATTGTGAACATCATTGAATGAGGTGGTGACATTTTTAAATCTTATATCACCCCAAATATGCGGATCTACTTTTTTCCCTGCTGAACGCATATTGATATTCCCAACCCCTTGAATTTTCATCATTGGAACAGGTCCAAGTTGGAACTTCAAAATTTCGTGTAGCGGATTTAGAATTTCTTGAGCAGGTTCAAGAACAACGGCATCCGTACTTTTTATTTTTAGTTCAGAATATTTAGAACCGTCTATTTTAACGTCACCTTTGACTGATACATTTTGATTTTTACTGGTTGGAACAAATACATCTAACAGCATTCGTTTGCCGATAAAGTTCAAGTCAATTGATGCGTTAGCCGGAGCCCCTTTGATTGGATGAATTAAATACGCATCACGCAATTTTACAAATCCGGTCACAAAAGGTCGATTAGCCCTTCCCCTGAATTTTACTCGTCCTTCTCCATTGCCATAAAATACATATTTTTTAAGTCTATACAAATTGAAATCAGGAAGTAATGTTTCACTCCCCGGAAGGATTGCACAAACATCTTCAAGTCTTGTATTTTTAACTTCTGCTTCTAAATCAAGTAGCGGAAGTTTTTCACCTATTCGATAAACTTTACCTTCTGCATTTGCGTGAATATTTTTTGCTTCAATTGAGAATTTTTTCAAATGAATTCCGTCTTCTATCGTATTGAAATTAATATTTGATGTTAATTTTTCGTCAAATATGATAGAAGATGCCTTGTCGTGTCCAATAATTTTTAAATTATTCGTAGAGATTTCTGTTTGGATATTTTTATGTCCAAATTTGTCAGATTTTGTTTTGGCGTGAATATTAACAATACCTGCAGTTTGTTTAATTTTGCCGTTCGATAGAATATTCACATATTCTGAGATATCAGAAAGATTAAACTTACTGATATCCGCGTTAATTCTTAATTTGTCATCTGTTAGTCTATTTATAGGAAGATTTATTTCAATATCAGAAAAGTATTTTGTTGATTTGTTTCGGATATTTAAATGTCCTGATGTTGAAAATTTGACGTGCTTATTCGCGACATATTTTCCATGGTCAAAATACTCTCCAATCAAACTTACCTGTTGATTATTTAATTTATCATTGAGATATAAATTATATGCACCTAAATCCATTTCTATTTTGGATAAGGTGAAATCACTCTTTTGATTTGGATTAAATTTTAGTGGATACTGACCAAGCAAAAATTGTTTATCTTTTGTCAAAGTGAAAAATGCATCTTCCTTTGTGGCTGAAATCTTTGCTATTTCAACTTTTTTAAACAACAGTGGAAGAAGTTTTATTTTCAACTTAGGATTATCAATTGATAAAGCTTTAGTTCCGTCAGAATTGAAGAGCGTAATATTTGAACTTTTCACCCAAACAGAAGGGAATGCACCCATTGAAATATCCGGACTTCCGATATCAACAATATAACCTGTGCTATCAGTAATTTTTTGTTCTATGAAATGTTTTCGGGCTTTAATATTGACAGCAGCAGGAATTCCCCACGTATAAGCCCCGCAGGTTATAGCTAAAATTCCCACTAATGTCACAATTTTCCACTTTTGTTTCATATTACAAGTATTATATTATAATATGCTCATTTATGGCAACAAAAAAACTCATCCAAATCTAGTATTTTTCAGATAATAGTTCAAAATAAGCTCTTGGATGTTTACAACAAGGGCAAAGGTGTGGAGCTTCATCTCCAACAAAGACATAACCGCATTTTCGGCATATCCATTCAACTTTTTTGTCCTTTTTGAAGGTTGTTCCCTTGACTAAATTTTCATAAATTTCTTTGTATCTTTTTGCGTGATGTTGTTCAGAAACTCTAATATGTCTGAATGTGTCGGAAACGTCATCAAAGCCTTCTTCTTTTGCAATAAGTTCGCCGTTATAATATAGAACACTGAATTCTTCCTCTTCTCCTGCGATTGAAAACTTTAAATTTTCTTCCGTTGTTCCGAGTTTGAACGGATAAAACGCATCAACGTGAGCATTTGGATTGTCTCCAATGTGTTTGTAGAAAAGTTTGGCGTGTTGCAATTCGTTTTCTGCTGTAGCTAGAAATATTGCAGAAATTTGCTCATAACCTTCTTCTTTAGCAACCTTTGAAAAATATGTGTATCTGTTTCTTGCTTGTGATTCCCCTGCAAAAGAATTTATCAAAATTTGTTCTGTTTTCGTACCTTTTAATTTATTTGTCATAACACTTTCCTCCGCTAAAAAAATAATTTTCTTTAGCAAAAATCACAAGTGACCATGTAGAGTAATCCTTTTAGTTAAAACATTTCACCAATTCAATACTTTTCGGGGATTATTTTGTCTAAAGAATTCGAGAAAATAAAACTATTATGATAGTTAGGAAAATTATGACTGATTTATTAGAATACACAAAAAAAATTGCGAAAAAGATTTCATACTATGACGCAATCATAGATTTTACAGATGAAAGCCACTGGTTCAACCCGTTCTACAAACAACCTGAGGTGACAGTCATTTGGATTGAAACACCGGTTGATAAAAAGAAAAAGTTTGGTTTCTAGTTTTAATAAATTCTATTTCCTGTTTCTGCGTCAAATTTGTACATTTCTGAACTGTTTATTGATAAATCAAGGGTTTTACCGATGTTAAAATCGGAGTCTAATTTAGCGGAACATTTTCTATTCCCGATATTGAAATATGCAATTTTTTCACTACCCAACATTTCAGAAATATCAACATCAACAGTCAATTTTATATCTCCATCAGGTCGTTGCATCTTTTCAGGTCTTATTCCATAAAGAATATTTTCATCTAGTCCAATATCTTTTCCATCTATAAAATTCATCTGCGGAGAACCCACAAAACCTGCAACAAATGTGTTTTTCGGATTGTTATAAATTTCATAAGGGGTATCAACCTGCTGAATATCACCATTATTTAATACAACAATTCTATCACCCATTGTCAATGCTTCTGTTTGGTCGTGAGTTACATAGATGAATGTTGTTTGAAGTTTTTCGTGAAGTTTTTTGATTTCTGAACGCATTTGAACACGTAACTTTGCGTCTAAATTTGATAATGGTTCATCCATCAAAAACACTTTTGGATTTCTTACTATTGCACGTCCCAAAGCCACTCTTTGCCTTTGACCACCTGACAATTGTTTTGGTTTACGGTCTAAATATTCTCCCAAATTTAGAATTTCTGCAGCTTCTTGAACTTTTTTCTCAATAGTTGCTTTATCAACTTTTCTCATTTTTAAACCAAAAGCAATATTTTCTCTAACTGTCATGTGAGGATAAAGGGCATAACTTTGGAAAACAAATGCAATATCTCTATCTTTTGGAGGAACATTATTGACTTTTTTATCACCAATAAATATTTCACCGGAAGTTATATCTTCAAGACCTGCAATCATTCGCAAAAGTGTAGATTTTCCGCACCCTGAAGAGCCGACAAGAACAACAAATTCTTTATCTTTGATTTCTAAACTTACATCTTTTATGACTGTTTTGCTGTTGTCATAAGTTTTTCTTACATTTTTTAGAATAACGTTACTCATTTATTTCCTTTTCAACCGGAATAACAATGTCATAAACGGTTCCATTCATAACTTCTGAACGGATAAAAATATTCCCTTTAGCTCTTTTGGTCAAAATAGTTGCTGTTCCTAAATTAAGAGAACGAACAAAATTTTTCTTTCCTTTTTCTAATTGAGCATAAGGTTCGCACAAATATTTCATCTCATCTTCTGCAACACCAATTCCTGAATCTTGAATTGTCAAATGCAAATAACATTTTAATAAATCAGGAGTTTCGAGTCCAAACTTAGCCGCAGTTTCTTCGTCCGGCTGTTTCAAACTTATAGAAATCACTCCGGTTTCAGTCATTGATAAGGCAACTTCTAAAATATTATGCATAATCTTTTGCATAGCTTTGATATCAAAGTAAACCGTTCTTTTGTCAATATTTTCATAGTCAAAATTAACCTCAATTTTCTTTTGACTGAATAACGGTTCAAATTCTTTTACAGCATTCTTAATATTTTCAACAATATCAAAATTTTGGTATTGAGGCACATACAAAGAAGATTCCGCTTGGGTAAACTCTAAAAACTTATCCATAAAATGATACAAATCGTTAGAATTCGTATTGATAATTTTTATATATTTTGCTTGTTTTTCAGTTAATTCTCCCCCAATTCCGTCAAGCAAACCTTGAGAAAAACCTGAAATTGAAGTAAGTGGAGATTTGATATCACCTTCAAGTTTAACAAGCATAGCATTTTTTTCGCCGTTAAATTTTGCAATTTTTTCTTCTGTTGCCACTTCGTCAGTCAATCTTGTCAAATCCCTGACAACAAGGCAATAACCGTTATGAAATCTTGTCGCATTTAATTCAACATAAAATTCTCTATTTGGAATTATCGCAGTAGCCAATACAGGTTTCCCTGTTTTTAAAGAACTATTAACAGCGGTAAGACCTTCCTTAATAATATCTTCTATTTTGATAGGATTGGACTCATCAATTGTAAACCCAAAACATTCAAAAGCCTTATGATTTGCTCTTTCAATAAAACCATTTTCATCAATCCAAATAACTGAATCCGGCAGACTGTTAAGGGTTTTGGATGCTGACAAAAACCACCATAAATTTTTTACAATTTTTTCTAAGTTCATAATTTGCATTATATCCTTTTGTAATATATAATACATCATAACATGAAAAATTAGTGAAGAATTGCATGTAAATTTTTGTAATTTTTTTACGTTCAAAGTAGCAAAAAATATTATTTAGGTGTTTTCTAAACAAAAACCAAAATAGAACATGATGATAGAGAATGAAGTAAAACTTCTGAAAGCAGGTGATACTATGAGAGAAATCGACAACAATATCAACAATGTAAACTTCAAAGGTATCCAAAAACCGGTTCAGGCTGACATTGTATCGGAAGAAACTGTTGCACAGCCACCGAAAGAAACAAAAGAAATTAATGATTTGGCAAATGTTCCTGAAGCGACTCTTGGCAAATCTCAAATTTCTTCTGATTCAATTGAAAGTGATATGAAGTTTTTAGAAAAAAATCCTAAGCTTGCTATGGCTATCAATAGTGCAATTGATAACTATGCAGAAAATCATTCAGAAGAAGAAACTCTTAAAATGATTGAAAAAATGCACCAAGAATTGGTTGCAAGAAAATAGTTAAAATGGTTCCAAAAGCCAAATAAAAAAAATATTTAGTCGTTAGCACTGGTCAAAAAGTTGACCAGTCCTTGCAAGCCCAATTTATAACTGTCTATTTTAAACCCCGTTATTTGCCCGACACAAACATCTGCAAACATTGAGTTGTGTCTGAATTCTTCTCTTTTATAAATATTTGAAATATGAACTTCTACTGTTGGGATTTTGACAGAAGTCAATGCATCTCTGATAGCAATACTTGTATGAGTGAAAGCTCCCGCATTTAGAATAATTCCGTCAAAATTTCCTAATGCATATTGGATTTTTTCAATAATTTCGCCTTCAAAATTGCTTTGGAATATTTCAAGATTTACACCCAATTCAAAAGAATATTCATGCAATTCCATTTCCAAATCTTTGTATGACTTTGAGCCGTACTGTTCAGGCTCTCTAACTCCTAACATATTGATGTTTGGACCATTGATTACAAGTATGTTTAAATTTTTTTCCATGAACTCATTATAATACAAATTTCTAATTAAATAAACCCACATCATTTGAATTTGACAAGAGATTTAAAAAGGTTAGAAAGTAGCAATATTGGACATTTCTACTATTTTTAAAGTTTGCAATTGTAAACTTTTGTTAAAATGCGAACTCCATGCGTAACCAAATTCCCATGCTTGAATTATCATGCATGTACAAACTATCCCAAAATCTCCTCCCAAGATTATTGTTCAAGTCGCAAAAAGTTGTGACTTTTTTTTTGCCTAAAAATCAATTTTTGAAATTTATTTTTCAATAGTCATTTGAGAAGATACTTCTGCAACAATTCGTGCAATATCAGCACCGCCTATTGCAACCTCTAGAATTAATGGGGCATAAATCAGCATTGTTTCTCTATAAGACATTGTGTCAACATCAATGATATTAAATTCTACGAAATCTTCGCCAACAGACATAAGTTTACCATACTCTCCGCCCATTGCCCAACGTATAAATACATACTGATTTTCATATTCTTTAAGCTTCTCTAACATTTTCATAAATATCACCTAACAACCTTATTTATATATTAATTATAATAAACCTTTAGTCAATAAATTAAACGATAAAACTCTTTAATGAACCGTCTTGGTGATACAAACCTCCACCACAAACGGTTTCAACAACTTTAAGAACAACTTCACGTGGGGCATCAATTTGGTTGAGCATAAACTCTTGTCCGGTATGTTTAATCTTAAAAATACACTTTTGATTTTGATCGGCAGGAACATACAAAGAAGCGATTTCATTTTCTAAAAGCTTAACCATCTCATCTTCTCTATCTTTAGAATCTTTAATAATATCGTGATAATTTCCCCTAATAGCCATAATTCTGTTTGAGAAAATATGTCTGCCATCTTCTCTAAACAAAGCTTGTGGTTGAAAATTACAACGAGTAGTAAAACTCATCTTGTGCCACAAAATATTTATTAACGCCACAGATTTTAAAGAATCGGATTCCACATAAATATTCTGAGTAGTAACGCCACGAGAAGAAAATGACTGCTTCAAGTTATTAGAAACAAGTTCCAAACAATCAATCATTCTTGAGAAAATGTCATTTGTATTAACAGTTGAATGTTGGTAATCCAAAAATTGCTTATACATGTGGGAAGAAACAAGTTCAACTCTCTCTTGAATAACAATATCTTTTTTGGTTGCGGTTTCTGAATTATCAAAACTTTCAAAATTATTTAACAATTTCTCGTTCCCTTTTTATAACCTATATTTAGAATAAACATGTTTTCTTGTAAAGATTATATATTTTTTCGTAACAAAACGGAATACTTAAACATACTTATTTACAAATATTATTATTTGATTGGTTTATTGAAAATTATTTGTAATTGTATAAATATATTCAAGAATTTGAGCGAAATATCCCAAATCAGAATTGCCGTTTAATACCAAATCAGCTTCTTTTCTGAATGGTTTAACATATTTTTCTCCGGCATCTGCAATGTAGTGCCAATGTTTCATTGCATTTTCTTCACTTTGGTTTCGTTCTTCAATAGCACGACTCATAAAACGACTTTTTCTGAGTTCGTTCTCTGTTTCAACATAAATTTTGATATCAAAAACATCTTTAACGTGGTCATACATTGTTGCAATACCTTCAACAACAATAATTTTTTGAGAATGAACATCCAAAGCCTTTGACATAGAAACACCTGTTCCGTTTGGAAGGTACATCGGAGCCTTGATATCAATTCCGTCAGCCAAATCTTCCAAATCAGATCTCAATGTATCTAATTGAAAACTTGTTGGAGCGTCAACATCATAACCGTTGTCTCTTAAATTGTCAAAAGAACCATATTTATTAATCAAAGCAGAAATATCATTAAAATAATTATCTGTACTCAAAACAGTGACAGGCATAGAGAATTGTTCGATTACATTTTTGATTTCTCGACAAATTGTTGACTTGCCGGAAGCAGATTCTCCTGTAATACCTATCAACAAATGCTTTGATGGCTTGTTGATTAATCTTCTGCAAAATCTTGTAATAAAATCACCATTAATTAAATTAATAATTGGCACTTCTTGTTTTTTATCATATAAGAAAATTTGTTTAAATTTAGTTTGCAGGTAAAACGCTAATAATTCTCGTCCGGATTTTGAGTTGAAGTCGGGCTTGAATATTTTGTCCGTAGAGTTTAATTCTTTATCTATTAACAATTGCATATTCTTTCCATGTTTTGCGGGATATGAATTACATAATACATGAGAAAAAAGTTTTTTGCTAGTATTTTGAAAAATTATAACAGAATGTTCACAATTTTAATCAAGATTTTTTAATAAATCATTTACATCAATATTTAAAAATTTCGATATATCATAAACCAAAAATATTGAAGGTGTCTGAATCCCACGTTCTATAAGGCTAATTGTGCTTTCACTGACATCAATTTTTTCAGCAAGTTCTGCCTGCGTAACACCCTTTCGATATCTCTCAGCTTTAATATTACGAGCAAGAATTTTATTTCTAATATCCTTCATAATAATAAATTATACTAATTGACATTGAATATATAAGAGAGTATACTCATGCTAACTAGTAGATTACTACTAGTTAGTGTAATAAAATTATTAGACGAAAGGCTAAAGTAATAGGTTAGGCTCACTAGCCTAACGACAAAAATAAATTAAATTCTTTTGTTCATTTTTCTTTTTTTGATTTTAAAGGGAAAAGGAAATAAGGGAATAGGGAAATAAGTTCATTACATAGTAAAAGAAAGGAATAAGTATGAAGAAAATTTTTAAGGGAATAAGGAAAAAGGAACAAGGAAATAAGTTCGTTACATTTTTTATGTCATTCTGAAAGCTTAGAAAATTTGTGTGAAGTATGAACACAAAATTTTCTTGCTATTCAGAATCTATCAATGTTGATTAAATAACAAATCAAATGGATAGACCCTGAATCAAGTTCAGGGTGACACCTCAATAGTCGTCATTCTGAGGCTTTAGCCGAAGAATCTGCAAACATAAAGTCATGTCATTACGAGGAACGATATTGAACAAAAAAGTCAAAAGTCTACACAAAGTGACGTAGTAATCCCAAACAAGTTTTGAAAATAACCAAATTCTTTTGTTCACTTTTTCTTTTTTGTTTCGAAGAAAAAAGAAAAAGTGGAACCGAAAAAGAAAAACACGAATGATTAAATGGCTCGAGTCATCAGGGGCAAAGCCCCCGAACCCCCATTTAGAACAAAAAAGAAAGGATGTAAAAATGAAAGATAACAATAAAACGAATTACACCAATGTCACTCTGAACAGCACGAGCAGAGGATGCAAGGCGGAGCCGTATCCGTTTAGTGCGAGTGCGGTGATTCAGAGTCTATTTAAATTTAACAAATTAGTAAATAGCAAAACTTGTCATGGATTGCGACACTGGAGATTGTTCTCTAACTTGAAAAATAACTTCTCAAAACCCGTTCGCAATGATATGGATAATAAAAATAGGCTGGATTGCTTCGCATTCGCTCGCAATGACGAAATTGTGGGATTTGAAGACAATAAGATTCTGAACCAAGTTCAGAATAACAATGTTACACGTCATACTGAGGGCGATAGCCCGAAGGATCTACAAACACAAAATCATGTCATTACGAGGAAAACGAACCGAGCAGAGTGCGGAGCTGTCTGCCAAAACGATAGGCTGTCCGCAGGACATATTTGGCAGACACGGAGTCACGTTTATGGCGAGGTGAAGTGTCAGGCAGAAATACGAAGTGACGTAGTAATCCCTAACGAATTAGGCAATGGTGAAACTTGCAAGGGATTGTTACGTCGCTTTGTGCACAAAATTACCAATAATAACGAAAATTCTCCTCACAATGACATGAATAATAAAAACTGTAATAAACTTATCAACTTGTCCACTTGTAGAATTATTGACTTAAAAAACGTAACGAACTTATTCCCTTATTTCCCTATTTCCTTGTCCCTTAAAAAGAAAATAGATTCTTCGCCAAACGCACTCGCATTAAACGGATACGGCTTCGCCTTAATGCTTGAGCTCGTGCGGCTCAGAATGACGGCCTTCACCCTTGCCGAAAGTGCTACGCACGTAGATTTGTCACCAACAAAGGTGAAATTTGCTTTTACATTAGCGGAGGTATTAATCACACTTGGTATCATTGGCATAGTTGCAGCAATTACAATTCCGGGGCTTATAAACAACTACAAAGCAAATAAATTAAGAACTCAATATTTAAAATCATATTCTACGTTAGCCCAAATGATAAAACTTATTGAACAAGATGATATTGAGCTAAATGATACGGATACTATTATGAATTTAACAAAATATCTTCCCGGTTCAACCAAAAAAGAGGGTTCAGCCTTACAAGATAGAAATAACATCCACAATGATTCCTTTTATTATTATTTGAGCGATAATTATAAAACTTATGACGGAAAAGGAAACGCGAACAGGAGAATGTTTGATGATGTTCAATATGCTCTTCCGGATGGTTCATTATTATTAATGGAATGGGATAACATACACTTTCCAAATGGTGATCATAACTGGATTTCGGTTGATATAAACGGATATAATAATGGGCCAAACAGGTGGGGCGTTGATTTATTCACATTCCAAGTTTTGGATGGAAAAATGCTTGCAATTGGCGATGAAGGTTCAATTTATACAGATATGTCACAGTATTGCAACTCTCAAAGAACAACAAATTATCATAACGGAATAGCTTGTGCTCATCTTGCCAAAACGGATACAGAATATTTTAAAAAGGCCGTAAGATTGAAGTAAAGGCTATAAAACATCTATTCGATAATTAAGAATTCTGAAACATCTTTGCGGTATTTAATTCCATCAAAGTGAATTTGAGATAAATCTTCATACAAATATTTTCTAGCTCTAGACAGGGTGCCGGCACTTCTTGTCAAGGTAAAAGCCGGGCCCTTCACGGTCAAATATTTGTCATCATTTGTCTTTTGAACTTTTATAAAATCTAAATCCTCAATATTTTCAATATTATTTAAACCTGAAATAATTTTATTGTTTTGACGAGCCAAAACAGTTACGGAATTTGAAAAGCAATAATTTGTTCTGATTGTTTCATATTCATCTGAGAAAAATCCGTTTATGCAAGATGTGAAGATTTTGACTAAATCATCTTCAACCAAATTCAAAATTGCTCTTGCATCGTGTTCTTGGAAGAAAGGTTTAAACTCGTTTACATAGAATTTATCTTCACCGGTTAAGGTACATTCAACCCCAAAAATTCCAACATAAGGGCATCCTTTTTTATCAAGAGAGGTTAAAATATTTCTCATAATATTTCCAACTCGAGAATAGACAGTTTCAGAGATATTAAAATCTGGACAATAACATCCGATTCCGTTGGTTAGAATTCCTCCGTCACCGTCTTGTGTGAATTTGTAATTAGATACGGATGTAATCGGAACCGCTGTATAACCGTCAGTTATATAATATATAGTAAAATTCTTGCCATACGAAAATTCTTCAACAAGAACGTTGGTTTCATTTTTCTGATAAAGAGTTGAAAGAAACTCTCTAGCCAAACTCATTGTCGTGCAAACAAGCCTATCATCAATAATACTGGAATATTCACTAACCTTTATTGTTATAGGGAAAGTTGCAGTTCTCAGATAATCTTCTGCCTGTTGTAATTTATCAAAAATTCCGAATTTTGAAGTTTGAGCATGAATTTTATAAATAAATTTTTTACCGGCAACATTATTTGTTGCGATATTACAAGCTTCTTTAACCGGCCCAAAAATATTTTGCCCGTTTGATTGGAAAAATGATACGATATCAGATTTCAAGGCTTTTTCAGAAACCGGAATTGTTAAAAATATATCATTTTCCAATGCAAAACTTAACAACCCTGTAATATCTTCTTCTCTATAATCAATATTTGTATAAATATCAGAAGAAATTCCATTTCCTGGAGCTACAAATATTCCTCCAATTTCAGAATTTTCTCTCAACTTTTTAGCAAGGGCAGAAACTACTGCTCCCTGACCAACTATTAAAATTTTCTTTTTATCATTTTCCATAATCTGATTATACTACACAAAATAGATGATTTTTGTTAAGTTATTTTAAAAATATTGATAAATTTATGATACAATTGTGACAAAATAATTCTTATTATTAAAAAACTATCAAGTAGAGAGGTTGTATAGTAGATGGCAGGTTTAGTAAATTTTTTATCAAATGTATTTCAAGCACCAACAGTTCAGACTCCAACTCCGGTAGTTAGACAAGCATCCAGTAATCCATACAGCAATAACCCTTTTGTTAACTATAACGGGAATAGCTTTTCTTCAAGATATTACGCTCAAAACAAACCTGTTAAAGGCGGATATTTTGCAGGCTATTACAATGGAAAACAAAATATTGTCGGTAGAAAATTGTTTGTGGAAGTTTAAAAATTTTCAGTATAAAAAGAGTGGCTTGAGATGAAATCTCAAGCCACTCTTTTTATGTATTTACTAAATTCTTTATTTTGTATAGTATTCTGAATCTTTAGGCATTATCCAACCATTATCCATCAACGCTTGGAAACATTCAAGCGGGGTATCACAGGTAGCTGTACTTGCAGAATCAACACCTTTAATTTGACCTTTTTTAGTAATGTAAAATGCGTATAAATCACGACCAATAATATTTGGTTGATCCGGTCCGTTTACATCGACATAAATTTGTGCAAATGAAGCATCAGCATCATCATCAGCAGCACTATCAGCAGCATCACCATCTTTTTTATCATCTTTTGCTGCTGCAACTAAAGAATAACTCATTGCACCACCATTTTTAAGCTTTATCCCGTCTGTTGGGATTGTAGCATCAGAACTTTCCCCGCCAATAACACGATAACTCGTTCCCCAACATTTTACATTATCAGAACAATCTTGAGCTTTATCTATCAACTTGTAAAATTCTGTTGAAGAACTAAAACCGGTATCTGAAAGATTTTTTGTCTTTTTTGTAATCATTTGATCATTAATTAATTGTTGAACAGATGCAACATCACTTTTTATCTGTGTTGTAAGAACTTTGTTATGAACTGTGCTGATTAAACTTGGAATAGACAAAGCTGCAATAGCCCCAATAATTCCTAGTGCAATCAACAATTCTGTTAACGTAAATGCGTTATTTTTTTTATATATCATTAAAAACTCCTTTTTATTTATCTTCTTCTGCTGATGAGGTATCAGGGTTTTCGCCTTTATCTTTATCTTTATCTTTATCGGATTTTACTTTTTCCTGAGCTTTTATAACGTAATCAGGATCAAACCCCATTTGTTCCAGTAACTGGTAGCAATAAAGAGAAGATTTTAGGGTTAAAGTGTTTTGACACGTTGTAGTAATATTAGACAAATCGCTCGTAACAAAAGATGCCCCTCCAATATCTCCAACATGAACTCCAGTATCGTTATCCGTTTCGCCATAAACTAAAACTGCAAATAAATCGACTCCCGAAATATTTGGCGGGTTTTTCCCATTAATATCCATAAGAATTGAAATATTTTTAGAATCACCCTCTGCGTTTTCATCTATACTTGATTCTAGAATACAAATAGTTGCTCCATTTTTAAGCATAGCAGAAGCTGTACATTGGGTATTCGTTATATTCATAGAAGTTCCGGCCAAAGTTTTATAACTGGTGAAATCGAAAGCTCTACCATTAGAATATGTTTTACTAGACTCTAAGCTTTTCAAAAAATCTTCAGGTTTCTTTACAATATCAGTATCTGTGAGTAATTGAACTCTATTTTTTGTTATTTCGTTCTGAATAGAATTATTCAAATTCCCGACAACACCCTGCAACATAGAAATAGACGCTCTATTTGCCGTGTTTTTAACCAATCCTGGAACAACCATTATTGCCAAAACGCCAACAATAGCTAAGGTTATAAGGACTTCACTCAGTGTAAATCCGCCCTTTTTAATCTTAATCATAAACCAATCCTCATTTTATATTATTATTTTAACATTATTTTGCAAAAAGTTCAATTGTCTTGACTGAATATTTTGAGCAAGTTAAAATTTAAGTGTATATAAGGTGAAGGGAGTAGAAAATGACTAATATACAAGTTTCACAAGAAATTCAAGAAAAATGCTGCGTTAAACGTGGTGTAAAAGGATCTCCGGCTCCAATTCCTCAAGAAGGAGAATGGACAAAATGTAAAGAAATTAAAGACATTTCAGGTTTGACTCACGGCTGTGGTTGCTGTGCACCTCAACAAGGTACTTGTAAATTGACTTTAAACGTTAAAGAAGGGATTATCCAAGAAGCATTGGTTGAAACAATCGGATGTTCTGGTATGACTCACTCTGCTGCTATGGCTGGTGAAATCCTTCCTGGTAAAACTATTTTGGAAGCATTAAACACTGACTTGGTTTGTGATGCTATCAACGTTGCAATGAGAGAATTATTCTTGCAAATCGTTTATGGTAGAACTCAAACTGCTTTCTCTGAAAACGGTTTGCCTGTTGGTGCAGGTCTTGAAGATTTAGGTAAAGGCCTATGCTCAATGGTTGGTACAATCCACTCTACAAAACAAAAAGGTGTTAGATATCTTTCATTGACTGAAGGTTATATCTTAGAATTAGGATTGGACAAAAATGACGAAGTTATCGGTTACAAATTCGTTAACCTTGGAAAAGTTATGGATGCTATCAAAGCAGGTACTGATCCTAAAGAAGCTTACGAAAAGAATATCGGTACTTACGGCAGATTTGCTGATGCTGTTAAAACTATCGACCCTCGTAAACAATAGTTAAAACTCTTAACCTGACAGGGTTAAATGAGGGACATTTAGTAGTAAACAATTATAAGATAAAGGAAAATAAATTATGGCAAATTTTGAAGGAAAAGATAGACGTGAGTCTACTTTGAAAAAAGTTTTACCGGAATACGGTTTCAAAAACTTAGACGAAGCTCGCGAATTATGTTTATCAAAAGGAATTGATGTTGATGCAATCGTTAAAGGTATTCAACCTATCGCATTTGATAACGCATCTTGGGCTTATACTTTAGGTTGTGCAATTGCAATCAAAAAAGGTATTACAAATGCAGCTGATGCAGCAGAAGCAATTGGTCTTGGTTTACAAGCATTTGCAGTTCCTGGTTCAGTTGGTGATACAAGAAAAGTTGGTATTGGTCATGGTAACTTAGGTGCTATGCTTTTAAGAGAAGAAACTAAATGTTTCTGCTTCTTAGCTGGTCACGAATCTTTCGCTGCTGCTGAAGGTGCAATCGGTATTGCTAGAAACGCTAACAAAGTTAGAAAAGAACCTTTAAGAGTAATCTTGAACGGTTTAGGAAAAGACGCTGCTTATGTAATCGCTAGAATCAATGGTTTCACAGCCGTTGAAACAGATTATGATTACAAAACAGGCGAATTGAAAATCGTTAAAGAAACTCCATTCTCAGAAGGAGAAAGAGCTAAAGTTAGATGCTATGGTGCAGATGACGTTAACGAAGGTGTTGCAATTATGGTTAAAGAAGGCGTTGATGTTTCTATCACTGGTAACTCAACTAACCCAACAAGATTCCAACACCCTGTAGCCGGTACTTACAAAAAATGGTGTATTGAAAATGGTAGAAAATACTTCTCAGTAGCATCAGGTGGTGGTACAGGTAGAACTCTTCACCCTGATAACGTAGCAGCAGGTCCTGCTTCTTACGGTTTGACAGATACTATGGGTAGAATGCACGGTGATGCTCAATTCGCAGGTTCATCTTCAGTTCCTGCTCACGTAGAAATGATGGGCGTTATCGGTATGGGTAACAACCCAATGGTAGGTGCAACTGTTGCATGTGCTGTTGCTGTTGCTCAAGCTATGAATAAATAGTTAATTTACTAATTATTTATAAAATTTTAAAAACTCAGTTCTTGTAATTTCAAGAGCTGAGTTTTTATGTTAAGCATAAATTTAATTTTTACATGTTTTGTATTTATATAGTATATACTCGAAATATACATTAGTAGCAGGTTTAAGAAATGTTAATAACATAACAACAAAAAAGGCAATTTCTCAAAACAAAAAACGTTTATATAAGAGTAAGGGGAATGCAAAAGGCATTCAAAGGAAAAAGAAAATTAAATTCTAGGAGAATAAATAATAAATTAAAAAAGTGAAATAGGATTTAAGTAAAACAAGTTTTTTATACTCTCTCTCTTAATATCCTCGTGTTTATTTAATGTTGCCATAACTTGGCAACTTTTTTTTGCTTTCTTATAAAAACTTTTATAATGTTTTTAATTTTTCCAAAATCTCATTTTTATAAGATGTATATATTTGATTTTCAGGATTAAGAAATATTAATTTTTCGCATGTTTTTAATGCTTCATTTAGTTTATCCGTATTAAGTTGAATATTTAATAATTGTTCAAAAAGTTTTAATACATCTTCTTGTACTATGGCTTTTTCATCTTCATTATATTTAACGAAGATATCTTTTGTGTATTTTTCATAAAAAAATTCAGGATAAACTGATTTAAGACATTTTATTGCACTTTCAATATCTTCCAATGCATTGTCATACATTCCCAAATTGGAGTAACATTTGCTTCTTGTTAGATAATCGTCCATTTCCCAAACAATAGTATCTTTATGATTTTCATTGGCTTTAGCGAATAATTCTATAGTCTTTTTAAAATCAGCTTGGGCTTTTGCTTCTTCTCCAAGTTCCTTATATGCACAGGCTCTTCTGTAATAGGTATCATAGGAAACTTCAATGGTGTCATCATTAATTATTTTTGTACTCCAAGCTACAACTTGATTATATTGTTTTAATTCTTCGTAACAAGTTAAGATTTCCTCATACAAATTATCAATCATACTTTTATCTTTTAATTGGGAATAATATTCCAAAACTTTTAAAAAATCTCCTACTGCAGCAGAATAATTCTCCTGTTCTTCATACAAATTAGCTCTTTCCTTTAAAACTTGCATATATCTTTGTTTATTTTTACAGTTATAAAGAAATTTATTGCATTCTTCAATTGTTTTAAATTTTTTATTTTTATGGATTATTAGTAAAATTGCAATAATTAGAATTAAAGTAATAATTACCATAAGTCCCTTTCTCTCTTTCAAATACTAATTTATTTTAAACAAATATTTTTTATAAATCAACTATTTGAAAAAGGTAAATTTATAATGGTTGATATAATTAGACAGTTGAAATTGAAATTTCTTCCGACTTTCATAAAAACTTTAAAATTAGCAAATTCTTCCAACATTAAACGCTTTACAAATGAACCCAAGAAAGACATTATGGCATTTCCGGTCGATTGGATTGATTCTTTTGGAACTAATTACTTATAGATAAGCACAGATACGTGAAATTGAGAAAATGTATTTAAAAACCAAAAGACTTGATAAACTAATTAAGGTAAGCGTTAGCAAGGATAATTTAATTATCAAAGTGTTTCTTAGCAAGGCATTAGAGGTCGAGAACCAAGTATCCTATTGTGTAAGCTTGCTTTACCTTGTGCTTTTGCACATACATAAGCATTTACACAAGCGAGGTTGTGGTGCTTCTAGTTTTCATGTAAATAGTGAATGGTTGGACTCGAAGATAGAAAAGAAAATCATCCGCCTTATGCTCAATGACAAAGTTATCCTTATCTGATTCCATCATTGCACAGATTTCCAAGACTTCCTTTTTAAACGAATCATTGAGCTTATGTTTTTCTACTCTTCTTTTTAATAAACGATATATGTATGTTCTTTCACTTTCATCATTTAAGTAATTTGCATTAGAAAACCATATACACTTATTAGATAATATTTTGCACTTAGAATCAGAAGATGTATAGTGATAAATTGTCTTATTTTCAGTTTTAATACTATTCTCAAATTTTTTATAATATTTACCCCATAGTTTTTCACTTGCAGTATATGTTATAAAAACTCTTTTTTCTTCTTGGGAACAATTGAGCCTTTTTCTATTAAAAAAGAGAATTTCAAAATCTTTGAAACCCTCTTATATCAATTGGTTGCGGGAGCTGGATTTGAACCAACGACCTTCGGGTTATGAGGATAGTCTCGTGTTGCCCAACCCCAAACAATTTTTCACGATTTACCACTACTTGGCACGAATTTTTATAAAAATTTATTTTGTTTCACTAGGTTGATTATAATTTGTTAAACTCATGTGCAGCAAAATGTGCTGTTAAAATTTTGTTTGATATATAATCATAAAAAGGTTATCATTTATGACAAAAATAAAAAAGCTTACAAATTCAAAAGAGTTTAAATTTTACCAAAACTACGCAAAATATGTTGTTCCAAAACTAAAAGAATTAGAAATTGAACGCAAGAAAAATCTATGGACAAATATTGGATTAACAATTGGCACAATTGTTATCTTGTATATATTTTTTATTATAGTATTAAGAGTTCCACCACTGAAAGAAATTCCTGATTTTTCAACCTTTTTGTTCATGTACACTATACCAATATTGGGAATAATACCAATTGCAATATTTCCAATATATTTTATATGGAAAAATTCTCTTAAATTTTTCAATGCTGAACTCAAAAATAAATGTATGCCCGAATTATTAAAAGCATTTGGAGAAATATCTTGGAAGCCAAATGATACGGTCATTTCTGATTCGGAAATCAGCAAAAGCGAATTGTTCGGGATCTATAATAATAGAACCAATGATGATACTTTTTCAGGATACTACAAAGACCTTCATTTTGTAGTATCTGAATCTGAATTATTAAATGTAAGAGGTTCAGGCAAAAATAGAAATGTTTGGCCGGTGTTTGATGGAGTTATAGTATATATTGACTCCAATAAAACTATCAAAAACAAAACCATAATTACAACAAAAGGCGATGTAAATGTTAAAAATTCTGACCCTCTTATTTTAATATTCGCAATTTCCTTACCTATATACTTATTTGCTAATGGACTACCGCTTTGGAGTGTAATATTTATTTTGTTAATCGGACTTCTTATCTGGGGAGTGGTAAAAGCATTTAGCAACAGAAAACAAGAAGAAATACTAGATAGAATGATACTAGAAGACCCTGAATTTAACAATAAATATGATGCATATTCATCTGACCAAATTGAAGGGCGTTATATTGTAACTACCGCATTTATGGAAAGATTCAAAACCTTACATACAGCTCTTGGGTCAAACAAAGCTAAATGTGCATTTTTCGATAACAAAGTCATGTTTGCGGTATCTACGAACAAAAATTTGTTTGAAATTGGGGACTTATTCCACCCACTAACAGACATGAAACACTTCAATGACTTTATGAAAGAAATTTCCGCAATCTACGAAATCATTGATTACTTCAAATTTGCAGAAAAAACAGGATTATAAGACTTGATTTACATGAGGTATAAAATATCATTATGATTAAAAGTATAAATAATTCAAACAAAAATATAAAAACCGAGAGAATGCTTAACTTCTACAAGAATTATGAAAAAGTGGTTACCCCTAAAATTGAAGAGTATGAAAAATTGCGAAAGCAATCTCTAAAAGCGTTCTTTGTTTCGCTCCTTGTTATATTTGTTATTATTGGACTTCTTGAAACCGTTATTCATATAACATTTCTTGAAGCATTAAAGGAACTTGGTATAGTTGGACTTATTATTAAATTAATAATTTATTTTATTCCTATGTATTTTTCGTATCTTTTTATAGATAATTCTTATGTGGAGGAACTTAAGAATGGCTTGTTACCTAGTGTTATAAACAGCTTAGCTGATATTCATTGGCTATCTAAAACTCCATCAATAGCGGATGAAACTCTTATAAAAAGTCACTTGTTTGGGGAATTTAATAAGAGAAATTGTGATGATAATTTTGAAGGGAAATATAACGGCGTAAGTTTTAAAATATCCGAATCTTCACTTGGTTATACTTCTGGTAAAAAAGATGACAGGTATGTAGTTTTTGATGGGGTAATTATCCTAATTGATTCAAATAAAAATGCTAAATCGGATACTATAGTTACAACAAAAGGGGATAAAACTGCTAGAAATTCTAACTATTCCTTAATTTATCTTTATATTTTGGCTTTAATTCCTTTATTAGGAATGGCTATTATCTTTCATGATAACATTTTGTTAGTTATGGTTGATGTGTTTTTCCTTGTTGCAGGAGCAATATATATAGTTCGTAAATGCAATCCAGAATCTGAAAAATCTATGTTGAATATGCAACTAGAAGATTCAGATTTCACTAAGAGATATGATGTTTATAGCAAAGATCAGGTTGAAGGTCGTTATCTTGTTACTCCTGCTTTTATGGAAAGATTTAAAAATCTTCACACTTTATTTGGTACAGAGAGGGCAAAATGTGCATTCTTTGACGATAAAATAATGTTTGCTATATCAACAGGTAAAAATTTGTTTGAGCTTACCGGCGGAATGTTCTTCTCGTTAAAAGATAATGCAGAACAAGCAAAAATTTTCTATGAAGAAATTTCTGCCATATATGAGATTATAGATTATTTCAAATTAGATGAGAAAACTGGTTTGTAATAGCTATTGACCTTCGTGACATTTATATGTCACAATAATAAGCATAGAAATACTATTTTTTAATGGCTTCGTAGCTTAGTAGGATAGAGCAGTGGTTTCCTAAACAAAAGATCGTGCGTTCTAATCGTGCCTGGGTCATGTTTTTTAGTGGACAATTGAGTTTATTTTGATTTAATTTAACCAATGAAATACCAAGCATAAGCAGAATACCACAATTCGATTACATCTCAACCCTTATTCTTGTCAAATCGGAATAAGAATACTTGTGTAAACAGAACTCTAAGGTTCTTGCCCATAGTTTACTACCTCAAAGAAGGGCTTTTGTAGAAAAATGTATTGAAGCTGTAATCCTTGACCCAGTTAGGAAAGAGGTACATATCAAATTAGACATAAGTCCATTTTTGATGAAAAGTGATGATGTAAAAACTGCTAAAAAACTGGAAATATCAGCGTTTGATACTTCCAGTGAGATGGTTGCGGGAGCTAGTTACGTACGTACATGGAAATTTAAAAAGCAAAAGATTAAGGTATCTTCAAAGGTTGTAATTTCTTGGGTAAGTAAAAAATTAGAATTTACAAGGGGAAAAATGGAAAAAGCTTTGGATTTAACATTAGGTCAAGCTGAATGGTGGATTAAAGAATTAAGACATAATGGAATAATAAAGAGAACAAATCGTTATGAAGCCAAATTCGGCAAGGGGCAAAGACAAGTAATTTATAGGTATATTAAGGCAAATTAACAATAAGACTTGAAAAACTATACAAAATAGTTTATAATGTTATTGGATAACCCTAGATTGATGTCCTGCTTGCAGAGTCGCTAGGGTTTTTGCTTTGTTATAGTATCAAAACGGCTTATCTCATTTAAAAGGCTTTCCATGCCGGTCGACAACAAATGTAGCATATTTAAAACTAATTGGTATTGTTCTTGTGGAGTTTTGTTGCCGTTAATAATAATTTCGTGATGGAAAATCCTATTTCTTAACCTCAAAATATTCAGTAAATCATTTTGAATAGGTGCAATTTTTCTTAATTCACCATTATTCGAATAATTAGGAAATACAGCTTCAAAAAATCCTTTTTTATCCCATAATTTTGGTCTGTAAGATTTTGTGCAAAGATGAATCCAAAATCCTAAAGTCATTTCAGAAATTAGCCTGTCATTTGTTATTTTCTTTCCGCTTTTTCTGATTTTATTTGCAGATTCCAAAAGTTTTTGATATTCTTTATCGGCTAAAATGTTTTGATTATTAAGTTCTTGTAAAAGCCAATCTTTGCAGATAAGCTTTTCAACAGCATTACAAATCCTATTTCTAAGAGTGATTTCTAATAATGACAAAGCCGGATAAAAAGCCTCTGATAGTTTGAGATTATAAACATATTCATTTAATAACATTGAGTTATCCCCATCTCCATAAGCACCAAGTCTAACAGGCGTAATAATCTCAACTAATTCATCTTTAGATTTAATATCTATCATAAGGTAATTATAGCATAGTTTGCTGGCATGGTAGATGGTTAGGGTTGTAATAATTAAGAAAATGTTAAAATTTGGTAAATTATTTTAAAAGCAATGATATTATAAGACAATGGGAATATTGTGTAAGAAAAAGACAGAAAATAAAATTATTTTTCCATCAATATTAGATAGGGAAATTGAAAACAAAGCAAATGACCGATTTGGACATATTCATTTTGCGGAAATATTATATTCGTTAATAAAAAATAATAATGCTCCTTTTTCTATTGGTTTATTGGGTAAATGGGGTGTTGGTAAAAGTTCAATAAAAAAATTGTGTCGTAACGAATTTTTATTGAAGGATAATTCTAAATATAAAATTATAGATTTTAATGCATGGAGATATGAAAGTAAAGATATTAGAACATCTTTATTAAAAGAAATATATCTTGCATTAGAAGGAAAGGAAGAAAATTTCTTAACTAAATCTTTTAAAGAAGTGTCAAAAACTTTTGAAAAAACATTGAAATTAAATGAAGCTTTAAAAAATCTTTTAATTAATTACAGGTTAAATATCATAGTTTTATTTGTTCATTTTATATTGTCATTGATAATGTTGTGGTTACTTAATTCAGTGCTTTTAGATATAAATTTATCTTCTTTTACTGGAGTAATGTTATTTGGGCTAATATATGCTATAACATACTATTTTCTTAAAAATCCCTATGAGTATACCTCATCTACATTCCCAAGATATTTTAAAGAAACTGTAAAAGAACTTCCTATAAAACATTCTATTGAGTATGAATATTTAATAAAGGAACAATTAAAAGAATTTAACGATAAAAATCCTAATACTAAAATTGTAATTTTTGTTGATGATTTAGATAGGTTAACAGCAGAAGAAATGATAACCGGATTAGATGCGATACGTGTATTTCAGGAAATGGCTGATAGTAAATTTATATTTGTTATATCCTGTTATGATGAACATATTGCAAACTCAATTATTCAAACTCAAAAACCTTTTGGTGACATCGTAAATGCACGAAAATATCTAGATAGAGTATTTCAATTTAGAATAGAAATTCCGACACTTCCTAATGTATCAATGATTGATTTTGCTAAAAATAAACTTGTAAATTTATCTATATATGAAGAATTAGAAAATGATATTAAAAAATCATCTTATTACAAATTAGATAATCTTTTAGATATATTAGTGCCAATAGAAGTAAATAGTCCAAGAACGGTTATACAAATATTAAATACATTTTTACAAGGTTGGTGGATTGCTAAACAAAGAGAACAAAAGTGTGATGAATGTGCCAAAAATATAAATAATTCTTCTTGTATTAATAATGACAATTGCTTGTTAATTAAAAATGTTATAACTGAACGTCTTGATATTTTAGCGGTAATATCTGTTGCCAAAATACTTTTTCCAGATTTTTATCAACAACTTACAGTTGATTCTCGTTTATTAAAGGCTATGTTACATTCATATTTTGGTGTGCAAACCTGTAAAGTAGTATATAATCGCAATTTAGAAATGATGGTAAAAATTTATGCTACTATTGTTGATGAAAATGGTAAAAAACAAACTATAGGCAGAATAGCGGATAACTATAATGATTTACAAAGTTATTTAGCATCAATTCAAGGTATTAATATTCCAGAAAATTTAAGACCCTTTATAATGTTATTACAGGATTCTTTAGAAATGGAAATTGGTAGTGATTCTATTCCATTATATGATTCATTGATAACTCAAAATAGAGATAGATTAATTGATTTGTTAGGGATTAAAAATATCCAAGAATTTAGTATTAGTGAAGTGCAGACAAATCAATTATACAAAGCTTTCAAGTTAATAATGACAAATGAATCGAAAGAACATTTAGGGAAAGCGTGTGTTGTTTTAGAGCCTTTATGCCTGGGATTTACTGGCGAACAGGCTAAGTATTTGACAGAAGTATTAATACATCAATTATTGGAACATGAATATATAAGTAAATTAGAATATTCAAATATAATAAAGCTATTTAGTTGTAGTGATATATCTAATGAAAATTTTAATAATTTATATACTTACTTATTAAAACATATAGATAATAGCATATTTCAATCACAAGATATATCTAAATATCCAATAATTGAAATTGTAAATTTAGGTTTTTATTTAAAATATAATAACATTTTAAATGATAGTAATATTGAACAATTGGATAAAATTCAAAACTTAGAGTTATACGATTTTAATAGCGAATACTTAAAAGGAAAAATTGATTTTTATACCAACAAAATAGAATTATATGGCAATAACTTACTGTATGATTTAGGTTTTACATATATTTATGCAATTATTAAATTTTCCAATTATCAAAATATAGATAATGATAGTATATATTTTGAAAATATAGAAAAAATATTAAATAAAATGTTAGAAAATTTAGCGACAACAAGAGATTTTGCAGAAATCATATCACAAGGTTTAGTAAGCAATTGTGAAAATGTCGTGAAATTTTTTATCAATTACATTAAAAACAACAATATTTTTGAAAAAATTAATACAGGTTTTATTCTGGAAATATTAGACTCATATAATCAAAGAGTAATAAAAGGTTTCCAATCAAAAGACAGTTTGAATGAAAATTTAGATAACTATGTAAATGATTTAATTGATTTCTTTGAAACAAATAAGAAATATTTAATCAATAATTCTATAAGCTTACCTAATACTAAAATATTGCTTAATAAATTAAAAGATATAAATAAAGTAAAACAAATTGATAAAATTTTTACAATATACAATGACATTGACAAAAATTTAATAAAGAATTTGGTTGAAGAATGGTCAAATGAAATATTTACTCAAAATGATGAGCCGGATGAAACAGAACTATTATCAGAAGAATTAATAAAATTACTTTCGGAGAAATATATAGAAAATAATGAAATTACATCTTTGCGTACAATTTTAGAAAATACTTTTGAAGATGAAACTATAGAAATTGTACAAATTAATTTATATAATTACTTAACATTTATATCAAATCTGAGTGACAAAGCTATAAAAAATAAAGTAATAATTGAACATATTGGCAAAATGTACAATAGGCTGAATATTGCACTAACAAACAAAGATGATGAAAGTGTATGTGAAGAATATTTTAATAATATATTTGAAATTTTATTACCAGTATTCAAATTAATTAAAAATAAAAATTTAGATACATTGCTTGCTAATATTTATGAAAATCATCTAGATATTGTTTCAGATAAAACAGAATATTTTTATAAGAAATTTGAAAATAATTGGTTACCGGAAGATAAAGAAAATTTACCAAATTATGATTTAATAAAAATTATCAAGTCTGTAAAAAACATCTTTCAAAATTGTTTTGATAAAAATAAAGAATCTGTTAATTTAAAAGTTTTATACAATTCTATTTACACAATATATTCAGAAGGTTTAGTTAATTGTTCAAATGAAAATAAAACCTTAATTGTACATTGTTTATTTTGGCTTTGGAAATTTGATATATCATTTGCTTATAATAATATGCAAGAATTTTTAGATTGCATTGTTTTTTCATTTAATTACTACGTACTTGCGTTAAGAAATTCAACTAGACAACCTAATTTATTAAAACAACTTTGGGAAAGTCTATTTAAAATAGATACTAATGTTAATATAGAAAAACATACACAAAATTTTCTACTCAAAGATATTTATAAAACAAACACTTTTTATAAAACTTGGATGATGCTTATAAAAGAAAAAGATTCTAATATATTTTATAATGCGTTAGAACAATCATTAAATTCAAATAAAGACAAAGCTATAATAATAAAAAATAGAGAAAAGTTGACCAAAACTATTTTAAATATATTTAATGATGAAAAATTTACTGAACAATGTGGGAAATTAATATTTTCTTATTATATAGGAAATAATGACGGTACTCAAAAGAATAGTATAGCACTTTGGATTAGAGATTTATTAGGTATTGATGCCAAAGAAATTATAAATCATAATACTTGCAGAAAAATTAGCAATATAGAAGTTGAAAGATTAAATAAAATATTTACGGCTAATACATATTTAACTAATAAAATGAAAAAATTAGATAAAAATAAAAGACAAAAACGAAAAAGGAAATAATATCCCGCCCTCTATTTCATACAGTAGTAATTTTTTATAAAAGACTTTAGCACCTTGTGTAAGAAATAAAAGTCAAAATTTTTTTGCTCTGCAAACCCTTATGTGGCGAGGGCTAAATTGGCACAAATTAAAACCAATGCTCTAGAATTGATTTTTCTTGTGTATTTGATGATTTATACATATTTGCAATTTTACAGGGCTTTAAATTGTTTGTTGTAGCATTAAATTTAATTGTTTACTTATATGTGCCAAGTTTTTGACCTTTTGTTGAATATTTAGTTACCTTACCACTTGAATCTCGTTTATAGGTATATTGTTTCTGTCCTTTGGAATTATAAACATCTGTTTTTCCATTTGAGTAGGTTTTTGTGAATCCAGTAGTCTGCCCTTTATTATTTTTTATGTAGTGTTTTTCATAAGCAAAGGTAGGTATGGCAACTATTAAAAATAAAAATGTTAATAATAAAAGTTTTTTCATAAAAAACCTTTCTATGAATTTTGGTTACGTAAAATATATTCTAACATAGAAATAATCTCATTTACTTTATTTCTAGAGACTATGTTAATCGTAATAATCGAATCTTCTAAGGAATTTAAGTAAATAACTATTTGATATGAATTTTTAACAGATGTTTTAAATGTTGTTTCAGTTTTTCTTTGTCCGCTTCCTCCAATAATAGCTCCAGTTGTAGTATCTCCTATTAGTAATCCAGTAGTTATCGCTCCTCCTATGGCTTTTTTTGAATTTGAACTGCTTAAAGAAGTCGCTGTTTGCGTTGTTGTACTATTATCAATAAATTCATATTTAATAAAGTCATCGTAATTAATTTTCTGTACTGTTGCCGAAATTTCACCTGTTGAAGAATGTAACATGAATTTGTAATAAGCAAGATATTTTTCATTATTATTAACGCCAATAGCTTCCTTTGTACGAGATATTTTATAAATTTCTATTTCTTTAGTAAGTTCACAAATTCCTTTCTTGTGTAGTTCACTTGTTAATAATTTATTAAAAACAATTTCATTATGTTTCATTATTTTTTGTTTGATATTTTTAGCTTTTTCTATCAAATCCTTTGGGATAGAGTTATTTTTAAAAGTTATAATTGCCATAACTAATGCAGCAATTGGCGTACCCCAAAAAGCAATAGCTGTAATAATAAAATTACTATTAGAACCGTTGCCAAAAATAATTGAAAGTATAAATGCAATAAACCCAATAACACCTATTCCAAAAAACAAAGACATTGCATCTCCCCAAGCTCTATCATTATTTTTGGGGAAATATATAGAATCAATGGAAATATATTCATCTGAATCTAGTTTTTCTGCAAGTTTTTTTATTTCTAATTCGCTAATCATATTTATTCCCAGCCTCCATTGATATTAGTAATCATAGGGTAAGTATCTTTTCTTGGATAAACTCGTAATTTTGTACCGGAAGAGCATGTCGCAACTTGATAATACCCAACCATTTGAGATTTTAAATATGAATCTCCGATTTCATTACCGCTAGTGTAAACTTTTTCACCTAAATCAGTAACTTCATCGCAATTCCAACCATAAGTTTTTTTGCATGCCAAGCAATATCAGCAAATTCCATATTATCACTTTTCATTTCTTTGTAATACTCACTTGGTGATATATTATTATATTTTGAATCTTCTACTTTCGTATTGCTAACAGGTTTATCTTCTATTAAATTCCCCACAATATAAAATGTTAAAAATATAATAACTAAAATTATTTTTTGTTTTTTATTTAAATTTTTCCATTTATGTTTAAATTGCTCAAAAATATTCATATCTGCCTCTTATTTATCTTTATAGCCAAATGAATCAATTTTTCCTATTATTTTATTACTATTTGCAGAACGAATATCAACAAATCTAGCTTCTGAATTTCTTGTTTTTGTATAAACTAAAAAGAAATTAGCAATATTTTGTTTGTCATCAAAATATGCAGAACGCCAAGCGTATTCATTAACCCATACCGACTGAGTTCTTGCATCTGCTTTATAAACTAAACCATTTTGAATAGCGTCTACCATCATTCTGTTTGTTTTTTGCATTTGAGTTTCAGCATAACTAGGTGCTAATGGTAATGCTAGTGAAATTAGTAGCATTATTAATACAAAAAATTTTTTCATCATTCTTCCTTTCTTGATTACATAATCAAATAAGTTTGATTTTTATATAGTAATCCAATCTGATTATAAACTAAAAACGAAATTAGTCGAATAGTATCAATATCCGGCAAAACAATCCTATTAGCCATTAAAAACTAATCATATAGTATTTAATATTTAAATGAGGTGTTATATATGATTAATAAATCTGCTATAGGAAAAATTATTCAGAAATTGAGAAAAGATAAGAATTTAACTCAGGAAGAACTTGCTGAAAAAATCGACCTTTCTACAAACTATTTAAGCAAAGTTGAAAGAGGCTTAAGCGTACTTAATGTTGAGGCATTCCTAAAAATGGCTAAAGTTCTTGATTTTTCTTTAGAAGATTTTGGGATAAAAGCAGACAATAAAATTGATGCTTCAAAAAAAGAATTAATAGAAAGAATCTTATCATCATCTGAAAAGGAAATAAAAGCCTATTCGGAATTATTAGATGCAATGGGCTCAATTGTTAGGATTTTAAAATAGAATAATTACATAGAGTTATTTGTTTATTTTTGAGTTATCGGGTTTTATAAAATCATATTTTTTGCTATATTTTAAGTACGTTACGGCTAATAAAAAATAAAAGTTTAAAATAACTCTACAGGGATTATGACAGTAAGTAATATAAGTTGTATCGGAGATTTGTTTGAAAAAGGGTTTGAAGAACGTCTTTTTCAATATATTTTTAATATAAATCATACAAGAATTTTTAATCATTTCCTATTACAACGCAACATTTTAATTAAAAAATTTTGTCTTGGGAGAAGAGTTATAAGAAAAAAAGCTGGCAAGTATTTTTTATGTAAAAAATTAGAATCTCCAATGCACAGCATAGGTAAATTTAAAACAAATAGTTTAAAGTTAAACCTTAAAGAATATCACGAGCAATTATTTGATTTTAGTCAAAGGAAACTTTTATATGTACATTATAATTTTAGTATCAAAAAGAATAAATTATTTTATGAAAAATTTATCTTGCCCATAATCCAATTTTACTTTAAACAAGACAAATTCTATTTCTTACAAAATAAAACAAAAGTTTTTCTTGATGAAATTATTGAAGAAAAGCTACAAAATCCTCCAGAAAATGAAGTTATAAAAACTAGTCGGCAGTTAAAAAATGAAGAATTTTCAGACAAAGAATTGAGATATTTGGTTATCAATGATATTTTTGATAGTCTGTCTTTAATTGATGCAAAACTTGTAAAACAATTAAAAACAACAAAAAATGTTGTTAATTATGTATGTAAAAAGATTTTAGGTGAAACTCTTGATAAAGATAAACAAGTAGAAGCACTATTGAAACCAAGAGTTTCAAGAACAAATACTGATATTGAAACTTCAAATACATCTATATATGGCTTTTATAAATCCTATGTGAGAGATTTGGATGTTATTAAAGAAGAAATCGGGATAAATGATTTTATAAGTTTGGATTCCGATAACAGAAAATTATATTTAAGCAATCTTTGGATTGATGACGTATATTTTGAAGATTACTTATCTTCCGTCTGTATAAATGAGTTTTCAAAGCCATCAAAAGTTATTGCTTATAACATACTAGAATACAAATACCCAGAACTTAATAGAGATGATATTCGTCAAAGATGCAGTAGAGCAGAGCGGAACACTGTTTTTGAAAATCATATATTAAATAAATTGGAAAAACTTGATTTAAAACTTTTAGAAGCAAATGACACTTTCTATGATGACAAACAACACATGGAAAATACTAAAAAATATCTAATAAAGATGTTTTCTGCAAAAAAATGATTTTTTCTGAATTTAGTGGTTTTTGACCTATTCTGTGACAGTTGAAACAGCCTTAAAAGCCTCTTATATTGTGGATTTCAACCTTATCTGCTATAATAAGATTGTTAAAAGAAATGGTGCACAATTTCTTCTAATAACAGTAGTAGAAAATTCCTCAAAAAATGAGGAGAAGGAGAATAAAATGATAGCTCTGGACAAATTGAGTTTTATTGTTAACAAGGATTGTGCAAAGATAAATAAAAAATATTATTTAGAAACAAAAAATTTAGATAATACTTTAACTTACAGTTTAGATAAAAATATTATAAAACAGATTATTGGACTTAATAAAATTATTGATAATGACTCTAATATTATAATTTCTGTATCCGGTAAAGTTGTAGCCGATAAAAACAATTTAGGTTTAATATCTAAAAATAATTACCAAATATTAATTAATAAACTTAATGAATCAGATTTGGTGACTATTGACAATAATATTTCAAGTAAAGATATTCAAGTATTAGCCTGTGATGTTACTAAAGATATATTTGTGGAAGATATAAATAAATCTTTATTCGGGATTTCAAAATACTTAAATATTGTTTCTCATAAATATTTTATCCAAAGACATAAAGATTTGAGTCTTTTTATTAAATCATATTCCAAAAGTCGTAAAGATGTACTTTGTATTTATCGTAAATATGATGAGTTAATGAAACATAACAATACTAAATACTTAGATATTATTGGATATGATTATTTAGAAACCTGTAAGAATCTTTTAAGAACAGAAAGGCGTTTAGCCAGTTTTAAAGAAATCAGGAATGCTTTTGAAATAAACCATGATGGAAATATCTACCTTAATGAGATATTGGAGTCAAAATCTAATCCTATTGGAGATAAGTTTAAAGAATTAGAATTAACAGAGGAGAAATTAAGATGACATTTACTAAGATGATAAAAGTTTTAGGTGTAAAAGCATTGTATGAAGAATTTAATGAAAATTTATTATTAGTAAAACAATTTATAAATATATACTTTAAGAAAAATAAGAATTTTGATACATCAAGATATATGCGAGAAATAAAAGAATATTTGATTATAGATTTTAACAGAACAATGCTGAATTTTAAGCCTAATGTTTTGGAAGTAATTAAGAAGATTAATTATGAAGGTTAATATTATGACAAAGAAAAGTGTAGATATAAAAATAATTTATAGCGATGTTAAAAATGAGCAAATTTTAGAAGTTGATAAATATATAATTTATAAAACATTTAATAAATATTTTTAAAGAACAGGAGCTGACCTGAATTTAACCGATTTGCTCAAAAATAAATATTGTATATAATAGAAGCGAAAAAGGAGTTAAAATGAGTAAAATAATTGCAATAGGGCATGCAAGAGTTTCAAAAGGTGACAGTGAAGAAATTAAAAATTCATTAGCAAGCCAAAAAAGAGAAATACTTAATATTATTGGAAATTACGGATTACAAGAAGAGATGATAAAATGGTATATTGAAGAAGAAGCACGTTCTGCGTATTCTGAACGTTCAAATTGGTCTGCTTTTAATGAAGCTATTGCAGAAGCATGTTCCAATCCGGATATAAAATATTTTTTTGATTATAGTCAAGAGCGTTTTTGTAGAAATAGACTTATGTCACAACATTATAAGGCAAAACTAAGAAAAGCCGGAGTGAAGCTTGTATTTGTTTCTAACAATATTGATGACCCTGATAGTGATGATGGATTTATTGCAGATTGTACCTATGAAATGTTATCTGAGATGTATTCAAGAAAGGTTGGGAAAGATACATTAAGAGGTTGTAAAGAAAATGCAATTACAAGAGACCCTCAAACAGGATATGTTTATAAAAATGGTGGTTCGGCCCCTTTTTGGTTAAAGAGCAAAAAAATTATTATTGGGCAAGATAAATTAGGTGAAGATATTAAAAAGGTAATATGGGTTGAAAATGATACTATTCATACAGCTAAACTTAACGGTAAAATGGTATCTAAAACTATGTGGGAATGGGCAAGATACTATTTTGTAGAATTAAGATTAAATCAAAAACTTGGTATTGAAAAGGCTAGAGATATATTAAATGAACTTGAAATACCTGCCCCTAGAAAGAAATATTGGGCTACTACTTGTCTATATGAATCTGAAAATAATGAAGCATTGATAGGTAAATCAATATATAACAAAAGAAAATTCGCAAGAAATGGCAGTGGAAAATTAAAAGATAAAAGTGAATGGGTAATAGCAGAAAATGCACACCCAGCTTTGCTTACAGAAGAATTTGAAGGCTTGAAGATTCTGAGAAAAACTAAATTAAAAAGAAACGGCACTGTTACTAAATTCCAATCGAACAATGAACATTTACTTATCGGTTATCCTGAAAAATTTACCTGTGCAAGTTGTGGACATAAAATAATATCTTCCGGGAATGTATATACTTGCGGGAAATATAATATTAATGGTAAAAAAGGTTGTGGAGCTTCGTATTTTTCTGTAAATTGTGAATGGCTAGAAAATAAAATATTAGATGAAATAATGAAAAATTTTTCAGATGAAACAATTAAAAGAACTTATAAAGATTTTGTCAAACAATATAAAATTGATGATAATAAAAAAGTTGCTTTAAAAAACATAAAGAAAGCTATTGATAACAAGGAATCAGCTAAAAACAATTTAATTCAATCAATATCATTAATGAGTAGCAAAAACCCGTTAGCGATAAATGCGGTTACAGAGGAATTAGAAAAGATTTCACAAGAACTTCAAGAACTCCAAGTAGAATTAGCAAAACAAAGTGAAGAAAAAGTTATCAAAATACCAACATTTGAAAGCTATAAAAAGGCACTATTAAAGTCAAAGATGCTTTTAATCCGTAGTAATACAACTGAAAACAAAAATCTAATTTGGAATTTTGTCAACTCTATAAAACTTGACCCTGTTGAAAAACAGGTGATTGTAGAATTTAATTCTAATCCGTTTGGATGTTTATTTTCTAATGGAAAAATCCCTGATAATAAAATAGAAGGTGCATCTGCACCTTCCATGAAATTGGTTGCGGGAGCTGGATTTGAACCAACGACCTTCGGGTTATGAGAGGTTTTTGGTAGTTAAAAACATCATAAAAATTCATTTCACATTATTTCATAAAGAGTATAAAAATCAATAACTACAATAATTGTACTGATATTTTTAATAGCCAATATTTCACGTTGTTAGATTCCAAATTTCATTATTATGGGAACAATTTGGGAACAATTTAAAAGTTCCTAAATGCTTGTTAAATCTTGGAACACTATATTCTTTTTTTATTACTTTATTACCTTTGACTTGTTAAATAACTCAAAAATAATAGTAATAAACCAATTAGTTGGTAATAAAAATCACAGAAAATAGTAATATGTAATAAAATTTATTGTTAACTTTCCTAAAATGCAATAACAAGAAGTATGTACGAGTGAAATTATAAGATTTATAATAATAAAAATGACTAAAACTCTAAGTTTTAAACATTTTCTAGTAGATTTTACAAATTGCTTAATTCTGAATAATCGAGATTAAACGGAAACGGCATTTTTAATATAAATATATATAAATCATCAAAAAGTTTAACAGAGGTCAATCTGAATTCTCTCAATATAAAAGAGGTACATTTTATGAATAAAAAAGATTACATTAAAGAATTTATATCAAAATTGAGTAACTTAGACCGTTCAAGAAGTGTTTCAACAGTTTTTAATGACTTTTTGACATTGAGTTGTTGCTCCTTAGCACAAACGGTCTATCAAAGTGATAATTTAGAGCAAAAATATTTGAATATAATCAAAACTTATACAAAAGGGCAAGCAGAAGAATTTTCAAAACTGCTTGCTTTTTTAGTTCTCGGATTAGAACAAGCACCTCAAGATTTCTTGGGACAAGTATTTATGTCTTTGAACTTAGGTAGTCAAGCTAATGGTCAGTATTTTACACCATATTCAGTTAGTAAGTTTATGGCAGAGATAAATTTTACAGAAATTGAAAGTTTTCAAAACAATCAACATATTATAACTCTTTCAGAACCTTGTTGTGGCAGTGGTGCATTGATTATTGCATTTGCCCAAACTCTTAAAGAGCAGAATATCAACTATCAACAAAATTTGTTTGTCGAAGCAATTGATATATCTGAAATGTGCTTCAAAATAACATATATTCAACTCTCATTACTTGGTATTCCTGCAAAAGTAATTCAAGGCGATTCACTATCTTTAAAATTTCAACAGGTGCTTTATACTCCGTTTTATTTTGTGAATGGGTTTGTGTGGAAGTTGAAGAAGCAAAATAAGGTAGTTAATAATGAATTAGCCAAAAACGTAATTAATAAACAGCTTTCTTTGTTTAATTGTTAAATTTTTAGTTTGTAAATCTATTATTATTATATCTATCATTTTATATCTTTTTATAGTAAAGTATATAAAAAGGGGTAAGATAATTGTCTAATAGAAGTGCTAACAGTACAATAAAAGGATTTTTTTATCAATTTGAAAAGACGTTATATCAACTATTAATAGGTAATAATGATGATATTATTACTGTTGAAGGAATAGAAGATGTTGACAATTTTTCAAATGGCATGCAACAGTTTATTCAGTGTAAATACCATGAACAACAAGAAAATTATGCTAATTCAATAATAGAAAAAACTATTCTTTTAATGTTGCAAGATTGGTGTAGTAGAAATCGTGAAGATTCAGTAAATTACGTTTTATACTGTTATTTTCCTAATAAGGATGAAGAAATTATTACTCTTTCTAGTTCTGTAATAAGGTCATTTATTAACAAAGATACTCCTAAACACTTATTAACATATAAAGACAGTATCAGAAAAATAATATCTAGAGATGGAGAAAAAATAGTTGACTCATTTGTAAGCAGATTAAAAATACATTTTGGTCCTAAATTGGAGACTTTAAAAAACACAAACTTGAATTTGCTAAAAGAGAAAGGATTTGAAAAATCAATTATAGAGACTGTTATATATCCAAGTGCTATGGTTATTGTTCATGAACTTAGTATAAGACAACAAATTAATGAAAGACAGATATGCATAAATGATTTTTGGGAAAAACTAAGAAACTTAGACAGTACGATACTAAATAAATATACAAAACTCTTAAAAAATTATAATGATATTTTGAAAGCAAAAAGGAACTATCTTAAAAATAATTTAAAGGCAAACACTCGTACGAGGTGTTTTGTCCTAGACGAAAATTCTTTTGATGATTATGAAAACACATATGTTGGTTTTATTAAAGAATTCTTAGATAATTATCAAAAGAAACCAACAAAACTACATATCAATGGTTATATTCCAACATTTGTTGTTTATGCAACTATAGAAGAATTTGAGAATATATTTGAAAAGCTTTTAAGTAAAGGAATAACTGCTAATTGTGGATTCACAATGAATCCTAATAATTGGAAAAAAGAAAAATTTTTTGCAACACCAATGGTAAATATAAAAGATAAGCAATTTGAATTTAATATTCGTTTATTATACTTAAATGAAGAAAATGAAAGCGAAATGAAAATGCATATTGCAAATTACTCTCCAGATGACTTATATATTATAAATACAAATAAATTTTCTGATGTAGAAATAAGTGGTAATAAAGAATTGTTAAACGTTAATAACATTAAAGAACTTAAATATCTTTTGAATATGGTAGGTGATTATGAATGAAGAAAAAGCTATTGGGCGGGTATACGCAAGTGAAATCAATCAGATTATTGTCCGTTCTGATGATTTAAAAAGCATCGAAGATGCAAAAAACAAATTGAACATTGGAAATTTAGTTAAAATTAGTGATGGAAATTGTAATGATCATATTATTGCAATAATTCAAAATATGAAAATCGTGGATAGCAATGATGATTCAACATGTAAAATGGATATTATATGTCAACCAATAGGAACATATACCGAAGAAGGCTTTAAACGTGGAGTAAAAAACATGCCTTTACCATGTGAAGAAGCATTTTCTGTAAATGCAGATTTATTGAAAACAATATTTGAGGATAATGATGTTTTTAATTTTCAAATTGGATATTTAGCCCAAAATAACAATATTAAAGCTATGGTAGATGGAGATAAAATTTTTAGTAAGCATATAGCAGTAGTCGGGTCTACAGGGGCTGGTAAATCTTGTGTTGTAGCAAAACTATTGCAAGAGGCAGTAGGTTTTGATAATGGTCTCAATAAAAATAAAGAACATCAAAAGAATTCTCATATTATAATTTTTGATATTCACTCTGAATATACAAATGCATTTAAATTAGTTGAAAGTGAAAAATTTAATCTGAATTTGCTAAATATTGATAATCTCAAGTTACCATATTGGCTAATGAATTCAGAAGAGTTAGAGGATATGTTTATTGAAAGTAATGACCAAAATAGTTATAATCAAGTTTCACAATTCAAAAGTGCAGTTATAAAAAATAAAATTGTTAAAAATAATAATTCTAATGTTAATTATGATACTCCTGTCGAATTTGATATAAAAGAAGTAAAGAATTATCTTGAAAATCTTAATAGAGAACGTGTTGATAAAAAAGATAAAAGGACTCCAATATTGGATGATGGTACAGAAGTTGAAGACAGATATGAAAAATACTTTTCTCAAATATTTGAATTTAAGCAAAGTGATACAAATAATGGTCCCTATAGTGGAGATTTTGCAAGGTTTGTCACAAGATTAGAAACACGATTATCAGATGAACGGCTCAAATTTCTTCTTTCACCTAAAAAAGAAGATGGTACATCTTTTCATTCTAATGATTTTCAAGATATTCTTAAACAGTTTATTGGTTATATAGATGACAATAAATCAAATATAACAATTATAGATTTAAGCGGTATTCCATTTGAAGTTTTAAGTACAACAATTAGTCTTATTTCACGTATTGTATTTGATTTTGCATTTAATTATTCAAAGTTAAAACATATATCAGGCGAAACAAATGATATTCCAATAATGTTAGTTTGTGAAGAAGCACATAATTATATCCCAAAGTCAAATGAATCTCAGTACAAATCTTCAAAGAAATCTATTGAACGAATTGCGAAAGAAGGTCGGAAATATGGACTTAGTCTGATGGTTGTAAGTCAAAGACCATCTGAAGTGTCGGAAACAATTATGGCACAATGCAATAATTTTATTGCATTAAGATTAACTAATACTAATGACCAAAGTTATGTAAAAAATTTGTTACCTGATAATATTGGTTCTATTTGTGAAGCATTACCATCATTAAATCCTGGAGAGGCTTTAATTGTTGGTGACGCTACATTGTTGCCATCGGTTGTACAATTTAAAATGCCAAATCCTAGACCTAAATCTGAAACAATTAATTTTCTTTCAGAATGGGAAGAAAATTGGAGAGAAATTACTTTTGAAAAAGTGATTAAAAAATGGCGAAAAGAAACAACAACTTAAGTATAATTGTGCTATAATTAACACATGACAGAACGCAAAACAGCATTGGAAGTATATTTTTACGCAACAAGTTCGGGTAATGAACCTGTTAGAGAATGGTTGAAAAGCTTACCAAAAGAAGATATGCGTACAATTGGTTTTGATATCAAGACAGTTCAGTATGGTTATCCTATCGGAATGCCGTTAACTCGTGTTCTTCATGGTACTGGTGGACTTGAAGAAGTTCGTTGTAATATTTCAAACGGTATTGCAAGAGTCATATTTTATGTTGAAGATAACACAATGGTGCTTTTACACGCATTTATCAAGAAAACACAGGAAACCCCTAAAAAAGAATTAGATGTCGCTATCAAACGCTACAAAGAATTATGCAAAAGATAAGATAATTCTTTTGCCAAGATATTTAGCAACTTTTTCGATTGTATTTAAAGTTATTGATGTATTTTCGGGGTCTAAAATACGACAAATAGCGGTTCTTGAAGTTTCAAGTTCTCTTGCTAAACGATTGACTGAAATATTATCAGCTTTCATTTTTTCTTCTAAAGCATAAGCAATAACCCGTTTTAGAGCAACAGCTTCTGACTCTTGAAGAATATCTTCTTCTTCAAGAAAACTGTCAAAATTTGAACCTATATGTTTTTTATCAATCATATTATCACCTTATAATATATTGTTATCTTGATATAATTATATCATAATATCATTGTACCAAATTTGGTGCAATTTTTCAAGTCCCTTTATTTAAAAAAGTAAAATCTTCTTAATTTTTAATGTAAGGAGACATACCATGAGAACATATAAAGCAACAATCATACCGACAGTAGCAGGCGGAAATATCGAAGTAAAAATTTGTGCAAACAGCCAATATCAAGCACAAGAATTGATTAAAACACTACCATATTTCAAGGCTTTTGCAAAACACCCTATGCAAGAGGAAGAAAAGAACAACTTAACATCAATTAGTAATCTAATCAAAAGAGCAAATGCAAAGAAACAAGCTGATTTAGGTAAAATAGACTAACTACAAATCTAAACTCAAATACACGTTATCCATTTCATCTTGTGTAATTCCTATGTATCTTAGAGTTACGGCAGGTGATGAATGGTTGAAAAGTTTTTGAATTAGTGTAATGTCATAGCCGTTATTATATGCATGATAGCCAAAAGTCTTTCTGAGTGTGTGAGTTCCAATTCTTTCTTTTATTCCAACAGATTTTGCAACGTCATTTATAATTTTGTAGGCTTGTTGTCGCAATAAAAAGCCTTTATTCTTTCGTGATATGAATAAAGGCTCATCTTCTGTATAATTTCTTATTTTGAGATAATCTTTCAATGCAGATTTTGTGCTTGTTGATAATGGAAAATCTTTGAACTTGTTTGTTTTCTTCTCCCTTAGACGAATTCTATCTTTGATTTTCCCATTTTCTGCAATATCTAAAATTTTTAGTTTCAGCAAATCGCTTATTCGTAATCCTGAATTTATGCCAAGTACAAACAAGCAATAATCTCTCATATTTTGTGATTTTAATAACTTTTTGATTGTTTCAATCTGTTTTAAATTTCTAATCGGTTGAACAAATTCCATTGATTAAGTCCTTTCTATGCTTCAAATGCAGTCATAGTCAATAATACATAATATATTTATATTATAAATTATGTATTATTCCTTGTACATACAAATATTAAAGGTCAGTTACAAATGACCTCAAATGTAATCGGAATAATAAATTGAGATATATTAATGAATAATACACAATATAATTTTGTATCATTCAATTAGAAAAAATATTTTAAATCAACACCGTAAAACTCTGCTAACTTGTATAAAGTTTTGATATTTAAAGGGTATTTGCCATTTTCAATATTTGAAAGGTGATCTCTTGATAGTTTAATTTCATTTGCAACATACTCTTGAGAAAATTCTTTTTCCTTTCTCAAAAGTTTTAGCCTTCTACCTATTTCATTTTGTACAGCTTTTATGCCCATTTACAAATTTTAGAATATATGCTACAATTTTTCAGTCGAATACATTCTACAAAAATGGCTAATATTATTTGTATATTTATGATAACAGGTTTTATTAACTATAAAATGGAAGAAATTAAAAAAAGAGGTAATTGTATGAAAAAATGTTTAACTCTAATTGCTGTTATCCTAGTTGGAGCAATGCAGATTGCCTATTCTGCGGGAGTAACGACAGAAAAAGAAATTGGTCCTTGTACAAGTAAAAATCTGTTCGGCTTTTGTATTGAATCAAAAACTCATTACTGTGCGTCTATCTCTAAATCAAATGGTCGTTGTCAATTATGGTATGCAAAAAACAAATCCGAATTTGATAATGCAATGGAACAATTCAACAAATTCAATGAAGGACTATATGAACACTAAATAAAAATTGATAATAGGAAAGGGGAAATATGTCAGAAAAGACTAAAACATGTCCATACTGCGGAGAAGAAATTTTAGCGGAAGCAATTAAATGTAAACATTGCAAAGAGATGTTAGTGAAAACAGAAAACCTGACACCTTCAAATATTGAAAGCACAATAACAAATTATATAAATCAAACAACAAATAATTCTGATTGCATAATAACAGGACAAAATCTAACAGATGAAATTATAAAACAAAGCGGAATGACTTATAAAGATGGAGAAAAACCATTATTACTTCTTTATAAAAAGAGTTTAATCTATGATTTAAAAACAAGGATTTTACTCACAAATAAACGAATTTATTTTAAAGCATTACCTGATAGTTTTTGGACTGGCTTAACTTGCAATTTTGCCAAGAAAATAGAGGGTTGTTGCGAATTACAAGGGCTTCAACACTTAGAAATTGCAGAACAGGACAATTGTATAGGAACTGCTTATATTGGACATCAGCTAAAAATCAATGATACGATAGTCGGTTTAGTGAGAATGGGTACTGGTGTTGAATATGATGAAAACATAATCAATTACTTGAATAATTTATTTGCGGACATAATTAAAGATAAAATTGAAACAAATAAATTCCCCCAAATAGAATATACAACTAATAGTCAAACAAATGCTATAAACCCTCAAATAAATATTAAAGATATACAAGGTTGGAACTGGGGAGCATTTTGGTTAACTTGGGTATGGGGAATTGGAAATAAGAGTTGGCTAACATTTTGGGCTCTTATCCCATATTTCAACGTAATTTGGATGTTTGTTTGTGGGTTTAAAGGTAATGAATGGGCATGGAAAAATAAAAATTGGGCAAGTGCAGAAGAATTTCAACGTGTTCAGAAAAAATGGGCCACTATAAGTAACATTATTGTGGCAATAATTATTGTACTTACAATAATACTATTATCATTGGGTATGGGAGAATAAAAAATGGAAGATAAAAAAAGAAGATGTCCTTATTGTGGCGAAGAAATCCTCGAAACAGCAATAAAATGTAAACATTGTCAATCTTGGATAAAGAAAAAATGTCCATTCTGTGCTGAAATGATTGATCGTAATCTTGATAGATGTCCATTTTGTGATTCCAATTTGAAAGAGGTGAATGAAGAGCCTAAAGAAAGTGTTCAGATATCCAAAGAACCAATAAAAGAAAATAAAAATAAAGGACAAGAAAAGGATACAGGTCTAGTAGATTGGTCTTCGGTAAATTTCTTTTTCAAACATCCAATTTTGTCAATTATAATAATTGCGATAGCCGTCCACATTTTTGGAAATCCATTTTCAGATTTATGGAGAACCGTAAAGGAAGATGATGAGACATACTGCATGAAAACAAAAGTTTTAGAGGGAGAAAAAAGGACATTTTGTTCTAAAGATGAAAAAGATTTAATCAGTTTTAAAAATTGTTTAAATTCTCCGCAAGTTAAATTTATGCAGATTGCAGATAAGGGATTTTTCGGAGATTACTCTCAGGCTACAGATGATTCGTTTTATCCTGTTTGTAAACCTGAATCGGTTTGGGAAAAGAAAGATAATGAAGTTCAAGAACAAAACGTGGGAAATAAGGATGAAAATGAAATAATTCAAACTGCGGTTAATGAATATAAAAAAGAAAAACATAAAGAAGAAGCTCAAAGATATGGAGTATCCGTTAGCTGCTATGAAAAATTTAGACCGATTTATATGCAAAAAGGAGATAAGATTTCTCTTGAAGAAATACCTTGTTCTAAAAAAGAAGGTCAGTCAATTAAAAATCAGCTAAGAAAAGAAGAAGAAGCATTTAATAAAGGAGAAACTGGATTAGATGATATCCAAGAACGATATGGAAATGCAGGAATGCCAAAGAGTCTAGTATTGAAAGGAGTTCCGATAATATGTTTTGAACATGCTAATATTGGAGATAATAGTAAGTGTACGCCAAAACAACTTGACACTATTAAAGAATTCTACAAAAATAATCAAGAGCTCGATTGGGAAAAAGAATATTTTGAATATTAAAGTTGTCTATATATAATAAAAAACTCCTCAATATATTTTAGAGGAGTTTTTATTGCTTTTAGTCACTCAGAGATACGACGTTAAACGAGAAGAAACTTTTTTATGCTGGTTAATATAAATTTATTATAATTGAGTTAAAACATACCCTTGTACATCAAAATAACATCTGTGATACAATTCTATTAATAAATAGGAAAAGTGTTTTTATGGAAGAAAATAATATAGATGAAGCTATCGCTTTTATACAAAAGTTTAGTTTTAACAGTGATATTGCTAATAAGTACCCAAAAGATTTATTTTATTATTTTTTAAATTCGCAATTTATCAAACTTAAAAAAGAAACTCGTAACAATCTGGCTAAAAACTATCAAATTATAATCTCTAATAGCAATCATAGAGAACTCGTTTTTCATGGAGTTTATTGTGTGCTAACACCCAAAGAATATTTTTTAGTTAAATATTTGCTTGAAAATGGCACTTTTCATAATAAAAATTTTACGCAAATACCTTTCACATATGACAAAAGGATTTATTCTAAGATTAGAAAGAAATGCAAACTTATTAGAAATTTAAAAAAACTCAAAGGTAATAAAGTTTACATAAAAAATCTTGAATATTGTGAAATTAAAAGATTAATTAACAAAATTAAACGTAATCCTAAAAGTATAATATTCAAGGCTAAAAAAGAAGTACAAACAATTGAATTCTCCGCTGATTCTAAATCTGAAATAAGCAATTACAGAGATAAAATAAAATCTAAGATAAAAGAGAACATGCAAAGAAAAAATATTCAATTGGAAGATTTTGAATATAAGTTTGATTGCTTTATGAGAACAAAATACTACAATTATGAGTTTGAATACCCTAAAAATTCTTATCAAACACTTATAACTTGTTATAAATATAAAGTAAGTAGAAAACGTGTTTCAAAACAATATTAAGAATCGTAAATTTAGTATATAATACTTGAAACTTTTGTAAGTAGTTAATTCAAAAATTTTTTTACATATATTGCAGGCATAAAATAACCCGCATTGTTACATTTTAAATAGCATTGAGCAATATCTCTATGAGCAATTTGCAAGTTTTTAAATTGTTTGATTGCGTGATTTAATAAGAGAGTAAACAGAAAGAAACACAAGTAATAACAGACGTTACGACCGTTTACATAGTGTACAACTGGTAAAAATAGGTTTAAAATCAAAAATATTTTAACCTATAAGACCTAAGAGATAGAAAGGATACAGTCATGAAGCCAAAATAAAAGAGCCTCAGTAAATTGACCAAGACTCGTAAAAAAATCTTCAAACTTATTATAATAAAAATTTTCGAGTTTATCAAGTATATTTGGTCAAATTGCTGTAAGAAAACAAAATATTTACCTCGTTGAGAGTGGATTACACCACCCTCTGCGAGGCTTGGAAAAATATTTAAAAAAGGAGAAAAACATGAATTTTATAATGCAAGTAATCTCTGATTACAGTGAATTTTGTGAATTTAATTTTCTAGAAAGGGACGGTGTACTATGAAATTTTCACAAAACAATTTAACAACAATACAAGTAACTCCAGAGCAAGTTGAATTCGCACTTAAAGATTGTGCAACGTTACCTGTTTACTGGGATTCAAAAAGATGTGCAACAAAACATGGGTTCAAAAGTGGAATTAAACACGCTCCAATAACGCAATGGTTAAAAGATGATGGTTATAATCTAGCAATTTCGCTCCCTTTTTCAAATCTTGTTTGTATAGATGTAGACAGGCACAATAAAGATGGACTTATTGCATATAAAAACTTAGTTAAGACACTTGGAGATATTGATACATATACAGAACTAACACCAACTGGTGGTGGCTTACATGTTTTTATCAAAGCAGATGGAATTTTAGGGAGTGTAAAAAATTGTGATTTAGCCAGTGGAGTTGAATTTAAAAGGAATGGTTATATTGTATGTGCTCCAAGTTATTTTAAAGGAAACTTTTATAAAGTTATCAAAGGTGTCAATCCAGATGGAACTTATAAATTTTCAAAACTGAATGACAAATGGCTTGAGCTTATAAATCACAAAAGCAACGAACAAATGGTAAAACCAAACATGATGTCGAAAAAAGTTGGTAGAACCGCTCTCCAATGCAAGAATTTGGATTATGCAAAAATGCTTGCAAGTTGTAGGTTTCTTGCTTATTTAAAACAATACTCAGAAGAAATTCCAGAGCCTGTTTGGTATTCAGGCATAAACATGCTAGCAAGGAATACTCAAACCGATGAATTTATCCATTGGCTATCACAGGATTACTCTAAATATACTTATAGCGAAACGCAAAATAAAATCGAACAATCTCGCAAAGTTGGTATTTTTCGAGGATGTAATTACATTGCTCAAAACCACTATGACATTTGCAAAGGTTGTCCAAAAGCAGAAGAAATAATGAGGAGGATTAATAATGTCAAATAATGACTACAAAAATATTACAAATCCAACAGATTTGGGACTAAAAAGCATAGAAGAATATATAAAAGAAAACTGTTTACCTTTCAAGGAGCTAAACTTTTTGACCTCTCAAACTTATCAAGTTGATGATTCTGTTAATTTGAAGGGAGATAGAACAAGGTTAATGCAAGTGCAAGATTACATGGGGCTTGTAAAAATAAATCATAAGGACAAAAAACTTATTATTGAATGCGGACTTGGCGGAATTCCAATAGATTGTGTTGAAGTTGAAACTTTTGTCAACAACAGAACTTCTGAGCCATCTTCTGTTAAATTTGAAATGCAGATAAAACGTGCAGGTTCAAACAAAATTCGATTAGCAACATTTGATTCTGAAAAAATTTATGATGTAAAAGAATTTAGGAAAGAAACGAACTGTTTATGTTGCTTTAATATTAATGAAATTTTAGCTTTTATTAAGCAAGAAACAGAAAAAACTACGAAATATGTTGAAGAATACCAAAACACAGGGAAATTTGACTTAAATAATAACAACTGGCTTTGGGGCAATGCCACTCTCATTGAGGGCAAACTCTATAATGAAATAGATTCCTACCGAAATATAAAGATTGACAACAATAAGTATATCCGTGCACAAAAGAAAGTTAGGCGAAATATTCCAATGTATTTTACAAGTGATAAACCTATTTCAGGAGTTCTCATTGACTTATTTGAGAATATAAATGTTGCGTGGAATGGAGCTATTGAGCCATATTTAGCAATATGTTTTATTGCCCTTTCTGCGTTTTATAATAGATTTTGGATTAATGAAGGATTTGGAACTGTTGGCTTTATCGGAGAAACAGAAGGCGGAAAAACAGAAATCTGTAATTTAGCTTGTGGTATTTATGGTACGGATAAGTCCTTTTTTAGTTCCGCTCGTTCAACGAATGTTGGGGTAGAACAAGTTTTGAACAGTTACAACTGTATTCCTTGTGTAATTGATGATATAAGCAGATACAGATTAACTGGTGATAATTTTATCGATATGTTAAAGCAAATATCAATTGGTGGTCAAAAGGATAAAGGTAAGAATGGTCAAGAGTCAGGGGCCTTGCCTCCTTGCTCTCCATTAGTTTTTACTTCAAATGTAATGCCTTCTGAAAAGCCTGAAATATTCAACCGAATGTTATTTTTAAATGCTGATAATTTAACTTTTTCTCCAGAGAACTTTAAATATTTTGGTCGAAGTAGAGAAGAATTATCTTGTATTCTCCCTTATATTCTAAGATATTCTCCAGACGAAGTAAAAAACAAACACGAAATAATTAAAAAAGAACTAAAAAGCCAATATGTCAATGGTTCTGATAGAATGCTTAGTCAAATAGCAATCGCTTTAACTGGATATCAAATTTTATCTGAGATAGCAAACATACAACTTCCTTTTCCTCACGATAAACTTTATCAATATGTGATGGACTGCATTTCAAGATTTAAAAGTTATAAAAATCCTATCGAAAAACTTTTAGATGCATTCCCTATACTTATTTGGAATAGTAATATTACTTACGGAAATCAATATTTTGTTAGTAAGGATGATGATAAAATAATCCTTAAATTCCACAAAGTGGCAGTATTCAAAGCTTACAACAAATATTTTGTTGAAGATAAAAGCGAAGAAATCAATACAAGTACAGTCAAGCCTGTTAAATCACCATTATATGAGATTTTGAAGTTTAACCAATCTGTTAATATAAATGACTACAGAGGCCATGGAATTATTCTTGATATAACGAAGCACCCATATGCTGAAGCGATATTAGCAGGGAAATATCCAGTTTGCTAAGAAAAATATTACAGGTAATAAGCCTTTATTACCTGTGAAATTAACAACCATAATACTTTCAGACTAGTAGTAATAAAGTAATAAAAATAATAAAGGAGACATTAGATGTTACAATTTAGATATGAAGCTACAAAATTGACTAAAGGAACAGATATTCCTAGATTGTATAATTTGAAAGAAGTTTCAGTTATGCTAGATATTCCTATTGGCACTCTTTATAACATGAGCTATAGAAATCTTTTACCATGTATCAAAGTTGGGAAAAGAATAAAATTGACAGAAGAACATATAAAACAAATCCTAGCCAAAGAAGGAAGCTTATATGCCTGTTAAACGCCGTTATTACAACAATGATAAAGGTGAAAAAGTTTTCAGCAGTTGGATGTATGACTTTTATGACGTTTTTGGAAAACGTCATAAAAAGTCAGGATTCAAAACAAGAGCAGAAGCAGAACAGAAAGAAGCTGTTGCAAAAGCAGATTACAATAAAGGTCTTGCAACCAGCAATGACAATAATATGAAATTCAAAGACCTTATGGAACAATTTATAAAGCTTCATGCTGAAATTTATTTAAAGCCATCAACAGTAAGAGGATACAAAGACCATTTTAAATTGCACTTAAAAGATTTTTTCGGAGAAATCAAATTAGTAGATATTACACCAGTTATTATCAATAGATTTATGGAACAAAAAATAAAAAGCGGTCTATCTAATAAAACGGTAAATCATTTATTAACAACACTAGGAACCGCATTTAATTGGGCAATAAATAACAATTATATGATGTACAACCCAGTTAGTAGAGTAAAAAAGTTAAAAGTTCAACAAAAAGAGATGGAATTTCTAACAGAAGAAGAAATTAAAAAAGTGCTAGATGTAGCAGAAACAGAATATCCAGATTTTTATCCAATTTTAATTACTACAATTTATTCTGGAATGAGAAGAGGAGAGGTTTTAGGGCTTACTTGGAATTGTATTGATTTTGATAAATCAATTATTAAAGTTAGAAAGTCATTGTATAAAGGCACCTTATCAACTCCCAAAACAGATTGCTCAATACGAGATATACAAGTGCCATCTAAACTGATACAAGTCTTAAAGCAATACAAAAAATTTGCAGTAGAAAATGAATTTAACCTTGTATTCACTCAAAAGAATGGAAAACCAATTGATGCCGACAATTTAATGAACAGAAGATATAGAAAAATCTTAAAATTAGCAGGAGTAAAACAGATAAGATTTCATGACTTACGCCATACTTATGCAAGCCTTTTGATAGCAAAAGATTTGAATATCAAATATATTCAAAAACAAATGGGCCATTCTTCTTTTGAAGTAACAATGAATACCTATGCACACCTTATGCCCGAAGTATATGAAAAAAGTAAGTTAGCTATTGATAATTTATTATAGCTACATTGTAAATCTTCTTTTTAATTCATATTTAAATGTGTTCAATTCCTTAAAGTCTTTTTCATGGTATTTTAAAATTGATTCTTGAAATTTAGAATAAAATTTTTCGATTAATTGGTAATAATCATTGCAAAAAGTTTCAAGTAAAATATCTTTGTCAAAATGTGTAATGTATTGCAACGAAAGTTTTTTCCATTCTTTATATCGTAAAATCCTTTCTTTTGATATTGATATTTTAAATTCAAAGGGTTTATCTGTTGAAAATTTTGCATTGTAAACAGTGAATGGCACCATATAATGCTCTTGGTAATTTCTTAAGTCCTGAATAAATTTACATAACTCATTATTTTCAAAATATTCTTTTTTTAATTCTTTATATATTTTTTCAATTTCTGTTTCGGAATAGTAATTGTTTACCCAACGTCTTGTTTGGTCAATATAAGCTTTTGTTGAAACTATATAGTTAAAAAAATGACGAGTTAATTCTCTTGTAAAGGATTCAAAATATTTAGAATTCCCTGTTTTAATAATTTCAATAGCGTTTTCTTCTTTTTTAGCGTATTCAATATACTGAATTAAAGAATTAAAATTTGAAGAAAAAATATAATGCATAAGCAATAATTCTTTCAGTCTTTTTTCTACATGTGCTCCTTTGGAATTTTCAATAAGGTTTATAAGTTCTGTAAAATTCATGTTTTGCATAAAACTCCTTTGGGAACAATTTGGGAACAATTGAGACTTTATTTACTAAAAAAGAGGATTTCAAAACTCTTGAAACCCTCTTATATCAAATGGTTGCGGGAGCTGGATTTGAACCAACGACCTTCGGGTTATGAGCCCGACGAGCTACCAGACTGCTCCATCCCGCGATATTTAATTTGTACATTGAGCAAATACACTCAACATCTATATTATGCTCCGTAAAAATAAAAAATCAAGTACTTTGAAATTTTATTTTAAATACTTTTCCCCCCATAATTAATTATAGGGGGATTATAAGTGTTGCTCATCATAATTTTTAAGTTGTGATTTTTTATAAAACAAGCGGGAGATAAATAAAAGAACTATTCGGGCGAAAGATATTTGTATTCTAGTTTTATTTACATCTTTATATAGTAAGTATTTTATAAATACCAATAACACTGATTATATCAAGCAAGCAGATTAAGTTAAAAACAAACTCTTATGAGTCAACGAGCTACCTATAAATTAATAGTGTAATTTTTATATTTCATAAAATCCACCCCATACAGCCCTTTCCATTGTATGATGGGGTTTCGTGGTTGCAAACACAAGTTTCCTCAATATGAGATTTTTCTCGGCTTAAAAATCCCCGCCTAAATAATTTAGAATGAGAGTATTCTCTGGCGAATGATGAAATGTTTAAAAAAATACCATTAGGTAAAATAGTATTTCGTGTTATCAGGGTATCAAACAAATCAAAAGTATAACAGTTCCTGATACATATTACCATTATTGGACAAATTGGAATTCAACAGTCAAAACAATGAAAATTTCAGACAAAAAACGAGCTGATTCTTTAAGGTCTAAAGAAATGGTTTTGAAATTTTTCAAAGAGCACAATTTAAAATCTAAGGCAAGAAATTTAATAAAACGAAAAACATGTGTAACTATTGGCGGCTTTCCGATTTTAAAAATCTATGAACAGGAAACCGTTAAGCGTTATTATTTGTTTAATTGCATTCCGATTTTAGAAGTTATGACTTATGCGTAAATGGATTAGTTAAGAATTCAGGACAAAGTCAATTAGCCTATTCCACGCAGTTACAAATTTGTTGCAGGTTTCGGCACCTCTTTGATTTGCGGCTTGTTCAAATTTGTAAGATTCATGTGTTTCCAAGTCTGTAAAATATTTTGGATTTTTCATTGCATTAGAATAATCATCAAGTATTGCACGATATGTTTTATCTGCTTCTGAACCATCCGGAATTAGACCTGCTTCTTTTATTTTTTGGTCAAAATGTTTGGCTCCGGGGAATTGTTTTTCAGCTTCTTCCATTAGTTGTTGAAGTTGTTTTTCAGGCAATTCAGATTTAATGTTAAGTCTTCCGATATTGAAGAAATCGCTTGCGTGTTTATATTCATGTTCGAGGATATCAAGTAAATTTCCTGAGTCTTTAGGACATTTAGGATATATTGTAATTTGTCCGTTGTATGGATTTGTATCTGCGAAAAATATCGTGCTATTTGAATTATCTTTTGCTACTTTTACTTTTGGAGTTATACCTTCAAGTCCTAATTCTTTTTCTTGAATTTTTGAAATATGTCTTATCCTTTGATTATTTCTGAACGGGTTTACATATTCAACTCCAAGCGGACAATACTCCAAATTTGTCGTATCTTCTAACGGTTTATCAATATTTGTGTATTTTAATTCAGGTTTTTCTCCTTGCCAAGTTGCAGTATAGCTAACACCTTTGGCTTTTTTGCCTTGTTCAAGATGCATTATTGAATGTGCATCAATTTTGTTTTTATTTATTGTATTTTTGAACATTAGTGTTTTTCCATTCACATCAGTAAATGTTCTTATATTAGCAAAACCATCACCATTTTTTATTGTTGTTATTATGCTTGTATTTGGTCCTTTTTCAATAATTTTTTCTGTCTTTTCTCCGTTTTCCCAAATATCAATTTTCTTTGTAATCGGATTTCCCGCTTCATCTCTAAATGTCAAGACGCAGAAGTTTCGATCTTTGCCACTTGCACTTAGATAATCAAATGTTTTTGCTCCATTTGGTACAGGATAGCCCATCATTTTTGTTTGCTTAGCTAATTTATTCCCAATACTTCGGTATAATACTTTTCCTAAACCCATTTTTCCCCTTTTTCAATTCCCTTACTTATATATAAAGTATTTTTATCGGTATAAATTGCTCATTCGTAATGTGAAGTTTTCGAATTATTAATTTTGTTAGCAAAAAATATTCGAAAAGAAAAAATGTCACCATTTTCTTATGCAATGAAGGTGTTAGGAAAATTAAAATCAGCATACATAAAAATGCAAAAATCTTCATAAAAAAAAGAACCGTCTTGGCGGTTCTTTAAATGTTTATATCCTATCCTAATTCTTGTTTTCCTTGTTTTTCCTAATTTCCAACGAGTTCGTAAAGTTTTAAGCTATAAAGTTTGTTCCAAATCTGTTTGCTCCGTGGAAGAAAGATTGTTTCATCATTTGGGACAAAGTCTTTTTTATAACTTTTTTATTACTTAAATCAACTTCTTTAATTGCTTTTGATGTATCTTTATATGCAGATGTTACAGCATCAGAAAATAATAGCATTGTAGCCATTTTTGTATCCTCTCTTTTTATTTGAAACTTTTAAAACTTTATTCTTTTTCTTTATTTATCTCTTACATATATATAAAAACTTTCCCTAAAAAATTATTGACTTTTTATATTCAATTTATATAAATTTTGTTACATAACTTAATAAACATTCCAAAACATTAAAGAAAAATACTAACAATGCCGAATAAAGAAATATAAGTTATGAAAGGAATGTTGATACAATGGGATTGTCATCATCACAAGGTCGATTATTATCAATAACTGCGAGATTAACATCAAACGAATATGAATCTCAACAGATTTCAAATGCTAAAATGAGATTGGCTACTCAATCACAAGAAGCGAGTGATGATTATATTAATGCATTAAATTCTCAACAATTTTTGTATACAACTTATGATGCTAAGGGTAATACAACTGCTGAAAAATTAACTGCAAATGCAATGTATCAATATTCTGATATGAAAAATCAATACGTATTAACAAATACGACAGGACAGGCTCTTATCGGTCAGGAAGACGCTTCTAAATTTCAACAAGCTAATAATTTGGACGAATTTTTACAATCATACGGATTGAAAAAACAATGGAAAACAAAAACTCTTGAAGCTAATTACAATTTGTTATCAAGTGATGAATATACTGCGAAAAGAGAAGCTTGGGATAATGCTGTAGATGCAGCTAAAAAAGCTCTTTACAAATATGATTATCTTGATGAAGACGGAAATCAAATCCATAAAGAAGGACAAAGTTCTGATGCTGCTTGGCAGGATCAAAAAGGTGCAGCATCTCGAGATTATCAAAACGCATTGAAAAATTATAATTCAGAACTTACAAAAGCAAATGCCGGAATGGATAATGATACAGCTTTGAAGAATGCTCTAGCTACATTATCAAAGGCAAAAGAAGCTTATAGTGCTTGTATTACTTATGACACTTGGGTTAACACACAGGCTGCAATTGACGGTGAAACAGGTGAAGAAACTCAAGTTTATAAGGATATGCAAGATTATAACAAAGTTTTAGATGAATATAACGCAGAAGCAGAGGATTATGGTACAAATATCAACGACTTGTACACTTATGACGATAAAACAAAAGCTCAATGGTACACAAGTTTGTGGTACAGATTGAATGGTGAATCTTCTGAAAAAACGAAAACAGGTCAAAACAAAGATAATTATTCAGTATTAGATAGCAAACTTATGAACAGCACAACTTGGATTCAAGATGCAATTGTTCAAGGTGCAATATCAATTGAAGTAGCTTCAAAAACAGATGATGCTAAATATTCCATTCCGGATGAAAGTAACCCGACTGTTTATAATATCAGCGGAATAAATTGGAAATCAACAGTATATTCATCATGCTCAGATTTTACATTGAAAGATGATGACCAAGCGATTTCTAAGGCTGAAGCAGAATATGAAAGAAAAACACAAGAAATTAACGCTAAAGATGAAAAATATCAAGCTAAAATAAAAAATCTTGATACCGAACACACCGCACTTCAAACAGAATACGAATCTATTAAAAGTGCGTTAGATAAAAATATTTCAAGATCATTCAAGACATTTTCATCATAAATAGATTTTACTCATTAAGACTTTTAAATATATTTTTCCCCTACATTTTTCATTCCCTCCACTTTATAGTATAATTTGACTATCAAATGGAGGTTTTTATTATGCATAAAATTACTTTAATTAATGGTGACGGAATAGGTCCGGAGATATCACAAAGTGTTATGGATATAATAAAAGCTTCCGGACTTGATATAGATTGGGATATTCAAACAGCAGGGGCTGATGTTATAGAGACAGAAGGAACTCCACTACCTCAAAGAGTTTTAGACTCAATAAAACAAAATAAAGTAGCTTTGAAAGCACCCGTAACAACTCCTATCGGTAAGGGATTTCGCTCCGTAAATGTTCAACTGAGAAAAGCACTTGATTTGTATGCAAATTTAAGACCTTGTAAAAATTTGCCAAATGTCAAAACAAGATTTGATAATGTTGATTTGGTTGTTGTTAGAGAAAACACGGAGGATTTATATGCCGGTGTAGAAGAACAAATTAACAAAGATACTGCTCACAGTATAAAAATTATCACACGAAAGGCATCTGAAAGAATTTGCAAGTTCGCATTTGATTATGCCGTAAAAAATGACAGACATGAAGTTTGCGTTGTGACAAAGGCTAATATTATGAAACTTTCTGATGGGTTGTTTTTGGAATGTTTCAGGCATGTTGCACAGGATTATCCGAATATCAAAACAAGAGAAATTTTGGTCGATAATCTTTGTATGCAATTAGTTCAAGACCCTACAAGATTTGATGTTTTGGTGCTTCCTAATTTGTACGGCGATATCGTTTCAGATTTGACAGCAGGACTAATTGGAGGTTTGGGGGTTGCTCAGGGAGCAAATATTGGTGTTGATTGTGCTGTGTTTGAACCGGTTCATGGTTCTGCTCCCGATATAAAAGGTCAAAATAAGGCAAACCCGACAGCTTTGATTTTATCCGCAATTGAAATGCTTAAATATATTGGTGAAAAAAACTATGCCGATAAAATTGAAAAAGCATTGTTCAAAACTCTTTCAAACGGTGATAAAACACAAGATTTAGGTGGAAATTTATCGACTACAGAATTTACAGCAAAAGTTATAGAAAATTTATAGCCAAAATCCGCAGTTCAGGATGACAATGTGATTGTAGTACAGAATAATAAACATCTAAAGCAACAAATATTCGCCATACCTAAACACATTACAAATATTCAATTTCCCTATTGACAACAAAATTTCTTTTTGTTTTAATAATCAGCAAAAGGAAATTTTATGATTTATTCAATTACCAATAAAAATATAAATTGTTGTTGCTGTAAGATTCGATGTCGGAACTTACGCTAAATTGATATGCAGAAAATTCATTATATAATCAACGCTAAGTTCCCTACTGTACACTAGGGAACTTATTTTTTTATTGGAGGAAAATTTTTAAATGATAAATGGAATAAATAGCACAAATACTAATAGCCGATTAAATTTTAAAGGTGCAGTCGATGGAGTTGCAACACAAGTATTGAGAACCCTTGATACCAATCCGATGGTTAATGCTGTCGGGATAGACTTGTTTGCAATGGTTGGCCCAAGAACTTATATTGACACAAAAGATAGAAACGCTAATGCCGGTTTTGAAACCTTTTTTAGAGAATTCACAGGGACATTAATTGTCTGCCTTTCTGCAAGTTATTTAGCTAAAGGGATTTCTAAATTGGCAAATAAAATTATTAATCCTGAAATTCCGATTAATACAAATTCGTGGTTCTCAAATGACAGTATTGCATTGTTGAAACAAGCTAACAGCGGAACTGATAAAGTTGCAGATTATGTTTCAAATATTTTAGATAATATTTCCGGTCGAGACGGCAAAAATTTAAATACTTACAAAGACCTCAATATGGAAAATATTGAGTGGGTAGATGATTTTAATTGGTCAAAATACAGATGGGACAATGCGAAATATCAAAATATCCAAGAAAAATTAAAATCTAAAAAGCAAATAAGTTCAATGATTTCTGAACTTATTGAAAACAAAGATATAACTCCTCATGATGCAAAACAATTGCAAAATATTTTAGAATTCCGAATTACCAATGCTCTAAAAGCGGATAAAGTGAGTGTAAAAGTTGGAGAAAAATCTTTATCTTCTTCATTACACAATGTGATTAGAGACACTATTGATTTGGGTAAAAATGTATTTTATAACTCAAAAGTTGATTCCGAAAAGGCTATTAGTAAAATTCTTAAAATTAACAAAATTAAAGGGATTGGTGCCATTGCAATTGCTTCTACTCTTGGACTTACAAATCAATACATAAATAGAAAAATTACAGAAAAAAGAACCGGAAAAGCTGGATTCCCGGGGGATTCTAACTATAAAGGGATAGATGAGTCAACGAAAAAAGATACAAGTAAGAAATTTTTAGCACAAAAAGTTCTTGCAAGTATTGGTATGGCGGCACTTGCACTTGGGGTTATGAAAGTTAAATCACCAAAAGATTTTATCAAAAAATTGGAATTTACAGGGCCTGTAACAAGTGGAAATGCTATAAAAACTGTTTACGCATCAACTCTTATCGGAAGATTTTTGGCATCTGACAACAAAAGAGAGTTGAAAGAAAGCGTAACAAGAGATTACTTTGGATTTTTGAATTGGTTGGTATTAGGAGGTTTTGCTGCAAAAGGAGTTGCAAATATTCTTGATACAAAACGAGAAAACTTGTTCAATATTTCTAAAGACGGTAAAGGTGTAAGGAATTGGCTAAATAATATTTCTCTAAAGAGTCATAATGAAATCCTTGCGAAAGGAAAAGATTTTGCGAAGAAAAATATGTGGAAATTGAATTTGGCTCATGTTGCGGGGCTTGCTTATTCAACTTTGGCACTTGGTGTAATTGTGCCTAAATTGATTATTTATTTTGCAAACCATTCTTCTTCAAACAAAGGTAAAGTCCAAACTTCAAATCAATCATCAAATATTTCGATGACCGGTTTTTTAGATAAGACAAAAAGGAATGTAGTTGCATAAAATTGACTTTTTTTAATATGTTTTCTATGGTATAAGTATTTAAAGAAGCCGGAAGGGGAAAACATTGGAGAAAAAGTTAACAGAAAGCCTTGAAAAATACTTGCTTGCGATTTATGAAATTGTAAAAACAAACCAAGCTGCAAGAGTAAAAGATGTATCGAACTATTTAAAAATAGGAGGCCCCGCAACATCAGATGCTGTAAAGACTTTGGCTCAACGCGGATATATAAATTATGTGCCTTACGGAATTATAACAATCACCCCAAAAGGACTTCAAAAATCGGAAGAAAAAATCCTTCGACACAAGACTATTTCGAATTTTTTAGAAAAAGTTCTGTTGATTGAATCGGAGAAAGTCGAAACATCTTCGACCCAAATTGAATATTCAATGCCTGAGGATGTTTTAGATAAATTTGTACAATTTTTGTCTTTTATGGAAAAGTGTTCATGCAAAGAACCTAAGTGGGTAAAGAGTTATAAATATTTTACTCAAAAAGGAAAAATGCAGGATAAATGCCAAGATTGTATGAAAAATAAAGAAACTTTTGACAATTCATCTTGTTGCAGTTCTTGTGTAAAATCATAAAAGTTATTTTTAACAAAAGGAAAAGGGGCTCTTCGCCCCTTTCCATTCAAATGAACTAAAAAGTCAGTATTTTTAACTGATAGTTTTATATACGGCATAATTTAGTTCAAACTTTAACAATTATACGCTATTTGTTACATTTGTTTATATTAAATATTCATAGCTTTTAAGATATCGTTCAAATCATCTGATGTCTTTTTAACTTCATCATTTGAATATTTAATTGCATTATCCGGATCTTTCAAACCGTTTCCTGTTAAGATACAAACGATTTTAGAACCTTCTTTTACTTGGTCTTTAACTTTGATAAGTCCTGCAACAGACGCAGCAGAAGCAGGTTCAGCAAATACACCTTCAGTTGATGCAATTAATTTGTAAGCTTTTACAATTTCTTCATCTGTTACAAAATTAATCATACCGTTACTTTCATCTCTTGCTGCTTCGGCGAATTTCCAACTTGCAGGGTTCCCTATTCTGATAGCAGTTGCAAGTGTTTCAGGATACATAATTCTTTCACCTTTAACAATTGCTGCAGCTCCTTCTGCTTCAAATCCCATCATTTTTGGAAGATTTTGAATTTTACCTAACTTGTGCCATTCAGTGTAACCTTTCCAATAAGCGGTAATATTTCCGGCATTACCTACAGGAATAAAGTGATAATCAGGAGCTTGTCCTAAAGCTTCACAAATTTCGAAAGCACCTGTTTTTTGACCTTCAATTCTATATGGGTTAACAGAATTTACAAGAGTAATCGGATATTTATCAGAAATTTCTCGAACAACTTCTAATGCTCTATCAAAATTACCTTTGATTGCGATGATTTCAGCACCATACATCATTGCTTGAGACAATTTCCCTAGTGCTATATATCCATCAGGAATTAATACATAGGTTTTTAATCCTGCTTTAGCACCGTAAGCGGCTGCAGAAGCAGAAGTATTACCTGTTGAAGCACAAATTATCGCACCGGAACCTGATTCTTTGGCTTTTGTTACAGCCATTGTCATTCCTCTGTCTTTGAAACTTCCTGTCGGGTTACAACCTTCAAATTTCAAATAAATTTCTGCATCAATCCCGATTTTTTTAGCCAAATTTTCAGCTTTAATTAGCGGGGTATTACCTTCATTAAGAGTTACCACAGGTGTAGATTCACTTACCGGTAAAAACTCTCTGTATTTGTTAATTAATCCTTGATAATACATAAAATCCTCTTTTCTTTATTATCTACAATTATTATTTTTCTTTAAATTCCATATCAACTGCAGGGTTTTCTTTACTCAATTCATATCCTAATGTATCCGCAAAATCTTGTGCTTTTTCACGATTTTTGATAGCCGTTTTGAATATAGGATAAGTCTGCCCATTTTTATTTGTACAAGTGATTGTATATTTAGAATACTTATTCTTATGCTCTCGAACAGTTCTATATTGGCTATGACGGTATTGATATGAATAGTGGTCAATTGCATCTAAAAAGTTCAATAAATTTTGACTTTTTTCTTCAATTCCGAATGTTTTACATTCGTCAACAGATATTTGAGAAAAATTCAACAAATCTCCATTATCTTTATAGTCTTTTATCTGACAGATTGATCCCTTACAAACAATATGAGTCATCGCTTTACTTGGATTTATAGTTGTAAATAATGCATAACTACATAGGATTATAATAATCCATGTCCTCCAATCTAACAATAAAGCTGCGATGATATTTTTATAATTTTTCATTATACCTGAACTCTTATCAAACTATTTACCTTTGTGATAGCAGAATCGTTATTAAATATATTTATAACATTTTGCATATCTTTTTCTCGGCAAATTTCAGTAATTACAGTAATTTTAGCTGCATTATCGCCTGCAACTTCTTTTTGCACGATACTAGCCAAACTTATATTGTTATCCTCACAAGCTTTACCGATACGTCCGATTACCCCAAGTCTGTTGTGAGCAGTAATTGAGATATAATATTTGTTTTGAGTTTCTTCAATCGGAACCATAACGGCATTTTCGTGGTGATTACATCTCATCATCGGCAAAATATAATCTGTTTTACCAAGTTCTGATGCTATTGCTAAAATATCTCCAACAACGGAACTTGCTGTCGGAAATTCTCCTGCACCGGGGCCTGATAATGTCACATCTCCAACAGGATGACCTGTAAGATTTACGGCATTTGTCACGTAATCAATGTGAGCTAAGCTTTTTGATATTGGAACTAACATTGGGTGAACTCTTACATCTGCTTTTGAATCTTCGTTCAATTCAGCAGATGCTATAAGTTTAATTTTGTAGCCCATTTCGTTTGCTGCTTGCATATCGTCAGGACTGATTTTGGTAATTCCTTCACGATAAACGTTATCAATCTTAATTCTTTTCCCAAATGCAATAGTAGCAAGGGTTGTAATTTTATAAGCTGCATCAAATCCTTCAACATCTCCTGTCGGATCGGCTTCTGCATAACCAAGTTCTTGAGCTTCTTTCAAAACATCAGAATAAGATGCACTTTGAACATCCATTTTTGTTAAAATGTAATTAGTTGTACCATTCAAAATTGCTTTAATTTTAGTAATTTTGTTCCCTGCAAGAATTGTTTTAATTGGCATAATAAGCGGAATTCCACCGGCAATAGCTGCTTCATACAAAACAACTTTGTTATTTTCTTCTGCAAAATTAAATAGCTCTTCACCATGTTTTGCAAGAAGTTCTTTGTTTGCTGTAACAATATGTTTTCCGTTTTTGATAGCGGTTTTAATCAAGTCAAATGCGGGATTAATTCCTCCGACAAGTTCTGCCACAATTTGAATTTCAGGGTCATTAACAACATCATAAGCATTATCGGTAATAATACTTTCATCTAACCCTTCAATATTTCTTTTCTTGTTTTTGTTGCGAACTGCAATTTTTACAACTTCTACATTTTTAAAGTTTTTTAGAGTTTTAAAAACTCCGCTACCGACTGTTCCCAGTCCGATAAGTCCGATTTTAATTTTACTATTTTTCATAGGTGAATTATAGCATAAAGTTATTGTTTTTTATGTTTTGTAGCGGATTGTAACATATCTTATGTGTAAGTATATCTTTGAGTATATTTGTAGTATTGTGAAATACGGAGAAAATGAGATGCTAACAATTACCCCAAATTTACAAACAAAATATTTTAATTTTAATAATCAAAATAACAAACCTGTTATAAGAAATAACAAATTTGAAACAGATACGATATCTTTTACAGGTGGTGTTGATAAAACCGTTAATAGGTCGGTTAGAACTTTTAAAGATATTATTGGAGAAGCTTATGAAGCAAATATGTCCACTTATAAAAGTATGGGGACAAAGTTGCTTGATACGTTGGAAGCTCTTGCAAACAAATATAAAAAACATGGAATATCTTTCTGTAGAAGTTATTGCGAAAAGGGAAACGTGAAACAAAAAGACTCTTTCTTTTCAAAATTTATAAGAGCCGGAGAACTTCCATTAGATAGAATTCGTTCTACTTTGTTTAATGAAAATCTTTATGATTTCAAATTCTTTACTGAAAATATCTTGCCGGAATTGGAATCTCGCGGTTACAAAATCTATATGGCTCCGAGTGAACAAGCAGGAAGGAAAGTTCTATCAAGACAACCTAAAGTAAAATTCAGATTGAATAATATTCCGGATGATGAAGTCAAAAAACTTCCACCAAATCTTCGCAAATGCATTAAGCATGCTCAATCTTCCGGTTATGAAGATATTGAGTTGTATATTGTAGATTCAAACTTACCTAAAAAAAGACAAATCCCTATGGAAATTTTAATGGTGTTTGGTAAAAATTATGCAGCTGCAAAGCACGATGAATCCTACTATGTCTACGATATAATAAGGTCTTTGACAGGAGTTTTGCATGTTTCACAAATAAAAAATCCTGACAAAAAATCTTATGCCGGAAGAATTGCAAATGACGCAAATCTTATCTCTGAAATTTTGACAAATAATATTTCAAAACCTCTATTTGCAAATGCAAAAAATAAGGATTATTACCACTCTTCAATTAAACTTCCGATAGAATTGAGTGATTCAACAAGCACAGTATTACAAGGTTTGTTCCAAAATATTCGTACAAATCTTTCTCAACATTATAAAAAGCAATTGTCAATGATTTCATCAAAAGAGTATGATAAAGAAATTCGTAAACTTCTTTCTGAATTAGATGGTTCAGTTACGACTAAAGAAATTAAAGAAAAAAGAATTGAACTGAAAACACAAGCACAAACTCATAAAGAAGAGGATTTGAAACTGCTTGAAGAGATTAATACTCGACTAAATGAAACAATCGAAAAATACGGGAAAACTAAAGAGCAAGAATAAAAAAAAGTGCCTGAATTTATCAAGCACCAAATTACCTCTTTAATATAATGTATAAAAAATATATCCTTAAATTTCGAATAAACTGTGAAGTCTGTCTTGAATATCATCTTCATCGAGTTCTTCTGTTAATCTGTTCAAATCTATTGCCATTTGGTAATAATTTGCGGCATCATTTGTAAAGCCCATTTCTTGGCTTGCACGTCCCGCGTTGAAGTATGCAAGCGTGTAATTAGGATTTAGAGCAATAGCTTCTTCAAAGTATTCAAGAGCTTCTTCCGCATCCGCAAGCCCATCTAAGTATAGAATACCCAAATTGTTCTGTGCGTACTCATTTTCAGGATTAAGCTCAACAGCTTTATGATATGCCACGAGTGCTTCTTCAAGATAATCTTTTTCCCAAAGTGCAATCCCGACTTTGGAATAAGCCCTGAAATCTTCCGGATTTAGAGTAATCGCATCACAGTATGAACGGATGGCTTTATCCAAATCGTAATCTGCCATATAAATATCGCCAAGAGCTATATATAAATCATAATTCTTCGGATCTAAAATTATTCCCGCCTGATATGTAGAAATCGCTGCTTCTGCGTTTCCTTTATTTTCTGCAAAAATTGAACCAAGTGCCTGACAAACAATTGAAGTCCACTCCGGATCAGGATTTATAGAAATTGCTTTTTGGTAGTGTTCAATAGCATCGTCATAAAGTTCTGCTTTAGCATACGCAAAACCAAGTGAATTGTTGAAAAACGGATTTTCAGGTTCTTTATCAACCGCAAGTTTGAACGCACTGACTGAATTCAATTTATCATTTTTAGACATGTAAAGATGTCCTAATTCATAATAAATTTGAGCAGTATCAATATCAAATTCCAACAACTTTTCATAACAATCAATTGCTTCTTCCGTATTTTCAGGGAAGTATGTTTGTAGAATTGTCGCAAGTTTTACAAGCACGGCTCTATTTAGAGGGTTAGCTTCAAGAACTTTTCGATAACAATCAACTGTTGTTTCAATGTTTTTATTCTGAAGTGCTAAATCACCTATCTTGTTATAATAATATTCGGTGTTTGTTGTTTTTTCGACAGCATCTTTATAAACTTTTTCAGCCCTGTCGTACATTTTGAATTTTTCAAAGAATTTCCCGACAGTATTGTATGAGAAAATAGACATATCGTTTGACATGTTTTTGTAAAACATTTTCATTGTCGGTTTATCCCAAGCAAGCATAACACTTCCTGTCAAGAAATAGTATAAAAATCCTGCATAATCTTTGAATGTTCCGTTTTGAGAATTAATTTTTTGTAAAATAGATTGAGAAAGAATCATTCTCGGACGACCGGAATTTAGTTTGTTCATATCAATTGCAGATTTAAATTCTTTTTCAGCGGATTTAAAATCCTGAGCCAATTGCATGAAATATCCGGTGTAAAGGTGAGCATCTTTATTGTTTGGAGAGAGAGAAATCGCTGTTTTACATTGCTCAATAGCTGTATTTATGCTGATTTGTCCTTGTTCCCACATCAAAGTTGCCAAACGATAGTAAGTTTCAGGTATAGTCGGATCGTATTTAACAGCATCGACATAGTGTTCGATTGCTTCTTGCAAATCGTAGTTTCTTTGACCGATTAAATATTTTTCGTGGGCAAGCCTTGCCTTTTCTAATGAGTTTTTCGCTCTTTCTTTATTTTCTAAACTGTCTGTGCCTATCATTGGCATTAAAACTTGTTCTGACATTTCGAAGCTCCAATATGCTATATAGATTTACATGTCATGTCGTGAGTAAATCTTACATCTTTAATACATGGAATAATTTCTCATACGTTTGTACTAGATGATTGGAGTAAATAATCGGGCTAAAGTTCAATTGTTATAACAAATTTCCGTCTAAATCATAAAGTTTGATATCCAAACCTTTCTTTTGAATAATTTGTTTAATTTTTGAAACTGCATCATCAGAATAATTTTCTTTAGGGATAATTATTCTATCAATTGAATTTGCCGGAACTCCGAAAGGTACGGCTCTGTGGCTGATATAACCAAAATGCCCTTGCATGTTTCCGTCTAAATCTAAAATTGTATCAGGAAAAGCTAAATCTCTATTAACCTTGAAAGAATTATCCATGATTGTTTTATTTACTGCTTTTTTATCAACAACAAAAACCATTTCCCCATGACTACTTTTTTTATGCGGTAAAAAATTTAGTTCTCCTTCATTAAATTCTGATACCGGTTTTGAGAAGTAATCTTTTATTGATGAAGTTTTTCTTACATCCCAAAAGTCTGCACAAAGTGGAGTTTGGGTTGCAACTCCGGTTCCTGTCCCTACGGCACCTCTAAGATCGCCTGATGTAATTCCGTCATCCAAGATATGCACTAAATCTTTGGGAGATGCAGAATGAAGCATAACATCTTCTGTCAATATATCATTAGCTTTAGGATGAGCAATGTTTGAACCTTTTGTTGATAAATAAGAGTCATAAGAAGATTCATACAATCTCTTTTGACTTGGGGTTAAACATTCTGCCAATGTATAATCACCATTTTTTACAGCAGCAGACATTTTAATTTTATCAAACGGCAACTTATATTCTGTTTTTGGCATTTGAGCTTGAATTCTTTTTATATATTCGCCAATACTTTCTCCTGCTTTTTGAGGTGTTTGAATACAATCTAGCATGAAAGATGCGATATATTTTTTACGCTCAATCAATGTCTCTTTCAGATATTCCGGATTTTTAATTCCAGACCTGTAGATAGCTTCTCCTGAACCTCCAATTGCATATATGTCCTTATCTTTTAAATATACCGGAACTCGCTGTACTTTTTTTAATGTATAAGAAGCTTTTTCAATAGTATCTGCTATTTGTTTTTCAGGTATCATTGCAACACGAGAAAGAGACTCTATTAATTCTCCTCTTGTCATGTCTTGCAAATACGGGCGGGATTGAGAATACGCATCAAAAAAGCTAGACAATTCATTTACGTCTTGTCCAAATGCAGCACCTTTACGTCCACCTCTTGCTCGGTAGCAAAGTGAACCGCCAACATCAAGTCTTAACGGTTGTCCATTTTTCATTACGGTATTACCTCTTTTTAGAGCATCCCAATTTGCAAGCCAACAATCAGCCCCAAAACCTTCTCGAAGTGACGGTGCATCAGCCTTTGTCGGAAGCCCGTCAAAAGGAAAATATTTACTTGCTACTCCGACTTTTTTAGTTGCTCTATCCCAAGGGTGTGAGGTCTTTGGAGGAATAGTGTAATCGACAAGAGAAACTTTTGCACTATCAACCCCCGCAAGTTCATATAAATCACCTGCAAGCTTTTCTGAACGAGCATGAGCTTCTGATTGTGGATATTTTATATAATATAAATCGTTTGTACCCTTAACTTTTGCCCAATATCCTTCATTTGAACCACTACAAGAACCATTATAAATAACAAATTCTTGCTCTTTACCGTTTAAATTTAATTTTTTAACGTCCTTAGAATATTTAGACTCTAAATTTTGGATTTTATCAAGCACTTTACTTTGAGAACTCTGCGGTGCAGTTCTCCAATGAGAAGCTATATCTTCAACCATTTGTGAAATTTTTGTATCTTGTGATAAATATTTAGATTTTCGCACTGCTTGAGTTGCAGTATTAAATAAAACCCGTTGTAATGTCATTCTTAATTTTCCCCTTAAATCCCTATATATTTATATAAAGTTTTTCAAAATATAAAAAATGCCTAAGAACACAATTATTTTTTAATATTGCTTAACATATATGAAGTCGGGATTTTATTATTATAAAATCCCGACTTCTTTTTTTCTTTTTTTTCAGAATTTTAACTGTTTCTGCTTTGAATTTTTGCTAAGAGGTTAAGAATTTCAATGTATAACCAAACAATTGTAACCATTAACGCAAATCCGCCATACCACTCAAACCATTTATCAACTTTGCCAGACAAATTTTCTATCATGTCAAAATCTGTAATCAAGCTGAAAGATGCCACAATTACAACTACACTGCTAAACACTATTCCAACTATTGAGTTTGAAAATATTCCTAAAGTTGGGACATGGAAAAATGAAAGCACAAATTGCAACAAATAGGTTATAAAAATAGCAAAAACAGCACTAGATATAACCCTTCTAAACTTGCCAGTACATCTCACAATCTTTGATTGATATAAGAAAAGCATGCTAAACAAAGCAAAAATTGTTCCCATCGCAGCTTGAACAACAATTCCAGGGAAAAGTTGATTTAACAATGCCGAATAACTACCCAAAAACAAACCTTCGCACATCGCATATAACGAAGTTGTCACAGCTAAAAATTTATTTTTAGGTCCAAAACAAATAAATAGAGCCAATCCGAGACCTCCAAAAGTTCCGACAGTTCTCAAGATTGCAACTTTATCAGCAAAACCTGCCAATTGAAGATACCAAGTATAAGCAAAAGTTAATGACAAAAATAAACCAAGCATGCAAGTTTTGACAATAGTTCCATTTATTGTCATGGAAGAATCATTTTCTAAAGAATTAAATGAAGATGAATTCAAAATTCTTTCTTGTAATACAGGATTAGACATACATATCACTCCCTTCAAAATATCACCTAATCACAAGACATATTAGCATATAAAATAAAAAACACAATTATTCTAAAAAAAATTAAAAAGGGGGCTTTACAATAAATTTTTTTTGTTGTACACTAATTACATAATCCTCAGTAGCTCAATGGCGGAGCATTCGACTGTTAATCGAAGGGTTGCTGGTTCGAGTCCAGCCTGGGGAGTTTTTCTATTATTAGGGCAAGAATTAGCTTCAAGCCCTTTTTTAATGCTTGTTTCAAGAGTTCGATTGTTAGCTAACTATTGAGATCACAAATAGAATGAGATTTTTTTGAAGTCGGAAGAAGTTAGAAGAAACCTTTTATTTATTTTTCTTCTGATGATGTCAATTCTTCAATACTTGGATTAGATTTTAGCATTGGTTCCCAAATTAAAAGTTTATCTTTTTGATCTTCTACCAAATGCCAAACATGACCTGTTTTTGTATCAAGTAAATATTGGTCTGCTCTTACCACTGGATGCATTAGTATTTGGTACCTTCCTACATTTTGGCAGGATTTTCCAATAAAAAATGCGACTGTTGCTATAACAGCAACACAAAAATACGCAAATGCTTTTTTCATTACATACCTCCTATTTTTTCGTGTAATATTTGAGTAAGTTTTTCTTTTTCATTACTTCCAGTAGTACTAAATCTGCACAATGGAATATCATATTTTTCAAAGATTATATTCTTTAATTCATCCCTTTTTGCCTGTTTGCTACCTTCTTTGTGATATTTAAAGCCGTCAACTTCTATTGCTAATACCGGAGATTTATCAATTGTCTTATAAATTAAGAAATCAACATGAGTCCAATCATTTTTGGCATATTTTTTCTCCTCATTTGTCATTAAACTATAATCTCTGATTATCATATTTAATGGTACATGAACCGCAACTTCATAACTTCCATTATATTTTTCAAGAATATCTTGAAGTAAAGCATACATAATATTTTCACTATCATATTCAGAGATTTTATTATATTTCTTTAAGAAATTCTTTCTTTGTTGTGCATAATTTTTATAAAGTAAGTCAAATACTGAAAAGATTTTACTGTCTTTTACTTCACAATTATTGTATTCAATATATTTTACCAGTTCATTTATAATTGTGTCTTTTCGTTGCTCGTTTCCATTTATGACTACAATTAATTGTTCTATGGCTCTTGATATCGCAACATTTAAACGATTTGGGTTATCTGTAAAATTTTTTATATTATTATCTACTGTAGATAAAATAATAACTTTATTTTCTTGCCCTTGAAATTTATCTACTGTATCGGCTTTAACACCCGTACCTTTGAATTGATTTTGCAAAGCATTCGTCTGATTTCTGTATGGGGTAACAATTCCAAGTGAATTATCTGTTGTACAAAGATTTTCATTAGGTATTATTTCGTTTTTTATTACATCTATTTGTCTTTGGTTAACATTATCTCTTGAATGATTTCCTGCAACTGTTTTATAAACCATTAGGGGATTTTTATCGCTTTTTATATTACTTAAAATAATTAGTTCATTATTATAAAATTTTTTATTACAAAATTCTATAATCCTCGGATGACAACGATAATGTTCTTTTAATAATGTGTGAGGAGCCTGTTTAAACAATTCTGATATAGAAGATAATAAGCAATGATTTTTATATCTGTAAACTTCAGGGATATCAAAATTATTAAAAACCTCATCGGTTAATTTCGCATCTTTTGAATCTACAACATTAGGCAATTGTTTTAAGTCGCCTACGATTACTGTCTTTTTAGCACAAGACAATGCCAAGACTCCTGTACATAAATCAACCTGCGAAGCTTCATCTACAATTACATAATCATACATTACATCTTTCGATAAACAAGTTCTTAAAGAATATGTCGTACTTAAAACAACAGGATAATCTTTTATAAAATCTTCTGATTTTGTTTGTAATTCATCAATTGTGTATGTTTTTCTTTTTTGTAAAGAATATTTTCTTGACAATTTAGCTTTAAATATTTGAGTTGAAAGTTCTGAATATTCTTTCATTTTGGCATTGAAATCAAAAGAATTTAGTTCATTTTCTAATTTCTCAACACTATTTTCTTTTTCAAAAATTTTGATTTCATAAAATTTTTGCTGATACAAAGCAATTAAACATTCTTTTGTGTATTTTTTCAGAAGCTGTTCAGCTATTGTTCTTTTAAATCTTTTAATTTTTAAAAATTCAATAATAGCTTTTATAAATTCAATAAATTTATTATCATTGTTTTTATATTCTTCGTCTGCGATTTCAATAAAGAAACTCATTTCAAGAGCTTTATCTGCGGATTTAATATTTGCTATATCTTGTGGGATTTCTTTTATGTTAAATTGTTCAATATATTTCAGATGGTGTGAATATTCTATTTTATACGCAGATAATTCTTGTTTAAGAACAGATAATTCCTTCTGTTGTTCTAACTTTTCTTGTAAGTGTTTATATCTTTGTTTTAACGATTTTTGAATTTCTTTAATTATAGAGTTCTCAAGCTTCCAGCCTTGCATCTGAGGTACCGCCGTTTGTGATTTAATAAACTCTTCTTTGTTTTCTGTGTTACCCAAATATGCTGAAATATAATCTACTTCATACTTTTTCAACTTATCAATTATATTTTTTGTCGCAGAATTATTGCTTGAAACAACAGCAATACTCTCACCTCGTATAACTGCATTTGCGATTATATTTAAAATAGTTTGTGTTTTCCCTGTTCCGGGCGGTCCTTCAATAATGGATAGATTATTACCTAGTGCATTATCTACTGCTTGCTTTTGGCTAATATTAAATCCAAAAGGAAATATCGTAAATTCTTTTTCTTCATTTTTAATTGGTTTTATAATTTTAAAAAATGAAGCTAGGCAACTGTCTTGTTTTTCTTCTTTAACAGGCAGCTCTCCTTTTAAAAAATTATATAACATAGTTTCAGGAACTACTTTTTCTATCATTTTATAATTTTTAAGTAAAATATTGAACTTCAATCCTTTATCCGTCGTATGTTCAAGCCCAATTTTATCTGCAATGCTTTTAAAATAGTCTAAACGATTGTCTATAAAAAGTTCGTCTTTACTTGGTTCAATAATTTTTACATCAAAATAATTGTAAGTGTATGTTTTGTGGCTTTTAAAAGTAATTTTATAAAATCTGCCACTTCTCACGCAACTTATAATATCATTTGTTCGCTTTTCGCCTTTTAAAAATATTTCTTTGCGTACATTGCCCATTTGTGCAAATAATAACATAAAATCAAATCGCTTTAAAATATGAATTTTAGCGTTTTTAAATTATTCTCGGTAAACTTTTCCTCCAAAAACATTGCATTTCAATGATTGACAAAATGCGAATTTGTAAAGTATAACCTTGCAAATTTGTATAAAATAAGTTGGTGATTTTGTATATTATAATCACATATTTAGTATTTTATAAGTTTCAGTAAAATATAAAAAACCAGTTATTACTTGTTCACCAATGTTTATTAAGATATTTTTCTTAAATATTCTATTTGTTTAAAAACTGGCATATTAACCACATTCGTTATTTCTTTATAGAATTTACTTACAAAAATTTCCAGCGTCTTCTGGCGGGTGGAGTTTTTTCTATTATTAGGGCAAGAATTAACTTCAAACCCTTTTTTAATGCCTGTTTCCAGAGTTCGATTGTTGATTAAATTTTGCGGGAATGAATTTTTGCTTTCCGCAACGCATCCACTCCCGCAAGTCAATTTATACTTATTTTATGTTTCTCCATAATTGGACTATGTTATTTGGGACTATTTTAATCTGCCTAAAATAGATATATCTATCTGTCCAACTTCTTTTTTTAAAGATTCTTGTTGTTCTAAAATATCTCTAAATATAATTCCAGAATATTCAATTGTACTTTTCTTTCCTTGGTTATTATATGTCAAAATAGTTTTATTCGTTTCATAATTAAATTCATATGTAAATGCCGGTTCTTTTTGCATTAAATTCCAAACAGTTACCTTTTTATATGAGCCATCACTATTAAATTCTTCTAATGTTTTTGGTCGTTCCACTCCTTTTTCACCAGATAAATATGTAGATGATCTTTTTATCATTTTACCGGTTTTAGGGTCAAATTCGCATTCTGCTTTTTCAGTTAAATCTTTACCGCCTTGTTTTAAATATTTATCTTCTATATTACGTTTTACTAATTTGCCTGTTTCTTTATCAAATAGTTCGGTTGTTTTTGAAGGATAGTTAGTAGTCAAATAACGTTCTTCAATTTTTGAAAGTTTATTTCCATTTTCTGCATATTCTACTTGACTATGTCCAAAATTACCGACCCATTCTTCCTCTATTTTAGGTCTTCCAGAATCAGGATACCTTTCAATACTTTTTTTAACTGCGTAAGAGCCATCTGAAGATTTAACAACTTCCATACTTGTTTCGCCCACACGTTGATTTGCATCATTATATCTATATTGTTTGATAGCATCTGTTCTATCTAATTCTTCTCCAATTGTCTTATTTTTAACACTTGCAATTACGTCAGCTTCTTCTGCACTACACGAAATACTCTCAATCAAATTTCCATTCTTATCATATTGACCTGCTGATATTCTTGGAATACCTGTACCTTCTGCAGCATAATTCCAAACATCAGTTTGTTCACCAGTTCTAGGATTTTGGGATTTATTTATTCTTAATGTCCCCTTACTTATTTCTTCTGCGTGTTTTTCAACTCCAGTAGTTGCAGCGGCTGGCACAAAAGTATCTGCTTCTGGAATTCTTTCTAATTTTGAAGAGCCATTGAAGCCATTTGCCCTCAACCTTTCAAAAGCATTAGCAATACCCTTTCTTGCTCTTGCTATAAGTTCCATATTAGAAGCTGAATTCATATTCATTGATACAAGCGACATATTTTTTCCTTTCACTAATTTTAATTTTCCTACACTGCTATAAAGTCTTAGAAATTTTAAAATTTGCCTGAAATTTGTGCAAAACTACTACTACTACTACTACTACTACTACTACTACTACTACTACTACTACGTTTGCGACGATTGTAACAAATTCTTAAACAACTTAACATTTGCAATATTTTTGTGGATGATAAAAGGTGATAATTAAATTCGATTTATAGCACCATTATTTTGATTTCTCGCTTGAATTTTTAATCCCAACTACTTCATAAAATATACCATGCAAGGGCGGCCGCCGGTGTCGTAGTTTATTTGTTCTATAACTTCACTGTTTTTTGTTAATATAACTTTTTTATTTTTATCAATTGCTAAGATGCCTTCCTCTAGTGCCATAAGGATATCTTCACGCAATTTAAACATTTTAAGTAATTTATTTTCGTCCATAGTTTTATTTTACCTTGAAATCATCATTTTGCTATTAAATATTAGGAAATTTATACGCATCTTTAATATCCACAGGCATTGATGCATTAGTTCTCTCAGTTGAATCAAGTTTATCTCCAAAAGCAACAGATTATTCAAAATTGTTTGGATATAAAGCAATTGAGATGATTATCACAAGTTATCAAAGACTTGTTACATTAAAAAACTATTTTCTACCATGGATAATCTTTGCTTATCGACCAAGAATCCACTTCGATTAATCTTGAACAATAAGACCCCGGACCAAGAATTCCTCCATTTGCTTGTCTGGAACATTGTCCGCTTGTGCCTGGTCTTATCAGGTTTTCATGTGTCATTAGCGAAGGTCTTTTGTATTGGGTATATGTAGTTAAAATATTTTCAAAAAATGATAGTATAAAAACATCTCTGCCCAAACGGTTTGGACCTGCGGAACCGTTTAAATCAACAACAAGGTGGTTTCTACATTCAAATCCTTCTGTATATATGTACATTATAATCGAACCATCATTGAGCATAAATTTCGGGTGTGATGTATCCTTTAGCACAACTCCTTTTAAATCGGTATATGTTAGTGGCATATTTACTTCTGTCGCTTTTAAATATGGGAGAAAATATCTTTTTATGAATTCCTCTCCCGTCAGATTATACTCCCAACCTTCGCAGTCTCCGTATTCTTCTGATGCCATTTTTATCGCTTGTTGCAAAACAGAATATGTCTTTTTTAGTTGAGTTACTGTCCTTTGCTTTTGATATTTCGTAATCAAACTGGGAATTGTTATTGCTGCAATTATCCCGATAATTCCTAATGTAATTAAAACTTCTTCTAGTGAAAATCCAATTTTTTGATTTTTTAATTTTAACATTTTAATTCCTCTAAACCCTTTGCATGACTATATATAACATGGTTTAACACGACTGTCAATCGTGGAAATATTGCCCGATTATTGCCAAAATTACTGTTATGACAAGAGACATAAAAAAGAAGTTGGGTAAAAATATAAAAAGGTTAAGAAAACAAAAAGGTCTATCCCAAGAGGAACTTTCTCTTAACTTAGATTTGGATGGCTCTTATATCGGAAAGGTTGAAAACGGCAAACTAAATATTACTATTGATAAAATTTCTGCAATAGCTAAATTTTTAGAGGTCGAAGTTGTTGAACTATTTAAATAGAATTTGTTTTAAAAGTACAATTTTTTGTACCATTTTATGTAATTTTTAATAAACTTCAAGTTTATTAAACCAATTCTATCTGCTGTGTGAAGAGAGTCTTTAATCCCTTCCCCTAAAACTTTGTGGCAAGCTTTATTCGTGTACTTCAAAACTTTTCTGTTGTGAATGGCTGCTTTTATAATATACGCTGGTATGGGTAATATATACATTGAAATAAATCCTTTTAACTTTTAATTATAATAAAAATAAACCGAAAAAATTTTTGCTATGATTTAACACTTCTAAATCCGTAACCTGTTGAAATGGTTCTTCCTATAGAATGAATTTTCCCGCCGATACAATTTCTGCATTGGCTTGGGTTTTCATTTATGCAAATTTTGTTTGGGTAAATCTCATATTTTGCTCGAAATTCAGTTGTTGTAACATTTGGCATAACGACATTTGCTCCACTTTTCAGTGCAATAATTCTTCCGTTCGGGTTAAGTGTTTCCATCGCTGTTGTTGCAGGGATGTTTATATTTTTGAGCAAAATTCTTGTTAGTGCCATTACTTTTAATGCAAGGGTAAAACTTCCGTTCGGGCAATCTTTCAGCGGTGTATTCGGGTGCGAAATTAGTGGCCCAATTCCAACCATATCAGCGTTTATTTCCTTGAAAAATAAAATATCATTCGCTAAAGATTCAATTGTTTGCTCCGGTAAACCGACAAGACAACCGGTTCCAACTTCGTATCCTAGTGTCCTCAGGTCTTTCAAACATCTTAATCTGTTGTCAAAATCCATATTTGGATGAAGTTTTTTATACAAATTTCTGTCAGTTGTTTCAATTCTGATTAAATATCTGTCAGCACCAGCTTCTCTAAATGCTTTGTACTCTTCAAAACTTCTCTCTCCAACGCTTAGAGTTAAAGCAACATCCAGTTCTTTTATCCCTTTAATTATTTCGCATAAAATTTCTTTTGTGTAGAAACTATCCTCACCTGATTGAAGAACAATTGTTCTATAACCCATATCAACGGCTTTTTTTGCGTACAGAATGATATCATCCGGTGTTATTCTGTATCTTTCTAAATTCTTATTTTCGCAACGCAAACCACAGTATTTGCAATGACATTTGCAAATGTTTGAAAACTCAATCAGCCCTCTCAAATGAACTTCATCACCAACATATTCTTTTCTGATTTTATCAGCCAGTGAGAAAAGTTCATCATTTTTGGAGTCGTCTTCCAGATACTCAATTATTTCGTCTTTTGTTAAATCCTTCATATTGACTTTTATTGTACCATAAAAGTCAATATGTCTATGAGTTCGTATGCGGAGAGCAGAGGGTAGAATTTGTTAGGGAGTTGTGACGAACTTACAAATTCGGGAGATGGTTTAATGTGAGTGCGTTTAGCGAAGTGTACATAGATCCTTCGGGCTAACTCACGCTCGCATTGGTTAACACCTTACATCCTTTGCTCGCGTGCCCTCAGGATGACGTGTAATTCCTGCTTTGTAAAGTTCAGGGTGACAATTCCGTTGTTGTACAAAATGTTGTAAAAGATAAAAATCGTAGCGAACTTATTTCCTTGTCCTTTCTCACCTTTATTTTATGCTTGTGTAAATAATTTATGAGCACCTTTTTCAAGATTAGGTTTCAAGCCGTTTGATGCTACTACATCACATTTTGCAAGTTGTTCTGAAATGTTATTTGTTTGTGTGTTTTGGAACATTACTTGTAAAAGATTATATAAAGGATTTGATTTTGCTAATGTTGTATTGTTTGTCAAACCGGTATCGGGCACAGAATACTGAGTGTTAAAATCTGTTCCTGGTTTAGAATTAAGTTGTATACCGCCGATTTGTTGCATTTATTTTTTTTATCCTTTGTTTTTTCTTAAGCCATTGTTTGCATTGTAAAACATCCACCTGCAGGATTTCCAACTTCATTGTATGGTCGTAAATTCCCAACTCCTGGGTGTTGATAGAATTTTTTACCCTGAATTTCCATGCATTGTTTTGGATCGGTCATTGTTTTTTCATAAGCCATATTTACATTCGGATCAAGTCCGACTGATGTCCATAATGCACTCAAATTGTGCTTAATCATTCCAAATGTTGAACTTATCAAGTTTTGTGTTTCGGGATTGCTTTGCTTAATTCCGAAATCTGCACTTACATAACTGGTTTCTCTTGTTGCGGCTATTTCATTTATAGCCATCACATCTCTATGACTCATAATCGAATTATCCTTTTATACTCTCTTATATATATAAAGAATATAATTCGTAAATAATTGCTTTTTTATTAAAATTAGGGTTTATATTTCTTAATATTTGAATTTCGATGAAGTAATTTTGACGAAAAATACTTGGAACCCCTAAATGTTAAGTTTTGTAAAGTGTAAATTGTACACTATATGCTGATTGTAGAGGTTTTGAAAATTTTATAAAAACATCTTATTGACTTTGAATTTTTGTTGTGGCATAATAATTACATAAGATTTAAGTGTAGTCGAAACACTAAATATAAATAGTTCATTAACCCCAAAAACATATAAACTCCTAAATAATAAACACTAAAAGAGACCATTAGGATGCAGAAAACGACCCACTCACTTGTTGAGTGGTTTTTTTTATGCAAAATTTTTTAATTGGAGTTGGAAATTTAATTACAAATTTTATTGAGGTAAATTTTGAGCTGGATATTGTTGTTGAGTTTCAATCTGTTGAGGTGAAGTCGGTTGAGGTTGAACATTTTGTTGCGGGTAAACATTTTGGCTGTCATTTTGATTTGAAGAATAAGAATCTCCGGCAATTGCGGCACCTTGTTGAGTTTGTTGAGAATCGGAACGAATGATATTTTCGCCCATAAAATTCTCCATTCTCATATCTCTATCATACATAGTGTCAGCGTGTTCAATTTCGTCCAAAATATGCTTTAATTCATCCTTATAGCCTGATGTTTTGCTACAAGTTCTATAGCTATTTAAAATATTATATAAAGAGCGAACATTTCCGGCTGCGACATTTTTTCTTGATGTATCACCTTCCAGTCCGTTATAAGTCAATTCATACAACCCAACAGCGTTGTGTTCGGCATAATCAAGATAAACACAAGATGCATTTTTGATTAACAAGTCTTTGTTTTTATTTAATTTTTGATTTAAATAATCTGAGTTTGACAAATATCTGTAATATTTGTCAGAAGAGGACATTTGGTTGTTGTCTTCGAGTTCTTCAAAATTCATTTTTTCATCTAATGACTTCAATTCCATATAAGATGATATAGAATAAGATAGCAAGAACAATCCCATTACAAGAATGCTGATACCTAAAAGTAGTAAATTGTTTGTATTTTTACCCATCAAGCTCCTCTTCTAAAGGGATTATACAATAAAACAAAGAAAAAAACCATTCATATAGTTTATATGAAAAAATGCCTTGATAATATATAATAATAAAAAATAGAAGGCGAAAAGGATGAAAAAAGATTTAACTAAACTATTTGCAATTTTATTTGTGGTCGGAATTTTTATTGGAAGTCAGGTATTTGGTGCAGTTGTGACAGAAAGAAGAATTAATAAACCGACTTCTACTCCAACAATACAACAGCAATACAAAAGACCAACAGCTCAAACAAATAAAAACTCAACATTTGCAAACAACTTGAAAATGTGCAGACCATATTCTGAAAGTATGAAATCAGATTATATGGGTATGAATATCAACTATAACATAAAAATTGACGGTTGGGTAAATAACAAGTGTCGTTTGAATTTCACGGCTAATGCATCCGGATTAAGTTCGTCATTCAGTTCTATTTATGGGATTGATCCGTCTGATGCTACAGTATCGGCTTTCACTCCAAAAATAAGATGTGAATTCACAAAAGAACAACTTCAATATGTTGGTGATTCAATTCTGGAAGAAGGTTCAAGAAGTAATGGTGGGCGAATGCTTAAAGATCCGAACGGCATTAATCTGATAGGTGCAAATGGTTTAAGTGGTTCTGATCAAAGGATTTTGAGTGTTGTTTTGGGTCAAAAGGCTTGTACATTACTTAACTCAAATGATTTAAACAACTTAATGAATTCACTAATGGGATTTTAGAAAGAGGAAAATATGAAAAAATTTACAACATATCTTATAACATTGGTAATGTTTGTGAGTCTTGCAACAGGTGCAAATGCTATTCAAACAAAAAATGTAAAAGAACAGACAGAAATTAATCAAAATAATGCAAAACAAGCTAAAATTATTGCAGAAGAAGCTGCAAATAATTCTATAGATAAAAAAATCGAAAATCTATCTCAAAGGTATATCAACAACTTCAGAACTTGTGAACCTCTTCATATCAGCCAATATTGGGATGTTTTTGGTTTGAAATTCGGGTTTAAAGTTGATGTAAATGGTTGGAATGGTGATAAATGTTCATATAATCTGACCGGCAAATTTGAAGGTTTGGGCAAAGATGTTCGAGAACTTTTTGAAGTTCCTGTATCAGATGAAATGCTTGCAAAATTTGAACCTATTGTACAATGCGATTTTACGAAAGACCAATTGAATATAATGGTTGATGCGTTCATTGCAAGAAGTCAAAAAAATGAAGAACAAATCAAAAAAATCTTGAACAATCCTGAAAATTTATATTCAATAGCTAATCAAAAAGAAAAATTAACTCCTGAAGAAGAAAAACTGATAAAAGTTCTAACAGATGGAAAAACTTGTACAATTCCGAACCAAAAAGAGCTTATGAACGTATTTTCTGAAATTATGCAAAATCTATAAACAATGAAGGAAGTATTTTTAACAACAACCGACAATATAAAAATTTCCATAAATCATTATTCAAATTCAAATGATACAGTTGTAATCATTTGCCCCGGTTGGTTTATGACAAAAGATGCTAAAGCTTTTTTGAAGTTATCAGATGATTTGTCAAAACATTTTGATGTTATTTCGATGAATTTCAGAGGGCATGGGAATAGTGGCGGGTTTTACTCTTTTACGTCCAATGAAGAAAAAGATTTGGACGTTGTTGTCAATTTTGCAAAGGATTTAAATTATAAAAATATTTGCCTTTTAGGTTTTTCACTAGGTGGAGCGTTGGTGCTTTTGTATGGGGCAAAACATAGTGAAATTTCAAAAATCATAGCAGTATCAGCACCAACTGAATTTTTCAAAATTGAAAATAAAATATATTCACCTGATGCGTGGATTCCGACATTATTTCACAAATTTGAACCTTTCAGATGGCTGACAATTCGCCCGACAAGTCCATTTTTACCTAAACAAAAGCCAATAGATTTTGTACAAAATATAAAAACTCCAACACTATTTATTGCAGGAGAAAAAGATCCGACCGTTCTTCCTTGGCATACTGAAACGTTATTCCAAAAAGCGACTTGCAAAAAAGATTATAAAGTTTTCAAAAACACTCGCCATGCAGAAGATTTGTATATGGATTATCCGCAAGAGTTCTTACAAATTTGTACCGATTGGATATTGATATAACCTATTTGCTTTTGACATCTGCACTACCTGAACGGTATCCGCAGAATGAGTAAATAAACGGCAATGCACATTCAATGTGAATTTTATCTGCAAATGGAATTTTTGCCAAAACCAAAATTGCAACCGCATCATCAAGATTTGCTAACATATCAATCAATTTTAGTTCTCTTTTCGGTTTTTTAGCTTCTTTATCATCTCTCAATTTGTTTGAAACATGCAAAGCGATATTGGAACCAATCACAACTCCCGCAACGGAAGCAACAATTTTAGCAAAATTATTATTAAATTTTTTGGTCTTACTACAAAGTTTTAATGAACCGTCAACCAAAAGCATAGGAGCAGCAGTCAGCATCATCTGGAATATACCTTCTTTCCATTTTTTCTTTTGGTCTGAAACCTTTTCTCCGATTGAACTAAGTAAAACTCCCCCGATATTTCCTGCTGCTGCCATAGTTAGCATTGTCGCAACAGAATATTTTAAATGAAAAGGATTTTTAACTTTTTGATGTTTCATAATTCCTAAAGTTGCCGCTGTAACTGATGCTGTTGAACCAATCCCTGCAAGGATTTTATCCTTTTTATTGTTGTTTGATGAGGTGTTTTTTCTGCTAGCCATATCAATATAGCCGTAAGAAATATTCTTGCGACTAACAAACCCATTCATTGTATGATTTTTTAGGTCAATAGGAGATACAGCCATATTAAAATCCTTTATCAAGTGTTATTAATACAACAAAAAACTTCTAAAGTAAAATTATTTAATATATTATTAATATTTAGTAACGAATAGCAAAATTTGGTTCTTTAACTTTGCTAACTCGAATTGGAATAATGTCCCATTGTGCAAAATTTGGAACATCTACAACATGGATTTTTGAAATCAATCCGTTTTCGTCATAAGTTGCAGAATATTTTCTCATCAACTTGTGATTTCTGTCGTAATGTTTTTCTTCTAAAATTTGTCCATTTTCATCTTTCAAGAATTCAACATCTATAAACAAATCTTTGTTTGAATATTTGAAAACGGAATCATTAACTTGCTCTTGTTCTGTGATATTGCCATTTTCGTCATAAAAAGTGTGTTTATTCGTTGAAAATACATATTCTTCAACCTTTTGACCTTCGGCATTATATTTTACATATTTTAATGGCTGATTACCTTTATCTTGAGTCGGTTTTAGAATGAGTTCCTCTGTTGAAATTAAATTAGTTGTATCTTTTTCAAAAGTTTGACATTTTGTCATTAAGTCATTTTCAAATTCGCAATCTCTTGATATTTCATTATCATTAGATTTTGGTAAAGATTTAATTTTCATTGTATCAAATAGTTTGCTATCTTTTAATAGCACTTCTAAAATCTCTTTTTGCCTGTTTTTATTTGTCAAAAAGTTTGGAACATTTTCAACTCGTAAACGCTCATTATAGGTAAATGTTTCCATTGTTGGGATTACTTTTGGAATACAAAATTCAGGATTTTCTTTTGTCATACAGTTTTCAGAAATTTTTGGAACGTCAAATTTAATAATATCAAGTGAATTGGTATCATTTTTGGTTAAATAAATATAAGAATTTATATCAGACTGTTTAAAATATTCTTTTGGCCAAATCTTTGAAAAAACAACATCATCATTATCCGCAATCGCTGATAGTTGGTTTATTACATTGATTTTTTGAATTGAGGTTAGGTTCTGAAATCCCTTAACAAGTAAAGAATTATCTGAATTATTTGCAAAACAACCGTTCCCTGAAACTACCAACAAACTTAATAATATTGCTATTTTTTTATACATTTTGACTCCAAATTTTTAATCCTACTTTATAAAATATAGTTAAAATTTACACAATTTACATCAACTATTAATATTAAAATATTCGTGATAAAATACAATTGGGATTAGGATATGGTTATGAAAAAAATCGTTCTAACATTCATTTTAACAATATTTGTATGCTTACCCTCATGTGCTCAAGTTGTACATATTCCACTAGACCAAGCTGTTAATTTGGCACTGGTGAATAATCTTGATTTGAAATCAAAACGCAAACAAGCTGAAGAACTTCAACAAGAAATCAAAATTGCAAATGCTCTAAAAAATCCCAGATTTGAATCGAATTTTCTAATCGGACGTGTTACTCGTGGAAACTCAAGCCAACTCGGGTTATCCGTTCCTGTTGAAGTCGCTAAGCGTGGAATAAGAAAAAAGATTGCTCAAACAAATCTCGAAATTGTAGAAAAACAAATTAAAGCTTCCGAACACGATATAAAAATTGAAATTATGAAAGACTATTTCAATATTTTGTACATGAAATCAGTCGTGTTGATTTACCAAGAGAGAGAAAAATTATTCAAAAACCTGAAAACAATTGCTGAACAAAAATCAAAAAAATATGTTAACTATGATGTTGATATTCTTCAAGCCGATATGAAATATAAAAGGCAGCTTGTTTATCTGAATAAAGCAAAAGCCGACCTTTTGATAGCTCAATTCAAACTCAATGACACAATGAATATTAAAGATTCTGATGTTATGTATGACACGCTTGAAGAGTCTTTATTTACAAATGATTTGAGTATTTTGAATATTAATCTTTTGCCATATCAAACAATTGAAGATGTGGCAATGAAGTATAGTTATTCTCTATCAATTGCAGAGTCTAACATCATAAAAAGCGAACAGGAAGTGACACAAGCTAAAAGACAACGTATTCCTAATCTTACCGTTGGTGGTGGTACTGCTTACCAAACCGCACACCAAACAGGCGGAGATTCACTTCCCGGTGCGTATGTTTCAATTGGTGCTGATATCCCGATTTTGTATTCTTATGGGCCGGATATTAAAAAAGCTAAAATTACACTTGATAGAGCCAATCTTGATAAAGATTCGTTTGAAAACCATTTGAAATACGCACTAAAACAGGATTATAACGAATTCAAATATGCAAAAGCAAATATGGATCATTATAAAAATATTTTGGATGAATCAAATAAACTTTTGAAAACTTATTCTAAACGTTATGAAAAAGGGCAAACAAGTTTGCAAAACTTTATTCAAGTTGAAACAATGCATCAAGAAACCCTAAAAGACTACATTGGAGCGACTCAAGCCTACTATGACTCCTATCTAAATCTGATGCACAATGTTGGACATGACATTTTGATGACAAATCAAATGTTATAGAGTATTATCTTTAATCCAATCTAAGTAATCCTTTGAACCTTCTTCGAGGTTCAAACTCACAATTTCAGGAACTTCATAAGGATGCAATTCTTTGATTTTTGCTTCGAGTTTAGAATATAAAGTTGCTTTTGTTTTTATAATTAGCAAAAACTCGTTATCTTCAACTATCTCACCTTTCCACTCGTAAATTGACGTGCCCCTTGAAATTATATTAACGCAAGCAGCAAGTCTATTTTTAACCAATTCGTGAGCCAATTGTTTTGCTCTTTCGATTGTATCTATCGTACAAAAAACAACTCTAAATTCTGACATAAAAACCTCATTTTCAAAATCATAATACAATTATTTTATTACTATTGCAAATTAAAGAGATTAAAGTTCTTTGTATAGAGTTTGAACATTTGTATCGGTTGGTCTTAATTCTTTAGCTTTTTCAACAGATTTTACTCGGTTCATTCTTCACCGGTTCAGCTAGTGCTTCAAGTGGAGGAGATAAAGGATTATGGTTGGGACAAAAAGGCGGCAAGATTTTTATAAAAATCTTGCCGCCTTTGCTTTCGTTTGTAATATTTTTTTGTTTTAAACCTAAACAGTTGTTACTAATTTTGATTTTTCAATACAAGAAATCAATGTTTTAGCTACTGTATCTTGTTCTTCGTGAGTCAATTCAGGGAACATTGGAAGTGAGATAACAACTTCTGTGTTCTTTTCTGTGATTGGAAGAGATCCAGGTCCCATTCCTAACCAAGCATTAACTTTTTGGAAATGAAGAGGAATTGGGTAATACAACATAGCACCGATTCCATTTTCTTGAAGCATTTTGTGCACTTCATCTCTGTTAGGAATTTTAACAGTGTATTGGTGATAAACACAATAAGTGTTGTCCAATTCTTTTGGAGTTTGAATATCAGCACAATCAGCGAATAATTTGTTATAATATGCTGCGTGTTCTCTTCTTTTTGTATTCCATTCATCAATGTGGTTAGCTTTTACTCTCAAAATAGCTGCTTGGATTTCATCAAGTCTGCTGTTTACACCAAGTTCATCGTTGTGGTAGCGAACCATTGAACCGTGGTTTCTAAGAGCGATTAATCTATCTTTCAATTTTTCATCATTAACTGTGCAAAGTCCGCCATCACCCATTGTACCTAAGTTTTTAGTAGGGTAGAAGCTGTAGCATCCGATATCACCGAATGTACCAACTTTTTGACCTTTGAAAGATGAACCGATAGCTTGGCAGCAATCTTCAACAACTCTCAAATTGTGTTTTTTAGCAATTGCCATGATTGATTCCATATCACAAGGTTGTCCATATAAGTGAACCGGAATAATTGCTTTTGTTTTTGGAGTAATAGCTGCTTCGATTTTTTTAGGGTCAATATTGAATGTATCAGGGTCAATATCAACAAAAACAGGTTTAGCACCAACCATGCCGATAGCTTCTGCTGTAGCTACGAATGTAAATGCTGTTGTAATAACTTCATCTCCTGCTCCAATATCTAAAGCTCTTAATGCAATATGTAATGCATCTGTACCTGAGTTTAGTGCAACTGTGTAGTTACAACCGATATATGATGCTAATTCTTTTTCTAATGCTTTAACGTTTGGTCCTAAAATATAGCAACCTGATCTCATAACTTCGCATACTGCTTTTTCAGCTTCTTCGCCAATTTGAGCGTATTGACGTTTTGAATCAAAAATAGGAATCATGTTTCTCTCCTTTACTTTCTACCACTTCATGTTCTTATTATACCATGGCATTTTGGCTCTTTATATAAACTTTATATTAATTTTTTTGTAGGCAATTTTGGAAAAGAAAAATACTTTATATAAATACGGGGAAAATATTAATCTAAGGACATCTTTAATTGAAATTATTCGGGTTGAAATCATTATATAATGCCTTATATCATTCTAAATCGGCTGCTCATGGAGTTCAGAAAGGAGGAAAGAAATTTGTTTTATTTGAAAAAACAGATAAACTACCTATTTCAAGTTTTCCTGAAAATTCGTGGGCGATACCTGAAGGGGCTGCGACTTTCAAAAGAGTAAGAATGGGAAAAGCATCAAACCCTGATTTTAATCGGGAAATTGTCTCTTTTTATGACAAAGAAAACAGAATAATTAAGCAATGGCAAAGGGGTTCTGATATCCCGAACCAAATGCGTGTATACACTTATGACTTTGGGGTGACTAAAAGGAGGAAAGGTGTTAAGGTAAGAAATATTACAACCTCTAAATATTTGCCACTTGATGAGAAGTTTTCAACTTGGAAAAAAGTTTCTGATGAAACACAATTTGTGCATCGTGATTTTGACATAAGAAAAGAGAAATGTATTGCACCTAAGAAAGTACAAATTAGTAAAACAAGTTATGACTTAAATTCTGACGGTACAAGATTTTCATCTGTTACAACAGAATACCCGATGAATTACGGAATTGAACCGAAATCTGCGAAAAAAGTTTTGGGTGTTGATATTGAAATGCGAAACGGTATTCCATATATTGTTGGAACTGTACAAACACCTAATGTCAATTTCCCTTCAAAAGATAATTTTTTAGCATACAGATTTTTGCACGGTGCCGAAAAGCAAGAAGCTTTGGCCAGATATTTTATTAGAGAAAAAGGTTTAGAAAAAGCTAATATCCCCGTTGGAACAAGTAAAACCCAGGTCTCAGAAAATGCTGTTGCTTGTTTTAAAAATAGGGATGGCGAAATTTGGTTTAAAGAACCTGCCAGATACATGAGCCCTGCGGATAATGCTGCTCATGAAGCTGAACATGCATATCAATGTTCTTTAGACGGTCGTTTGAAAGGTCATTTTAATACTACTCCATACGGAAGAAAATGTTATAATTTATTTGGTCCGGTTCCTAAAAATCAAGTAGAAGAAGCAAAAGCGTATAAAGAAGCTGCTAGAAAATATCCTGCGTTAGATCCAAAAGAAGATTTATCTAAAAATTCTGACTATATGGATAATTATCTGGAAGTTAAGGCTCGTGAAGCAGGTAAAAAAGCCGAAATTGAATACGAAAAAGGTCGAGATGCAATTTTAGACCAATTCCCGTATACTCCTGACCATTATTACTATTTTTAAACAATAGATAATTTTTCGTCTTTTGATTTGATTTTTCTTAACTTTTCAACTCTGTGCATGATGATATTTGCGTTATCATCGTTTGGTCGAGCTGCCAAAAATTTTCTGTAATATCTTTTCGCATCTGTATGTTTGCCGAGTTTATCCAAACAAATTCCCATATCTGAGTAGGCTTGGGTGTAATTTGGATTAATTTTTAAAACTTCATTGTATAGACCGAGTGCTTGGCGATACAATTCCATTTTCATTAGAAGAGCTGATTTTCTGAGGTACGCGTTAACATAAGTCGGGCTGTTTTCGATTAGTTTTTGATAAATCATAAGTGCCATATCAGGTTCTTCGCATTGTTCATGGGCAAGTCCTAAATTGTAGATAGCTTCTGTGTTATCAGGTTCAATTTGGATTGCTTGAATGAAGCATTTTATTGCACAACATGGTGTTTCATTTTTTAAATGGCACAAACCCAGTTCAAAAAATGTTTCAAATCTGTTGGAGTCAAGAAGAGCTGCTTTTTCTAAAGCTTGGATTGCTTTTTTTATTTTTCCTAAATTTTTGTAACAAATACCTAACCCAAAATAAGTATCAGGATTATTTCTATCTAACAAAACAGAATTAAGATATACTGAAACAGCCTCTTTAAAAGACTTTTTAGTTCTTAACAAATCGGCTTTGTTTTGAAAATTTCTCTGTTTTTCTCTCCTAATAATAGGGGCACTCATATACTGAGATTTTTTAGTATCTGTACTCAACTCTTTCTTCCTTCTTGTATTTCTATATTAGATTTTTTTTCATGTTTGATGAACAACCGTTAGATTTAAAGATTAATCAATCATTGGATTTATAATTAATCTTGTGATATAACTTTGGTATGAGAAAGCTTTTAATTTTTTTAGGGATATTATCCGTAACAGTTGCACCTGTTATGGCTTTGGAGGATAGCGGAGAAGTTCATTTGGGTGAAGTTACACCGGCTCAATACGAACTTCCGAAGGCTGAATATAAGGAAAAAGATTCTCTTCTTATCAGTGATAAAGAAATTATGGATGAGATTGTAAAACTTCAAAGAGAAAAAGATTTGGAAGATATTGATAATCTTTGGAAGGGAACAGTTGAGAATAATCAGGTTATCGGTTTTGCCCTAAAAAAACTTGCGACTCCTGAAAGTCAAAGACGAATTCACTCTTCTCTAATGGCTAAAACGTTATCTGCAATTGTGTCAGGAGCATCTTTAGCACCTGCTCTTGTTGGTGCGGATTATATGGTGCAGTCAGGCTCTTATGCCGCAGGTAGAATTGCACAAAACTTGTTGAATAGGAAAAATGTTCCGCAAGAAATTCCTTTGACAGATACAGAATTGATTGAGTTAGCAGGTCTTGTTGAAAATTTGCAGGATAAGATTATTAATGCGTATTACAATTATAAAGGAAGCTTATCTCAACTAAAAGAAGTTCGTTCAAGGGAGCTTTTGTATAGCAAAAATTACGCCAAAGCATTAGATGAAGAAGATTTTTTAGAAATTGCAATTTCTTCTTCATTGTATGATGATATGCAAATCGAAGAGATGAAGTATCTGCAAGCCGCAAAGAAATATCATCTTGAATTGCAACGTTTGGCAGGGAAAAAAGTTGTAGATGCTTTGAATTTGTACCAATATGATTACAATTCCGCATTGGTTGGAGGTAATAATGTTAAATAAAAAAGTATTATTGTTATCTTTAGTTATGTGTTTGGGTAGAATTAGTGTTGGTGCTGAAACCTTGCAGGATGTGACTTATCCAAAAGCTCCGGCTTATCGTGTCGGGATTTCAGAATACCCTGAAAATCAATATGTTCAGGCAAAGCAAGTAAAACCAAAAATAGAAAAAGCTTACGGTCAAATTGATACGTCAATTGAAACGGGCGTGTCAGATTTAACTTATGCGGATTTGAGTATAAAAAGATTATCAAAAGAAATTGCTCAAGAGTTAGAGATGGATGAACAGGATATGATTTCAGATTTATCTCTATTATGGCAAGGGGCTGCAATGCAAAGTGATACAATAAATTTTGCACTTTACAAGCTTGCAAATCCCGATGCGGATAAACCTGACTCAAAATCCATAAAAAATGTATTAAAAACAATTGCGAGTATGTCTACTCTTGTTGGTGCAAGTATGGGTAGTCCTGTTCTTGCGGGTTCTTCTTTGATTGGTGGAAATATTTTAGGCATAATGTCGCAAGATACAAAGGCACTTAATTATAAGTATACAAAAGTAACCGATGCGGATATGATTATTCTTATCCGTAAGATTGAAGATTTACAGCAAAATGCTGTTAATTTGTACTATGACTACATTAGTGCAAAAAAACAACTTGAAATGACAACAAAACTAGTTGAAGACAGGCAGAAAAAATTCGAACTGGCTCAACAAAATAACGCACAGCGTGAACTTGTGGTTATCACTGATGCCTATTATCGTACGGCAATTGACAAACAACGAAGTGCAAAGTCTGAATTTTTTGCAAAACGTGCAGCTTTAGAACAATTTGTTGGTAATGAAACTTTTGTTCAATTTGAAAATGAATTAGAAGCAAGAGAAAAAGGAGAAAAAACATCAACCCAATCTCCTAAAACAAATGATGACAATGAACCGACCTATGCTGATACTATTCAAAATGTCGAAAATTATACGAATAATTTGAATACAACAAAATCAAATCAAACAGTTGAAAATGCAAGCACTCCACAAGTTTATACAGAAGATGGAAACGATCCGAATTTAGACAAGATGCCTGAACTTCAACCACTAAATATTAAATCTGAGACTCCAAAACAAATTGAAGAAAATAAAGAAAATGAAAATTTAGTTCAAGAAGAAAAAACAAAGGCAAAGTTATCAGATAAATTTCACAAAGTAAAAAAAGAAAAAGATACTCAAACTGTTTCACCAAAAGAAAAGGTGAAATCGAAAAAAAAATCAGCCCAAGTTACAATTCAAGATGAATTGGCATCCAAAGTTGAACCAACAACAGACGAAGTAGTTAGTGAACCAAAAGCTACAAAACCTAAAAAAACTAAAGCTGACAAATATTCAACAAAAGGGTTTATTTTTATCCATAACAATACTCAATCACCACAACAAGAGACTTCTCAATGTGATGATAGTTACTCGTTTGACAAATTAGATCCGATAGTTCCTGATAATACTCAGTCTGTAAATAATAAAGAAATCAAAGGATTACCCCCACTAGATGCCATAAAGGCTCCTGATTTAGACGGGCATGGCTATTCAATTTTTTCTGACGGAGATTATTAATTTTGGAACAAGAATACGTTGAATACAAAGTTTTAACAGGCAAGGAAAACATGCAAATCGACAGCGATTTGTTAGATAGGGCGATTGCTCAAAAGATTGATTTCCCGATTTTTAGGCTTTACGGGTGGAAGCCGGCATGCGTTTCTTTGGGCAGAAATCAAAAAGATGATTTTTTAGATAGAAAGTTTTTGCAAGAAAATAATATTGATGTTGTGCGTAGACTTACAGGCGGAAGGGCTTTGTTGCATGACAATGAAATTACATATAGTTATATTTGCCCGATTTCTTATCTTAAAAACGGAGAGCATGTTATATCATCTTACAAAGAAATTTCTCAAATTTTGATTGATAAATTCAAACTTTTAGGAATTGATTTGGAATTCGGGACTCAAAAACCGATAAAAACAGGTTTTGATTATTGTATGTTGATTTCAACAGGAGCTGATTTGTGCTATAAAGGACGAAAGTTAATCGGTTCTGCTCAATGTCGAAAAAATGGCTATATTTTGCAGCATGGTTCAATTTTGTATGATTATGACAAAGAATTGTTAGAAAAAATTTTTAAAGAACCTGTTTCAACAGACGAGATAATTTCAATAAAAGAAATAAATCCTATATTGACAAAATCACAAATAATTGACATACTGAAAAAGTAAAAAATTGGGAGTAACATTTATATAATGCAAGAAAGCAATTCAACATCTCAAATTAAAAATATAATAGTGTCAATGTTGGTTTCTGTTTTAATTTTTGCAGCAATATTGCTGCCTTTCTATGCAAATTTTAAACAAAAGAAAGCAATTGTTACTTATAGAACTGTATATTCAAAGCTATTATTGGCAAATAGGGTTTACGCTACTTTAGACTCTCAAGAGCAAGGTGTTTATGACACAACCATTCCTGCCAACGATTTTGCAGAAATGTATTTTACTCCGTATTTGACAATTGAATCTTTTTGCAAAGGTGATCAGTCTGCTTGTTGGAAAAAACCTCCATATAAGGATTTGAAAAATACAAAATATTTTAACAAATCAATGTATAGCATTGTTTTGGATAACAATAGTGTTATAGGTTTTCATAAAGAACCTAAACAAAATTTGATGTCCATAATTGTTGATACAGACGGAATTAAAGGACAAAACAAATTAGGTAAAGATATTTTCGTATTCTATTTTTATAACGACAAAACCAGACCTACACTTTGCAAAGACTCTGTATATAAAGATAAAGAAATCCCTAATGGCATTCATTTTGGCGGATATGATGAATGTGGAATTCCGCAAGACTATTATGATTATAAAAAACTCTATGATAAAAAATTTCCGGATGCTTGTTCTAAAAAAGCAGAAGCAGGCAAATACGGACTTGGTGTCGGGGCTGCATGCGGAGCTATGCTTTACAAAAATTCGTGGGTAATGGACAACAAATATCCTTGGTAGTATAATCAAACTTGTCAGACATAAAAAGGGATATCAATGAAAAATTCAAAGATTAAAGCAATGATTATGGCAGCAGGCATGGGTTCAAGACTTGAACCTATAACTTTATTAATGCCAAAACCTTTAATTCCTGTGATGAACAGACCTTTGATGGATATTATTTTGACTCAACTTCATTCTGTCGGAGTTAAGGATGTTATTTCAAACACTTATTATCTTGCAGATCAAATTATAAATCGCTATAAAAAAAATAATTTGGGGATTAATTTCAATTATATCAAGGAAGATAAATTGTCCGGAACTGCTGGGGGAATGAAAAAATGCCAACATTTCTTTGATGATTGTGAAGATTTTGTTGTAATGTCAGGTGATGTTTTAACAAATGTCGATATTAAAAAAGCTATTGAAATTCATAAAAATTCAGGAGCAATTGCAACAATCGGAGTAAAAGAAGTTGAGCACGAAAAAGTTTCTAATTTCGGTGTTGTTGTGACTGATGAAAACGGTTATATTACTGAATTCCAAGAAAAACCAAGTATTGAAGAAGCTAAGAGCAATTTAATCAATACCGGAATTTATATATTTAATCGTAAGATTTTTGATTATATTCCTGAAAATACTTTTTATGATTTTGCAAAAAATGTTTTTCCTCAATTGTTGAAAGAAGAACAGATAAATACATTCCACGTTGATGGCTATTGGAATGATATCGGAACGATTTCTCAATACAAACAATCAATCCAAGATGTATTTAATGGTGTTTATAAAATGGATAACCTAAAAATATCTGAAACAAACTTGGGCGGATATATTTGCGGAACTTCAAAAATCCCGACAACAGTTCGTTTTATGGGAAATTCTGTAATCGGAAACAATTGTAAATTGGGTGAATATATTATGCTGGACAATTGTATTGTTTTAGATAATGCAGAAATCAAAACAGGTACAGAACTTTCTAATTGTGTTGTTGTTCCTTCAACAAAAGAACTTCAAAATAGAAGGATATCAACATCTGTAGATGATTTGATTAAAGTGTAAATAACTCTTGATTTTTTTGAATTTTAATGGTAAATTTAGAAAAGAAGAGTTGTCACGGGCTTGTGGCGCAGCGGTAGCGCAGAGGACTCATAATCCTTTGGTCGTGGGTTCGAATCCCTCCGGGCCCAATTTTAAAATAAGTTTGAACAAGAGAACCTATATAGGTTCTCTTTTAAGTTGATATGGTTGTTCCATAAGGCATTAGGGCACTCAGGATGACGTCCTCGGTTATTGCGAGAAATGTAGGTTGGGCATTCTAGCCCAACATTAAAATAAGAAAGAAATATCATACAAAAAATAAAAATCAAATGGATAGACCCTGAATTACGCATTTAGCTCATGCTCGTGCTATTCAGAGTGACGTGACTGGTTCCCTCCCATTTGTGGGACCCTAGTTGAAAGAACCTATTTCCCTATTTCCTTCTCCCTTAAAAAAAATGTCGAAGAAGGGGTTCGAACCCTCAAGGAATTAACCATACGAACCTGAATCGTACGCGTCTACCAATTCCGCCACTTCGACATTTAATGATATAATGTTCTCAGTGGCGGATGTAATCGCTTTGCTCTTACCCTCTCCTCGAACCAGACATTTAGTCGGGTTCTCGTCTTACTTGTTCGCATTAAACAGGATTTCACTTTGTACTGTCTTGCTTTACAAGCCTGTACAAAGTTTCACCTTCTGCTCACTCGTGCAGAGTGCCACTTCGACATTAGCAACTAAATTATATTATAAAAATTATGCAATGTATATTGAGTTGTGAATTTATAAAAGTGTCGGGGCAGGATTTTCCTGCCCCGACATCTCTATTCTTTTAGTATTCTACAGATTTAGGAAGTTTTAGCTTCTTCATCATCTTCTTTTTCTACCCTATTCACAATTTTATCTTTTACCTTTTCAAGTTTTTCCTTGAAATCACGTTTCAAATCAACGGCTGATATTTTGGCGTGTTCTAATGCATTATGGGTGTCAGCTTTCAGTTCTTCAGCCTTTTCTTTGATTTTTTCGACACCTTCTTTCACGTCTTCTTTGGCGTCATGCATTTTTTCTTTTGCTTCGTCAATCTTTTCGTGCAATTGTTCTTTTAGCATTTCTTTTTCTTCATTTTTCATAATTCATACTCCTTTCATTCTTTGTTATTATAAAAGATTGAAATGGAGTTTTAATTAGAAAAAAGTATAATTTATTTTGGGTGAAATTAGAATATCAATCTCGTTGCATTTCAAAATATTCTAAAAATTTAAATCCGCATTTTTGATAAACATGCACCGCATGAGTATTTTCTTTTTCTACTTCCAGTTTAAAAATCGTGTTCGGATATTGTTGTTTTACAAAATTCAAAAATTTTGGGATAATTCCATTCCCGCGGTATTCTGATTTTATGAACAAGTCCTCTAACCAAATACAATTTTTGCCAAATTCTGTAGAAAAACTCTTCGCTAACATGGCATAACCTATAACAATTTTTTCGCTTTCAAAAATATATCCTTCTAAAAACGGGTTATTCTTATCTAAACACGCATCAAAATCCGTTTGAAAAATTTCAAGACTTCCATTTGTTAACACTGCAGGAGAGGAGTAGAATTCCTTCATCATTGAAATAATTTCACTTTTATCCGATTTATTGATTTTTCTAATAATAAATTCCATATAAAAAGTTTAGCAGAAACATTTAGCAAATTTTATTTTTACACGCTTTATTATATTAAAATATATTTTAATACTAAAAAGGAAACAATATGAACGTAAATTTTAAACCAAACTCACAATCTCCAAAATTTGGAATGGCTGTAAAAATTCATGACTCAGCATTACCAATTATAAAAAAACAAACCTTAAAACTAACTCCAAGCGAATATGCAGAATATTTTACGGAACTTAGCAAAATTATCAAAAGACAAGAAGAGAACCCTGTTAATATAATTATTCAGCAAAGCGGGAATAGAAATGCTTTAGAAGCTATTGTTGTTGATAATAGTGATAATCCGTTAGATAATGCTGTTTTTTCTCAAAGCAGAATATTCCCCAGCAAATTTGGATATCTTGAAAGAGCTGAATTTAGAGCAAATCGTATAAATGATTTAAATGAAGAACTTGCTAAAATGCCAAAAGCAACAGATGACGATTTTTTTAATAAAGCTCAAATTAATGGATTAGATATTGATGCATAATAATTTTTAGAACAACAGGAAGAATATTTATTAAAATATTAAAAGAGGAGAAATAAAATTTAATGCAAATAACAAATAACAATAATACCTCTCAAACATTTGGTGCAAAGTTAATTTTTGTAGATAAAGGAAAATGTTTTTCGCTAAAACAAAAGTCCCAATTGAAACAATTGGCAAAAAAAATTGGAGATAATTCCGATAGATTTTATATAGGAACAAGAAAATACGATAATGTTGGAATATATAATTCCGATCTTCACTTTTGGCGTAAAGATATGCAAATTTTATCAAGTGTAAAAGGAGTCAATCGTGAACATTGCTTGCAGCATAAGGTTGTTCAACATTGTGTTGAAAAAGAAACTTCTACTCATTTTTATGATATGCCTAAAAAAGAGCAGTGGAAAATTTTTGATGCTAAGATGTTTGAATATTTGAAAAAATTCCTAACTGATTTTAAAGAACCTGCCTCAAAAAACGCAAAATTCGATGAGAAAGCAAGGACAGAAACATATAAAGCATTTAAAGAAGATGTTTCAGAATTTACAAGTTTTAAACGTAATTATCATAAAAAGACTTTAAAAGAAAAAATAACTGAATATATTAAAGAATTAAATGCCGGAAAACAAAAAGAAACCGAAGCAAAACCTAAAAAAACAACCTCAACTTATACTGCAAATCACTATGACGAATACGATCCTGACGATGTAGTAACGGTAGGAACCTACATTTATGAGGAAACAGTAAAACCGTTTAAGGATATTATGCATAACTATTTGGACTTGTAATATGATAAAACTGATACCACCGAAAATAACACCATACTATCTTAATGAAGATCGAAAATTGTGTGATATTGTCTCTCACAACAAAATTTTGGGTGATTTAAATCTTCATACAGATAGGTATGCAGACGTTTCGGAGTGTTATGTTACAGAGCTTAGGGATAATAAGAAGAAGATATTGGGGTACGAAATATTTTCTTTTGAAGATTTCTATAAAAATGTCTTTGGGTATAGCATTCGAGTATCTCCGGAACTTCGGCAAAAAGGTTTTAATTTGGGTGAACTTTTGAGGCTTTCGAGCATAGTTGAAATGTTTGAAAATAATATGCAAAAAATAAAAATTTATTCCAAAGATACAGCCATATATTTTCATTCAAAATATAAATTCCAACCGGCGATAGAGACTTTTAAAGATAGGGATGAAGCTCTAAAATCAATGGCAGAAAATCCTGATAATGGTATAATGACGGCGTTATCTGCGAAAGCAAAAAGCCTTCTTGAAAAGTTGCGAAAAACGCAATCTCCTGAAGAGCAAAGAGACGCAATTGCAAAGACCAATGAAATTGCAAAACAATATATAGAAAAAGCCCTAAATTCAAAAGAGGGATACAAAGCCTACCCATTTGAATATGGAATGGGTATGGAACTACGCAAAGAGTCTGTTATTGAAAATAGAGATTTTTATAATGAATTGTTTGCGAAGCATGGAATAGATTATCAAATATAATTTTTAAGTTTAAGGGATAATGGAAATAAGTTTGTTAAGGAAGGCATTAAAGCATTAAGTTCTTTACGCTTTTATTAATTACGTCATTCTGAGCTATGCGAGCTCAAGCATTAAGACGTAGTCGTATCCGTTTAATGCGAGCGTGAGCGAAGAATCTACTTCCAAGTGCACATAGATCCTTCGGGTTATCACCCTCAGGATGACGTGTAATTTCAGTGTTGTCACCCTGAACTTTACAAAGCGAACCGTTGAGCTATGGCGAAACGTGTGAGTCCGTATGCGTCGGCGTAGCCGTTAGCTGATTCAGGGTCTATCCATTTGATTTGTAATTTTCAATGTTGGGCTAGAAAGCCCAACCTACTTTCTTATTAACTCTAAGGAGATTTTATTTCCTTAATTTAAATCAACATTGATAGATTCTGAATAGCAAGAAAATTTAGTGCTCAAACTTCCTTACAAATTTTCTAAGTTTTCAGAATGACATAAAAGTGTAACGAACTTATTTCCTTTTTCCTTATTCCCTTTAAATCTCTCATAGATCCCCTTTATTTCAAATTTTTCAGAATGCCGTATTGCTATAGCAACAAGGGTGGGCTCATTAGAGCCCACCCTTGTAAACTTTAAATCTCTATTTTTTCTTAATGCTAAAGATTTCTTTTTGTAATCTCTCTAATTCGTTTAATAAAAAATATTTTATTTCTGATTGCATTCTACTTTGTATTGAATTTATATTCGAAAAGAAATTTTTATTTGTAGGTTTTAAAGATTTTAATTCATTAACCAAATCTTTAATTGAATTTGCTTCGTCTTTTGATAGAGAATCAAATTTAAAAACTCTTGCAACTCCTTTTTCTTTTTCTGCAAAATTAATCAACTCATTTCTTATTCCTTCTTTAGTACCATTCCAATTTATCCAATGGGATCCGTTTTTATATAATTTGCCATTTACATGCAAACGTCCTTCAGAACTTTGGCTTGATAGTTTAATTACATCATTTTGCCCGTCATTTAGGACTGCTTTTAGAGCATTAACAAATTGGCGTTGATCTTGGACATTTTCATATTTTATTTCTTCAAATGCTTTACGTAAATCTTTAGTTCTAACAAATCTGGATCCAAAATTTAATGAACTGGTTTGTGGGGTATTTGCTTGTAATTGCATGTTATTCTTTTCTCCTTTTCTTTTTTCTACTTAAACATTTGTAAAAATATTAATTGCTAAAATTTTTTATTGAGATTAACAATTTTTAATATTTTTCTGTTGTAGAATGATAAGAAAGAGGTGCGGATATGGTAATTATAGATTTATTTAGAATAGTTGATTTAAAAGAAAAAATAAACGAAAAATTTGGGATAAAAATGCATGTTCATGATGGTTGCAGTTTGCAGTCTTTTTCATTTGATGAAGGTGTAAGAGATGAAGTGATTGACTTTGTAAAAAATTATTTTGCACCTGATAAATACCAAGTTATTTTTTCTCCGGACAAATTATATTTTCATTTAGAAAAATAGAATTAGTGGCAAAATTTTGAACTTTTTATATTTATAATCGTTATAAACATGTGAAGTAAAATAGGAGAAAAGTCATGAAAAAGGGATTATGGATTTTTGCGTTGGCTTTAATATTCAGTTCTGCAGCGTGTTTTGCAGCTCCGCCGCCATCTGGAGGAGGAATGGGCAAGCCACCTATGCATGGTGGTGTTTATATGGGTAGACCTCCAATGGGTGGACATCCGCCAATGGGAGGCGGTATGATGCGGCCACCAATGGGACGACCTCCTATGCACATGGCAGGACGACCGGTTCCGCCGCCTCCTCCGATGATTAGACCTATACCTATGTATAGACCATATTATTATTCATCTTATTATCCAAGAGTTTATTACACATCATATTCTTATTCTCCTTATGACGAAACAGTTGCTCCTGCTACTACAGTTGTTGTTCGAGATGATTATGCAGGTGTAAATACTGCCGCAAATGTGATTAATGCTGCTACAAATGTTGCTGCAACAATAAGATATTTATCTTGGTAAGGTAAATAGCGATAAAAAATCTTTTGAGAATTAGTTAAGTTTATCTTAACTAATTCTTGCTAATATTAAAAATAAATGATAAGGTTATACTAAATAAAAATGGAGGGCTAATGGAAGAAAATCAACCAACTATTGAATTTGATGATTCAAGGGCAAGTTTATTTAAGTTTGATATGCCAATTAGCAAACTTAAATTTTTTGTGAATTCAATAATAATTTTTGCCTTTCATTTAATTGCAATTGCTCTTTATTATTTATTTTATATTTTGATGAATAATCCAAATGGATTTATTGTTTTGCTTACAATTTTTGCGATTGTTTTTGGTTTTCCTATATTGTATTTGAATTTTGTAAATTATACCAAAAGATTGTGGGATATAGTCGGAGATTTGCACAAAGGTTTTTGGATAAATGTTGGAATTTTTGCTATTTCTTTCATTTGTTTGTTCTTATTCCCGATTGCAATTTTAGTATTTTATCTTGTGTTGATATTTGCGAAAGGTAAAATAAGTGGGAAATAAATTTTTCAAATTGTTTTTGTTTGTATTGATGTTTCAAATTGTGGCATTACCTGTTTTGTCACTGGAACTTGATATGTCTGTAGATGAAGAAATTCGGAAAAAATATGATTCTTCAAAGTTAGAAAATGCTGTTTTGCCACCGCTTCCAAAAGTTGACAATGTTCAGACAAAGCCTGTAAGTCAGACAACTTCGACAACAACTGTCCCCAAAACAACTCCGACTTATACAACTTTTTCCACTCCACAGGTTACGCCAACTACAATAAAAAGTGGTAAAAAATTATCTGCTTGGACGACTTTTGAAGTTAAATCAAATCAAAAGATTTCTGATTGGTCATCTGTTGGAAGTTCGGTATCTTTTACTTCAACTGCTCCTGTTTATAAAAACGGGCTGACAATTCCAAGAGGTACAGTTTTTCATGGGACAATTTCAAATTCTCATCGCCCTCAAGTTAGTGGAAATGGTGGACTTGTTGTAATAAAAATTTCAAGTATGACATATAACGGGAAGAATTTTCCTGTAAAAGCAAGAATTACAAAAGCTAATGCGAAAAATATCTTTTTAAATAACATAAAAGGTAAGCATCAATATTGGGATAATGTCGGCAAGCAAATAGATAAAGGTGAAAATTTTTATAACAAAACTCGAAAAACATCTAACAAGCTTGCAAGCAATCCGATTGGAGTTATAATTTCACCTGTTCCGACTGTTGTTGGTTGGGTTGGATATGCAGTGACAACGGTTGTTTCTCCTGTAACAGGATTTTTCTCAAAAGGTGGAAGTTTGTCTATCCCCGCTGGAACCGGTTTTGAAATCAGATTAACTGAAAATGCTTATATTTATTAGTCCTTATATGGATATAAAATCCTTGCATCTCTTTTATCTCTGATAAAAAATGGCTTTCGTTTCCCTTTGTTTATTGGTTTTGGCGGTTGTGGCGGATTTTGGGCAATTTGAGGTTGTTGTGGTATTTCTGCTCCATCTTCGATTGCATCTATCATTTTGTAGGTTTCTTCAATTCTTTTTTGCGGTTTTGCTTTAATTCTGTGAAATTCTGCCATATAAGCTCTTTGATACTTTCCGACAGGTACCCAAGCTAACATTCCAAATATCATAAAAGCAAATAAAACGACCCAAATTTTTCTTAAAAAGCTATCCATAATCTATATGGTAGCAAATTTATAAAAAGAAGTAAATAATCATATAAAATATGTAAAAAAAATTGTTAAAATTCTATTTATCATATATAATAAAAAAGTGAACAAACTTTGAATAAAGGAGAGAAATATGATTAAAAAGTTTACTTCACCAATGGCATTAATGGCATTGTTTGTCGTTATGCTTCTTGGAATTTCACCTGCTCTTGCAAGTGAAGCAGATTTAGTGGTTCCGAGTATCAAAGCTGCCAATCCTTTTTACTTCACACTTCTTGTTGTTGGTATCGTGGTTTCATTTGCAGGCTTGATTTTCGGATTCATTGAATTTATGAGAGTCAAAAAACTAGATGTTCACGCAGCTATGGCTGATGTAGGAAACACTATTTTTGAAACTTGTAAAACTTATCTTGTTCAACAAGGTAAATTTTTATTTTGCTTAGAAGTATTAATCGGTTTATGTATCGCATTTTACTTCGGATATTTACAAAAAATGCCAGTTGCTGACGTTGCAATCATCTTAGCTTGGTCAGTAATCGGTATTTTAGGTTCTTATGCTGTAGCTTGGTTCGGTATCAGAATGAACACTTTGGCTAATGCTAGAACCGCTTTCGCATCATTAAAAGGTAATCCTCTAAATATTTTGAATATTCCTCTAAAAGCAGGGATGTCAATCGGTGTTTGCCTTGTATCAATTGAATTGATTTTGATGTTAACAATTTTGTTATTCGTTCCTGGACACTTGGCAGGTGCTTGTTTCATCGGTTTTGCTATCGGTGAATCTTTAGGTGCTTCTGCTCTTCGAGTTGCAGGTGGTATTTTTACAAAAATTGCCGATATCGGATCTGATTTGATGAAAATTCAATTCGGTATTAAAGAAGATGACCCTAGAAACCCTGGTGTAATTGCCGATTGTACAGGTGATAACGCCGGTGATTCTATCGGACCTACAGCAGATGGTTTTGAAACTTACGGTGTAACAGGTGTTGCTCTTGTTTCATTCATCTTGTTAGGTGTAAAACCTGAATACCAAGTTCAATTATTGACTTGGATTTTCGTTATGAGATATTTGATGATTGTAACTTCAGTTGTTGCTTACTGGATTAACAATGTTATTGATAGTTTCTACGCAAAAGCAACTGCAAAATTCGATTTTGAAAAACCATTAACAAATCTTGTTTGGTTAACTTCAATTTTATCAATCATTATGACTTTTGGCGTAAGCCACTGGTTATTGGCTCCTATGGGCGGTAAGTTATGGTTAGTATTATCAGCAATCATTTCTTGCGGTACTTTGGGTGCAGCATTGATTCCTGAATTTACAAAAATATTCACTTCTCCAAAAGCTCTTCACACAGAAGAAGTTGTTACAGCTTCTCGTGAAGGCGGAGCTTCTTTAACAATCCTTTCAGGTATTGTTTCTGGTAACTTCTCAGGCTTCTGGATTGGTGCGGTTATCGTATTATTAATGGGTCTTGCTTATGTTGCAAGTATTCATATTCCTGCTGATGTAATGATTTATTCATCAGTATTTGCATTTGGTTTGGTTGCATTCGGTTTCTTAGGAATGGGACCTGTTACAATTGCCGTTGACTCTTACGGTCCTGTAACTGATAATGCTCAATCTGTTTATGAATTATCTTTGATTGAAGATATTCCAAATGTGAAAGAAGAAATCAAAGAACAATATGGCTTTGATGCTGATTTTGAAAATGCTAAACAATTCTTGGAAGAAAATGATGGTGCTGGTAACACATTCAAAGCAACTTCTAAACCGGTTCTTATCGGTACAGCAGTTGTTGGTGCTACTACAATGATTTTCTCTTTGATTTTGGTTATTCAAAATACATTAAATATCAGACCGGAAGATATTTTGAACTTGCTTAACCCTTACACATTGTTAGGTTTGTTAGCAGGTGGTGCTGTTATTTATTGGTTCAGTGGTGCTTCAATGCAAGCTGTTACGACAGGTGCTTATAGAGCTACTGAATACATCAAAGACAATATCAAATTAGATGATGAATCTTCCAAATCTGCAAATCTTTCAAATTCAAAAGAAGTTGTTAAGATTTGTACTCAATACGCACAAAAAGGTATGATTAATATCTTTATTTCATTGTTTGCTTTTGCTTTAGCACTTGCTTGCTTGTCAGCACCTGTTATTGCTAAAGACCCACTATTAGCAAACAGACCTGTATCATTCTTTGTAAGTTACCTAATCGCAATTGCAGTATTTGGTTTGTTCCAAGCTGTATTTATGGCAAATGCCGGTGGATGTTGGGATAACGCTAAGAAAATCGTTGAAGTTGACCTAAAAGAAAAAGGAACACCACTTCACGATGCAACTGTTGTTGGTGATACAGTTGGTGATCCATTCAAAGATACATCTTCTGTTGCAATGAACCCAATCATTAAATTTACAACATTGTTTGGTTTGTTAGCAATGGAAATTGCAATCAGTGAAGCATTCAGACAAGTTGCTCCTATTGCAGGTGTTGTATTCTTAATCATCGCATTGTTCTTCGTTTGGAGATCTTTCTACGGAATGAGAATTCCTACTAAAAAGTAATCTTTCAAATGATTGAATAGATAGAACTAGCAGGCGGAAGTTTTTAACTTCCGCCTGCTTGCGTTTAGAGTCTATAAGTCAATAAGTTGATAAGTCTATATAAAGTAGGTTGAAGGCGGCTTTTTCCTTATTAATATCCTGAAATAAATTCAGGATAACATTGGTATAAATTAGTAGTAAAAATTTCTCAAATATTGAATGTAGATATTAATGTTTTTCTATCAAATATTTATTAATTTGCTCAAGTCGAAAAAAAATATTTTGTTGATTTCAGATTGATAAAGTTATAAAATGTGGTATTATATATGTACTAAATAACTAACTACTAGGAGAAATATATGGAATTAACCGAATTAAGAAAAGAGAATGAGCTAGTTGACTTGTTTTGTTCAATGGCAGAAGTTCCTTCACCGTCACTAAAAGAGGACAAAGTAATAAATTGGATTTGCGATTATTGCAAAAAGAACAATTTGCAATGCGAATTAGATGATTTTAAAAATATTTATATAACTGTTCCTGCAACAGATACTTCTAAGCAACCTTTGTTGTTATCTTCACACATGGATGTAGTGGGAGATGATTCTCCTGTTGTTCCGTATTTAGATGGCGATTTAATCAAAGCTCAAGGAAGAACCCTTGGTGCGGACGATAAAGCAGGGGTCGCTAATGCACTTTATTTTGCAAACAAATTGAACAAAAGAACAGATATTAAACATGGTGGTCTTGAAGTTCACTTTACACGTGATGAAGAAAACACTATGCAAGGGATTAAACATACGGATTTTTCAAGAATAAAATCAAAATATGCTTTAGTATTGGATAGTGATGCGTTGGGGCAATGCTTGATATCAGGTGCAAGTTATGTTCTTGTAGATTTGAAAGTTACAGCTCCAAAGGGTGGACACTCCGGAAATGATATTGGAGATTCAACAAGAGCAAATGCATCAAAATTGCTTGCCGATTTAGTTTCTGATATGCCACAGGGTGTTTTCTATTCAGAAAATGGTCAAGTAATTACATCTTGCAACATTGGAGGATTAAAATCCGGAGATTTGAATATAACAAACGTTATTAACACTTTTGGGGAAGCAACTTATTCAATCAGAAGTTCAAACAAACAAAAAGAAAATGAATTGATTGCCATGATGCAAGAAACTGCAGACGCTTTCAATGTGGAATACAAAGGAATTGCAACAGCAGATATCAAATTTACAGAAAAAATGCCGATGTTTGAAAAAAATGATGATGAATTTATGCCGGAATTATTTTCAAAAGTTGCAAAGAATTTAGGGATTGAACCTGAAATTTCTTCATTCCACGCAGGAGCTGAAACCCATATTTATGCAAATCGTACAAACGCAAACGGTGAAAAATTCTCTCCATACTTGTTAGGGCTTGCGACAGTTTGCAATATGCACTCTGCAAGAGAATATCTTGATTACAAAACAATGCTCAAAGGACAAGAATTGTTGGAAAATTTATTCATTGAATTTAACAAATAATAAAAATGCAAAAACGAATTGAACTAAATTTGGCAAGAAATTGCTTAAAATATATCATCAGATTATACGGGATAAAGCAAATATTTATCCCGTATTTTACATGTCCTGTTGTGTGGAATGCTATAAGAGAAGAGAATTGTAGAGTTAAATTTTATCATATTGGCGAAAATTTTTTACCTATGACAAGGTTTGATAAAAATGATTATATCCTTTATACAAATTATTTTGGGATAAATAGTAAAAATTGTAAGCAGTTGAGTTCAATTTATCCGAATTTAATTATTGATAATTCGCAAGCTTTTTATGGTGAAAATTATGGGAAAATTTCGTTCAATTCTTTGAGAAAATTTTTCAATGTTCAAAACGGTGCATACCTCTATATTGATAGTGTTTCAGATGAAAATTTTGAGATGGATTATCTTAATTTAGAACCAATTTTTATGCAAAAAAATTATGAAAAATTTCTAAAAAATGAATTGATTTTAAATGAAGAAAAAGAAATCAAGACAATTTCTCCAAAAGTTCAAAAAGAAATGAGCAAAATTGATTTTGAAAATGATAAGAAAACAAGATTAGAACTTTATCAAAAATATTCTCAAAAATTTGACAAATATAATCGTATAAAATTAAAACCCGAAAAATTTGATATTCCTTATTGTTACCCGTTTTCAACCGATGATGACGGCATAAAAAACAGTATAATTTTTAATAAATTAATCCTACTTCAAATGTGGCAAAATTTTCCACAAAATTTTGTGGAAAGCAAATTTTTAAACGATACCATGGCATTTCCACTAAACGATGAAAAATATGCTCAAAAAATTCTTGAAGTTATAGATTGTTAATTTATATCAACAACACTAACGCCATCTCCACCTTCGGCATCTTCTCCAGGACGGAATTTTGCAACGTAAGGAGATGATTTTAAGAAATCTCGAACGGCTTCTTTCAATGCTCCCGTACCATGTCCGTGGATTATATAAACAGGTGAAAGATTAGCAAGACTTGCTTTATCCAAATAGTTTTCAACCGCATCAAGGGCTTCTTCGACTCTATAACCTCTCAAATCAAGTGTTGATGACATTTCAAGTCTGCGAAGTTCAAATTTGCTAAATGAAGTTCCCGGAACTTTAACTTTATTCGGTGCTTTATAATTTTCGTCCAGAACCGCAAGTTCGTCCTGTTTAACCTTCATTTTCATTGCACCCATATCAACAAATAATTTTTTATTTTTATCAGGAAGTGATAAAATTGTAACTTTTTGATGAAGATTTTTTAGCATAACAACATCCCCAACTACAACTTTATCCCAGTCAATTTCAAGATACTGTTGTTTGTCAGACACATTATCCACATCTTTTCTAAAGCCGGATTCTAATTTTGCAAGTCTAGAGTAAGCTCTTCTTGCAAGTTTTTCTGATTTTTCTTTTCTAAGTTCATCAAGAATTTGTTTGATTTCGCTTCTTGCTTCCATCATCTCTACATCAAATTTATTTTTGATATTTTTAATTGTTTTTTTCTTTTCTTTTTTGACTTTATTCAAGTTTTCTTCATATTCTTTTTTGATTTCAAGAGAAGACTCTTTCAACTCTTGAGCTTTTTGAAGGTTCTTGGAAAGTTCTTGGTGTGTTTCTTGCAATTTTTCAACAACTGCAACGGTCGGGTCTTTTTGAGTTACCAAAACATTTTTAACTTTGTCTACAATGTCTTTATCCAGTCCCAAATTCGCAGCAATAGAAATAGCATTACTCAACCCGGGGATACCAATCAATAATTTGTATGTCGGTTTGAGGGTTTCGGTATCAAATTCAACAGATGCGTTTTTGAAAAACGGATTTGAATATTCAAGAGCTTTTAACTCTCCGTAGTGAGTTGTTATTACGCTTGTTACATTTTTTTGAGCCAATTTTTCTAATATCCCTTGAGCAAGTACGGCACCTTCTACAGGGTCCGTTCCAGCACAAACTTCATCTAACAAGACAAAAGACTCATCCGTACTTTGTTTAAGTATTTCAATAATATTTGTCATGTGTGATGAAAAAGTTGAAAGACTTTGCAAAATACTTTGTGAATCTCCGATATCTGCAAATACGTTTTTAAAAGGATATAACCTTGCAAATGTACAAGGCAAAAACATCCCTGATTCTGCCATCAAAATGAATAGTCCTATTGTTTTTAACGTAACAGTTTTACCGCCCGTGTTTGAACCTGTAATAATTACGGAATGATAATCTTTACCGATTTCAAAGTTATTTGCCACAACATTATCGCTTACTGTCAAAAGTAGAGGATGTTTCATATTTTCAAAGTAAATATATTTATCATCGCACAACTCCGGTTCTACAGCTTGTAATTTTACTGCATATCTGGCTTTTGCAAAGTGAAAATCAATTTCTGCCATAACTTTTTCGCAAAGTTCTAACGGTGCCATGTATCCTTTTACAAGGTTTGTTAATTCAACCAAAATTCGAATACATTCAGCATTTATTTTAGATTTAATTTCTCTGATTTTATTATTGTATGGAACAATTTGAGCAGGCTCGATATAAAAAGTTTTGGCACTGGCGGAAACATCATGTACAATCCCCGGAACTTTGTTTTTGTTCGTTGCCATTACCTGAAAAACAATTCGGTCATCTCTTTGGGTATAAATATTATCTTGAAGATATTTTGAAAAAGTTGAGTTTGATAATAATGAATTGATTTGATCTCTAAGATTTTGTTCGGTATCTCGAAGTGATGAATAAAGTCCTTTTAATTCGGGTGTTGCATTTTGTTTTATTCTCAAACTTTCATCAAAGGTATCAAAAATTCTATCTTCAAGTTCTTTATCTGCAACCAATTTTTCTGCAATTTGTTTTATTAGCCAATCATCTTGCGAATTTTCATTGATAAACTTTTTTAAAAGTCTTGAAGAACGCATTGTTTTTGCAACATCATTGAGTTCAACTTCTGTCAAATATGAAATTGATGACGCATTTTTTATTTTTCCAATATCTGCAATGAATTCTGTTGGGGTATCTTTTGCATAATCAAGAATTTTTTTTGCTTCTCTTGTATATTCTATTTGCTCTTTGATTTTATTTTTGTCTGTTAATGCGTGTAATCTTAAACAAAGATTTCTACTTTGTTCAAATTTTGCAAACTTTGACAATTCTTGTTTAACCTTGTCAAACTCTAGTGTTGAATTGCTTTTTGATGTGATATCCATAGCTTTGATTTTATTACAAAAATTTGCTATTGCAAAGAAAATCTCTGTTGTATAATCAAGTTATGGTTAAAAGTGTTTACATACATATTCCGTTTTGCAAATCGAAATGCCACTATTGTTCTTTTGTGTCATTTAATAAGCTTGAACAAAAGACAGATTATTTGAAAGCACTTGGAGTTGAGATTAAACAATCTTATCGGGGAGAGCTTTTAAATACCGTCTACTTTGGTGGTGGAACTCCTTCTCTACTTACTGTAAGAGAATTTGAAAATATTTTGAGATATTTTAATACAAATGAAAAAACAGAGATTACTGCCGAATTAAATCCTGATTCTTGCTATCCTGAAAATGTTTCAAATTCGCAGTCAAAAATTGGAACTCAAAGCCTAAGCTATGATTATTTGCGAAGTTTGTATGATATTGGAATAAACCGACTAAGTTTCGGTTGCCAAACTTTTGATGATAAAATTTTAAAACAAATTAACAGGCGTCATAATGCAGGACAGGTTGTTGACGTTGTAAAAACAGCACAAGATGCCGGATTTAAAAATATTAGTTTGGATTTTATATATGGATTGCCTAATCAAACCTCACAGATGTTTTATGATGATTTAAAACGAGGAGTCGATTTAGGCATTCAGCACATTTCTTTGTATGGGTTGAAAATTGAAGAGGGTTCATGGTTTTACTCTAATCTGCCTGATAATTTGCCCGATGATGATATGCAGGCAGATATGTATTTAGGGGCGGTTGAACTTTTGCAAAACAATGGCTTTGAACACTATGAAGTAAGTAATTTTTCTAAAAAAGGATTTAATTCAAAACATAACCTCAATTATTGGAATAATGAGGAATATTATGGCTTTGGAGTTGCGGCTCATGGGTATATCAATGGGATTAGGTATGGAAATGTTGAAACTATTGAAGAATATCTGAAAGATCCGCTAATTCATAAAGACTCCAAAATTTTAACCCCGAATGAAAAATTGGAAGAAGAAATATTTTTAGGTTTTCGTAAAATGAAAGGAATTAATATTTCAGATATTAATTTTAAATATAAAATCAATTTTGACGATAAATATAAAAAAATACTTGAAAAATATATAAAAATGAAACTTATTGAAAAAACTGAAACCGGATATAAATTTACACTTCAGGGTATTTTGGTTAGTAATGTTGTATTGGCAGATTTTATAGATGATTAATTTTTGAAGTCAAAAAGAGTTTTTATTGGGACAGATAGTGCATTTGAAATTTTGATTAAAGTTTTAAGCCCGGGTTTATTTATGTTTACCTCGATTTTGCCAAGATAATCAAGACTAATTCCTGATTTTTCGGCAAGTTTTTCTTGGGTTAAGTGAGCATTTTCTCTAAGATGCTTAATTTGCTTGCCTAAAGCTTTGTATAGTTCAACTTCGTTCATTTGACAATTTTACTGGAAATGATAACATAATCTTACTGGAAATTATCCAGTAAGATTTTGAGAAAGGGGTAAAGATGAAAAAGGAAAGGAAGAAAACAAATAATACACATGTCACCCTGAACTTTACAAAGCGAACCGTTGAGCTATGGCGAAACGTGTGAGTCCGTATGCGTCGGCGTAGCCGTTAGCTGATTCAGGGTCTATCCATTTGATATTGATTTAAATCAAAATTGATAGATTCTGAATAACAAGAAAATTTAAATACTCATACTTCGTATAAATTTTCTAAGTTTTCAGAATGACAGAATGTATGTTTGGCTAGAAAGTCCCCGAACCCCCATTCAGTAGTAATAGATACGAAAGGAAAGATTATGAAAAATAAAAAACATGTCATTACGAGAACGAACCGAGCAGAGTGCGGAGCTGTCTGCCAAAACGATAGGCTGTCCGCAGGACATATTTGGCAGACACGGAGTCACGTTTATGGCGAGGTGAAGTGTCAGGCAGAAATACGAAGTGACGTAGTAATCCCTAACGAATTAGGCAATGGTGAAACTTGCAAGGGATTGTTACGTCGCTTTGTGCACAAAATTACCAATAATAACGAAAATTCTCCTCACAATGACATGAATAATAAAAACTGTAATAAACTTATCAACTTGTCCACTTGTAGAATTATTGACTTAAAAAACGTAACGAACTTATTCCCTTATTTCCCTATTTCCTTGTCCCTTAAAAAGAAAATAGATTCTTCGCCAAACGCACTCGCATTAAACGGATACGGCTTCGCCTTACATCCTTTGCTCGTGCGGCTCAGAATGACGGCCTTCACTCTTGCTGAGGTCCTCATAACCCTTGGCATAATTGGTGTGGTTGCGGCGATTACAATTCCGGGGCTTATTAATAACTACAAAGCAAATAAATTACGCACTCAATTTTTGAAATCATATTCAACTATTCAACAAGCGTTTAAACTTATGCAGGAGGATGATGCGTCTTTAGATCCGACAACTTACGCTCAACATGAGTTCTACAAAAGTTTTATGAAGTACCTCAAAGGCTCAACTGATTGCGGAATTGGGGATAAAACAGATTTCCCATGTGTATATACAAGGGATTACTCTTCTGCAACAGGTTTCAAATATTATAAAACATTAAATGGCAATAGCAATATTGTTCCTGCATATTTTGATGACGGGCAAATTGCATTACAAGATGGAACTTTACTCTTGTTTGAAAATGAGAATAGGTATAAAGGAAGAATTTTTGTATCTATAGATTTGAATGGTGCAAACAATCCCCCTAATCGTTGGGGATATGATTTGTTTACTTTTCAATTTATAGATGAAGAATTGAAAGTAATGGGAGATGTTGGGACAAATTATACTGATATGAATAAATATTGCAATAAGAACTCTTCATATAATATGAATGGAATTGCGTGTGCAAAATATGCAAAAGATAATGCGGATTACTTTAAATGGGTTGTGAAAAATATTAAATAATTTTATTTTCAAAAAAAGGACGATATTTTTGATATCGCCCTTTTTTATAATTAACTAAATTTTTATACTTAGTTAGATCCGTTTAGTAAGCCATAAGCAGCATCCCAACCGCTCATTCCACCTCTGGTTTTGAATTTCGCGATTTGGTTAACACTGTTTTTTCTATATTTTTTTAATTCTTTATCTGTTTTAGCTGCTAGTTTTTTGTTCTCTTTTCTTGTTGTCAAAACTGTGTTTGCATAAGTCAAGAAATTTTTATATTCATTGCAAGCATAACCTGCTTTTAGTTTTGCCGGATAGGCATAACCTGTGTAGGCATAAACATTCATAGCTCTTTCAGCGTTTGCCGGTTTGCCTTGAATTGCTTCCCAGTATGTGCTTGTTTGTTTTGTTAAAACAACAATAATTGCAAGTGGGTTGTAACCTGCATTTGACATCAAGTTAACTGCAATAACATCAGCTTCTTTTTCTTTTTGAAGGCTTGCATAGCTTGTAGCTAGGTTTGTTGCAGTTTCATTAGTTGAAATATTTGTATCTGTTGCTGCTTGAAGCAAAGAAACAACTTTTCCTCTTGAAGCGTGTCCTGCAATAATGTGTCCCAATTCGTTTGCAACAACTGCTGCTACTTCATTGTCATTTCCTGCATAAGCTAATTCTCCGCTGGAAACATTTACAACTTTGTTTGTTGAATAATTTGAATTGTCAACAGCACCTGATACAACGGTAAATTTTACATTGCTAGCAGGAATTCCGTTTTTAGTCAACAATGTTTCTCCAACAGTTGAAACTCTGTTTGAAGCATTGTATGTAGCTGCAGATGCCGGAATTGCAATTGCTACGGCAATGAATAGTGAAAATAAAACTTTTTTCATAAAACTATTCTCCTTCTCTAATACACGTTAATATTTTATTACAAAATAGGTTTTTGTAAAATATTTTGATTGATTAGATTATTGATTTTATATTTTTTCTAAATTACTATATTCCGTGTTCTGTAAAATTTTAAAGGAGTTTAAATATGTTAGAAAAGTTAGAAAAATTCCAAATTTTGGCACTTGGTGTTGTCCTTGCACTTGGCGGAATTATCACAGCATCAATTGTTTGTTCTTCAATGTCGAAGGACGTGATTTCTGTTACGGGTTCATATTCTCAGAATGTTATTTCTGATAGCGGAAGATTTGAGCTTACGCTCCACTCTCGTCAAGCAAATAAGGCAATGTGTTTTAACACCTTAAATAAACAACGTCCTGAGGTTATCAAATATTTAAAATCACAAGGCTTTGAGGATAAAGATATAGATATTAAAACTCCGCAAGGTTATGATGTTTATAATATAAATTCTAACGGCATGACAACAAATCAGATAATTGCTTATGACTCAAATCAGCGAATTTCTGTCAAATCAAAAGATGTTCAAAAAATTAAAAAAGTATCAAATGATATTACAAATTTAACTCAACGAGGTATTGATATTGGGGTAGATGAACCATCATATTTTTATTCAAAACTTCCGGATTTAAAGGTTCAGATGCTTGAAGAAGCGACAAAAGATGCTAAACAACGAGCTTCTGCAATGTTAAAAGCAACGCACAATAGAGTAGGCAAAATTCAATCTGTGAATATGGGTGTGTTCCAAATTACTCCTGTTGATTCTACAAATGTATCAGATTCAGGGATTAGTGATACAACATCTATTGAAAAGAAAATTACATCAGTTGCGAATGTGACTTTTAGGGTTAAGTAAGGTTTGGATAATATAAGAAGGCAAAAGTTGCGGATTTTATTTATAAAATCCGCAACTTCTTTTGATTAAGCTAAATTTTTATCAATAAAAATTTACTGTCTTTTAAAGCAACAACTTTATGTTGAGTATCTTTTTTAAACATTAACATTTCGCCTTTGTCAATTTTAAATTTTTGTGCATCAAAATGGATTTCGATTTCGCCCTCAAGAACGTACACCGCTGCATCTGCAATTGATGTATGGGTATCAATAATTGCATCTTTTTTTATTGCTACTATATTTAAACTGCTGTCATTATGTTCCATTATTGGTTTTCTGATAAATTTGTCATTATCAAAATCAATAATATCTTTTGCTTTCATAACATTGTAGAACATAAAAATTCCTCCTTTTTAGATGTGCAAATTCAGTCTAAATAAAGAGTATTTTTTTATCACTTGTATAGGTTGCCTATTTTTTAGATATTAATATCAACATTTTTTCCTAGAGTATTAACAGCATCATTAAGAGCTGTCGGTAATTCATTTTTCGGAGTTATTTTAAGTTTGTCGATAATATTTTTTATATTTTCATTCTTTTTAATGGCATTTTGAGCAATTTCTATTGCTTTTTTATAATATCCGACATTCCCGGGAAATGCTGTTGACGTGCTTAAATATAGTTCTCTTCCTTCTTCAAAATTGTGGATTTTGAGAGCGGATTTTAATAGGGGTTTTGTTGGTACAAGTTGTCCAAATGAAGTGTTTTGAGTGTTATTTTGAATTTTCATATTTCTTATAAATCAAAACATAAAATTTTTTGCTATTCAATCTTAAATATTATCCCGTTGATTTATTCCTATACAATTAAAAAATTTCTATCATTTTTGAAAAATGATTAAGAGTTTTATTTTTTGAGAACAAAAGAGAGATAATATTTGAGAAGAAATAATCAGGCCCAACTTGATAATGTCGTTCGAGCGGTTAGCCTTGCTCAAAAGCATATAGATTACATTAAAAAAGAGTTGCACTATCGAAACGTTGAAAAATGCCTACTGGCTTTATCAAAGACAATCTAATTCTGAAAAGAGAAAAATGCTGGATTATTTACTTTCGAACGTTACTTTAGAAGGTGAAAAGGTAAGCTATGACTATAACTTACCTTTCTCATATTTCGTTAATTTTGACTCTTGTCGCAAAAAATACCTCAGTGTTGATGATAGTAGAACAGTTACATTGTAAATTCGCTAAAACTTAACAATTTTTATAAATTATGTAAACTATAATAAAAACATGTTATAATATAGGGAAAAAGGTTTCCCTAAAATAAGGATAATTTATAATGAAGGAATATAAATCAGGAACATATATTTTACACAAAAGCTACAAGCCTTTTAATCCGTCTTTTATCAATGATGATATAGATTGGAAGTTAGATGAACTTGCTCCGTTATTACAAGACGCTAGTCTTTGGCTTGGCAAATTAAATTCTTATGCTGATTTAATTCCTAATATTGAATTTTTTATAAAAATGTATGCTACCAAAGAAGCTACAAACTCAAACAGAATTGAAGGCACAAGAACAACATTTGATGATGCAATTTCTCCTGTTGAACAAATTAAACCTGAATTTCGTGATGATTGGCACGAAGTTCAAAATTATATTCAAGCAATAAACTATTCTATTGAAAGATTAAATGAATTGCCTATTTCAATGAGATTAATCAAAGAGGCTCATAAAATTTTGTTGCAAGGTGTTCGAGGTGAACACAAAACTCCTGGCGAAATTAGAAAAACGCAAAACTGGATTGGAGGTTCTTCGCTACAAGATGCCTTTTTTATTCCGCCTGAACCTAATATGTTACCGGAATTATTAACTGATATTGAAAAGTTTTTACACAATGAAAATTTACAAGTACCTGAAATAATAAGAGCAGGCATTGTTCATTATCAATTTGAAACAATCCACCCATTTTTAGACGGCAATGGTAGAACTGGCAGACTCTTGATTATTTTGTATTTGATAAGTGCAGGATTATTGAATAAACCTGTTTTGTATATTTCAGACTTTTTTGAAAGAAACAGAATGTCTTATTATGATTCACTTTCAATGGTTAAACAAACAAATAATATTACTCAATGGCTAAAATTCTTTCTAAATGGAGTTATTGAAACTTCAAAAAATAGTATCAAAACTTTTGAAGAAATCATAAAACTTAAAAAAGAAGTTGAAAGCAAACTTGAGAAAATTGGTAAAAAAGCAACAAACGGACAAAAGTTATTGGAATTGTTGTATTCAACTCCAAAAGTTAATTCAAAAATTGTTTGTGAAAATTTAAACATAACTCCTACAACTGCAAATGGACTTTTGAAAACATTTGTAGAAACAGGAATTTTAGAAGAAAAGACAGGTTTCAACAGAAATCGCTATTATGTATTTGAAGATTACATAAAAATATTTAGATAATAAACAACCAAATTTCTGGTTGTAATAGAACAGGCAAAAATCTTGTAACACAGCAAAAGAATCATTTCGGTGGCTCTTTTTTGTGCAAAAATATTTTTAATGTGATATTTGCTTTATATCTTATAATTAATTCCGTGCTTTTTGAAAAGTTTGTTGTAAAAACCGGCAAATTGTTTTAGCCTGCTTTCCGTTAATACCATTGGTAAAAATGGTCTGATTTTTGTATCTTGCCAGTTGTGAAGGTGTTGTTTTGTATAGCTTTCGATAAATTTATTAACAAATTCCCTTGTGTCTTTACCCAGTGATACCGAATTTTCATTCTCAATTTTTTTGACAAGTTTTTCTGCTACTTGGTGATAATATGGTTGGACTTTTGGGTTATTTTTAATATTGTTTAATATCTTTAACGTTATATAACTTGTGGTTAAATTGGGTTTAAGTCTGCATTTCAGATGAAATGGTATAGCGTTTGGGTATGCTTCGACTTCTAAAGTTTTTATTCCGTTTTCTTTAAACTCTATAATGCTCGAAAGTCGTAAAATTTCTCCAAGTCCGTTTCTTCTTTGGGGTAAGCGTGTTTCTATATAGCCGTGGTCAATAGTTGCAGTTGATTTATTTATTGTATATTCGTAATGTCCAAGTGGTGATTTTTTCTTGTCTGTGATGACTATATTAATTTTAAGTGTATCTTTATTACTCTGTTCTTTCCTTGTTGTGGTTTTAATATACCCCGTGCCATTTTTATATTTTACGGGAGTTTCTTTTAGAATTTTATATGTATTTGATTTACTAGAAACATTTTTAAACCTCAATGACGAGTTTGTATTGTTGGTGTTGCTTCCTAGCCATCCAAATAGATTAAAGTTGTTAAATTTGGGTAATATTCTAAACATATAGTAAGTTAAAGTCTGTGAATAAAAATTTTTGTTACTTGTAAAAGAATATTAATAGGAAATTATTGAGACTGAAAAAGGGTTCCTGTAAAGGTTACTTAAAAGGTTACTGTAAATCAACAAAAAATTCTTAACTTAATAAAAGAAAATCCGTTTATAACACAAGAAGAACTTTCCAAAAACATTGGAATAGCAAGAAAAAGTATAATTTCAAATATAAAAATGTGCTAATGCTTCATTGGAGAGTGGGCCTAGCGCATTACCCCTTGCCTTATATTCATAAATTTGAACAAAACAATTTTTATACATCTTTATTCTTAATTTTATTATAAATAAAAATAGGACAAGAATAAATTCCTGTCCCATTTTATTTACCCCAGTGTTGATGGTAGTAGAACATTTAAAATCTGCTGATAATTTTTAAATATTCTTTTTGCGACTCTAAAACCATCTCTGAAATGAAATTAATAAAGTTTGTATTATTGCCTTTATTAGTTTCTTGCAATGCTGAAATATAATCTGCTCTTACAACTGGCGGTATTACGACAATATTGTAACCGCTTTGTAATAGTGCTAAATTCATTAATAATCGTGCAACCCTGCCATTGCCGTCCGTAAATGGGTGAATGTTTACGAAAATTATATGCACCATAGACGCATATTCAACGGGGTGTAATTCTGCTTTTAATTTTGGTAACTGCAAAATGAACTTATGAATTTTCTCATCAAGTTCTTCCGGTTTTGGTAATTCTACATCAGAACCTGTAATTATAACTTGTGAAGTTCTATATTTGCCGGCTTTTTTACTGTCAATTTTTTCATAAAATAATTTATGTAATAACTTAATGTCATCTTCTGTAAAAGTTGCTTTTTTTGATAATTCAATTATTTCGTCAAAAGCCATTGCGTGTCCGACAGTTTCATAGTGGTCTTTGAGAGGTTTTCCGCCAATTGTAATACCATCTTCTAATACAACTTTTGTTTCGGCAAGGCTAAGAGTGTTCCCTTCCAAAGCATTTGAAGCATAGGTTAAACCAATTTTGTAATATTCTTTTACTTGCATCAATGCTTCGTTGGAGAGTGGTCGTAAAGCATTAATTTTAGCTTTATATTCATCATTTTGAGTAAAACAATTTTTGTACATCATATATCCTTTACACTTATAGTAACATAAATACTTCAAAGTAAGGATTTCCTTTAGACAAAAATATAAGATTGAATGTAATATCTTATACTCACTCTATACATTATTATTTCTTATTGTTTCTTATTGTATTTTATTTTTTTTGATAAGTAAAAAATAAAATACAATGCGGTAATAATGTTGACAATAGTCCAAATAGGTCTGCCTAATGCCATTTTTATAATTGGATTGTAAAGTACGGCAATTGCCACTAAAGATATTGTAGTATCTGTATTATTTGATGGAGCAAGAAATAATTCTCTGATTACCCCAACGCAAACTATAAAACGGAATAAAATATAGTAACCATAGGGCAAAGGTAGTATTGCAAGAAGTAATAAGATTATTAATATTAAAATCATATTGTATTCCTTGTGAAGTTCAATAATTATATTTTGTTTTTATTATTTCTTGAGAGAAAAGTATTGATACTTGAATTATCTCATTCATAATTGACTCAATAATTTCTCTTTTCTTTGAAGATAATAAAAAGACTTCCTGGAATTTATTACTATATTTATATTTTAAATCTTGATAAATACAAATATCTAAAGACTGCACTAATTCTGAATGATATTGATACCTATTTATTCTAGCAAATGATAATGCTTTGTTTATAGAGAAATAAAGAAAATGTCGTTCTTTTATATATAAATCTTTTAATGTTTCAATATTATAACTATTTATATTAGTTAAACCTGGATTTAAATTATCAAAATTTAGATATTCCGCATTTTTATTAACATATTCAATTACTTCAACTAAAAATGTATATATTGTCTCTTTAATTATTCTAGTATCTGAAAGCCCTGAATAACAATAAAATAGATTTATAAATAATAAATAAATTTCAACAGTAATTATTAATTCTTCAATACTATTTTTTGCAGTAGCACACAATTCATATTTTCTAACTAGTGGTATAAATATAGTTTCAAATATTTTTTTTTCATTCTTATTATGAACTTTAGATATAAATTTTCGAGGTTTTTCATTGATAATTTGTGCAGCATCAAATACGGATTTGATTATAAATGCAAAAAACTTTATAAGAATAATACATGTAAATACAATAACAAATAAAATTAATTTCAAGAATTACTCCTTTCTACCTTAAAACTTTCTAAAAGTAAAGCATCTTACCATTATATATCGCATATTACTATATTAATTGTCATAAAGTCAATATTATAGCAGATAATATCGTTCAAATGATGTGCCAATATAGGTATTCTATAAGGAAAGATTATGAATGATATTAAGAAACTTTTAGGTAAAAGAATTAAAGAGTTAAGAATAGCACAGGGTATTTCACAACAACAATTGGCCGAGCTTGCAAATATTGACCAACGAAATTTAAGCCATATTGAATGCGGTGACACCTTTCCTTCAAGGTCCCTATTAGAAATATCTCGGGCATTAAATATTGATTTAAAAGATTTATTTGATTTTGAACATCTTGAGATGAGTATGGATAGAATGAGTGACTACATAAAAAGTAATATTGATTATTTGCGAAAAGATGATTTGATTGCAGTCTATAGAATGGTAAAATCACTACGATAGGTTTTACGTAAAACTTGCATTGCTTAAAATTGCATTAAAAAAGAGCCATTTTACGGCTCTTTTATGAAAAAATACCCCAGTGTTGATGATAGTAGAACGTTTTTTAAAATCTACTGATGATTTTTAGATATTCCTTTTGCGATTCTAAAACCATCTCTGAAATAAAGTTGATAAAATCTGTATTATTGCCACTATTAGTTTTTTGTAATGCAGAAATGTAATCAGCTCTGACAACTGGTGGAATTACAACAATATTATAACCACTTTGTAGTAATGCCAAATTCATTAATAGTCTTGCCACTCTGCCGTTACCGTCTGCAAATGGGTGAATGTTTACGAAAATTATATGTACCATCGCCGCATATTCAACAGGGTGCAATTCAGTTTTTAATTTCGGTAATTGCAAAATGAACTCATGCATTTTTTCGTCAAGTTCTTCCGGTTTGGGTAACTCTACATCTGAACCAGTTATTATAACTTGTGAGGTTCTATATTTCCCTGCTTTTTCATTATCAATTTTTTCATAAAATAATTTATGTAATAGCTTAATGTCATCTTCCGTAAATGTTTTGTTTTGAGATAATTTAATTATTTCATCAAAAGCTTTTGCGTGTCCGACTGTTTCATAGTGATCTTTAAGAGGTTTGCCACCGATTGTAATGCCATCTTCTAGTACAACTTTTGTTTCAACTAAGCTAAGAGTGTTACCCTCAAGAGCATTTGATGCATAGGTTAAACCAATTTTGTAATATTCTTTTACTTGCAATAATGCATTGTTAGAAAGTGGTCGTAAAGCATTAATTTTAGCTTTATATTCATCATTTTGAGTAAAACAATTTCTATACATCTCTACCTCTAAAACTCATTTTAACACAAATACAGGTATAGTCATTTTTAGTTTATAATTTTTCTTTTTGAAAATATGTCTTGGCTGTATTGATCAATATTATCTAAATCTTTAGGTTGTATTTCTATATCTGCCAATAATTCTTCGAAATGGTTATTAGCATCAGGATATAACAAGCTTTTATCTATAATTTTTTCATTAATATATTTTTTCTCATTTTGCTTTTTAAGTCTTGCATGAATTAAATTAGATAATTGTATAAAACAGAGTAATATAATTCGAGTATATTCAGAAATCCTTAAAATTTGATTATAAAAGATGTCAGGATGTTCTTTGTGTGAACCATGAGCATAATCACAACGTATTTTATAAGCAGTTTGTAAATCTTCCTCTATTGAATGCCAATATTTCATATCATAAAAATGTTGTAAGATTTTAAGTCCTCGTTGTACAAAATTTACTTTTATATCACTTCTTGAATAATTTAATAATGCTTCAATTGCAATGACAGAATATGTCAGCTTTGCTGTTCCACATTTATCTAATGAATCTAAATAAAATTCTAGTGAAACTTCTTTATAATTGTTTTTATCAGAAGTTTTACATAGTTCTTCTGCATAATTCAAATACAATGGTAATACTTTCTTAGTATATTCTATGTTTTGTTCAGTTAGTGTAATTTTGGCACCGAACGGAATTAAGGGTTCATGGTATGGTTTTAAAAAAGATTCCCAAGTATTAATTGGATACAAAGAAGAAATATTTTTACAACCATAATTTTCTAATTTAATAGAGTAAGAATCTGCAAATTGAATAAAGCTAACTTTTTCACCGAAAGTTAAAGCCAATGCTTTAATAAACAATTTTTCAAAATCTTTATATATGTTGACATTAAAATCAATATTTTCTAAACGTAAAAACGGAGATTTATCAGTTGAAAGAATATAAACATTTGGTAAAAGATAACTTTTATTTAAAGCCTCATCTATTTTTATGTTATGAGTATAAAAAAGGTAGTCATTTTTATCTGAAAATGATTTTACTAATTCAATAAACTTATTTATTTCTTCATCTAATAGCTTTGTAAAAAGTGTTTTATCAGTTTTAATCTTATTCTCATTTTTGCACGTTTTTTGTATTATGTTTTGAGCTAATGTGTTGTAAATCAGCAAACCAGTAGTTTTATATTTTGAAGGTAAAAATGTATTTATATAATTATATAAATTTGTGTGGTATTCATTATTAATATATTTTTGGAAATCAAAACTAGCAATGTTTTGTTCAGATTTATTAAAACGCATTGCCATAATTCTTGTAACAATATCAGGGCTTTCGAGATTTTCATCAAAATAATAACTTTTACAAATCTCATAGCTTGGAAATAGTATCTGAACAAATTCCATTGTCTTTGCTTTTAATAATTCAATATTTGTCAATATATCTTATTACTCCTTAATTATATTGGTGTAAAAATTCTAAAAAATAATTTTCTTTTTTGTTTTTCCAATCGCATATGTAAATATATGGATAATTAAAGTAATCATCAAATTTATCTGATAGTGCAAAAGTCATTGTCCAATGATTATAAAATTTAACTATCGCACAAAATTTTTGATTGCAATTTAGTAGAATGCAATAATGCGATTTTTCATCAACATTTATATAATTAGTCATATCAAATTTGAAATCTATTGGAAGTTGTTTAAATTTATTTTCAGTTATTCCCAAAAGACTGTTTTTAAAATCATCAAAATGTTTATCTTGGGCATATTCATAACCTTTTAAATTCGCTAAGACATTAAAAGCGGTTTTGGCAAAAACTTTTGAATTGTTGTCAATATCTACTGTTAAAGATAATTGTACGCTTGGCTGTGTAACATCACTTTTCATTTCTTTAGAAAAGTCTATACTATCTAATATGTTTTTCTTGATCAATTCTACATAGTATTGAATTTGATTTGTATTTTCTATTGCTATGAAAATATTATTATCATAAAAACCAAATATAAAATTATTAAAGTCTAATTTTTTTGAGACTAAAATATATTTATTATTTGAATCAAAGTTTTTTATTTTTGTTATTAATTTTATTAAATCGTTTTGAGTTTGATAATTTTCATCTCTTACTATATGTACTTCTTTATTATTTGCATTGACACAGAATTGAGGAATAAGTATCGGTTTCCCCTGAAAGGAAAAACCTAAGTTTTCACTATCCTTTGTTGTCATAAGAGTGATTGGCATTCTTCCAGGTTTTTCTTTGCCTCTACTCCCAGGACCGTAAAACATTTTCTCAAAGCCAAACAATGATGAAGTTACAAGTTCAGACTCCAATTTTGAAAAATATTGATTTGCGGCATCTGATACATAATTTTGTGGTAATTTACACATTCCTCCAACTGTTGCGGGAAAAATGTGCTCTTGTGAATTATAGGTTAGCGAGTCTTTTTCTCCATAATATATACACAAAGTTCAACTCCACTTTTATTACAGATATATTCTACCATGAAAAATAATTATATATTTGAAGGTGATGTAAATTTTTAGTCGACAAAAAAGAAATTTTTGCTAAACACTTAATATTATCTTAAATTTTTCAAATGTTGTAATTTTGTATATTTATCAACATTCGTAAATCTCAAAAGTGCATTGTAAGTTTTATCCATTAGGTCTTTAGGCATTGAATAATTATTGATTTCAGATAGTTTAGATATGATTTTTTCTTGTAAGTTGCTATAATATGTAACAATAACATTACTCCGAGTTGTTACATTTTTGAGTGTGCAATCATCTGAAAATGCAATTATTGAATAAATCGGAATTGTGTCATCTATATATTTTCTTACTGCCCTAATATGTGTAGCATTTTGCATTATTGGATTGTAAAACTGTTCTTTATGGCTTTTTCCATATCCCGCAGGTAAGGTTTGTGTCCATTTTTTATTATTTTCATTCCCAAATATCCAACCACTATAATTTTTACTTTCAAAAACAAATAAACCTTTCTGATGAAACATAATTAAATCTATTTCAGAGGTTTTATCGTTTTCTCTTGTAACATATAGGTTAAATAAAAACTTACACCCCATCGTTTCAAAAATTTTTAAATTTTGATATAATTTGTATTCTCCGTTCGTTCCTTTATTAAATAATACAGATAAATACGAATTATTTGTAATTTTGTAATAGTTGCTACTTTTGTATCTTAACCAGTTTAAAACAAAACATATTGCAGGAATTGCAAAAAGTAGGATTATTAAACTGCTTATAATTACATCTTCCATTATTTGATATTATCATGAAAAAATAATTAATTATTTGCCAATTTTGCTTTTCAGGTACTCTACAATTCCATTAACATCATCCAAATCACATTTAGCAAAATAAGAAAAAGGTGGTTTATAGGTGTAGTTTATTACTCGGTCTTTTACTGTCATTTTTTCAAAAATCACATCAAGCAGTCTTCGTTTTTCTTCGATTGTTTGTTGCTTATACAGATTGTATGTTTGCTTAGATAAGTTTATTATATTCGTGCCTTCGTTGATAAATTTACTATCAACTTGTTTCATTGTTTCTAGTCTACTATTGTACATTTTTATTGAATACTCGCACTCTTGTGTTTTTTGTGTCCAAAGTTGTTTATCCAAATCTCCATCAACATACATATCCAATAATTTATCTTTGCGTGTTTCAGCTTTTTTGATTTCCTCAACCAAGTAATCGTGTTTTTCTTTTGTGTCGAGTTGCATTTCTTTGTAACTGTCTTCCAAAAGTACATTAATGTAATCTGCGAGTTTTTCATCTATTACAACACGTTTGATTGCCGCATCAATTTGTTCATCAAAATCCTCTTGTCTAATGTACTCCTTTCTTTGAGAACATGGTTTTGCGTTACCGGTACAGTGATAATAAATTAATCTTCCTTTTTTTATCTCACTTGTTATAGCACATCCGCATTCCGCACAAACAAGCATTCCTTTGTACAAAAAATTATGTCCACACCTCGTATCAGGTTTGCCATCTTTTTTAAAGGCTTTTTGAGTTTTTACAAAAAGTTGCCTTGAAACAATTTTAGGATGTTTCCCTTTATATAATTTCCCTCTGTACCTGATATATCCTATGTAACTATCATTTTTTAATATTTTTTCAAGCTGCCCGGGGGTTATTTTTTCGTGGCTTGCTGAATAAATATAACCCTCATCAAAGAGCTGTTTTACAACATTTTTCAGAGAAATATTGCCTTGAGAGTAAATTTCAAAGGCTCTTTTCACAAATTTGGATTTTTGTGGATGTAAGACTGTATCATTTTTATTTAATTTTTTATAACCATACGGAACTTGTCCGATAAAATAACCGGTTTCAACTTTTTTCTTTCTCCCTTTTTGAGTTTCTTCGCTTAGGTTATCAATGAAGTTTTTGGCTAGTAACACTTTTAAACCATGTACTAATTTTTCATGCGAAGATGAGGTATTTGTTAAAACAACATTTTCTTTTACTAAATAAACAGTATAGCCGGTTTTATCAACATCTAATGCCACATAGTCGTTGAAATTTCTGTAAAGTCTATCCGTTTTTTCGGCAATAATTGTGTTTACATAATTTTGTTTCTTTAAAAATTGAAGCATTTCCTTAAACTTGTGTCTGCCGGTATCTTTTGCTGTTTCTGCTTCTGCAAATACTTTAACAACTTCAATGTTATTTTTTAAAGCAAAGTCATTTAACAAATCAAGCTGTGCCGGAATTGAAAAACCTTCTTTTTTCTGTTCCTCTGAACTTACACGAGCATAAGCAACTGCTTTAATTTGTTGATTATTCATAATAAAATATCCTCTTTCTGGATTTTTTTATCCTATGTATTATACTGATTTTTTTTGCTCGTTGTTATTTATGCTAATTTACCTTCTTTAGTTTGGTAATATTTTAAAAAAGTGTACAGATTTTTTACAGAGGTATTATATTGTTTAGCGATAATTGTTTTAGGGACTTTAAGTTCAACTAATTTTAAAATATCTTCTTGGTGCAAATCCAGTTTAGATTTTCCCTTCCCTTTTGGTCGTCCAAGTTTTACGCCACTTGCTTTTTTCGCTTGTAAAGCTTCCCTTGTTCGTAAGCTGATTAAATCTCGCTCTATTTGTGCAATTAAAGCAAATACCGTTGTAGTAACTGTTGCTGTAATACTTTTATCATTGTTAGAAAAATTTTCTTTTATTGAATATAAGATAATACCTTTTTGTTTTGTTATGTCAATAACCTCAAAAATTTGAGAAATTGAACGTGCTATTCTTGAAAGTTCCGGTACTATTAATACATCGTCTTTATGCATTTTTTCTAATATTTGTCCGAGTAATCTGTTTTTAAAATTTGCTTTCCCTGAAATTTGTTCTTCGATAAAATTTACATTTCCTAATTTTTTATCGTTGGCAAATTTTAAGACATCAATTTTGTTTTTCTCGGTATTTTGTTCAAGAGTGCTTACTCTTAGATATGCGTATGTTGTCATAACTACGTCTCCTTTTAATATTCAGATGTTAATAATAAAGTAAATTGTATTGGATTAGAGTTGGATAAAATTAGATAAAATTTATAATCAAAAATAGGTAAATCTGTTGTATAAATATTATCTTTTAATACAGTTATATGTTCACAATATTTTCCATCAATATAGCCTTCTCGAAAAATTTCTAACCAACTGTTATTATTTTCATCAAAAGTAATAATTATAACAAAGAATCCATCATCAGTATTTTTATATATGTCAATAACTTTTTTTTAATTAACTATCACCCAATCCACAAACCAATATGCATTCAATGTTTTTTGAAAATCTAAAATTCCTTCTGTGTAAATTAAACTTGTATAATAATTGCGATGGTAAAATTTTTCTGAACCATAATTTCTCGCATAAATATCTTGAACATCTTGTAAACTTGACATTTATATGCCTCCTGTCGTAAAAACCATATTGTATTTTTAATATACGCTCTTACTTATCCAAAGGCACTCCGTACAAAAATAATTTGTTATTTTTATTAAAAACAGCAGAATAACCTAAAAATGTTATTTTTAGATTTTTAAGTTATTATTTCCGGTCATTTTATATAATCGTTTTTAGGTTATGTATTTAGCTCTTTTAAATGGTCATTTTTAAGTTAGTGATTATTTTAAAAAATTAGGAATGATATATATTATCATTCCTAATCGCCAATTAAATTAATCATTTAAAAGTTTATTCTTCTGCTTTAAAATTATACAAAGGTTTTAAGTGGTCAATTATTTCTGCCGTAGGTTCTATTGCTTGGATAATTTTAGCTGAATTCTTATAAGCCATTGGAGCTTCATCAAGTGTTGATATTGAAACACAATTTGAAAATATATTTTTCATTTGCTTTTTATATTCTTTCATTGTTAATTGGTCTTTTGCTTGTGTTCTTGATAATGCTCTGCCTGCACCATGTGGAGCAGAATTATTCCAATCTGAATTACCTTTGCCGACACAAATCAAAGAACCATCAGCCATATTGAGAGGAATTAAAACTTTTTCACCCTCATAGCAAGAAATAGCACCTTTTCTGATTATGTTATCTTGTCCAATATAATTATGAATTGTTTCAAATTCATCTTCTGATTTCCAACCCATATTATCTAAAATTTCTCTTGCTATTACCAAACGATTAAAATATGCATATTCCTTACAAACATTTGCACAGTACAAGTAATTATCTGCATTTTTACCGGTCAAGAAAGATAGATTTTTTAATTCTCCCTCTCTGTAACAATTTTGTTCTATTGCTAATTTTTGAAAGTGGATTGCTAGTTTTTTACCAAAATTTCTTGAACCACTATGGATTATTAAATAAGTTCCGGTGTTTCCTTTTTCAATAGATATAAAATGATTTCCGCCACCTAACGAACCAATTTTTCTTAAATCTTTATTTGGTTCTTCTTTCAGATAATCAATAGAAATTTGTTTAACTTTCTCTATCAAATCAACAGGGACAATTGAACTTATCTCATATCTTCCATCTTGACCAAATGGCACAAATTTTCTAATAACTTTGTCTAATTTGGCAAAATCATTCAGTGTTTTAGATTTTTTGAGTTTTATAGCAAGCATTCCACAAGATTGGTCAACTCCGATTATATTAGGAATAATTTCCCCATTTTTCGGTATTTCCGCTGTAAACCCGATTGTACATCCTTTGCCCTTATGACAATCTGGCATAATTCTTATTTTACAATCTTTAAAAATTGGATGATTACAGATTGCTAATGTTTGTTCTGCAACATCAACATCTTGAATTTCTGTAAAAACTTTAGCTGTTGTATATTTACCATTTAATTCAAACATGTTTATTTCCTCAATTTCATTTTTCTAACAATTTGAGCAATTGTTCGTTCATCTGTATGCAATCTTTCGGCAACTGTTTTAATATTAAATTTACATTCTCCCCATATTTTTATAAATTCTGAATTTGTAACAGCTGTACCTTCACAACGGCAGTAAGATGGGGTTTTGTCTTTAATTGAATATCCCATTGATTCTATGAAAGTTTTAAATTTACCTAAGTCATTCCATTCACCCGATTTTCCAGTCCATTCTTTTGTTTCTGATTTATAAAAATCAGATATATATTTCATTATCATTTGCATATTTCCACTGAAAACTATTTTATTTGCACGTATTAAATATTTCATTTAATTCTCCTTATGTTTTTTAGATAATCCTTGTACCTTTTCTTATCAGAGTTTGCATATAGTTCCATGCTTTGTAACATAAATTGGCATAGTTCATAAAACCATTTTTCATCAACTATTACATCAAATTCATTTTCTACTTTTGTCCCACTGTAATTTTGATGAATTAACCTAATTTTATTTCCATTTTGCCAAGCTAGCCATTTGTATTTATCAAACTCCATGTTTATGTAAACTGCAAATTTATTTTGCTTTAAATCTTTAACAAATTTTGGAAAATCAAAAACAAAACCTTGTGCAATAATTGCTAATTCAACTACTTTATTAGGGAGAGTTAATTTAGTGCTGACATCAGTCCAAAGATTTCCCCAGTCCCAATCAATACCACCATTTTGTCGAACTTCTTCAAAAGAATCTTCGTCATTTATATAATCTTTGCATAACTCCATATTTATATGGAAATATCCAATATCAGTTGTTTCGGTTTGTGGATATGGGATTGATTCGCCTTGTGGGTTGTATGCTGAAAAATAATGTTTGCCATTAAACCTTATAACATTAGTAAGTAAATGTAAATCGAAAGCACTATATTTATCAAGGTCAACTATATTATAGTCTGCATAATTTTGTTGTTTACAAAACATTTCACATTCTTTAAAAGTCATAGATGTTATTTTATAATGCCAGTCGGCTGAATTTTTTATTTTATAAAATATTGTAAGTTTATCTTTTGTCATTATTTCTTCTTTTTGATTGGTTTAGTTAGTTCTGCAATATCAGATGAATAAATTACTTCTTGAGTCCAACATAAAAGAATTGGTAGTTTATTAATTTCTATCCATTGTTTTATATCTTGAATTTCGTCATCTGAAAATATTAGTTTTTTGTCTTCCAGAATCGTTCCATCAAGTCGCATTTTTACCCAGTTAAGATTATGCTTTGTTTCATAATCATTCTGAATTATTATATACGGTGGAACATTTTCAACTTTTCCCATCGGTAGCACAACTAATTCAATATTCATAGCCAAGCCTGAATACTCTTTTTCTATCCAAGTATTGAACCATCTTTGCTCCTGATTAGGAGTTTCATAAGAATAAAATTTTTCCTTATCATTTAGTTCTTCCCACAAAACTAATGCATAATCGTAGTAAGGAATTTTTTCATTTACATAAATTGTATTGCTTTTTATTATTGTTTTCTTAATTTCATTTTTATATTCACGTTCTAAATCTCTCATTTTGTAAGGACTGTCATTATAAGAATCTAGTCGCATGTAATTAGGTTGGTATCTTAATCCTAATTTGATTTTTAAGATAATTTTGTAGCCGGATATTTCATCAACTGAAACATTATTGAATAGATGTACAAATTTTTCTTTAACTGCTATTTTTAAGCACCAATTTATATTTTCATCTTCTTCGGTTACAAAGTAAATGAAATGTTCGCTTTCTGTTACTATTTTAAATTGTTTATTAGTCATGATTTAATTCCTTGTTTAATCCTATAGGGTCTTTATAAATTATTGGTACAACTATATTTCCATACTTATCTACAACACCCCATTTACCATTCAAGCAAGCATAATATCTGTTGTTTACGCAAAATAATTCATCTTCAAATTTAAACTCTGAGAGCTTGTTGTTATTAATATCTATAAAGCCAGACTTATTTCCGATTTTTGCGGTAAGACAATCTGGCAGGTAATTGCCTAGTTTGTCATATTCAAATGGTATTATTATATTATTTTGTAAATCAATTAATCCAAACTTATTGTTTTTACAAGCTTCACAATAATTTTCATTTGGTAAATTGATATAATCATACATGCATGGAATAATTATGTTATTTTTACTGTCAATTATTCCAGCTAAATCATTTTTATATACAACAAAATAACCATTCTTATTGGAAGTGGATGATATACAATCATATTCAGTTAATTTTATAAATTGCTTATTAGTCATAATTTTTATCAATCTTTAAATTTAAAATTTTACCAGTTTTATCAATATAAACATATCCATATCCATATTCAGAACTTGTTACAACGGCATAGCCTTCATTAAAGTTTGAACAAAAATAATATTTACCAAAAGGAATTACAATTTCACCCTTTTTATTAATATAACCTTTTTGTCCGTCAGAATTGGTCGCTAAAATTAAACCATTTTTACAATTTTCTAATTTTTCATAGATACAAGGTACAATTAATTCGCCTGTCAAATCAATTAATCCGGCTTTATTGTCTTTATATACAACGCAAACACCCTCACTAAAATCATTTGTATATTGGCTATCATACACTAATGGAGTAATGCCCTCTCCGGATATATCAATAAAACCGGCTTTGTCACTTGCACATACAACAAACCTGTTTTCACTTAAATAACCGACAAAATTATAAATAAAATCAGTTATAAAACCTTTCTTTTTAGTGGAATAAATAGCTTTGAGTTCACCTTTTAAAAGAATAATAAATTCTCCGGCATTATCTTCATTATCAGATATAAGTTGAGCATCGTCATAAATAAATTTTTCAACTGTATTCCCATATCTATCTATTAGTCCCCATTTATCACCAATTCTTGCCGGATAAACAGTACATTCTCTTGTTTGCCAACAATCAATTTCATCAAACTTAAAATCTACAATTACCTCATTAAATTTGTTTATTAATCCGTACTTCCCATTCTTTTTTGCATTGATGAGATTATTTTTGCAAATACAAATTTCTTCGTATTCAAATGGAATTACAGTATGGTTAAAACAATCCACCATACCACATTTACCATTTAGATATTCTGCGGCAATTCCTTCCGAAAAATAACACCCATCGTCATACATACAAGGAATAATTTCCTTTCCGTTAATATCAATGTGTCCATGTTTTCCGTCTCTTTTAACTTCAAAAAAGCCTTCTTCTCTTCCGCTATAAATTCCGTTATAGACAAAATCTGTTAAGAATTGCCCTTTATTATTTAATAAGGCATAAAGTCCATTAGCTCCCATAACTAAAGCGACATCTTCAGGTTCAAACTCATTAACAATCATATTTTTGTTAGGGAGTTCAAAAAGTTTTTCACCTTTTGTATTAATACAAATTCTAGCACCATAGCCATTCTTATCATCTTGGTGTATAAATGCTTTTCCGTTTTTAAATTCACCTAAATCATACCTTGTCATTATAGTTCACCTTGTGTTTTTACATATTCATCAAATATCGGAATAAACTTTGCAAAAGTTTCTAATACATATTCTTGGCAAACTATTGCTTTTTCTCTTTCACATTTATCCTTATATTCTTGACTTAAATAATATTTTTTCTCGTTATAGATGGTTTTAAATTCTTCATTGAATTGCTTTATGAGTTCAATTTTACTAATTGCCAAATGTTTTATAACAATAGTCTTTTTTAACGAATTATCGCTATATCTATTTTGATTGTTTCTACATTTAGGTTCAAATCTATCCAAGAATAATAATTCAATGTTATTATTATCCTTTTGAAGTGTCAGAATATATGAACAAGAGCCTTTATAATCAATAGTAAATAACAAATCTTCTGATGTAGTGATTATTGCTTTTAAATAATCAAATAGCTCTGTAATATTAGCCCATAGCCAAGTTAAACCAATTTCGTAGTTATCAATATAAAAATAATATGTTCCAGTAGGAACATCAGCAAAAGTTTTTTCTGAAAATAAATTTTCAATATTGTTTGGCTTTGAATCTGCTATTATTTTTTGAATTTTATTTTTTAATTTGGATTTATTAAAACTCCATTCTGTTGTCATTCTTTCACCGGAGAGCCTTTTGAGTCTGCTTCGGACTGGTCTTGTAAGTACTTTGCCTTTAATTTTGCGATAGCTTCTGGATTATAAGAATCTTTACTGTTTTCTACTTCTTCCCAGTTTGTAAATTGTGAAATATTATCAAGTAATAAGTCAAATATTTCAGCATTATAAAATTCTTTATACATTCCATCTATAAGAATTTCGTTTGTATCTAGTTTTGTAATATCAATATGTTTTAAAACAGTATTAAGGTAAGCCAAGTTCTTTCGTTCTATTTGTAATTGCACAATATCTTCATCACTATCAGTTAACAAATATGGATTTGCAGAATGTTTAATTAAGTTTTCAAAATCACTTATGTGTTTTAAATTTGCTTTTCTTATAACTGTATTTCTGCCAAATTCAAATTTTAAAAATAAACTAAATAAACACAATTCAAATTCTATCAATGGCTTAGTTTCTGAAAAATTAAAGTTTATTGCAATACAAAAATTATGCCTTTGATGAAATCCAACTTGCAATAACGTATATATAAGTAATGGAAAGAATGCAATATCAACAGTTATACCATATGGGTCGTTTAAAAAATTCCTATTGTACAATTTTAAAAACTTTGAATTATAAAACCATTTTTCTTTTATTTTACGGTATTTGTATTTTGGTTTCCCAATTCGCTTTATTTTATCTAAATTTTCCATTTCTTGCCAAGAAACAGGTTTGTCAGTGAAAAAATCCCAAATCCTTACATCTGTAATTACAAAAGTACCCCATATAAATAACAATGAAAATTGAAATATGAATACAAAGTCGCCCCATAATCTTTTGAATGATGTTGCTTCAACAGATAATTCTTTTTTATTGCAATAAGAGTTATTAATTTGGATTTCCCAGTTTTTAAATTTAGAAAATCTGCCCCAAATTAATAATTCGCCATTACTATATGACAGATGAAAAAATCTGTTTTTCCAATCTATATTAGATTTTTTGTTATTGTGATTTTTCATGATATTATTTGTTTTTTCCTTCGTGAACACCCATATAATCGCCACAAACTGTTTCAAATACGAGTTTGTAGCTATTATCTAATATAAAGGCAAATTTAATGTATGAAATTTCTCCTTTTTTGTGGCTTACTTTATAAATTCCAAAGCCTTCGCTATTAATATCTTCTCGAATTTTAAAAGGCTCAATTTCTATATCAACAATTTTATGACCTATAATATTTTTAGAAAAATGCTTGCTTACATTTTGCCAATGTTCGACACTACTATGTAGAGAAATTACGGTTTTATTAAGTGTATTAACTCCAATTTGAGCATTAAAATCTTCACAGTACCTGATTTCTAGCTGTTTGTCTCCAATTTGTAAAATTATAGGCTCATCAAGTTCTAAACCTACATTCTCTATATCATTGGGCTTTAATAAGCCGGAACCAATATTGTCAGCAGAAATATAATTGTTACCGGAATCATAATAGTACCATTTCCCATTAACAAAATCGTAATATGTATCAACATTATTAAAAATATTGCCAATTACAAATATCTTGTTAATTGGTTGACCTATTAAATTTAAAGAATCTAAATATCCCTTTAAGTCGTTAAACAACTGAAATTTTGGTGCTGTCCATTCTTGCCATTTAAATATTGTCGGATATGTGATTCTTGTATAATCCGGCATTGGTAAATCAAATGGTAATGGCTCTAAATTTGACAATATATTTTTATCTTTTTCAGGTGGAATGTCAAAACCGGTATCACTCCACCCCCAACCGACAGTATTATGATTATATTCAAATATTAATTTCTGCCAGTTAGTTTTGACATATTTCTTAGGAATATTGTAATAGCACCTTTCATCAACAGGTGATTTTAAAAATTCTACAAGTTCTTTTAAATATTTTTCATCTAAATCCCAACCCTTATATTTTATACAACCATTTTTATATCCTGTATATGAATGGTAAGTTGCTGATTTAAAATCTATACATGCAACTTTTGTTATATTATGAATTGGATTATTTGTTAAGAAAAACCATGGTTCTTCTTCACTATTTGGAAAATCTTCTACCCAAATATTAGTAAATTTCTTTGGTTTCCCATCAACTTTTCCTGCAAAAACTCTATGAATACTCCAACCTTGAGTATTTTCAATCGGTTGAATAGTTTGTTTTACAAGTTCCATTAACCAATAATTTCGTTCTATAATTTCTTCGTCTATAGCATATTGGTATGCAAATTTTAAAAATTCTAATTTACATTTTCTTTGTTGGTATGAGGATAATTTACCATGTAAAATTTCTACTGTTATATTGTTCAAGTATGTTGGTGGTAAATATTCTTTCCGAGTTTCATCCCAATATTCAAAAGTGTATAATTTCATTGTTGCCTTGTTTTTAATATCATAGGCATAAAAATTTGTTATATAACTAAAATCATTATCTTTCTTAATGTAAAAAATATAATCCTTTGTTTTGAATGTTTCTTTTTTGTAACCATTTAAAAAATTGATAATTTTACAAAAAGGATAATCAATTTTTTCTGTGATATTACATGGTTCATTAAGCCAATTTAAAAACTCTTGTGGAGTATAATTAGATTGTTGATTTCCATTGATAATTATAGTAAATTCTATATCCTTCTCTGTTTGAGGTTCTTTAACTAATAATTTTACCGAATACAAAGATTTTATAGTAACATCTTTAAGCGGTAAATCATTATTTTCATTATCAAACTTCTCACTATAAACTATATAAAGATTTTTTTTACACAAAAAGACTGCGTAAAGATTATGATAACCTAAGTAATAACAAGGTACAGATTTCTTTATATTGAGTTTGTTTTTTAATGACTCAATAATTTTGAATATGTGCTTTGTATAGTATTTATTACTTATTTTATTCTTTATTGTTTCTATTTTCATAGTACTAATATCTTATATTATGTCTGCGTCAAAATCGGTGTTACATTTTTTGTATGTAAATGATTTTTACAAGCAAGTAATTATCTTTGCTTATTTGTAAATACTTATGATAATATTATAACCGAGGATAACAGATTTTTAACCCGATTTTGTCGTATTGGTACTTTATATTAAGTATGTAACGACAATATTGGAAGGAAAAATATGCGAGACGAACATTTTTATACAAGAGCATTAAAACTAAATCCTGAAAGAGCAGTAGAATATTATATTGGCAGAGCAGAATTCTATTACAGAGAACATAATTATAAAAAAGCCTGTAAGGATTATTTAAAAGCTAAAAAAATGGGAGCAGATGATTCTGATACTCCTTTTTCAAAGATATTTAAAGAATTTTTATGTGCTGATAATCGCATAAAAGAATTATCAGAAGAAATTATAAAAACACCAAATAATGATTATTTATATCATTGTAGAGCATATTACTATTTACTAAAAAAACAATTTGGAAAAAGTATTGCTGATATAGAAAAGGCAATTGAACTCTGCCCATCTTATTCAAATTACACAGCAATGGATGATATAACTCAAACCATCAGAGAAATAACTATTTTCAATTTAGTTGATAATGCAAAAAATAAAAATTTAATACCTGCGTATAAGCAACGATTAAACTATGCAAAAGAACAAATTGTGGCATCCAATCACACGGATTATTGGGAATATATGGCTGAAAAAGACCTTGATGCCATTATAAAACATTCAAAGGATAAAACATTGGCTCTATATTTTAAAGTAAATTTTTATGAGAGTTTAATGCGACATAGAGCAAGTAAAAATGATAACCTGTGTTACCGCAAAGTTATTTTTCTTTGTAAAAAAGTTGTTGAACAATCAATGAACAGAACGGATAGGCTTGGCAAAGCACTTACTTATCTTTATAAAATAAAATTAGTTTCTTTATATTCAAATGAGGAAGATTTTACGAATGCAATAAAAATGGCTATGTTAGTTCCGGATAAACCAACAACTGAATACCTAAAAAAAGGACTTGAATATATAAATAATTTTGCACATATAGATGTTAATGTGTTGAGAACAAATTGGGTAGAAGATGGGATAGTAGAATACATGAAGGACATAAAATGACAAAAGATGATATTAGATATTCAAGATTAAGTGATTTATTACAGTTACTTTATATGATGATGGCTGAACCAAAAGGAATAAGTCTTGACGATATTTGCGATGAATTCCATGTATCAAGAAGAACGGCAGAGCGAATGCGTGATTCGCTAACAAATATATTGCCACAAGTTGATGTAATTAATGAAGATGAAAAAATTAAACGTTGGGGCTTTACCAATTTTTCAATGCGAGAAATTATAACCTTTACAGACGAAGAAATTGCAACTATACAAGCATTAAAACAACATTTTGCTTCTTATAAATTCGCCGCCCTTGATACGATAATAGATAAAATGACCATTTTAAGGGAAAAGAAATAATTTAAACATGTTTAACTAAAGCCGTAATAACATCGACAAATGCATTTAATTGTTTTTCAGAGGATGTATCAATTATATTTTGTAGAAACTTCTTGTTTGATGATTTTTCAGTAACACCATGCAAGCCAAAATCACCTAAAGTAAGATTGAGCGTGCTGAGAATTTTTAAAAAGGTATCCAAAGCAGGGTAATTTTTACCGGTTTCTATTTTGCTTAAATGTTTTTCAGAGATGCCAATTTGTTCTGCCAGTTCTGCTTGTGTAAGTTTAGCTTTTCTTCTTGCATCTTGTATAATTTGTGCAATATGTTTTTTGTCTAATTCCATATTTACCCCTTACCTGTATATAAAATAAATTACATGTGATTACTTCTAAACAATACAAATGATGAAAAGTAGTTGTTTATATTGACTTTAAATTTGTTTTGATATAGAGTAGCTGGGTGTACTGCTGTGTAATCATGAATATTGGTAAGTATTTATTATACAAAGTGTAAGGGGTTATTATGCTAATAGAGAAGTTAAAAAAAGAATTTAACAATGAAGTTTTACAATCTGTTGAATATTCTAAAAAGATTGGATATGTTCCAACTAGGTTTATACAAATGCTACAACAATCAGGTAACAATGCTTATGAAGTTGTACAAAGATTAGTAACCAAAGAAGCTACATCTGGTCTTGAAAAATTGCGGGAACATAACAGATACAAGTGCCCAAAAGCATATTATCAGTTATTATATTTTCAAAATGATGTAATAACCGTTTCAAAAATTAAAGTTTAAATTATTGGTACATTATTTATCACCGAATTTGTCGCATACAAATGTTATAGTGTGTGAGTATATTAACGAAAGGAGAAAATTATGGCAATTGGAATGGCACAACAAAAAGGAAATCAAGTTTATGTTTATGATGAAAGAAATCATCAACTATGGTGTAAACCAGGCGATTTACAAGGTTATACTTCTGGAACAGTAACAATTAAACAAGGTAATACTTTGTATATGTATGATGAGAGAGGACATCAAACAGGTTCTCGTCCTTGTTAAATTTAAATAATCCCCATGGAATTATTATGGTTCTCATGGGGATTACGTTTTAATATGGGACTAAAATATATAAAATATTATAAAGGATAAGTATGGAAAAAGAATTAGATAACAATGAAGAATATTTATATGATGAATCTGAAAATTTAGCTGATTTGGGTAGTGGAGAAATTGTTCATTATAACCCTAAATATGCTATTTTAACTAATATTGGGAAGTTATGGAGTTTTATTTTAAAACTAATGGCATATGCAACATTATTATGTGCATTAACTATGGCTTTTTTCTTAATACAACAACATTTAGGAATTGCCACTGGGTCAGAACATCAACCTGCTAGTTTTTTCACCAATAAAGCCTATATAATGATGAATGATAATAAGCCAATCGAAAAATATGATGTATTATATTACTTGTTTCAATGGGGAACAGCAATAATTCTTTTTGCAATTGGGATAAGAATAACAGAAAAAAGTTTTGGTGGGTACTTTGGGATTTATACATTATTTTCAATATTTATTCCTACTTTATTTTTGCCATTTGAATGTTTGGGAATTCTCATTGGTTTTTATTTACTTATATTCTTTTGTTTGAATTGGCTTTATTTTTTACTTTCACCAATTTTAAAATCATTTGGCTTATATAAGGCTCCGGGATTCCCTGGACTTAAAAGATTCTTCTGTAAGTAAATATAAAAAACAAAAAAAGAAATATTATGCAGATAGACAAAAACAAACTTAAATTTTATTTAAAATATTTAATTCCTTACGGACAACTAGATAAATTTAAACAACGTTTGGATAATATGATGTTAGCAGTTGCCATAAATCCGGATATTGCTCAAGAGGCTTTAAAAGACTTTGTAAAAGAATATCCCTTTACAAAAGAATTTGTTGAACATCTGTTATAGTACAATTTCCGGTCGTGCTTATTTATAAAAAATAGGTTATATTGTATTCAACTAGGAGGTAAACACCATGGCAAAAATATCAAAAGCTAAAGATTTTGAATACAAACAGGAACAATATAAAATTTATAAATATCCGTCCAAAGCTGTATTTATTAAAAAGTTTGAGAATGATAGTTGGAATTTTGTTATTGCAAAAACTATAATTCGCAAGAAACTTGAAGAACTGGAACCTGAAAAATATAGTTTAGAAGAAACAGGAAAGACAAAATATAATACTCAATCATTAGGTGCTAAACTGTATAAGTTATTGAAAGATAATAATGAACAAGAAAAGTCGTAATAACATTATTAGATTAAGAATTCTAAAAGAAAATAACTCATTGATTAACAGATTTAAAAATTTCTGTATCTGTATTCTTGCCGGATATACTGGTACTGAAAATAAAATAATAAAATTTCATAAAAATAAATAATAGATTTGTCCATGTCCGAAGAAGCAACAGCGATTTGAGCTGGTGGGTAGCTGACCGGCATTCGGATATGGACTCCCTAATTTAAAAAAGAATATTTGTCTAACAAAAAGTAATATTTTTTTTGTGTCCATGTTTAATCTTTATTCACAAGAATTATGCTAACTCCTTTAATTTTTTGATTTAGGTATTTTTTTTAATTCTTATTATTGGTAAAAAAAGGATTCCCTACGTTCAGATGCTAAATGTTGGTTATAGTCAAGAGTGTTCATGGCAAAAAACAAGCGTTTAGTAATAACAGTTAAAATGTTATTTTTAATGTCTAAAACGCTTGTTAAAATGGCAATAAATCGTCTATGTTTAAATAAATGATGTTAAATAGTTTCATTATTAAACGAATTGCCTAAACATCTTGTAACTTCAATTTCTTTTAAACATTTGTTTTCAAGAATTTTTGCACTACGAAGAAGTTCCAAGGCATAATCAATTTTTGTCTGAATTGTTGAAAGTGCATTTTGGTAAGCTGTTACAATAAGTCGATATGGGTAAGATTTATTTGAAGCAATTGCACAAATAACAGGAATGGTTCCCTTTTCCTGTGGAATAATTTCATTTTCTTTAAACTTTGCTTTTTCTTCAATAACTCTTTTTTGAATTTCTAAAGTTTGACGTTTTTCATTCAAGTAATATAACTGTGTTGGAATTTTAAGCAAGATGGAATCTAAATACTTTCCATAGCTACTCCCTTTTTTGATAATAGTGTTTGCATCAGCTATAATTCTATCAAGTTCTTTATAACAATGATTTAATAATGTTTCTTTCATATTAATTACAATATCCATTTCTTTTTGAGCTTCTGCTAAAAATGAACTAATATTTTTAGCATTTTGTTCTTCGATATTTTGTTCCGGCATTTTTTATTTCTCCTTAATTTATACATCTAACTAATTTAGTTGCTAATTTTTGAAATTTTGATTGTTGGTTAAGAAATATTAAACGTTTTATTGCTAGGCTTTTAGTAATTTTAAATTTATTGTTTAGCTTTCTGCAATAGCCAATCCTAGAAATTAAACTTCTTACTTCTTTGAGATTCATTAAATTGACATTTTTTCTTTCTAAAATATTCACTATTGAATGTCCTATAGCAAAAGGCATTTCAAGCTTTTTTGACTGTGTAATACGTAATTTACAGATGTGTGCTCCTTTAAAACCGAAACGTTTTGTTTTTGATTTTTTTAAGTACAAACAATGCCTTTTTAAGCTATTTTTTACATATTTTTCAACCCAATTACAAATCCTGTCATTTGATGAAATGCTAATGTCATCAAAATATAGTGTAAAAAATAAATTATTAGCTTCCATTTTTTTGGCAATGTTATCAAAAACAGGTTTGTGTATTAATGCTGATAGTACTGGACTTGAGGGAGCTCCTGTTGCCAAATGTCCTTCAAATGTTGTCAACATTACAAAATAATTTGCTACTTCTTCTGACATTTTCAAAGAGTTCAGTGCAAAATCTTTGACATATTTGGCTTGGGAGTTTTTATAAAAATTAAAAATATCTAAACAAATATGATTTCTGAAATTTTTATGAGCTTTTGCATTTGTGAAGCTATTCATTTTAGGATAGGCTGAATGAAGATATTTTGGTTTTTCAATTGTAATTAAATTGTCATGAATGTTTCTTAATATCAATTTTAATTCGTTTGACGGAGTATTAATTTCACGCCAATAGCCATCTTTTTTACGTTTAAATCTTTTGTTATATAAAGTTTTTTGTTTGAGGTTTTGTAATGTTCCAATTGGAACATTTAAAGCCTCTTCAAAAGCCTTAATTGTCTTAATGTTTAATAGTTTATTGACCATTTTGTTTTTCCTTTCTATTTGTTCCCTTTAATAAAAGGGAATGGCGGTTGTAATGGTAGCACCGCCGAATTTAAGCTCCCAATTCCCTCTGCCACGGCGTCCGATAGGACGACGAAAAAATAAAACTTTAAATTGCTTCTTATATTTGTAATATATATAACAATTTATTCGTTTACTTATGATTAAACTTAATTAATCTTCCAAATTTTCCAATTCTTTATCAGAAAAAGAATTGCTTTGTTTTACGCTACCTGTGATAAGAGCTTATATTATTATACTAAGTTATTTTGTCTTGTTTCCTACATACTTTCTTTCATTACCTTCAATTCATTTTCTGTGCGTTCTACTGCGGCTTTGTAATTTAAAATGCATATTTTATTGAAATCTTCTCCGAATATTGGGTTCCTAAATTTTTGACATTGGTACAACTTCCACTTCAAGTAAATTAATTTTTTGTTCAAACCAAGTTCTGTTTTGCTATCTTGTTTTGCCTTTGAAGTTCTGTAGCTTCTGCAGTAGTAGCAGTGATACCCCAATAGTTCTTCTTTCCCTATCAATTGATTTTTAGTAAGAAAATAGTTATCACCATGGCGAAACCTTTCAAAAACTTTAGATTTTGATTGTGAAGTTTTTAGACTGTTAATATCATCTTTCTGGGTATTGATAAAATTTTTAACTAGTTCTATATCATTAACGATTCGGAAAGGTCCATGCCCAGTTCGCAAGTCACGAAGGGTTCTTTCACCATTTTTGATATCTTTTTTTAATTTCCTGATTTCGCTATTACGTTTGTTTTCATAAATTTTTTGAAAGAATATGCATTCGAAGCATTTGTCGCAAATTTCATCGTTCGCTTGCTGTAGTCAAGTCGCAGTCTTTTGTTTATAGAGTTTTAATTCTTCCTCCAACTCTGCAACATATTTTTTAAGTTTTTCACATTCTGCCACATAATCAATTTGTTCCTTTGAAGATTTTTTATTGACTTTTCTAGCTTCTTTCAATTCTTCTTTGAGTTCGGTAAAAAGCCCTTCAATTGGCATGTTAGGCTGTTCCTTTATTTTGCCAATGAGTTTTTTTAACTGACTTACTGAAATCTTTTTATCGTCAACAAACTTCGCAAGGCATTCAAATTTATCTTCAAGTTCTGCATCAATCAAGATGGCAAACTTTTCGATGCCAAGCATCATATACAAATCCACTTTTTCAGCCGACTGACAACAAAATTTTGATACTTTCATTGACTTTTCAGCCTGCGTCCTTTTGAGATTAACATCGGGGTGCTTTAGCAAATTTCTAAAATTCCGTTCATTACTTGTTTTAGACTTATACTGCAATAGAATATTCCCAATGGCAATTGAGTTCTGCCCGTTTTTTAATTTAAGTTCTTTGATTTTTTGAACAGTCTCGGCAAACTGTTTTTCTTCAAAACTAGCATCATTATTAGTTTCTATTAATATTTTATTATCAGAAGCCTCTTTTTTGTTTGTGATTACTTTTGTCGTTTGTGTTGCAGTATCGGTTTTAATCACATTTCCTAATTCAAAAAGGTACTTTGGTTTCACCTTTTTACCTTCTGCAATCCTCGCCAATAATTTTTCTCGATTTGATTGTTTTTGATTTTTAATTGTGCTCATTTTTAATTCCTTTTTTTGTTCTGTCATCTAATTAATATAAAGCTGAAAGCTACTCTGGTGGAGGTTTCGTCCATTCTAGTAAAATTTCAAAAAAAGTTGCCAAATTCTCGTCAAGCACCTTTGGGTCAATCTCTAAACTGTTTAAAAAATCTTTTTTAAAAAATTCTGCTTTATTCATTAATTTTTACCTTTCTTAAAATTTGACATTATATTTTAAAAAGTTTTTGTTATTAACTTTAAAAAATGGCAGAATGCTTATAAACAGGGCTTATGCAGGATTATATATGCAAAAAACAATCAAATTAGCATAACTTGGTTGTTTTTTATGATTGTGATATTATGGAATTATGAAATCAAATGACCTAAAATGTATAATTTGTGGCGAAGATACCATCAAGTACGGGGTTCGCAATGGGCAACAGCGTTATCGTTGCAAATCTTGTCATAAAACTTTTTATGACCCAGCAACAAGACGCCAAAAATATCAGCAAAATACGAAAAGGATATTATCTCTCCTTTTTAATCTGTTGGAAAACAATTTTTACGAACAAGCCTCTTTCGACGAAGCTATTCAATTGACTGAAAAATACCATGAATATGCTATCAATGCACAATACAATGCAAAATATATTAAAGAATTTAAAAATAGAAAAGAATTAGAGATTGGTTGCTACAAGGCAAAACTGCTAGTTTGTCAAGATGGGAAAAATATAACTTTCATTCCAATTCCATCTTATGAACCGAGAGAAAATAATCAATATAAACGTACTATTACAATAAATGATTGTCAGGCGAACAGCACATCATATTCTTTTCAAAAACATAATAAGCCAATTATTAAAAGGCATAAAACAGAATAATTTTTCAATTGTTATCGCACAGTTGACTGGCGAAAAATATTCTAAAATTACCCTTATAATTGTTACAATCATTCATGAATTTTTATGAAATTTATTTACATTTAGGCGATAAATCTTTACCCCAGCAAAGCTAATACAAAAAAAACCATTTTTAGTAGAACACCTGCAAATGTACTTATATTGTGTGTTTTAACGATTTTTATAAAAAATCCTAAAAATTGCAAAAATTTCTTTAATAGAACAGGCAAAAGCCTTGTAAATACAGCAAAAGAGCCACCATAGTGGCTCTTTTTACGAAAAAATACGCCCGGCGCGATTCGAACGCGCGACCCTCTGCTTAGAAGGCAGATGCTCTATCCAGCTGAGCTACGGACGCTTATGTCTGCTTACAGTCTCTATATTATCATGAAAAATTTTTCTTGCAAGTGTCTTTTTGTTATTTTTATCAAAATTTTATCATAAAAGGGCTGTATCTCTAATTATTTTGTGTATAAATTCCAATTTTTTAGGGTCGGATTTCAAGTAATTGAGATGCTTTTCTATATCTTCAAGAATGTTTTTGGTTGAATAATCTTCGCCATCCATGAATAACTCGTATGTGCTTACACCTAAAATGTGTGGAATTTTTTCTAAGGTTTCTGCTGTAAGAAAATTAATCCCTCGCTCGATTCGGCTAAGTGTTTGTTGCGAAATATTAAGTAACTCGGAAAATTCTTCTTGTGAGTATCCCTTCAATTGCCTGTAATGTTTTATGTTTTTGCCTAATACTTGCTTCAAATCCATAAGCATCTCCTATATCAATTTTAGGTATTATATTTCTTATTAACATAACGTTTAAAGATTGAAATATTGATTAATACACTTTAAAAGTGTATAATAAGGTAAGACGGACAAAAGATTTTAAGGAATAAGGAAATAAGTAGGGTGGGTTCACTAGCCCAACATTAAAAAAGAAAGGAATAGAGTATGGAACAATTTTTTACGGGAATAAGGAAAAAGGAACAAGGTAATAAGTTCGTTACAAAATATTATATACATGTCATTACGAGTCACAATGTTGAACAAGAAGTACAAAAGTTAATACGAAGTGACGTAGTAATCCATAACAAATTAGGCAATGGTGAAACTTGTCAGGGATTGCGACACTGGAGATTGTTGTCAAACTTGAAAAATAACTTCTCAAAACCCGTTCGCAATGACATGGATAATAAAAATAAGCTGGATTGCTTCGCATTCGCTCGCAATGACGAATTTGTGGAATTTGAAGACAATAAGATTCTGAACCAGCTAACGGCTACGCCGACGCATACGGACTCACACGTTTCGCCTCAGCTCAACGGTTCGCTTTGTAAAGTTCAGAATGACAATACAGCAGTTGTACAGAATAACGCTAAAGACAAAACCTTAACGAACTTATTCCCTTATTTCCCTATTTCCTTTTCCCTTAATAAAAAGTTAAGGAGATTCCGGATCCTCTCTTGGATTATTGGCGGGTCGGCCGGCTCAACGCAGCCCTCCCCAGGACGAGCTACACTATCGTTTCGCTCTTGCCAAAATCCGCAGTCCGGAATGACATTTATTAAACAACCGGCTTTTACATTGGCGGAGGTATTAATCACCCTTGGCATAATCGGCATAGTGGCGGCGATGACGATACCAAATTTAATGACGAAGAATATTCAAAAACAAACAGTTGTAAAGCTTCAAAAAGCAATTTCAATTATGAATCAGGCATACAAAATGTCATTTGATGATGTTGGGGAGGCAAACATAAACGAAGCTTTTGAAATGGGTGCAGATAAGTATTTTGAAATTTATTGGGCTCCGTATATCAAGACAGCAGTTTTGTGCTCGACTTATCAACAATGCGGGTATAAAAGCAATAAACCTTGGGTTACGGCGTCCGGTGCGGTTGCTCAGGTCGGGCTAATTGGAGATACAAGTGGTTCAAGACTTCCGTTTTATACTGCTGATGGTACTTTGTATTTGATTTTTGTTGGTGTTGGTACCGGAAATAATGTTGATGGAATGCCGGAAGTTAAAGCAAATGCCAGTATTCTTGTTGATATAAACGGAAAAGACGGTCCAAACAAGTTCGGAAGGGATGTTTTTATGTTAAAAAGAATTCCTGATGGCGGTGGGGTTCAACCGTTCGGTTATGATTTAACAGAATCAGATGTTGAGGCAAATTGCAAAAATTCATGGTTTGGAAATACTTGTGCTGAAAAAATTCGCCGTGCAGGTTGGAAGATTGACAAAAGTTATCCTTGGAAATAATTAAATAAAGTTTTTTATTGTATAATCTTTTTATGAATATTATAGAAGAATTTGATACAATTGCAGCTATTTCAACTCCTATCGGTACCGGTGGGGTTGGAGTTATAAGAATTTCAGGTGACAAAAGTTTTGATATTGCAAAAAATATAACCACAAGAAATGAACTTCCCGCGGGCAAAATTTGCCACGGTTGGGTTGTTGATGGAGATAAAAAAGTTGACGAAGTTATAATTTTACCATTCAAAAATCCAAACAGCTATACCGGTGAAGATGTTATTGAAATTCACTGCCATGGTGGTGTGAATGTGGTTCGAAATATTTTGGATGTAATTTTGAAAAACGGTGCCCGAATGGCAGAGCGTGGAGAATTCACCAAGCGTGCGTTTTTGAATAAAAAACTTGATTTATCTCAAGCGGAAGCTGTTGATGATATAATTCATGCGAAAACTTCAAATTTTGCCCTTCAATCTGCAAAAAATTTGTCAGGTGTTTTGGCCGATAAAATTAAGGAATTGAGAAGTGAATTATTTAATGTATCATCCAGAATTGTTGCAGGGATTGATTTTCCTGAGGATGTAGCTGAACCTCAATATTCTTATTTGATTTCAGAATTTAATAAGATTTTAAAAGAAATTAATCGAATTTTAGATTGTGCAAAATCTTCTGACATTTTACGTCAGGGGGTAAAAGTTGCTATTGTCGGTCGTCCAAATGTTGGTAAATCCTCTTTATTCAACGCTTTATTAAATCTTGATAGGGCAATTGTTACTGATATTGCGGGGACAACGAGAGATGTTATTAAAGAAAATTTGGATTTGGGGGTTGCGATTACCCTGATTGATACAGCCGGAATTCGTGAAGAAAAAAATTTGGACAAAGTTGAAGAAATTGGGATTGAATATTCTAAACAATCAGCTTCGGAAGCGGATCTGGTTATCTTTATGTATGATGCAAAATGCGGATTAACTAAAGAAGATAGAGAAATTTTTGATATCATAAAAGATAAACCGCATATTGTTATTGCTAACAAAATTGATTTGGTTGAAGAAGGTGCTTTTGTGCCTGAGTTTGAAAACACAATTACTCTTTCAACTTATTCAAAAGATGGAATTGAAAAATTGAAAGAACAATTGAAAAATATTATTTGCGATTTTTCTCTTGAGGATACCGAATTTATTACAAACAAAAGGCAACAAACTTGTCTTTTGAGATGTAAAGAAAGCTTGACTAGAGCGTTGAGAGCTGCTGAAATTGAGGAACTTCAAGATATGATTTATATAGATGTGAAATCCGCACTGATTTCACTTGATGAAATCACGGGCGAAGTTATCAATGACGATATTTTGAATAATATATTTGATCATTTTTGCATTGGCAAGTAAGTTATGAAGAACTATTTGTGAAGTTCTTATATTTGTAGCTCAAAATGCTATATGTTGAAGGTTCTGAAGCATTGTCATCTCCGTAAAACAATGACATATTAGTAGCTTTTTTATAATTATCTTCATCAATCATTTCTTGTTTGTTACAAGAATATGTGTAACTTGCAATTTCAGCACTGGTTACTCTTCCATCGTGGTTTGTATCAATATCGTCAAAGTTTTCTAGAATTTTACTTACCATTTCGCTTGAATAAGCTCCGCTTGCGGCAAGTTGAGAAAGTTCGTTTCTTGAAACACCTGAACGTGAAATTGTGTTAGTCAAATTATCCATTTCTTTCGCACTAATTTTTCCGTCCCCGTCTTTATCGAGGGTTGAAAAATTATTTTGCAAATAAGATGCAAAAGATTGATTTAGTGTTAAATAATTAGTAGTATCATTTTTTGCTGCGGTGATATTTTTGTATGTAACACCGTCCTCAGGATATAAAGATGCCAAATATGAATAAGTGTTTGACAATCCTGAAGAAATATTTGATATAATTGAAGCTCCTGAACCTAGTGTCATAATATAAATCCTTTTTAATTTCTACCTATCTTATCTTTATAATAATAATGTTTTCAAAAATGTCAAGAAAAATCCGAAAAACTCCACCATATTGCCCATGGCAAATATATTTTACGTGCTAAAATTACATTATAAAAATAGCGAGGAATGTATGCTTAAAAATAAAGATGAGATTATAAATGTTTTAAATAATGGCGGTGTAATAGCTTATGTAACCGATACGGTTTGGGGGCTTGGGTGTTTGCCAAACAACGAAAAAGCCGTTAAAAAGATTTATGAAATTAAAAAAAGAGAAGCTCAAAAACCATTAATATTAATGTCTAATGAGATTTATAACCTTTTGAATTATGTCAAACCTATTCCTAAAGCTGGTCAAATTCTCATAAAAAAATACTTCCCCGGTGCATTGACAATTGTTACTGACAAAAATGAAAACACTCCTGATTATATAACCTCTAATATGCCGACTGTTGGAATTAGGGTGCCTGATAATGAGGTATTTAAAGAAATTTGTGAAATTATTCCTGGGCATGTCCTTGCAACAACCAGTGCAAATCTTTCTCATCAACCATCTGCCAAAACTTATGCTCAAGCCCTGGAAAATATGTCAGGTCTTGCGGATTTGGTAATAGAGGATTATGGCTACTGTGCAAAGGGTTTAGAGTCAACAGTTGTGGGTGTTATGAATAATGAATTGAGGATTTTTAGACAAGGTGCTATAAAGATTGATATCTAAATAGTTTGAATTTTATTTAACTTTTTACTACTATAAAGTAAACGAGGAACAAATTATGGAATTTTTATTAACTCTAATTTATTTATATCTGGTTATTTATACATTGTATATGTTGATTCTTTCAATTCGAAACTTGAAAGATAAACCGTTTGTTATCGAAAAGAAGTATTCAATGTATGATGATTTCAAACATAATTTTGCGGTTGTAATTTACAGTCACAACCATAAAGAATGTTTGGAAGAATTGGTGCAAGAATTAAAAATGCAGGATTATCCTCTTGCTAATTTTAGAGTTTATGCGGTTCTTGATGATTGCAATGACGGATCTGAAAAGATTTTCGAACGAGATAATTTTGTTCACGTAATGAATATTCAAGATGTTGGAACATTGGGCAAACATGAAGCTGTTTCTATGTTACTTGATGAGTTGAAAAAAGATGAAACAATTGATGCTTACGTTTTTATTGATGGAACTCGAAAAATTGAACCTAATTTCCTAACTTTAGCGAATGTAGCATTGAAAAAATATGGTGCTGTAACAGGTGAAATAAATATCAATAGAGAAAATCTTGATATTGTTGATAGAATTAAAGCTGTTTATAAAAAATATCAGGCAAATTTCTTTAAACAAGCTCGTTCTCTTTTGGGACTTGCAACAAACATTGATTCAGGACTTTTTATTATAAAAAAATCTGTTCTTGATGAAACTGATCAAATCAACTTTAAGGATATCAATTCAGAATTAGAGTTTAGCCTGTTGTTATCTCAAATTGGGCATAAATGTGTTTATAACCCAAATATTCAATCTTACATTTTGGGTCAGGATTGCTCATTCAAAAAGCCAAGACTAACTAAGAGATTTAAATTATTAAAAAACAATTTCAAAAACTTGAAAACAATCAATTTTACGTTTATTGAACACATTTGTTCTTTATTAAACCCGAATTGTTGGTTGATAATTTTGGCTTATGCATTGTTAATTTCATTTTCATACCAATACCCGTTTATTGTAAAATGTAATGTTGTAATTTTCAGTGCTGTTGTGACTCTTGCAGTATTTGGATTGAGTCTTGTTAATGCAAAATTGAATACGAAAGAAACTCTAGTTCTTCTTTTGTATCCGATTTATTCAATTTGTCACATTATCAAAAATTTCCCGCCAATTCGTTATATTCTCAAAAAACTGGGGGCAAATACTGATAGGGAAACTGATAAGTTGTCAATTGATGTTCAAGTTCAAACAAAGCATGGCGATAGAAACTGTAAGTTGGAATTTATTTCAACAGAAAGCGGACTGTCAAAGATAAGATTTATCTATAAAAATAAAAAATATACAACTTCTTCTCATTTGAGAATGATTGATGCTTTGCAACAATTAAAGTCAAAAATGGAAGATTATGGTTTAATTTTAAAAATTTGTAGCTGTTGTGCTAATTTTACATCTAGTGTTGACGGTTCAACAAATATGCTAAAAGGCAGATGCCATAATGATTATCCTAGTCCAAGGTTGAGCGAACCGACTCCAACATTGATTTGGAATTCATGCTCATGTTTTGAACCTGCAAAAATCAATAATTTTATTGAAGAGATGGCACAAGAAGTTGATGATCAGAAAAATTAATCTCAATAATTTGATGAAATAAAAACTAATGAGTATAATAAAGTTATGAAAAAAATATTGAGCTTTATATTAATAATAATGATGTTATTGGGAAACATCCCGATAGTACAAGCAACTGAACCGTTGCAGGGTTCTGTTGTTGAAAATGATAATTATCAAAAACCTCAGGACGATATTTTTACCGGAAAAATTGAGTCTCTTGACAGGCATGACGTCATAAATATGACTGTTTCGCAAGTTTTAGATTCTTCAATTTCTGTTGAAGGGGATGAATTTTTTGCAGAAGTTACCTCTGATGTTTATGGTGATAAAGGGGTAATTATCCCAAAAGGAACCGTTGCTCATGGCAGGTTGGATAATACAACAGAACCGGGAAGATTAGGACGAGAAGGTTCTTTAACTTTGTCTTTTGACTATTTGGTTACACCTGATGGGAGAGAAATTCCAATTGAAGGCAAAATGACAACAAAACTTCATCCGATTGCGGCAGGTGCTAAAATTGCGGCTCAAGATGTAGGTTGTACCGTTGCAGGCGGAGCTGTTGGAGGTTTAGTGGCTCTTAATTGGTTAGGACTTGAAGCAGCTATTGCCTCTCAAGGTTATACACTAGCCGGTGGTGCAGCGTTAGGTGGAGTTGCAGGTCTTGGGATTGCTCTTATAAGAAAAGGAAATCACGTTCTTATTGCTCCCGGGGATGAAATAAAAGTCAAAATAAATACAAAAGTTGACTTGCCTGTTTATAAAGAGGAAGCTTTAAAACAAGAAGAAGTTCATTATGACGGTTTGACAATTAATATCAATAATATAAAACATGAAAAAGATCCGTTTGGAGAGGTTAATACAATCACTTTGACTGTTTTGATTTCCAATATGTCAGACAAAACTTTGTCAGGTTTTGATATGGTTTTAGTGAATGATTATAATGCAAAATTCAGTCCGTCAATCTTTGGGGATACAAAATTGATGTTCAAACAAATCAAACCCGGTGATAAATTGATTGCTAATGTATCATTTTCTGTTGATAATATAAATCGTAAATTTTGGTTGACATTTTATGATAGAAAAACCAGTGAAGTGATTACAAAAATTTCACTAGACAATGCATACAGAAATATGCCCCAAAAAGTAAAGAAAAAGAATGAAAAATTAAGAACAACCAAAAAGGATTTTAAAAAAGAAGAAGATTTTATGAATATGGATTTTTAGTAAAATTTTTGTAAAATTTACATTTAGGTACTTGTAAAAATTTGGTTTTATATTACAATTATAGTAATAGTATAGTAATGTAGGAGGAAAACATGGTTTGCGGATCTTTAGAAATTGAAATTTTGAACACATTTTGGAATTTAACTTCAATTAATGAAGATAGAGATATTGCTATTCAAGATATTGTTGACGAGTTGTCAAACAATGGAATAGATAGAGCTTACACTACAATCAAAACTGTAATGGACAGATTGGTATCTAAGAGTATTTTGGTTCGTTACAAGGTTGGGAAAAAGTTTTTCTACAAAGCAACAATGGATAAAAGAGAAATGGCTCTTGATATGCTAAAAGAATTTACTGATAATTTCTTCGATGGAAATTATGCAGAAATGATGCATTTTGTAGAACGTGAAATGGTTGAAATGCTAGTAAAATAGTTATGCCCCAAAATAATATAAATGATAGAATTGCTGTATCCAATTTGCTGAGAAGAGTGCGGATAGGGGAGCTTAGTGTTAAACAGGCTATGCTTTTGTACCCTAAAGATACAGAAGATGAAAGCTTAATTGCGGCATATCACGCACTTATTCATTATGAAGCTGATGAAGATTTAAGACTTCGTGATGCTCTTTATAAAGAAGAACAGGATGACTATATAGAATTTTTGTCGTATATTTTAGAGCGTGGGGAAGATTTGCCCGAAAATATCATAGCGAATTATAAAAAATATTATGATTCAGCTCCGATATTGCACAAAAATACCCCGCAAGGATTTTTCAAAGGTTTTTGGAAATCGCTGAATATAGGTTTGAAAAGGAGAAAATAAATAATGAAAAAACTTTACATCTCGCTTGCAATATTATTTGCAACATTGGTTGGAATTGTTCCCAACGTGATTGCTCATGAAAAGAAAGTTGAAGAACCGACACCGGTTGTTGAACAAACAGAAACTAAAGTTCCTGATATTGAAGTTCTTGCAACTATGAACCAAGAAAGCCAAGCTCAAAACAGAATTTGGGTTGGAACATTCCAAATCGTGTGGAATGAACTTATGGATCATATTGTTTATGGGCCTGTTAGATTTGTTGGTGAAAATCCAAAAATGTTAAAAGAATTGAATAAACAAGCTTTCAAAAAAACAAATATTTCTGAAAAATCATACTATACAAAATATGGAAAAGTTTGTCCTGAATTGAAGAAAGAAATCGAAAAGGGAATTAAAGAAAAATTTAACGAAACCAGTGATATTCTTGATTCTTTTAATTTTTCAAAAGATAAAAACAAATTGTTTATTTATGCAATGTTGAAAAAAGATTTCCAATTCTTGCAAGCATTTGACAAATTGCAAGATGCACAATTCGGTAACAATCCGACTCTTGTGAAATATTTCGGAATTAACGATAGAAGTAACAAAAAATTATATAAAAATGTAAACGTGTTATTCTACAATAACGATTCTGATTTTGCCGTAAAACTTTTGACAAAAGATAAAGATGAAGTGATTTTATATAAAACTGATGAAGATAAAACTTTTGACAAATATTATGCTGATATAACTCAAAAAACTTCAAAATACAAAGGGAACAAAAAGTTTGAGAAAAAAGATGAATTGATGGTTCCTGAGATTAATCTTTACCAAGAAACAAGTTTTCCTGATGTAGAAGGTCGTGAAATCAAAAGAACAAACTTCCAAATAGATAAAACTATCGAAACTGTTGATTTTAAAATGAACAACGAAGGTGTAAAATTAAAAAGTGAAGCAGCAATGATGGTTAGAATGACATCTTTAATGCCTGAGGATATGGGACGTCAATTCTATTTTATTGATGATTTTGTTTTATTCTTGGTTGAAAAAGGTCAAATAACTCCATATTATGCGATGAAAGTTAGTGATGTCGAAACACTTAATAAAACAGGAAGAAAGTAAGTAAAAAAAGGAGAAATAATTATATATGCAAGTAAATAGAACAAATGCACCAATTTCACCAAATTTTAATGGCTTTATTCATTTTTCAAATTTTAAGCATAAAAATAGATATAAAGTTAGCAACTGTTTGGGAAGAGAATTAAAATTAGAAACTAAAGATCTTATTATTAATACTGACGTGATTAGAACTGTTGAACCATTAAATTCTTTAGATGGTTTTGAGCCAAGAGGAGCTTTTATAAAAACATCTTCTGTGGATAAATATGGCTTTGCTCAAGGTTTTATTATTCCAGAAAGTAATTCGTTTAGTGATATATGTATTGCTATTCAGAATGCAGTCACAAAAGGTTTTGAAAAGTTAACTTTAAATGATTAGTTAATGTTGGAGCTTTTGCTCCAACATTATTTTTTATCACTCAAAAAACATCTCCTTGACCGCTAACGTTAAAGGGAATATAATTCCTATATGGCAAAAGTTAAATCAAAATGGATATGTCAAAATTGTGGTTATGAAACCGCAGGTTATTTGGGTAAATGCCCCGAATGCGGTTCTTGGGGAAGCTTTACGGAAGAAATTCAAACGAATTTTAAGCCACAAAATATTTCACCTCAAGGTATTCAAAATGACACAAAACCTTCTCTTATCAATGATATTCATATAGGAGAAGAGGTTCGGGTTAGTACAAATATTTCTGAGTTTGATAGAATTTTAGGTGGCGGACTTGTTCAAGGCTCTTTGGTTCTCATTGCAGGAGATCCCGGGATTGGAAAGTCAACTATTTTGCTCCAAACTAGCGGTGAATTAGCTAAAAACGGACAAAAAATTCTCTATGTTTCAGCAGAAGAATCCGCAAGTCAATTGAAACTTCGTGCAAATCGTTTGAACATAAATTCGGACAATCTTTACGTTTATCCGCAAACTAATTTGGAATCCATAAGACAACAAATTGATGAAATTCATCCTGATACCGTTGTTATTGATAGTATTCAGGCAATTTATTCTCAAAGTATAACGAGTTCTGCCGGAAGTGTTTCCCAAATTAGGGAGTGTTGTAATATTTTGATGCAGATTGCAAAGACTCAAAATATTACAATCATAATTATCGGTCACGTTACAAAGGACGGAAATATTGCGGGTCCTAAAATTTTAGAACACATGGTTGACACCGTTATTTATTTTGAGGGGGATAAGTACAAATCTTATAGAATGTTGCGTTCTATGAAAAACAGGTTTGGAAACACTTCAGAAGTTGGAATTTTTGAGATGCAAACTCAGGGACTTGTTGAAGTTAAAAATCCAAATGAATTGTTTTTGAATGAACGCTCTCAAGAATCAATCCCAGGGAGTGCGATTGTTGTTACAAATGAAGGCACAAGACCTTTGCTTGTTGAAATTCAGGCTCTTGTCGGGACAACACCATATCCGTCTCCAAGAAGGGTTACTAATGGCGTTGATTCAAGCAGAGTCTTGCAAATTCTTGCGGTTCTTGAAAAAAGAGTCGGTCTTAATCTCTCAAAACAAGATGTTTATGTAAACGTTATGGGCGGAATTGATGTGGATGAACCAAGTGCAGATTTAGGAATTGCACTTGCTATTGCCACTTGTGCAAGAGATGTTGTGGTCGATTCTCAAACGGTTATTATTGGAGAAATCGGTCTTTCTGGTGAAATTCATCCAGTGAATAATCTTGAAAAACGTTTGAATGAAGCTGCTACATCAGGGTTTAAAAAAGCAATTATTCCCTATGCAAACAGAAATATCACAAATGATAAAATTAAAACCGTTCCTGTAAAAAGGCTAATTGACGCGATTACAGCTTGTATAACTCCATAAAATGAGGAAGGCAAAATGACACCGGAAGAAGAATTAGGCAAATATTTAATAGAACATAAACTTACAATTGCAACCGCAGAATCCTGTACCGGAGGGCTTTTGAGTTCAAAACTTACAGATGTTTCAGGAAGTTCAGAGTATGTAAAATTGAATTTTGTGACTTATGCTAATGAGGCAAAACATAAAATTCTTGGGGTTAGTTGGGATATTTTGAATAATTTTGGTGCTGTTAGTGAAGAATGTGCTGAAGCAATGGCAAATGGTCTATTTGAAGCTACAGGATGTGATATTGCTCTATGTACAACAGGTATTGCAGGACCAACAGGCGGAACAAAAGAAAAACCGGTTGGACTTGTTTATATTTCGATGCGATACAACGGAATTGTGACGATTAAAGAGGTTAAATTGTCTCCTGATATTCCTCGAAAGGAAATGAAAGAACGTTTTGCAAACGAAGCTCTCAAACTTGCGTTGTCAACATTGACAACGGATAGAATATAATAAGGGAAAAGGAAATAGGTTTGTTACAAGAGGCATTAAGGCACTAAGGCTCTAAGGTCTTTACGTTTTTTCGTCATTCTGAGGCTTTAGCCGAAGAATCTTTTTGTAGTCAATAACTCTATAAGTGAATAAGTTGATAAGTTCATTACAGTTTTTATTATTCATGTCATTGTGAGGAGAATTTTCGTTATTATTTGTATTTTGGTGTACGAAGCGACGTAACAATCCCTGACAAGTTTTATCATTGCCTAATTTGTTAAATTTTCTTCGAAATAAAAAAGAAAAAGTGAACAAAAGAATTTGATTTATCTTTATCGGTGGGCTAGTGAGCCCACCCTACTTATTGCTTGGTAAAGCCGACATATTTTTATTATTCATGTCATTGCGAACGGGTCTTGAAAAGTTATTTTTCATATTAGGCAATGGCTTCCAGTGTCGCAATCCCTGACAAGGTTTCCAATTGCATAATTTGTTAGGGATTACTACGTCACGCTGTGTTTCTGTCTGACACTTCACCTCGCCATAAACGTGACTCCGTGTCTGCCAAATATGTCCTGCGGACAGCCTATCGTTTTGGCAGACAGCTCCGCACTCTGCTCGGTTCGTTTTCCTCGTAATGACATGTATATAATATTTCCTGTAAAGAACTTATTTCCCTGTTCCTTTTTCCTTATTCCCTTAATTTAAATCAACATTGATAGATTCTGAATAGCAAGAAAATTTTGTGTTCATTCTTCACACAAATTTTCTAAGCTTTCAGAATGACAGAAAAACCGTAACGAACTTATTTCCTTATTCCCCTATTTCCTTCTCCCTAATAATAAAAAAAAGCTATGTACTGAGGTGCATAGCTGTTGATTAGGGATATGTGTATCTTAGTCTCTAAGGAGTATATTGTTATGTTAGCATTTCTAAAATTTTTGTAATCATACAAAATAATGAGATTTCTAATTTCTGTTTAAATCTTATTATTGATTTAAAATTTTTATTAACTTTACTAATCCGGAATTTTTGATATAATGTTGCTAAAGAAAGATATGGAGGAGAAGAGTATGAAAAAAACTTTTGGTATTATGCTTACTCTATTAATTGCAGCAGGGGTTAGTTTAACTTGTGTTTTTGCTGCGGAATATGTTAAATATTCAAAGAATTTTATAAAACATTTCAAGGATTGTGATGCATATTCAGAATCAACACCTTCAGAGTTTGAAGGGGAATCTTTTGAAACTACAAGAAAAATTATCGGTTGGAGAAATGGAATGTGCAAATTCCAAGAAACGCTAAAATCATCAGAAGGAACATATCAAGTGGATTGTGCATTTCCAAGTGTTCAAGTTGATGAATTATATGAAGCAATGACTTCTAAATCTCGTCAGACTGAACCTGAAAAAATGGAATTGGAAATATTTAATTCAAAAACAGATCCTAAAACAGGAAAAGTTTCTTATTATGTTGCAGGAACCCAAACAATCAAGGGTAATAGGGGATATTTAGTTTGGACAAAATATGAAAATAACCCATACTTCTGTAAACCGAAAAAATTGTAAATTTTATAGAAATAATTATTTAGAACAACAAAAAAGAGGCTCATAATTTTGAACCTCTTTTTGTTTATGTTTTGTATATTATTAAGCTGTTGCTTTTTGGTCTTTTTCAGTTTTGTTTTCTTCTGCTTTTGTCGGTTGTGGAGTATTGTTTGTTGCAATTGCATTTTCTGCTTTTTCATTTTTCTTTGCAACAATTTTATTTCCAATCCATGATGCAAATGGAGTAACTGCAACCGGTGCTACGAATCTGTAAACTGTACCGAATACAACAAGTTTTTTAAGAACGCTCATACCTTTTAGACGAGCTTCAAGGTCTGAGTCTTTAATGTTCTTAGTTACGTAATCAAGTACGCTTGTTGGTCTGAACTTTTCACTTTTTTCGATTATGCCTGCTGCTTTATCTTTTTCAAATTTCGCAAGGTTTTTAGCATTCAGGTCTTCCAATTTTTGCCAAATTGTATTGTCGCCGGTTTCTTTTTGTGCGTATTTTGCTGTTAATTTTTCCCATTTTTTATCAAGCAGACCATCAATTGTGTATGATCCAAGTGTTGAAAGTGCAAATGTCAAACCTTGGTTGATTGCTAAAGTTCTTTTTCTATCATCATCCATTTGTTTGTTTCTCAATGTTTGAATCATATACATTCCTGAAATGATAACAGAACCGATAACTTGCATGTGATCAACTACACTTTTCAAGTTGTCTGTTTTCTTTGCTAGGAATTTTGCGGCTTTACTTGTGTAAAGTTTTTCTGTATAAGCATTTGACAACCATGTAGTAAATTTATCCATTCCTTTTGTAAATGGAGATAACAATTTTGATTTTAACGGTACTTCGATATTTCCTGTAAATGCTTGTTGGTTATAAGAAATACCGGATTTTAATTGTCGGTTATTTTTATTTGCATAAGGATTGTTACTTCTAATGTATTGAGAGTTAAAATTGTTTGTTTGAATTGATGGAATATTCATTATTTTAGCCCTCCTGCGAATTTGCCCATTTCCGGTTTAACCATTGACGAAATCGGATTTGGTTGTGGTTGATTTTGAACTTGATTTTGTTGAGTTGCATTTTGAGGAGCTTTTGATTTCTTTTCTACTCCAAATATGTATTTCATAATTGGTGGAATTAAAGCAACTGTCAACATTGCTTTAGCAATACCAAATATAAATACATCCGGTGCCATATTAAGAACTTTTGTTGTTCTTTCAAATGCTTTTGAGTGTAACAAATCTTCTAAATTCTCAACATTAAATACAGATTTGTATTTTTTAATTGTTTGATTGTTTTCAAGTTCTTTAAAATCATTAAATTTATATTTTTTCTTTAATTTTCCAAGATTTTCAAGTTGTGCATCTGTTAATTCTGAAACATTTGTTTTCATAAGCTCAACAGTATTTGCCAAATCTTGGATTTTTCCTTTGGCTTTTTTAGCTGCCTGGTCTAGCGGATACATAATGATACTTGAAAATCCGAAACCGATAAGTCCGGAAGCGATAGCATGCCCTGAAGCGTAAACTTTATCATCTTTATCTTTTCCCGGTAAAGACATAATTGCTGCAGGTCTAAGAGTTGTTGCAAGAACTAATGCTACCAAGTTTTGAGCAATAACCGTGTTGTCATTACAAAGGTGAAGAATTTTGTTAAAGGTTTTATGCATAAAACTTTGAGCCTTACCTTTGGAAACACTAGCGGCAGCTCCGTTTATCCCTCCGGTAAAGCTGCCGCTATAATATTCTCTATCCACACTTTTTTTGTCACATAAATCCGCACTCGTACTCTTCTGTCTGTTCTCAAGTCCGTACATTGGCTTTTGTTTGACCAGAATTCCGGTGGGATAATTTTTAATTGAGTCTATATTCATTTCACACCATTTAGTCTAATAACTACTACACAATTATTTTAAGTCAAAGCATTTATTTTTTTGCCCTATTTTTACAAAATCGTTACAATTAAAATTTCTAAAAAGTGTTAATCATTTATATATCTGATTTTGAAGGGGTTATCTCTTGAAAAAAGATGCGATTTAGTATAATATTGGGTTGCGAGGATTGATAGTGGATAGTAACACAAATTTGGATTTAAAATTGATAGCAGAGAATTGCGGTTTATTTTCGGACTCTGATTATAATGTTATTACTTCAAATATTAAGGATTTAAAATCTAAGTATAGTGATAAAGATTTGATTAAAATTTATAATTATTTACTTGCAAATGCTCAAAATCCTGATGTTATAATGTATTTAATTCGTTGTGTTGATATGTATCGAGATCCAACGAGCTTGGAAGTTTTGGTTGATATTTTGTTATTGAAAAATGCTTCAACTCAAGATGAAGATACCAAAGAAAAGTTTATAAATGTTCGTGTTATGAGTGCAAAAGCAATTGCTAATCAAAAAAATACAGATGTTGTTTCTTCTTTACTATATTGTTTGAACAACAAAAACGAAAATTATAAAGTTCGTCTGGCATGTGCCGATGCATTAGGGCGAATAGGTGATAGATTTGCTGTTGCTCCATTGATTGATGTTGTGAAAGATGAAGATGAAAAATCTGTTTATCTTCGCGAATCTGCGGTTTCTGCTCTCGGGCTTTTGGGGGATACAAGAGCTTTAGACCCGCTTGTGAGTATTATTGAAACAAAACAAGGAATTATGGACAAGTTTTCATTCTTGAAAGAACGTGCGATTGAAGCTTTGACCAAAATGGGATTTGGAACAAATGAAAGAGTTTATAAGGCTTTGAAAAACTCTTTAACGGATGAATCCTCTCAAGTTCGAATAAATGCAATTGAAGCCCTTATGGATTGTGATAATCCGAAAGCTTTTGATACTATAAAGAAGTGCATGATTGAAGATTCGAATGAAGAAGTCAAGAAAAATGCCCTGATTGCTTTATATAATATGTCTGATAGAGATATTTTGGATGAAGTGATTAATTCTCCAAAATATTCTGATGCCCTAAAAATGGAAGCGGTTGCAATTCTTGATGAATATGAAACGGGAGAATAAAAATGCCAAAATCAATAATTTTATTATCAGGCGGACTTGATTCATTAGTAAGTTTAGGACTTAAACGGGAAGAGTTAAATATAACTTTAGCTTTGACTTTTGATTATGGACAAAAGTCTGTAGAAAAAGAAATTGAAGCTTCTCGAAAAATTTGTGAATTTTATAATGTTGAACATAAGGTTATAAAACTGGATTGGTTAAAAGAAATTACAAATACTTCTCTTGTTTCAGTCAAAGATGTTCCGACAGGAGTTGAACTTGATAATCCCGAAAATTCTGCAAAATTAGTTTGGGTTCCAAATCGTAACGGGCTGTTTTTAAATATTGCCGCCTCATTTGCAGATTCCCAAGATTACGATTATATTTTGATTGGAGCAAATAAAGAGGAAGGACAAACTTTTCCTGATAATACTCAAGAATTTATCGACTCCCTAAATAAAGAATTTGAATTTTCTACTCAAAAGAAGCCAAAAGTGGTTGCACCCTTGATAAATTATGTCAAAAATGATATAGTCATGTTAGCTTTGCAGCATAAAGTACCTCTTGAACTGGTTCAAAGCTGTTATCAAGGTGGGGCAAAGCATTGCGGGATATGTGAGTCATGCTCAAGGTTGAAGCATGCCCTTCAAGCAAATCATGACACTCATTATATAAAACTATTGTTTGGGTAAGAAGATGAAAACTCTATTCATAGATAAAGAAATTAAATATATTGGATCTCAACTTGCACCACATTGGATTTATAAAAATTTTAAAATTCAAGGGGATGCAATTGTTGCTTTTTGTGGCAAATGCGAAGTTAAATTGACCGAAATGGTTGATATTGAAGATGTTATTAATAATGAACCGATTTATAGCAAATATATGCTTAGTTTCATTACTGAACAGTTTAATGTCAATTTGGTTGAAGGTGTTTTCAGGCAAAGACTTTTGATTTGTTGCATAAAAGAAGCTCTTGAAAAAAGAGGTTTCAAGGTTAGAAGAAGTGGCGATGATTTGTTTGTGAATGATAAGAAAATGTCCGTATCAATTGCAACAAAATCACTGACATCAATTCTCATCCACACGGGTGTTAATATTCTATCTGAAGGTGCTCCAATTCCTGTTTCTGCACTGAAAAGCGATTTAGGAATTGAAGATATAAAAGAATTTGCTATTGAAATTATGAAAAATTATAGTGAAGAAATTGATGATATTGTCCTTGCAAGTACGAAAGTAAGAGGTGTTTAATGCTAAAAGATTCTGATAAATATGAAAATACCACCGCTCACTTTAGTTATAGTGATTATAAAAAGAAGGTTAAAAAAGGCCCTAATAAAGATATGACAGTGTTTGTGTCCGTATTTATTATCGGGCTTTTGATAATTCTCGGATTTGCAAAAATATTATCTCCAAATGTAGATGTTGGAATTTCTGATGATACTGAAGTTTCTTCAACAATGGATGATGATAGTGATGATAATAGTTACGGTTCAGTAATAGATGAGAGGTTGAAAAGAATTCAAATGGATGATTCCGGGAAAAAAGTTGGGGATGAAGATATGTTTTCACCTGAACTTGATGAGAAAGTAGTTCTTCCAAACCATAGAAAGAAAACTGTAGGTCAAATGGAAGCAGAAATGGCTGATATGTTGAATTCTCAAAAAGCGGAACAAAAAGTACAAGAGACCCAATCTAAAGTTACTCAACCTTCCACTCAAGACCAAGCTAAGCATTCTCAAAATGCTCAAACTCAACAAGCAGCTATTCCTGTAACATCGCACCAAGCTCCAACACCGGCTCAAATTGTTAACGCAAAAGTTGTTGTTGGTTATTATGCAACAGAAAAGCAAGCTGAAGTTGCAAAATCAATTATTCAAGATGCAGGACTTGGAGTTACTCCGATTGTTAAAAACTTGAACGGATATTATACCTTGCAGGTTGGTTCTTATACTTCACGAGAAAAAGCACAACAGGCAGCAAATAACTTGCTAAAAAGCAATTTCCCTGCAAGAGTGATAGTTGATTAGGTTTAATATCCTCCAAATATACTTTTCCAATAAGAACTTTTAATTTGGTAATTTTCAAGAGTGAGAATATTTTGGACAATATTATCTGCTCTTGTAAAGCTACATGTACTAAAATCTAAATCAATTTTTTCTCCATTTTTTAGGTATATGATTGAGGTATATGTTGTCATACCTCCTCTCCCTCCTGTATGGTTTGTAATCTCATATGTATCAATGTCAGAAATTTTAAACGTTTTTTGTAATTTTCTTTTCCCTTGAAAATTTACAGAATAATAATAACAGATATCATCTGTTTTAGAACAAGACAATTCTGGTTTTGGTAGAAATATTGAACTAAAAAATATTAGAATAAATGCAATAAATATGTATTTTATTGGAATTTTTTTATTATACCATTTTTCTTTTTTCATAAACTTTATTTTATCAAAGATTTTGCTTCATTTCAATCTTCTCAATTCCCTTGTAATTTTGCTATATTTTACATATAATCAGGTTATGGAAAATATTAAGAGAATTAAATTAAGGGATTTTGAGATTGGTGGAGATAAGTTGACTATCTTAGCCGGTCCTTGTGCTATTGAAAGCCAAGAAATTTTAAATGAAACCGCTGCAGGTTTAAAAGAAATTACTAAGAAATTAGGTATAAATTATGTTTTTAAGTCATCTTTTGACAAGGCGAACCGCTCTTCTATAACTTCTTTCAGAGGACCGGGGCTTGAAAAAGGCTTAGAGATGTTGGCTCAGGTTAAAGAAAAATATGATTTGCCGATTGTAACTGATATTCATACTCCACAGCAGGCTGCTCGAGTTGCAGAAGTTGCTGATATTTTGCAAATTCCTGCATTTTTATGCCGCCAAACAGATTTGCTTGTTGCTGCTGCTAAAACCGGTAAAATTATCAATATCAAAAAAGGTCAATTTTTGGCTCCTGAGCAAATGGGAAGTTTGATTAAAAAAGTTGAAGATTCCGGTAATTCAAATATCTTGATTACTGATAGAGGCACAAGTTTTGGGTATAACAATTTGGTTGTTGATTTCAGAGGAATTCCTATAATGCAAAATTTTGGGTACCCTGTTGTGTTTGATGCCACTCATAGTGTGCAACTTCCGGGGGCAAACGGTACAAGTTCGGGCGGAGATAGAAGATTTGTTCCATATCTTGCCAAAGCAGCTATGGCTGTTGGTGCAAATTCATTGTTCTTTGAAGTTCACCCAAGTCCAGATAAAGCACTTTGTGACGGTCCAAATATGATTGCTTTAAAAGATGCCGAAAAATTATTTGCAATGTGCAAAAGTATTTTTGAACTAGTGCGGGGCAAATAATGATTGATATCAAAGTTTTTGTTGAAGGTCCGATTGACGCAAATAATTATCTTGTTACGGATGTTGAGTCTAAAGAAGCCGTTTTGATTGATTGTTCTGATTTTAATGAAGAATTTGTCAATGCGATAAAACAATCAGGTGTTAAGTTGAAGTATATTTTGCTTACCCATGGGCATTTTGACCATATTTTAGGGGTTAGCAGTTTTGAAAAAGAATTCAATGTTGATACTTATATGGCAAAAGAAGATGAAGAACAAGTTCAGGCTGCTCCAAGTATGATTCAATATTTCACAGGGGTTAGACCTCCTGAATTTGCAAAAATTTCTCATTTTGTAAAAGATGGGGATGAGTTTTTTATCGGAAAAACAAAAATCAAGGCAATTTCAACCCCGGGACATACTCAGGGTGGGATGTGTTATTTGATTGATAATGATTTATTCTCAGGTGATACGTTGTTTTTCAGAAGTGTCGGAAGGACGGATTTCCCTGGAGGAGATTTTGATAAGATAAAACATAGTGTTAAAGATGTTTTATTTAAACTTCCTGATGATGTGGTTGTTCATCCTGGGCATAACCAAAAATCTACAATCGGATATGAAAAGAAATTTAATGAAATTATAAATATATAATATAAAGGGGACAATATGAAGGAACAATTAGAACAAATTTATTCAAATGCTGTTGCCGATATTGAAAAAGCAAGCACTGTTAAGGATTTAGAAGATATAAAATTCAAATATTTGAGCAGAAAAGGTGAATTTAACGAAATTAAAAAAGGTTTAAAAGACCTATCTGTTGAAGATAAGAAAATTGTTGGTTCTTTGGCTAACGAGATTACTCAAAAACTAGAGTTTTCAATTTCTGAAAAATTCAAGCTATTCTATGAAAAAGAGTTGAATGAAAAACTACAAAAGGAAAAAATTGATGTAACATTACCTGGAGCATACATTCCAAGAGGTCATGTTCACCCGTTGACATCAACAACAAATGAAATTTGTTCAATTTTCCAAAGTTTGGGCTTTTCTGTTGTTCCGGATGAATTTGCTCCGGAAGTTGAAACAGAATATTATAACTTTGATATGTTGAATGTTCCAAAAGATCACCCTGCACGTGATATGCAAGATACATTCTATACAAATATTGCAAAAAATGTTGTGTTAAGAAGCCAAACTTCAGGTGCTCAAATTCACGCTATGGAAGGTAAAAATCCTCCGATTAGAATTATTGCACCGGGGAGAGTTTATAGAAATGAAAATATAAATTCTCGAAAAAATAATTTCTTTCATCAAATCGAAGGTTTGTATGTTGATAAAAACATTACTTTCGGTGATTTGAAAGGTGTTTTGAACGAATTTATCAGATTATATTTTGGAGAAAGCCGTCCGACAAGATTCAGAAGTAGTTTCTTCCCATTTACAGAACCATCAGCAGAAATAGATGTTCAATGTATTATGTGTGAAGGTAAAGGTTGTCGTACATGTTCAGGTACCGGTTGGTTAGAAATCTTGGGTGCCGGCATGGTTGACCCTAACGTGTTGAAGGGTGTTGGAATTGATCCTGAAGTTTATTCAGGTTTTGCATTTGGTATGGGGGTTGAAAGACTTTCTATGCTTAAATATGCTATTGATGATATCAGATTGTTCTTTAATGATGATGTTAGATTTTTGAAACAGTTTAAATAAAAACAGGTATTAGCGAAGGGGTAATTTTACTCCTTCGTTAGATATCCTTTTAGGGGAGAATTTATGTCAATAATAATAATGATTTTACTGTTAAGTTTCTTGGTTTTAGTTCATGAAGCAGGTCACTTTTTTGCAGCAAAAGCTTTGGGTATAAAGGTATCAAAATTCGGATTTGGTTTGCCGATTGGTCCAACTCTTTGGAGTCGTAAAGTTGGGGATGTTGAAGTTTTGGTTCATGCATTTTTACTTGGCGGTTACGTTTCTTTCCCTGATGATGAAAAGGATATTGACTTGCCCAAAGAATCAAAAGACCGATTTTTAAATCGTCCTGTTTGGCAAAGAATGGTTGTAATTTCAGCAGGTGTTATTGCAAATATTATCACTGCATTTTTCCTAGTTCTTATTACTTCTTTAGTTTGGGGAAAACTTCCATCAGGAAATGAACAGGTTTATGTAAATAAAATCGTAGCAGAAAAAGGTGCTTCTGTTTGGGATAGCGGAATGCAAGCAGGAGATAGAATTGTTACAATTAATGGTTCTGATATAAATTCTAGTTATGCTCTTACGCTTTATGCACAAAACAGCAAACCTTATGACGGAAAAGTTGATTATGAATTTGTTAAATCTAATTTAGAAAAATTGAAAAGTTTGAATCCTAAAATAAATGAAGATGAACCGATTAAAAACTTGACGGTTGTTGCTCTTCCTTCCGTAAAATCTGAACCTCAATTAAAAATTGATGACGAAGCTTTAAAAGGGTATAAATTATACAAAGATTCTCAAGATACTTTGACTGAAAATCAGGTAAAATTGAGAGAGTCTTTAAAAGGTAAAACCAGTTATGTTGCTGACGGAAATACGACATTGAAGGATGTTGCTTACTCCATTTCAGACAGTTTGAGACCTGTTGATATTACAGTTTTAAGAAAAGGTAAAGAACAAATTAAATTAAAAACAGTTTATCCTGATAGTAAAGGTTTGATAGGTGTAGCTCTTGAATCTCATCAGGTTCTTGTTCCAACGAAAAATTTTGCTCAGGCAATAAGTGGAAGTTGCGGATATTTGTGGAACCAAACTTATATTTTAGTTTATGGTTTGTGGCAATTATTCTCAGGTAAAATTCCAATAAAAGATTTGCACGGCATTGTTGTTATTACAAAAGTCGGTGGAGATGTAATCTCAAATAGCGGATTTTTCTCAGGGTTGTTGTTGACAGCAATGATTTCTCTTGATTTAGCTTTGGTCAACTTCTTACCAATTCCGGCACTTGACGGTGGACACTTTATGTTCTTAATTATAGAAAAATTAAGAGGAAAACCGATTGATGAAGAAACATTGAATAAAGTAAGTTCATTCTTCTTTATTTTGTTGATAATTTTTATGGTATTAATAGTATTCAATGATATTTATGCTCTTGTAAGACATAAAATATAAAAACGTAATAAAAAAGGAGAAAATTACAGATGTTAGATTTTATTCACTCACATGGAATGATTATTTCTGGAGCGATTCTTTTAATTGCTTACATCTTCATTGCCAGTGAAAAAATTCAAAAATCCGTAGTTGCATTAGTTGGAGCTTCTTTAACAATGTTACTCGGGTTAATTCCATTATCCTTGAATTTGGAACATAATGTGAAAGGGGTTTTTGAATACGTAGATTTTGAGGTAATCTTCTTACTTATCGGTATGATGATTATCGTAAATATCGCAAGTCGAAGCGGTGTATTCAAATGGTTGGCAATTAATTTGCTAAAACTTACTAAAGGACATCCTAAGACAGTTTTGTTTGCACTTGCAGCTTTTACTGCTATTGCTTCTGCATTTTTAGATAATGTTACGACAGTTGTACTTATGATGCCGATAACTTTTGTTATTGCTAAAGAATTTGAAACTGATCCTGTACCGTTTTTGATTACAGAAGTTTTGTCTTCTAATATCGGTGGTACGGCTACTCTTATCGGGGATCCTCCAAATATTATTATCGGGACAAGAGCAGGTTTGAGTTTTATGGATTTTGTTCGTGAACTTACACCGATTGTATTTATAATATTTATGGTTGCAATTGGAATTTTGATATTCTTGTTTAGAAAAGGTTTGAAAGCAACTCCTGAAAAAATGGAACATGTTGCAAATTTAGATAATTCAAAAACTATTACTAACAAAAATCTTATGATTAGATCTGTAATAACATTAGCTCTAGTTATTTTGGGTTTTGTAACTCATGATGTTACCCATATTTCAGCTTATGTATTTGCAGTAGCTGGTGCTTCATTCCTGTTATTATTTGAAAAACCTAAAGAAATTTACCGAGATGTTGAATGGCTTACAATCTTTTTCTTTGTTGGTTTGTTTATCATTATCGGTGGATTTGAAGCAAATGGCGGTATCAAATTCTTGGCAGATCAGTTGATTGTTTTGACTCATGGAAGTTTGGAATTAGCAACAATGATTATACTTTGGGCTTCTGGTATTTTATCAGGTATAATTGATAATATTCCATACACAGCAACAATGGCACCGTTGATTTCTGAACTTATCAACCCTGCAAATCCAAATGCTATTACAGGTGCAACTCATGCTCTTTGGTGGGCATTATCACTTGGAGCTTGTTTAGGAGGAAACTTAACCATTATCGGAGCCGCAGCTAATGTTTTGGTTAGTGAAACCTCAACTTCTCATGGTCATAAAATTTCATTCTTGAGATTTATGAAATACGGAGCTTTGGTTACATTCATATCATTGTTCTTGAGTTCATTCTATTTGTATTTCAGATATTTACGATAATGAATTTAATTTAATAAGAGAGAAGCGGAGCCGAAGAATAAATTCTTCGGCTCCGCCCATTTGGTGATGAAAACTAACTATGAACTTTTCGATTTGTAATTATTCATTACATCCGAAAGCGATAGTAACGTGTTCCCTAGGGTTAACGGCAGATATTTTGTATCCGCGAGGGTCAACAAGGTAAGCAAATTCATCACCTGTTGTTTGGAACAATCCCATTGTACCTGATAAGGCTGTTCTTGTTACATCAACCGGAGCTTTAACTGTTTCGAACAATCCATCGCCCAAATTGCGAGCTGCAGCTCCGAATTGACCTTGGAATGCGTGACCAAGCATATAACCGGCATCGTTTGTAATATTTTCTGCTGCGTTACCTACATTTGTTAGGATACCGCCTGCTGTTCTACCAACAACACCGACAAGTGAACCTGCCCAAGTGAATGGCATTTCGACAAATCTTGCAACCGGATTAACATTTTTTGATTTGTTAATTTGTGCTTGTAGAATTTGTTTAGGTAATTTAGTTTTGCAATCTCCGTTTTTGATTTCTGTGAAGGCAAGTTTTAAAGCACCTTTTTCACAACCTGAAGGTCTGATAACTTCTACAACTTGACCTGTAACAGTTGAACCGCAAGGATAAGTTACTCCGTTGATTGTAATATCTTCAAGAGTGTTAGCTCTAAAGTATTGACCAACGTGAGAAGATTTTGCTGTTAATTGGTCTATCATTGATAATTTCAATGTAGGAATTTTAACGATTTCTTCATGTTCAATCAAAGCGTTTTTATCAACTGGACAAGCCGGACAGATAGAGGTTGCAGTTTTTGGATTTGTGTCATATCCAAGTGCTACTCGGACGGTTTGCATCATAGAAGCAATATCAGCACGTGATGCATCTTTGTTTGGCATAATCATGTTAGGATTTGGAGAATCTTTCAATGCTCCACTATCAAGTGATTTTGCAACAGGAATTCTAGCCCATTCCGGAACTTTATTTCCGTCTGCATAACGGCTTAAAATTTCATCTGCTTTACATCTATCAATATCGCAAGTCATACCTTTTGCAATTGAAGTTAAAGCTTCAACACGAGTTACAGGGGCATTAGGTCTGAAAGTTTTATTTGGATAACCTTTCAACAAATCTTCATTTACTGCTTTTGCAATTGCAGGGTTTGCCCAATTGTTGTTCGGAACATCTTTGAATAAAGTTTGTCTGTTCATATCACAATTTAGGTTGAAACCTTTTACTAACATTGTTGCAAATTCAGCTCTGGAAATATTTCTGTTTGGTTTGAAATATCCATCTGGATAACCTACTACAACGTCATTTATTGCCAATTTGTCAATATCGCATGCTGCCCAATATCCGTTTGGAACATCGGGGAATTGGCAACCACCAAGATTTGCTGCAGCTCCTGTTATATTGTTTTGAATTTGTTGCGGAATTTCATAAGGAATTAGAGTTTTCTTAACTGCATTGATTGAATTTGCAGATTGAATATCTATTGGACAAGAATTTCCGTCCATTTTTCTTTCATTGCGGTCAATAGTAATTCCGTTGTATTTATTCGGACATTCATTCAAACATGGCATTTGGGTTGCAGCACCTGTGATTTGACCATCTGTTGCAACTGTTGCTCCTGAAATGTTTGATGACATTTTGCTTGAAGGGCAACCTTTTAATGCTGTTTCAGTTGAAAAAATTGAGTTTGCCGGTTCTCCAACATAGTTGTTTGTACCGTAAATAGCTTGAGGATAACCATAAACTTGTTTCATTTCAGCTTTGTCAGGTTTTCCTGTTTGTGGACAAAGTGCTGTTGAAGGAACTGCAGGTTTGTCACAGCTTATTTCATCAGGACAACCACAATCAGGTTTCTTCTTCTCAGGACATGGGTCTTGTTTTTTTACAGGACAAGGTTGTTTTTTCTTACAACCACAATCCGGCATTGCTTTTTTACATTTTGGACAAGTTGTCTGCGGTGTTTCCACTGGACAAGCAGCCCCTGTTACAACAGGCAAAGCTTCTTCAGGTGCTTGCGTGTTGCATGGGCATGCTGCCATTGCAGAAGTCAAGGAACACGTTGCTATTCCAACGGCAATCGCAGCTGCCACAGTTAGTTTTTTAATTGACATTTTTACCTCCTTGTTTGTGTGAGTTTTGTTTAAAATAAACAAAAGTTTTATTTAAAAAACAAACTTATACCAAATTATGTACTTTCCGTATAGTTTAAAACATTAGCTCAATTTCTTATCAGGGTGGGTAGTATTTAAAACTACTAACTTTGTAACAATTTGTTTATAATTGGCAATATTTTACTTTTTTGTGTTTTATTATATATGTGTGAAGTTTTAAATCGGATAGGTGTGTAATTATGTATAGTAAAGAATTTATGAAGTTTTTATATGGTTATCAAAAAGACGACTTCAAACCTGAAGAGCCGAAAAAGCGTGCTATTCGTTTTAAAAATCCTCGTTCGGGTAAATTAGCAGAAATATTATTAACAATTAAAAAATAGCAATTTCAGTCTTTTTAAAGACTGAAATTTAGTAGTTCGATTAAATTAACCCCAAGAGCTTCAGATATTCTTACCAGTGTTGAATATTTGGGGTCTATTGTGCCGCATTCAATTCGGCTGATAGTCCTTGTTGTGAGACCTGTTTTTAGTGATAAATCAAGTTGAGATAATCCGTTTTTGCCTCTTAAATATTTAATTTTATATCCCAATTTTAGAAAATCATCTTCGTTCATCTTTTAATCATATATTATTGACAATAATTGTGCGATATACTATACTTACATTAATAGACATAAAGTATATGGATAAGTAAGGAAGTAGCATGGTGTTTTAAGAAAAAAGGAAATTTAAAGGGCGAAGGAAATAAGTTCGTTACGTTTTTATGTCATTCTGAAAGCTTAGAAAATTTGTAAGGAAGTTTGAGTATAAAATTTTCTTGCTATTCAGAATCTATCAATGTTGATTAAATATCAAATCAAATGGATAGACCCTGAATCGAGTTCAGGGTGACGTGACGGGTTCCAGCTCCACTTGTGAGGGAGGGTTAGAAAGTAGGTTGGGCTATCTAGCCCAACATTAAAATAAGAAAGGATGTAAAAATGGAAGATAACAATAACAATGCGATTGTAGTACAAGGGGACGCAACAACATGTGCCCCCCTTGTGGGGGAACCGAAATCTTTGATTTCGAAGGGGGGGTAAAAATGTGTTGGACTATAATCAAGAACCCTCTCCCGAATTTTGCAATGGTGAAGTTTGGCAGGGATTGTTACGTCGCTTCGTACACAAAAATACAAATAATAACGAAATTTCTCCTCTCAATGACATGGATAATAAAACTGTAAAGAACTTATTCCCTTATTTCCCTATTTCCTTTTCCCTTAAAAAGATAATAGATTCTTCGCCAAACGCACTCGCATTAAACGGATACGGCTTCGCCTTTCATCCTCTGCTCGTGCGGCTCAGAATGACGGCTTTCACCCTTGCCGAGGTTCTTATTACCCTTGGCATCATTGGCGTAGTGGCGGCGATTACTATTCCGGGTCTTATTAATAATTACAAAGCTAACAAATTACGCACTCAATTTTTGAAATCATATTCAACTATTCAACAGGTATTCAAGCTTATGCAAGAAGATGATGTGTCTTTAAATCCACAGGATTACAATGGGCATGTTAACCCTTTTTATAGAACTTTTATAAAATATCTTGTTGGGGCAACTGATTGTGGGCATTCAGCAGAAAATCTAAAACCGATTTGCTATATTAGAAATTCGGGTGTTACATATAAACTGCTTCCAGGTTACGGAAATTTGAATGCTGACTTGTTAGATGATGGGGATATTTTGCTTCAAGACGGCACTATGATTTATTTCGAAAATGATTTTAGGCAAAACTATGTTTATCTTTTTGTTGATATAAATGGTTATAAAAATCCGCCAAACATGCTTGGATATGATTTATTTGCTTTTGAATTTTGTGACGGGGTTTTGAGTGCAATGGGTGATAAAAATACTCGTTTCCCAAATTCAGACTTATATTGCAATCCTGAGCAAAATATTGATAATAGCGGAATAGCGTGTTCTATTCTTGCAAAATCTGACACTGAATATTTCAAAAAACTGGTTAAAAATGTAAAATAAACAAAAGATTTGTATTATTTAGATTTTTCATTTCTTAGTTTTTTTACAAAATGGTCTAATCTTTGGATTGCTTTTTTCAGATTGTCAAGCGAATATGCATAAGATATTCTCAAATATCCTTCTCCGCTTTGTCCAAATGCGGTTCCCGGAACGGCTGCAACTTTTTCTTCCATTAAAAATCTTGTGGCAAATTCTTCACTTGTCATTCCGAATTCTTTAATGCAAGGGAAAACATAGAACGCTCCATAAGGTTCAAAGCATTTTAGGTTCATTTCTTTGAATGCGTTTAGTAAAAATCTTCTGCGTTGATTGTAGGCTGTTCTCATCTCTACGACATCTTTATCACCGTTTTTAAGTGCTTCAATTGCGGCGTATTGGCTAATTGTTGGAGCACACATTATTGCAAATTGATGAATTTTTGTCATCTGTTTAATTATCGGAGCCGGAGCACAAGCGTACCCCAAACGCCAACCTGTCATTGCATAGGCTTTTGAAAATCCGTTTATTAAAACAGTACGTTCTTTCATTCCTTCGATTTCTGCAATAGAGGTGTGTTTGCCATTATATGTCAGTGCACTATAGATTTCGTCAGACATTACAAAAATATCTTTTTCTATAACAACTTTTGCTATTTTTTTCAAATCCTCTCTATCCATAATTGCACCTGTCGGATTGTTCGGATAAGGAAGAATTAAAACTTTCGTTTTGTCCGTAATTGCGTTTTCTAATTCTTCCGGCGTTAGTCTAAAATCATTTTCTTCTTTTAAGTCAATAATTACAGGTTTCCCTCCGGCAAGATATGCACAAGGTTCATAAGATACGTAAGATGGTTGTGGAATTATTACTTCGTCATTAGGGTTCAACATTGCACGGAGTCCAACATCAATAGCTTCAGAACCTCCAACAGTTACCAATACTTCAGAAATTGGGTCGTAATCAAGATTATGATGTCGTTTTAAGTAGTTGCAAATTTCGGAACGCAGGTCTTTTAAACCGGCATTAGAGGTATAGAAAGTTCTTCCTTTTTCAAAAGAATAAATCCCTTCATCCCTAATGTGCCAAGGGGTTTCAAAATCAGGTTCTCCAACACCAAGTGATATCGCATCTTTCATTTCGCTTACGATATCAAAAAATTTTCTTATTCCGGAAGGTTTTATGTTTTGAACTTTATCTGAAAGTGGGTTTCTCATGGAGTAATAATTTCCCTTTCGTCTTCATGTTTTTTATCTAAAATTGTGCCGTGGTCTTTGTATTTTTTTAGAATAAAGTGAGTGGCTGTACTCAAAACCGTGTCTAGGGTAGACAATTTGTCAGAAACAAATGTTGAAATTTCTTTCAATGTTTTTCCTTCTAATGTCACAAGCAGGTCAAAACCTCCTGAAATAAGGTAAACCGAACGAACTTCCGGATAGTTATAAATCCTTTCGGCAATTTTGTCAAAACCTTGTCCTCTTTGAGGTGTAACTCGAACTTCAATTAGGGCTGTAACCTTTTCACATTTTGTTTTATCCCAATCAATCAAGGTATGGTAGCCACAAATTACGCCTTCTTTTTCAAGTGATTCAAGTTCGTTTGCAACTTCCAACTCATCTGCACCAAGAAGAACGGAAAGTTCTTTAAGGTTCATTTTACTGTTTTTTTCAATTAAGGATAACAATTCTTCTCTCATTGATATTTTCTCCTACTTAATTTGGTTCTTGAGTTCTCGTCTGACATTTGATAGTGGGCCGTTGTTCGGATTTCGAACATTTTGATAATATTTTTTTACATAAGTTACAGGATATTTTGGAAGCCAAGACAATTTCATAAAGATTGAAACGGTTTCAGCTCCTTGTGATAACATAAGTTCATCAATTGTGTCTTCATGAGCGGGAGAAATTGATGAAAATAATTTAATCAAATAATCTGAAAAAGTTAAAACAGAATAGCCTGTCATAGCACCTGTATTCACTACTATATTATAGAAATTCAAATCCTCTTTAGTCGCAAGTGTATGCTTAGCATCCGCAGGAAGAGTTAATGTTTCAGCATTAACCTGTTCAAGTTCATACCATTGTCCGTTATACAAAATTCTCATAACACTGGGCTTTGGCATATAAATATCATCAAATTCATTTTCTAAAATAACTTTTCCGTCATAACCTACAATTCCATACTTATAATTCTTGTAGGTCAAAAACATTTTGCCAAATAAAATATCTACTTTTGAATATATCGGTTCAACTACAACATTGCCGAATTCATCATAGATTCCGTAGTCATTGGAATTTCCAAACTTGGCAAATTTTGAAACAACTCTATCTGCGTGTAAGTATTTTATCGGAACAAGTTCTTTTCCGGTATTATCAATAAGTCCGAATTTGTTCTTTCTATTTTGGACAATCCAAGAATTATTTCCCAATCTAATCATTTTTTTATAGATTGGTTGGATTAAGATATTTCCGTTCTCGTCTTTTGCTCCCCAACGCTCATTTTGAGTAAAGAGAATAGCATTCTGTTGCATTTGATCTTGTTGTGCCATACAATTAGGTGGCACAAATCCAAACATAATGAGTAAAGTTGTCAATATCAGGAGTTTCTTCATATTATGATGATAGCATAAAATTTGTTATGTTATAATATTTTTGTTATTAGTAAGTAAAAATAAATTTTAATATTATGAGAGTAAAATCAGTTGTAACTTTTTTATCCGTAACATTTGTATTTGCCTTGATTTTGGGTATATTACCGTTTGTTTTGTATTTGAAAGTTTTGCCTTGGGCCGTTTCAAACCAAAAAGTAATCAGTTATGTAGAAGATGTTGCATCTAAAACACTCGGAGCAGATGTTGAAATTGAAAAGCCAAAACTTGCGACATCCTTATCTCCAGAAATAAATTTTTATGTTAAAGAAATAAAGTTAACCTCAAAAAACAAAAAACTTTTGGCAGATATTGATGAACTTAACACTGATATTTCGCTTTCTCAAATTCGAAAAAAGAATATTATTATTGATAAAATTACATTGAACAATTTATTTGTTGATGTAAATAAAGTTTTAGATTTGCCTGTTTTTAAACAAAAATCTACAGGTCAAAGTGATTGGAAAATTGATTGGTATTCTTCTGTTTTAGCGGTTGAAAATGCGGATGTTTTGTATAATTTAGACAAAAATACTTTTATCAAATTTAACGGTAAAAAACTAAAAATTGAAGATGATACAATCAAAAAACACCTTAGATATATCGCAAGTATTGATATTACAAAGGGTAAAAACAAGTTACATGTGACATCTTCGGATTTTAATAGAGTTTATATAAAAGACAAAGATAGAATTGTTTTTGAAAATTCTCTTGTAAATATTAATAAATCAAATTTCAACTTTAGCGGATATTTAGACAAGAAAAATAATTACAATTTAAATTTCGCATCTAAAAATTTTTCAATTCCATATTTGATTGATTTGCTCAATTCTCAAATCATAGAGAATAATTTAGGGGAACAACTTGCATATTTCAAAGATATTGACGGAAATTTTGATTTTAAATTCAATGTGACAAATAAAAGTTTAAACGGTGATGTGAAATTAAACAGATTGTCATTTAAATTAATTCCGTTTAGCAATTTGCCTATATTATTAACGCAAGGAAATGTTAAATTAGACAGTAAAAAAGTTGTTCTGAAAGATTTTAAAGGTTACTATAACAACAAAAAATCAAATACCATGGATTTTTCAGGTGAAGTTAAAGATTATCTGAAATCTGTTGATACAAACTTGGTCGGCAATGCTGTTGTAACAAATGATTTTTCTAAAAATTATTTGTCAAAAATGATTGGGTATCCTCTCGAAATTACAGGTAAAGCTGATACTCGTGTTGTTTTAAAATCAAAATATAACAAAATTGATTTATTGTGGCTATATAAATTCGAAAAAGGTAACGGGTTTGTTGCAGATGGAGATGAATCTTTTATGAACAATCTTGCAACTCGTGTTATGGTTGCCAAAATGCATTTTGAAAATATGCTGCTTAACATAAAATCAATTGATTATTATGCTGAAAATCCGGACAATCATATCAAAGGTGAAAGAATTCCAATAGTTAGTTTTAGTTCAAATATTGACTTTTCAAACGGCAAAACATTTGTCAAAGATTTTGGGCTAAATCTTCCAAAACCAATGCCAAGCGGTTTTGTGAATATGTTAATCAAGGAAAAACTATTCAAGAACGGGACTTTTACAGGACATATCAAAGTTATAAATACCGGAAAATATCCATATCTTATTGGCAATATGAAAATGGATAAAGTTGCTGTTCCAAGTCAAAGATTATTTATAAAATCCGCAGAATTAAAAACGGATGATGATCATTTGCATATAAAATCCGATGGGCGATATAGACGCTCAACTTATGATATGTCAGGGGTTATTGTTAATGAAATAAAATTCCCGATAGTTGTTAAAAATATTACATTATCTCTGGATAAAATTGATGTCGAAAAATATCTTAAAGCTTTCAATAATCAAAATCCAAGTGATGAAGCTTCAACTGATGTTAAAGCAGCGGTTGAAAAATCTCTTGAAAATAACACAGAAGATACAGAAACAGATGATGATGCTCAAACTTTTGATTTGGCTAATTTGATTGTTGAAGAGTGTATTTTAAAAGTTAAGGAAGGATTCTATAAAAATATTCATTTTGCGGATGCGGTTGCAAAATTGACTCTCGATAAACACAGTATGTTAAAAATTACTGCGGACAAATTTGATTTTGCAGAAGGACAAACAACTGCAAAGATAGATTGCGATTTGAAAAATCATAAATATAATATTTGGCTTGCACTTATCAATGTTGATTCCGATTTGCTTGCGACAACATTGTTAAATCTTCCAAAAGAAATCAATGGAAAAGCAAGCGGACTTTTAGAATTGAACACTGATGATTCTCTAAAATTGAACGGAAGAATTCAATTTAGAGTTTACAACGGTGTAATCGCAAAAATAGGACTTGTACAATATGCCCTAAATGTTGCATCATTATTTAGAAACCCGCTTACAATGATGAGCCTATCTTCTTTATCTGAACTTGTTTCAGTTCCAGAGGGGAAATTCGACCAAATTGACGGTGATATTCATTTGAAAAATAATGTAGCCGAACGAATGATGATTAAATCCAAAGCTCCACAGTTGAGTTCATTCATCATTGGACGTTATGATATCGAAAAACAAGATGCGGCCCTAAGAATTTATACAAAATTTTCAAACAACAAAAAGGGAATGTATGGATTTTTGAGAAACATTTCTCTTAATGCTCTTGCAAATAGAATTCCATTAAGTACAAGAAATGACAGCAATTACTATTCTGCTGAAATTTCTCAGCTTCCTCCAATTGAGGCGGATGACAAGGATTGTCAAATATTTTTGACAAAAGTTGACGGTGATATTGTTCAAAACAATTTCTTGTCTACACTAAAAAAGATTAAGTAATAAAAAAAAGCCACTTTTTTGACAAGTGGCAGGGAAAAAGTTACGAAAATTAATGTGTAGGGGAAAAATATAAGTTAAATGATTTTATGCATTGAATATATTGAATGATTTTTCAACGTTTTTACTAATTACTTTTTGTACGGATTCATATTCTGTTTGAAGTGCAGAGTGTTCAGATTCCAATTTGTTCAATTGCATATCGAATTGTTTTTCTTCATTTTCTATTCTATCCATACTTGTGTTGTATTCTTGTTCTGCGATTGCAATTGCAGATTTGTCTTCTTTTTCCGTAATTGATTCATCATCATCTAGTGTTGTGCCGATAAATGATTTTTCAGTTGTTGAAAAATATGACAATACCAAGTTTCCGGATTTTAATTGTTTTACGAACCATTCTGAATCTTGGAAAATTTTGTTTTCAGATGTCATACCACTTGTTGATGTGGTTTTTGACAACTTATCTGAATATGATTCAGCTAATGTTGTATAGCCTGAAGTTCTCATTTCATTGAAAATATTTTTGTAATAATTTACGGTTTCTGCATTGTATTTCAAGTTTGTTGTAGTTGCAGAATTTGAATTGTTATAATATGCTTCCGTTAAAGCTACCGCATAATCATACAAATCTCTCTGATCTTGAGTTGTTCCTTCAAAATTAAGAGCTTTAGGTGTATCAGTTACTGTATATTCGATACCTGTTTCTGAAGAATAAGTTCCTGATGCATTTTTTGTTAAGTAATTTTTTTGATTTTCGCTTACGACAGCAAGTCCGTCCTTACCTTCACTTGCGTAAAGAACATCTGTTTCAATCTCTTTACCTTCAGCGTTTGTGTAAGTGAATTTTGAAGTTGCTGTATTATAAGTTACATCAAATAATTGGGTATAATTATTAGTTCCTTCTTGCTCTTTAGTTTGGTAGAATACTCCGGTTTGAGTTTCTCCATTTTCATCTGTGTATTGTCTTGCTTCTACAGCAACTCTATTTGTGTAATAACCTTCGTTATCTTTAAATAAATTCAAAGTTTCTTTACCGTCAGCAGTTGCAGCATAAGCTGAATTGAATGTAGGGAACCCGTCAAATGATTCATCACTGAATGAAGTGTAACCAAATGATAAAATATGTTGGCTATCCATATCATCAATACTTTTGCCGATTGATACAAGATATTTGTCCCAAGCATTATGGATTGCATCTTCTGATGTTGCTTGTTTTGTAACATCAATGTTTGCTTGAGTGTAACCTAATTCTTTCAAAAATCTGTTGTAGTCCCCATTTGTTTTTTTATAAGCATTTGCAACATCTTGAGATACAAGAACTTTACCATTATTTGTTTTTACCAAATATTGTTTTCCTGTTGCAACTGAATTCAAACCTGTCAATTGGTTGTAACTTAAATCAGAATAACAAGCTTCTGTACCGTTATAACCTGTTAGGATTTGGTACTTAGTTTGGCTTAAAGCATCAAGATATTTATCGTTAATCTGTTCAGAATCATCAGAAAGACGTTGTTTTGAATATGCAATAGACTGTTGTTCAAACTCATTGTTTGACAATCTTGCAGTCATACATAATAGTCTACCTTGTGATGCGGCAAGTCCCATTGTTCTAAGTCTTTCCTTTCGTAATCTTCGTAATCTTATTCTTATTTACGGATTATTTTGTGGAAACTTTAGAATTTTGCCTTTATTTGTTACAAAATGTTAACACTTATTTAAAATACATCACTGTCATCATAACTTGAGCGGAAGTATGTCATTGACGGACATTTCCCAAAATTGTCTAACATTGCTTTATCCAGTTCTTCGGTCGCAACTACTTTACCATTAACAAAATTAATTCCTGTGGATGTAATTGTTTCCTTCTTTTTATCCTCTTTGGTTTCTTTTGTTTTAATATCTTTGTCTTTTTTAGCCATGTGCTGTTTTGTTTTGGATTCTTCTTCTGTCAAAATTGATTGAAGATATTTTTTATATTCTTCGTTTTGGTAAACATTGCGGGTAATATCGTTCATAACAATTGCAACATACTGTTGAGTTGCGGAGTTTTCGTCTAGAGCGGTTATCAGAGTGGAAGCTTTGTCTATTTCATCATAAGCTTCTTTGTAGTGCCCAAGTTTACGCAGTAAGACCGCTAAATTGTAATGAGCTTCATAATTCATCGGTGCAATGTTTATTGCTCGACAATAACACCTTCCGGCATCATCATAATTCCCTGAAATGTGATAAGCTAATCCTAAATTGAATTGTGCATCATAACTTTTAGGGTTAATTTTGATTGACTTTTTATAAGCATCAATCGCTTTTGCTAAATATTTTCGTTGCAATTCCCAGTTATCATTTGAATACAAGGACTTCATTCTGTAAGTTACACCAATATTATAATAAGCAATTGCTCTATTTTCTTTGTAACTGACCTTGTTGTTATAAACATAAGGAATCGAAAGTAAATGACGTTTTGTTTGTAGAATTTTATTGTATTGGTTCAGGGCTGAATCAAAATCTCCGAGTTTTTGAGTTGCAATAATGCCGTAATTCATTCTTGCAATCATCATTTTGGGATTATATTTAAAAGATTGAGAATAAGCGTATAGTGCAGAATAATAATCCTCATATTCTACATAGATGTTACCCAAATTGTACCAAGCTCCATAGTGTTCGGGATATAATTTCAATCCTTTATTATAAAAACTTATCGCTTTTTGGGTGTCCATTTGTTTGTAAGCTTTGTCGCCTTTATAAACATAATACATCCCTTGAACTTTGTTTAGTTGAATTTTGACAAATTGTTGGTTAAAATATACTGCAACACAAATTGCTGCAAGTACAAATAATGAAAATAATCCTGATAACAATTTTTTCAAAATACTTATATCCTTATAACCGGTTCTTTATATATGATAATCAAGAATTTAACATCCTACATCAACTAAATAATGTAACATATTTTAACAATATCTTTTTATTACGCAATTTTGTTAAAGAAAAATTGTTTATATAAGTAAGGTAGGTTAAAAGGTTAATATATTTTTGGAGGTTAGGTATGGACAGTAATGTAAATGCACTAAATGGTGTTAATCCATCAAGTTCGTTTCAATATACTCAACCATATACAATGTCTAATTTTGATGACTTAGATATTGATTACAGTATGTACCCGATGAGTATGGGTGGAAGCATATTTAGCGGAGGAATGATGCCAATGACACCAATGATGGGTGGAATGGGCATGAATAATCAACAAATGTTTGATAATATGAAGCAGTTCCAAAAGTTCAATATTGATTACAATATTGATCAACAAAAAATGCAACGAAATGCAGATATGCGAATAAATGCCTCTGTTGAAGGTATTCAGGGTGCTGCCGCAAACTTAAAAGATAAAATAATGCAAAATGAGCAGGATCAAATTCAAATAGCATATAAGGCATTTGTTGAAAGTGTTCGAAATGCTTATGGAGATGGAACAGAACAGGAAGTTCAAGCAAGGGCAAAATCTCTCTATTCTCAGATGAACGGAGGTAAATCACTTGTTCAAGACTTGCGAGATAACAGCCATGGATCATTCACTCAAGGATTGTTACAATCATTGACCTTTGGGGCATATTTCAGAAATTCAGCAGAAGACAATATTTCTCAAATCACAGGTCAACCGGTTGGAACAGGCGAAAAAACTTCTCAAAATATCGGTCGACTTACGGGTTCAGCCGCAATAGGAGGTCTGACATTTGCCGCTGCAAGAAAAATCGGTAAACTGAAAGGCAAAGCCGGTATAATAGGTCTAGCAGCAGGAGCAATTGCCGCAACCATATCATTTCTTGCAGGTAAAGCAACTGCCTAATAAAAATAAAGGACATATTACCCACAAAAATAGACAATAAAAAAGAGAGTTTTGAAACTCTCTTTTTTATGGAGCGGGAGCCAAGTAGGTACTATGCCTCTAATGCTCGATAAATCTCGCAAAGAGTCATAGCAACGAGGCTCGAACTCGCGACATCCTCCTTGGCAACATAAGGCAACGCTACTATTGAATATTATAGTTTCACACTATGTTTGCATTTGAAGCACTTTTGCAAAGTTGGTAAAACTCAAAAACAAAAACAAATCTTTCAACTAAAACAACGCCACCAACGTACCATGGAATATTGGCAAAGGCAGAAAGAACAAACCAAAATTAATAAAATTATTGAGATGTTTGAAAACTTTGGTATTTATTAGTTTTGTAATTATTCAAGTTTATCAATTATTTCTAATTTAATATCAGCTTCAATTTCACTTTCAGCAAGAACTATAATAGTAGGAATATGTCGAACTAATAAGCGATATAAAGCAAGTCGTAATTTGTCATCGCAAAGTATAACAGGTTGGCAATTTATCTTTTTATGTGCTTGCATTAGTTTAGTTGCAATCTGTTCGACTATATCCTGCTCCTGCTTTTCATATATCAGTAATTTGGTTTTATTAAAGCCTTTTTGATATTCAACTTTTTTCAACAATTTTGTTGTTAAATCTGGGGAGAGATTTATTGCATAAATTATTTTTTCTGTATTACAGTTTGTTAATGAAATTTGTCTTGGTAAATCTTTCCTAATTTGCTCTGAAAGAATATCAGGTTCTTTGTTATATCTTGAATAATTAGTTAATCTTGACAATATTAGAATTATATCTCCGATTGAATATTTTTCTCTTATTAAATTTACAAAAACCTGCCTTATATCTTCATAATTTAACCTTGTTAATAAATCAGAAATAGAAATCATATCTGCACTGTCAGCAAGTTGTATATATTTTTTTACTTCTTTTTCAGATAAAATCAAATCAACTTGTTGAACCAAGACTTCTTCTAAATGTTGAATAATTACATCATCAGCAGATGTAGCGGATATATCAGGCAAGTCTTTTATATCTTCTTCGTCCAACCAATATGCTTCTGTTTTATATATTGGGTCTTTGGCTATTATTGCATTTTGAGGAACAGGTTTATTAGTCAATTTCCAATTATCTGCTATAACCATGTATTTATTTGGATAAACAAAACCCGTATCAACAACATTCCGTCTAACAACTATTGTATATTCTTCTTTTTCTAATTTGGAAGAATCCATTATTCTTATATTTGGAATAACATAACCTAAAGAATCGGTTAACCTTTGACGCATAGCTGCAATTTTAGGAAGTAATTTCCCTTCTTTATCTATGTCTGCTATACACAACAACCCTTGTCCAACTTGTAATGATAGTACATCAACTCCTAAACGCTCATACATTCTATCAGGATTAATTAAATCCTGTAATTTCTTTTGTTGCTCATCTTGTTCTTTTAATTTCTGTTCAAGTTGCCATTTTTCGATAGCTATATAGAGAATAGATACAAAAATTACAGTAATACAAAAAGAAATGAGTTTTCCATTGCATGTAATCAATGTCGGTAAATGTGGAAAAATCGCAAAAGCAATAATTGCACTAGAAATTCCTACCGCAAATAACATTAGAACATGTAATATTTTCTTAATAATTGCTTTCCAGTCAATTTTATTACTTTCATCATTTTGGGCAAGTGTATCAATGCTGGATTGTTCAAGAGCTATCTTTTTTTGCTCGTCATTTAATTGCAGTTTGTTAATACAATCCGTGTAACATTTTATTATATGGTGTTCTACTGTCATTAAAATTTCATCTTGAGAAAGTTCCTTTTTTATAGCCTGTTTTACCACTTCCAGTATTGTAAATGCAATTTTTTGCAATATAGCTTCCCAATATTCTTGTGGAATTTTGCCGTTTATTAAATCTACAGATTTATGAAAAGACCACTCGGCAATTAATTGAGTAATAAAAACTTTTTGTTCGTCTGTAAAATCATATTCTTGTTCTTCATTAAGATATTTTCCACAAATAATCACAAAATCATAAACAGTTTTTTTAATGAAATATGCTTCACTTTTACTAAATTCGGTAGGAATTAACTCGCTACTTTGTTTTTTCATTGATTCTGCAAAAGTTTTATAGTCAAACATCTAACGTTCCCTATTTTATATATGCCAAACATTCTATAAGCTATTCTCTATATGTATTTTAGCATATTTGTTCTTATTATGCATTGTTATCTTAATTTTTGTGTAGTTTTACAAAATAGATAAATTGAAAGGCGTTCAAAATGTATCGGATTAACTGTTATTACTGCATTTGAGTATTAAAGTTAAGTATATCAGATATTCTAAGTCCGCAATTTGTGCCAATCACAAAAAGCAATAATTCTCTTGTACCTTGCTTTGCAAAATTTTATATTTTGTACCAATTCCAAGGAACGAAATCCCGAAGCATTGATTTCGCATTTTCACACATAATATCTACTGTAGTAATTGGTTTATATGGTTTACTATACACTGGTTCTGAATAAGAGTGACTTGTGCTAGTTTTAGTTTCTTGTTTCTTTTGGTTTTCATCTCCAACTTTTTTATTACCAACAAACAAGTCTTTAATCTTTTGAGTTAATGGCTTTTTATAATATGTATGCTTCAAATCTGTAAACTCTTTAGATTCTTGTTTTAAGATTTTTCGTGATTCTTTTTGTGTTTTCCCGCTATCGATTAAAGATTTTTCCGATTGCATATTTTTGATATCATTCAAAAAATCTTTTAATTGTTCAAATATCTTATTATTAAATCTGTTCCAACGTTCTTTTTTAGGTAAATCATAGAAATAAGTTGATGTATCTTTCTCCACTTTATTTTGAATATTTTTATGCGAAAACATGTGTTCTCTATTCTTGTTGTTTATATTGGACAGAATTTGCATATCTTTTCGCTGAAAGTGCATATTTGAATCATATACACTGATATTATCATACATTCTTGTTCCTATATATAATCTATCAGAACTGTTCCCAATTCCCTTTGCAATAGATTTTAATTGAATTTTTTGCCTTAAAGAAAGGCAGTTACCTTTATCTCGAAAAATCATTTTAGCTCCAAAATTCGGTTGGTTATTATTATTTGATATTTGCATTATAAATTTATCTCCTTATTCTCTTTTTATTAGAAAACCCCTAAAAAATAAATTTGTTAGCAAAAGAACCAATATAAATAATAAATTATTTTATAAAATTTGCATTAAAAAAGCAAGGTCTGAAAGCCTTGCTTTTATTGCGTTTTAACGGAACGGGACGAGATTATTGGATATGCTTGAGCCCATTTATTAATGATTAAACTCTTTTAAATCTGAACCCAAAGATGTTACCAGCTTCAGTTAGTAATTTCTCTCGCCAACTTAAATCAAGATAACGTTGATTATACTTAGCTTCTGCAAAATCTACCTTGTATTGCAGCCATCTATCTTCATTATATTGTGGTGTCCCCTTTAATTTTGAATACTTTATAGCTTCTTCATAAATATTGTCAACTAGTTCAGCTTTTTCTTGGGCTTTCATGTTATGCAACATTTGAGTTGCCATATCAGCTTTATTCATTTCTCCAGTTAATGTACCTATATGTTGCATTCTTTCAAGAATGCCTTTTTCTAAAATTTGTGAAGATGGTTCAGTAACAAATTTGTTACCTAAAGAGTCTACTACATATCCCGCTTTTTCACCAAGTTTGAAACCTTCCATAAGGTCTTCTCCACCTTGAGGTACAGGATGAAGAGAGGTTGGTCTATATTTCTGTAATAACTCTATTTCATCCCTATCTAAAATCTGCTCAGAGCCTGGATGATTATGTATTGATATCCCATTTTCTGGGACTCTTATTGAACAATGAGTAGTATTTCCACCGCTATAATGTACAATATCTCCCTTTGAGCTTAATGCAAAACCATGTTCAATAGGTTCATGTTTAATCTCATTCATAATTTTATGAGAAACAAGTTTTGAATACCTATCTCTAACAATGTAATCTACTTTCTGATCTTTTGATAACTTAGACCAGTTTAAAGGTAAAAAATCTTGACCCATTTCGCCCTCAAACTTTGCTATAAAATGTTTAGGGTCGGATAAAGTACATGGTTTTTTAGAAAGTCTTCTAAAGGGTGTGAATGTATCTAACATTTTATCACTGACATTTACTCTTTCTACATTGTTCTTCCCATATCTAGTAATATCATCTGCTTGTTTAGACAAAAACTTAAGACTTTTTTGTACAGTTGTAGCTAAAATTTTCATATTTATTTTCCCTTAATAAAATCCCCTGATAAATTAATAAAAAACATTTTTTTCTTAGAATTGCTTTTATAAATATTAATTTTTAGAAAACTTAATATTCTATATAATTGACTATGAAAATTGATTAGTTAATAACTTGGTTTAACCAAGTCGACTTTATTATGTTTATTTCCTTCCAATAAAAATTGTCATTAAACCACAGTTATCGCTTCTAACTCCCAATAAAAAATTAAAGAGGTTTAGAAAAGCCTAATCATCCTTAATGGAGCGGGGGTCAAGCAGGTACTATGCCTCTAATGCTCGATAAATCTCGCAAAGAGTCATAGCAACGAGGCTTGTGCTTACGCACATTACCCTCTATCATTACAAATAAAAAAGACCTATCAATTTGATAGGTCTTTTTTATGGAGCGGGAGACGAGGCTCGAACTCGCGACATCCTCCTTGGCAAGGAGGCATTCTACCACTGAATTACCCCCGCTTATTTCGGTTACTTCTTAATCATACATGCTAAATTTTTTATTTCAAGCACTTTTTTATTTTTTTTAGAATTTTTGTAAATTTTTATTAATACATCTCACTATTTTAGCATTTTTTAGCCTGTTTGAACTTTATAAGTACAACAAATTATAAGTACAACAAATATGTAGAAACTAGAAAGGATTTACCCTATGTCATTATTTTCAAAAGTAGGTGCAAGCATTTCTGATGAAGCTGCTAAATTGCCAAATCGTTTTTTACAAGGTGGCGGATTTATGCAAATGGGTGCTGTAACTCGTGAACCAAGAGCAAATACAACCGAAGAGTTGGTGAGTTCAATTAAGGCTTATGCCAAAACAAATCCTGAAATTGCTGAGTTTGCAAAACATTTAGATGAAATGAACCCGACACATTTAGGTTTAGCTCAAGATGTTATTGATTTATCTAATACTCATGAAATGTTAAATACAAATATTAATCTAGGGAAAATTACTCAAAATGGGAAATCTATAATGGGACATATTTTGGAGATGCTTCCTGCAACAAGTAAGAAAAACCCTGGTGCCGTTGAGTTATGTGAAACTGTAATCAACAATTCTGATGCAACTAATTCCAAATACTTTTTAACTCGTTTATTTGATTACGATTTACCAAAAATGGGTGGTCTTTCAGAACATATGAGTGCCGTAAAAGAAGCAGTTCCTGTGATAGCAAAAGATACTTTATCCGGTGGTTATACAATGGATTACAGCAAAAATAATGAATTCTTTAGTTTTATTCAACATCTTTGTTCCGGAGACAGTAAACCCGAAAATATTAAACTCATAGGCAAAATTTGTGATATTATTGACCAATACTCAAAAAAAGTTTTGCACAATGTCAATTTAGATGAGTTAAGAGTTGCGGATACTGCGAAAGTTAAACAAAATATGGATGTGCTACCACAAGTTTTGAGCAATGCGGAAAAAGCAGGAAAACCAATTGATATATCCGGTTTTCTTGAACACAATATTAATTTAGACTAGTTGATAATAATAGAAATAAACAAAAAAATAAAAAGACGAGGTTTTTAAACCTCGTCTTTTAAGTCTGTATCCATAGATTTGATTGATATTCCTATTCTTTCTCCAAATCTGTGTTTTAGAGTGTTTACCAAATCGTTTGATGAATTTACCCAAAACATTGATGAAGCAAGTATTTTTACCTCACCTGTCAAATCAGGTAATTTCAACATTACAGGGTCTGAGCCTGAAAATTTGCAAAGCATTTGTTTTAACAACATCAATTCTTCAAATTTCAACTCTTCTTTAAGTTCTATTGTGAAAATATTTGAATTATCAACCGGTTTAACTGTGTCAATCAGAATTATCGGCGGGTCGTCATCGCTTCGTCTGCTAACTTTTCCTGATACAATTATTCTTTGTTCGTTTTGCAAATAATCATTATACTCTGCGATTTTTGAATTAAACGCAAGGGTATCTATTTTTCCTGTCAAATCTTCAATTGTAACAAATCTGACAAATTTTGTTGGGTCATTTCTTGTCGGAATTTGTTTTGTTCCTGTAACAAGACCGCAAATTGTAACGACTTTGTCATTTGGAACCTCAGGAATTTGAGAAATTTTATGAGTCATCAAGAATGGTAATTTATCTCTAATAGTAGATAATGGGTGACTTGTTACATAAAATCCTAAGAATTCTTTTTCAAAAATCTGAATTTGTCTTGCATCATACTCTTCATCTGATCCTGAAAGATGGAATTTTGCATCTTCTACAGATGCTGTATCTCCTAGCATGTCAAACAAACTTCCTTGACCTGATTCTTTTTCTTTGGCTTCTTTTGACGCTGTTGAAGTTATATATTCAAGATTATCCATCAACTGTTTGCGGCTCTTTTCAATAGTTGAGAATGCTCCGGCTTTGATTAAACCTTCCAAAGCTCTTTTGTTTGCACATTTTACGTCAACTCGTTTGATAAAATCGTAGATTGATTTGTAATCTCCGTTTGCCTCACGCTCTTTGATAATTTCTTCAATTACACCTTCACCAACTTGTTTGATTGAAGCAAGACCGAACCTGATATTCTTGCCATCCGGTGCGTACTCTAAGAATGATTTGTTAATATCAGGCGGAAGAACTTTGATCCCGTATTTCAAGGCTTCTTCAATATACGCTTGAGTTTTTTCTTGGTCGCCCGCAACACTTGATAATAGTGATGATAAGTATTCAACCGGATAGTGACATTTTAAATACGCTGTTTGATAAGCTACGAAAGCATACGCAGATGAGTGAGCTCTGTTGAAACAGTATGAAGCGAAGTTCTGGATTTGTTCAAATAGAGTTTTGGCATCTTCCGCTTTCATTCCGTATTTTGCAGAACCGGCAATTAGTTTATCTTCTTGAGCAGCCATTGCGGCAGGGTCTTTGTGCCCCATCATACGGCGAACCATATCGGCTTGACCAAGAGAATAATCTGCCATTTCTTGGAAAATCTGCATGATTTGTTCTTGGTAAACCATTGTGCCGTATGTATCTTTTAGGACTTTTTCAAGTCTTGGGTGCGGATAAGTGATTTCTTGTCGTCCGTGTTTTCTGTCTACGAAAACATCAACCATGCCTGAACCTAACGGCCCCGGACGGAATAGAGCTACTAAAGCACCTAAATCTTCAAAAACATCGGGCTGCAATTTTTTTACAAGGTTTGTCATCCCTTGTGATTCTAACTGGAATACCCCAACTGTTTCTCCTCTAATTAGCATTTGATAAGTCGGTTTGTCATCCAGTGGAATATGGTTGATATCTAAATCAATATCCTGACATTTTTTGATAAGTTTTACTGTTTTAGAAATCATGGTAAGGTTTCGAAGCCCCAAAAAGTCCATTTTTAACAACTTCATTTTTTCCAAAATTTCTCTGTGATACTGGGTTACAACAACGCCATCTTTACCATGTTGAACCGGTACAATCTCATCCAATGGTTTATAGGAAATGATTACCCCCGCAGCGTGCATACCGGTTGCGTTCTTTAAACCTTCAACGTGTAATGCGGTATCAACAAGTCTTTTAACTTCCGGATCACTATCATATAAGGTTTTCAATTCCATACCATCTTGCAGAGCATCCGAGATTTTTGCCCCAGGATCACCAGAAATTAAGTCTGAAAGCTGTTTACTTCTTGCGTATGGAATATCAAATACACGAGCAACACTTTTCATTGCGTTACGTGCAGCTAAAGTGTTAAATGTAATAATCTGACAAACTTTATCGGCACCATATTTTTCAACAACGTAGTCAATAACTTTTCCACGTTTTTCAATACAGAAGTCGGTATCAATATCAGGCATACTGAAACGTTCTGGATTCAAAAATCTTTCGAACAATAGGTTATGCTCAATCGGGTCTAAGTCCGTAATATCAAGAGCATAAGCAACCAGCGAACCGGCAGCCGAACCTCTACCTGGACCAACCGGAATATCATGAGTTTTGGCATAGTGAATGAAATCCCACGTAATCAAGAAATACGCCGAAAATCCCATTTGTTCAATTACGCCAAGCTCATATTTTGCACGTTCTTGGAGTTTTGGCTCAATTTCTTCTTGATGATATTTTCTTCTAATTCCTTGATATACAAGTTTTTCTAAGTATGTATCTACTGTAAAACCTTCCGGCACAGGGAAATCCGGCAACGGAGCTTTCCATTCTACAGTGATATGACACTTTTTAGAAATTTCTACAGTGTTTTTTATACATTCATCAAATGTTTCACTATCAAGCCATTTGAACGCATCACGCAACTCTGAAACCGTTTTTACATAGAACTCATTATTTGGGAAATGAAATCTATTTGGGTCAGATTTTGAAGATTTGGTTTGCATACACAAAAGAGTATCATGCCAGTCCGCATCTTCTTTGTTCAAATAGTGAGAGTCATTTGTGATAATCATTTTTATATCAAGTTCTTTTGCAATACGTATCAAATCAGGGTTTGTACGTTTTTGGTCTTCAAGTCCATGGTCTTGCAACTCGATATAATAATCTTCACCAAATAAATCTTTAAATCTTTTAGCTGTTGCTTTGGCTTCTTCATAATCACCTTTTAACAACTTTTGAAGAACTTCGCCCCCCAAACAAGCAGAAGAACAAATCAATCCTTCATGGTATTGTTCAAGAAGTTCCCAGTTGATACGAGGCTTCATATAAAAGCCGTCAATATGAGCTTTTGAAGCCAGTTTAACAATATTCTTATAACCTTGGTTATTTTTTACGAGCAAAACTAAGTGGTATCTTGGGTTATGATTTGGATCACGTTCAGAAATATCCCCATCATGAACATAAAATTCACAACCAACAATCGGATTAACTAATTTTGGTTTATAATTCGGATCTTGTTCAGCTTTTTCTCTTTCTTTCGAGTTATTTTTATCCGCATCTATATACAAGTCCATTGCACCATACATGACACCGTGATCGGTTACCGCAACACCAGGCATGTTGTGTTCTGCACAAAATTTTACTAAATCCCCTATCCTAATTGCGCCATCCAGTAATGAATACTCTGTGTGTAAGTGGAGCGGAACATATTCTTGCTGTGTATCTGTCATAATATTTTAATTTTATAATGAATAAAATAGATTATCCATAAATTATTTTTTTTGTAAATTTTTATATCATTTTTAGCAAAATTTTTTATCTTTTGATTTAAAATTAAAGATGCAGAAAATTCACAATAATCTAAACAATAATTCGGCAGGAAGATAAGTAGAAAATGTCAATAGGAAATACAATAACAAGGGGCTTAAAAGCATTAGGCAAAAACAATAATCCTGCATACGTAGTTGTTGCAATTGCAACTGCCAAAGGGATATGTAGACCATTATTCACAATGATGGACAAAAAAGAATCTCCTGAAACAAAGAAGTATGCAGCATTGAGAGAAGGATTAACAGAAGTTATCGCCATTCCGACATATATTACATGTGGAGCATTGGCAGGTAAAGGAGCACATTTAGTAAAAGATCCGAAACAAGCTGAGCTAGCTAAACACAATTTGAGATTTATAGGCGTATGTGTAGCCGCTCTTGTTGTAATCCCCGGGTTATGCTCTCTTGTTATCAAGCCGTTTACAGATATGATATTTCATAAAGGTAAAAATAATGACAAACCGGAGCCTGCAAAACTTGATGTAACTTCAAAAACTCCGGAGTTAAATGTAGATAAAAGTATGGTAAATCCTGAAATAAAAAAACAAATGCCATTGCAAAGTGTTAATTTTTCAAGTTTTACAAATACAGGAATGAGGGTAGGATAATATGATTAGTGCAATTCAAAATTTTATTACAAGCCCTGCAATATTTAATGCGACACAAAGTACAGTAACCCAAGTTACAACAGAAACCTGTTTAAAAGCTGTAGGTCGTCCGGCTTTCATTCTTGCGGATAAGCAAATTGATCCACAGACAAAGAAATTCTCAGCAACTAAAGAATTTTTGTACCAAATTACATGTTTAGCTATTTATTTAGCAGCAATTACACCACTTTGTAAAAAAGGTGCATTTGCGATTGCTAAAAAAGCTTATAAAAATGAACCTGTATTTAAGGCATTTAAAGATTCTAACGAATTTATGAATTTCCATAAACTTGAAGAAGCTCAAAAAGTTGAGAAATTGAAAGAAATGAGCAAAATACTTAAAAATGGAGATGCCTTTACAAGAGAAACAATTAACCAAGACAGTGAAAATCTCGCTCGTGGTGTTGTTGAAGCCGGTTCTATGTTTGGCTCTGTTGCCGGACTTGCAATCTTAGCACCTATTGTTTCCCATCCGATTATTCACCCTGTAATGAAAATGATTGGTATGGAAGCACCAAATAATAAGACAGATAAAAAGCAATAGTTTATATTTGTCTAAAATAAATAAGGACATTACTGTGTATGAAAGTTCCTGCACTTACTACTTTAAACCAACTAACTCCAATTAGGGTCAATGTCTCTAATGCAGAAGGGGCTGTTCATATACAGAAAAACGATTGTAACAGTAATATCACCAATTTGTCCGGAATGCCTTATGTTTATCCGGTATCGTTTACTGCGTATCAAAATTCTTCAAAACTAAGAGGGTTATTTGCTTACGGATTACCTTGTATGTACACAGGGATAAAGATGATTGACCCAAAACGAATGGTGCAATTATTAAATACAAAAGCTTTTTCAAGGTCAACTCCAGAAGTTATTAGTATTTTGGACCGTTTCATAGACAGTTTAACAGGTAATGAGGCTAAGGTTTTTAACATTTTAAAATCTCTTTCTTTGGCATATCCGGAGAAAAATCTTCAAGAATTGTTAAAGGAAGTTGAACCGATTTATAAGCGGAGATTAAGAAAAAAGCAAGCACCTATTTTCAAAAAGATAATAGATTTATCACATGAATTGCCTAATAAATATAAGTATCCGTTCAAGTGTTTGATGGATGATACTCATAAAAAATTGGATGAAAAACCTGTGGTAATTCCGTTTTCTTCTTATGAATATAAATATATTTTGGAAAAAGTAAGGCAAGAACTAGAGGAAAAAGGAACAAAGAAAGAAAAGAGAGTAATTAAAAAACTCATTGAAGAAGCAAAAAAATTTGCTAATAGTACAAATTCTAATACTCTTCAAAACCAAACTAAGGTTCTTCGTTTTCAGGAAATTATCTTGAAACAATCTGTATTAAAAGACCATAAACGGTTAAAATCTTTAGTCGAATTATCAAAATCAAGATTAAAAAGAGAAGAAGTTATCCTTCCTTTTTCAAAGAAAACATTTTTATATGACTTGGAAAAAGTTCTTAAAAACCTTCACAATCGCAAACTCAAAGAAAAAATGTTATCTACAGCACAAGAATTACCGACATCACAAGAAAGTTTGTCGGCTTTTGTGTTGAAACTATCTGCAAATCCTCCCGAAAAAATAGGTTATAAGTTGTTGTGGCCATCTGTTGCGTCAATTGAACATCTTCTACCTCGTTCATCAGGTGGAGTGAATGAATTGGCAAATTATGGTTCTGCAACTACAAGGGCGAATTCTTCAAGAAAAAGTATTGATTTTTGTGAGCAGTTGCGACTTTATCCTGAAACTCGTCAAAATTGTCAAAAGTATGTGGACAGATTGATTGAACTTAATCATCAGGGAGTGTTCAGAAAACTTGGACTCACTCCAAAATATATAATCGAATTCAAAAATACGATTTTAAAACTTTCTAATTATACTCTAGATTTGGATATTTCCAAAAGGTAATTTTTGTAATAGTTCTTAATAAATCATGTGATTTTTGAACAATTGTAAAGAATTGTAAACGTAAGTTTAACAAGGCTGAAATCCAGTTATAATGCCCTATATGATATGATATGATATGATGTGAGGGGCTATTTCTCTAAAGTCTGCTATTTGAAAAACCGTCTAATTTTGTAGAGAACAAAATTACGAAAGGTAAAAATAGCATGGCAGATTTGAATGTAGGAAAATTCGGGTCAAAATCTAATATTGATTTAAATAAGCTTAAAGCCGGCATGAGGGAAAAAGATTTAGTCAATGCTTCAGCCCAAGAAAAATCTATATTCAAAGCTGTTGATAGAGATGGCAATGGTGTGATTGATGCCGGTGAATTGAATGAATTTGTCGGTGGTCTTGACAAGTCTCAAGACGGTAAAGTTTCAAAAAGAGAAGCTAAAAAATTCATCAAAAATAATAATTTAAAAGGCCGCGATGTTAAAAAAGAAGATGTTTTAAAATTCTTAAATGCAAATAATATAAATACCGAAAATGTTAGTGATGTAAAAGATTTAGGCAATCATAAAGTTCAAGTTCAATATAATGACGGTTCAGCAGCAATAGTTAATGCTGACAAATCAGCTCGAGAAATTTCAACTGATGAAAATGGAACAACTACAACAAAATTTCTAAATGAAGAAGGTACATTAACAAATGATAAAGTTGAAACAAAAGACGGAGATAAAACTTTATCAACAATTGAAACCGAATACGCACAAGACGGAACAACTCCGACTAAAAAAGTTGAAACAAACCATGAGAAAAATTCTGTAGCTACAACTACATTCAATGATGGCAAACCGGAATTAAAAGTTGAAAAACAAGGACTTACAACAAGTAATTATACTTTTGATGAAAACGGTAATGAAATATTGAATTCTAAAATTGAAAATGAAGGAATTCCGGCTAAAGAAAAAAGAACAACATTTACTTATGGCGAAGACGGTGTTGTGACAGAAGATATTTCAGAACCGGGTTTGAACAAAACAACTAAACGTATCAGACAAGGTGAAACCATTATTTCTGAACACATAAATGATAATGGCAGGATTGCGGATAGAACTTACTATGAAAAAGGTATTGAAGAAAAAACAACCGATGATAATGGCAATCCAACGACAAATATTTACAATTTAGAAAATAAAAAACTTGCACAACAAAAAACAGTTGACGGCAAAACTTATCAAGCAACTTATGATGGCGAAGGTAATACCACAGGAATTGTTGTTCAAAATGGAGAATCTACAGCCGTATTAGCTAAGAAATTTGGTTGCAGTGTAGAAGATTTGAAAAAAGTTAACGGAAAAGAGTCTTTCACTCCGGGAGATACAATTAAGGTTCCTGGTGAGATTGCAGCCGATTCTCCAACATTGCAAGGCAGAAAAGATGCCAAAGGTGCTAGAGCTGATTATGTGCACACTCAGCAAATCAAACAACAAAGAGCTGCTCGTGCGGCCCAAATTAAAGAACAAAGGGCTGCTGCAGCGGCAGCTAAAGAAGCTCAATACAAATCAATGGGCTTAATAAATCATATAGGTCAAGGTAAGAAAGTTACCGGACATTATAAATCAGGTAAAAAAGAAACATTTACCGTAATCGGTCAAGCCGGTAACGGAAGACAACTTGTTAGAGGTAAAGATGGTAAAATCTCTACAGTTGCTCATGACGGAACAGTATTAAAAGAAGAATACGTAAATAATACAAACCTTTATGCTAAAGGTAAAAAAGTTCAAGGGAAAATTAAAGGTAAAGACGGAAAATTACACCCTCAAACATTTGCAGAAATTCCTGGAGCTAAATTGCCACATGGTAGAAAAGCCGTAGTTGATGCCAAAGGCAGAACTTGGGTAATGGCACAGGACGGTAAAATTTTGAACAATGAATATCTTCAAAGATCAAATACTTCTGATGCTATGAAAGCAGACGGTAAAGTTGCTCGTTCTGTAACATTGAATATGTTAACCGCCGAATTGAATGATGCTAAAGCTGCATTCAACCAACAAATGAGAGAAGACGGTTGGGCAGGTGATGTGGCTGACGGTGTTAGTGCATTATGGGGTTCAGAAAATAGAGCTTCAAAAGTAAGAGAAGATTTTGCTGAATATGGAAAAACTCTTAATCAATTAAAAAATTGCAAAACCGAAGCAGAATTCAAAACAAAATTCAAAGCAAAATTCGGGGTTGATTACAACCAAAATGCTGTTGCTAATTATGTAAAACATCCGACAGTTGCAAATTATAGAAGAGCATTCGGTACAAAACAAACAATTGGTGAGAGAGTTGCAAAATATAATCAATCTCAAAAACAAGGTGCTGAATGGGTAAAAACAGGTGTTGAATTGGCTGCAACAGGTGGCGTAACTGCTGTTGCATTGGCGGCTGATGCTGTTACATTCGGGGCTGCAACACCGGTAACTGCGGCAATAACAGGTGCTGCAACATTTGTTACAGATGTTGTTGTTGAAGGTTCTGATAAAGTTAAATTTACAGGTCAATACACTGATGCAGACGGAAATGTTGTAAAAGATGACGGAGTATTCAGAGACGGAACCGATTTTAGTGGCATTTTAGCTGATGCCGGAAAAGATGCTGCAATTGCAACCGCAACAGTTGGACTTGGTAAATTTGCAAAAGCAGGTTATAAAGCATATAAAATGGGTAAAATGGGTCAAGCAGCAGTTAAATTTAGTTCAAAAGCCGCAACTCAGGCCGCACAAGGATTTGCAAAAGCTGAAACAGGAGCCGCAAAAATTGTATACGGTGGAGCTGCCGATGTTGCTAAAGCTACAGCCAAAACAAGTGAAAAGGCTGTCGCAAGACTTGGCTCACAAGGAACACAAAAAGGTTTGCCAAATTTGGGAGCGAAGTCTTCTGAAACAGGTTTGGCAAGAGTTGAGCAACAAGGCGTAAAAGCAGCAGAAACCGGAATTGCAAAAGCAGGACAAGCAGGTGAAACAGGACTAGCAAGAGTCGTTCAATCCGGAGAAAAAGGTCTTGCTAAAGTTGAACCACAAGTGGTTCAAGCAACCGAAACTACAGCAAATCAAGCTGCTAATGTTGCATTGAGCAAAACCGAAGAAGCTGTAATTGATACTTTAGCAGACGGAGTTGTTGGTGCTGGTGCTGAATATATGCAAACCGGACAAGTTACTTTGGAAGGTACTGCAATGAATATGGCTACAGGTGCAGGTGGTTTGCTTGGTGAAAGGCTTGGAGCAAAATTAAAAGGTTCTAAATTCTACCAAAAAGCAAGTGATAAAGTTTCAAATTCATTCCAAAATATGAAAGATAGATTTGGTTCTACAAATAGAACTTCATCTTCAAACACTGCTAGTACAGAATTAGCTCTTAATCGTAGTGCAAAATCTTCAACCTCAGAAAAAGCTGCAGCAAGAGGTGTGGATCCTGAAACTTCCGAAAGAATAAAAACACAAAAAAGAACCGAAGAACGCATGAAAGCCGAAGAAGCTAAAAAGGCCGAGGAGGCTAAGAAGGCTCAGGAAGCCAAGAAAGCTGAAGAAGCTAAAAAGGCCGAGGAGGCTAAGAAAGCTCAGGAAGCCAAGAAAGCCGAAGAAGCTAAAAAGGCTGAGGAATCAAAGAATAACACTACTGAAAAAATTAAAAATAGAAAGTCTACTCTAGAAGCCGAAATAAAAGAAGGCGAATTAGCTAAAGATTACAAAGAAAAATATGCCGAAATCTTTGATTCTAACTACAATGTAGATTTAAATGACCCTAAATCCGTTGCCGCATTGAAACACAAAATCAGGCCAATGATACTTGCGGTACATGGAGATAAAGGACAAGGCATTTCAAAAGAATTCCAACAATCAGTAACTCAAGTTTTTGAGAGTTTGAAGAGTAAAGACGCTGCAGGTGTAAAATCTGCATTATCTGAACTCGGCAGTTTCTTAGATAAGAAAGCCGGTTCATTAACAAGAAACAAATCAGAACTAAATTCTCTAAAACAACAGTTTGGGTTATAAAGGGTTAAATTCTTCCTAACCCTTAACGGCACCTTCGTTTTCTCCGGAGATGAAATATTTTTGCATCGCAAGGAAAAATATTAAAATCGGAATGGTTGATATTATTGAACCTGCGGCAATAAATCTCCAATTAGAAGAAAACATTCCTTGCAAGTTGTTTACTCCAACAGGAAGAGTGTACATTGCTTCTTTTGTCAAAACAATACTTGGCCACAAGAATTCTCCCCAAGAACCGATAAATGTGAAAATCGCAAGAACAGCAAGTGACGGTTTAACCATAGGAAGTAAAACTTTCCAAAAGACCTGAAAAACATTGCACCCGTCTACAATTGCAGCTTCTTCCATTTCTCTTGGGATAGCTAAAAAGGCTTGACGCATCAAAAATATTCCGAATGCACTTACAGCAAATGGCATAATCAATCCGATAAATCCCATTGTATCATTTACGCTATCAACAAGATGAAGTTTTAGTGTAATCAAATACACAGGCAGCATTATTGCTTGGAATGGAACCATAATTGTTGCAAGGATTGAGAAAAAAGCAATCTTTTTCCCTTTGAATTCCATTCTAGCAAGCGGATACCCTGCAAGAGATGATAAAATTAGGTTTAATAAAACCGTTCCGCCTGCAACAATCATACTGTTGATAAAATATCTCATCAAGTCAACTTTGTGCCAAACACCAACATAATTTGCAAAAGTAAAATCTTTAGGAATAATTGTTGGCGGATAGGCAAAAATATTCTCTCCACTACCTTTCAATGATGTTGATAACAACCAAATAAATGGGAATATTGAAAGCAAAGATACAAAAATCAAAATTGCATGTATCCAAATGTTTTTTAGTTTAATTTTATCTTTAATTTGTTCTAAAATATTCAAAATTTCCCCTTTAAATTTGGTATTTATTTTTCTCAAAGCATAAAATATTTATTAGTGAAAATGCCATTACAATGACTAACAAAATTACCGCCATTGCTGAAGCATAGCCTAAATCAAGATTTTCAAATGCTTTTTCATAAATATAGTACACAATTGTTTTTGTTGAATTTAACGGTCCGCCTTTTGTCATTACATAGATTTCTGCGAAGATTTTCATTGCAGAAATTGAGCTTATCGTTGTAACAAGAGCGATTGTCGGCATAATATGCGGGACTGTTACTGTCAAATGTTTAGTCAAGAAATTCGCACCATCTATATCACAAGCCTCGTATAATTCCTTTGGCACACTCATCAATGCTGCAAGATAAATCATCATATAATACCCGATACCTTTCCAAATAGTAACGATTATCACAGAATAAATTGCATATTTAGGATCGGTCAGCCACCCGATTGAATGGATATGCAAAACATTTAACAAATAATTCAAAATTCCCTGTTCTGCGTATAACCACTTAAATGCAATTGCCGCAACAACGATTGATACAATTACAGGCAAGTAAATCAATATTTTATATAGTGTAATCCCTTTGATTTTTTGGTTAATTAAAATTGCTAAAAACAACGGTATTATTGCCAAAATTGGTACTGCTACCACCAGATAAATAACAGTATTTATCATCACTTTGTAAAATATTGGATTGTGCAAAATTTCAATATAATTTTGTATTCCTGCAAAACTTGGGCTGTAAATATTATTTGCATAATTAAAAAAACTAAGTCTGATTGTTTGAAAAAACGGAATAAAAAAGAAAAAAAGTAAAACAATTCCCGCAGGCAACAAAAATAAATACGGTGCTGTTTTTCCATAATACTTAAACATATCCAGATTATCTCATTTCATCAAATTTTCGTCAAGATATTGTATATTATTTAACTTTTTTAATCATTTCTTTAAAGTAATCTGTGTTTGTTTTTGCTTTTTGAGCACAGCTAATGCCATTCCAAGGCTCTGTTGAGTTTATATTACAAAGATAATCTCCAACCCATGAAGTTCCCTTATCCCCAACAGTTTTCAGTTCGCCGTCAATCAATTGGAATATAAATACATCTATCCCTAATTTATCCGGTGGGTTTCCAAAACCGTTTAAATCTACTGTTACCAATATTTTAGATCCCCAATCTGCACCACCGTTTTCAATTAACAGCAAGCTGCCGTTTGGAAGTAGAAATGAACCATCGTTTAAAAGTCCATTAAAACCTGCTGGCATGTTTTCACCTTGCAAATTTTTATAATGGTCTTTTCTAAAATCAAAACAAGGTTTTTTCCTGCTTGTATTACAATCCGTTGCACCTTTCAAATACTTGCCAAAAACTTTTGGATATTCTTCAACTGAATAAGTTGTCGGGTCTAAAGAAACATCATCAGCTTCCATTTGTTTGAACACTTGTTGCACAATAGAATAAGATTCCAAGAACTGCGTCCTGAGTCTTTGAGCTTTGTAGTGATTTATAAGTCCCGGAATTGTAATTGCCGCAACCACACCGATTATGCCAAGGGTGATTAATACCTCCGCCAAAGTGAAGGCTATTTTCTTTTTAAGGGACAAGGAAATAGGGAAATAAGGAAATAAGTTCGTTACGGTTTTTTCGTCATTGCGAGCGAATGCGAAGCAATCCAGCTTATTTTTATTATCCATGTCATTGCGAACGGGTTTTGAGAAGTTATTTTTCAAGTTAGAGAACAATCTCCAGTGTCGCAATCCCTGACAAGTTTCACCATTGCCTAATTTGTTAAATTTAAATAGACTCTGAATCACCGCACTCGCACTAAACGGATACGGCTCCGCCTTGCATCCTCTGCTCGTGCTGTTCAGAGTGACATTGGTGTAATTCGTTTTATTGTTATCTTTCATTATTACATCCTTTCTTATTTCTGCACAGTACCTATGCAGGGGTTAACTTTCATGTTAACATCCCATTTCTTTGCAAACTAGATACAATACATCATATATAGATGATATGATACATCTATATATTTGTCAATTGCTAAAATTACATCATTTAAATTAATCAGCAATAATTGTATGTTTTTAAATGAGGTATGTATGGCAGAATTGAAGAAACTTTTAGGACGTAGAATACAGGAACTTAGGAAAAAACATGGAATTAAGCAGGAAAAACTTGCAGAACTAATCGGCATTGCTCCTCGAAATATGAGCAACATCGAAACAGGCAGAAGTTTTCCTTCCCCTGAAAATATTGAAAAAATATCAAATGTTCTTAATCTTAAAATCAAAGAATTATTTGATTTTGACCATCAGCAAGATGACATTGATTTATTAACAGATATTGTTACGAGAGTTAAACCAATAAAAGGTGAAAAACTTCAAGATTTATACAAAATAGTGAGAGCTTTGACAGACTAAACTATCTTCCTCTGAAATAGTCACAAATCAACTTTTCTTGTCGAGGAAGAAGATGTTTAATACGATTTACAATAGAGTTATTTTGCAAGTCCTCTAATTGTTTTTTTAAAATAGCTTTCTCAATTAAAACCTTATCGTATAAATCTGAGCAAATTTTACTTTTATTAACATGTTCTTGTAGTTTTGACAGTTGTAATTCTTTTTCTCTTATTGCAGAAATAAGTTCTTTTTTCACCTTAAATAAACCTCTTATATATCACATATCAAGAATAAACTGTTCTATCAAATTTAAAATCAACTTTTTAGGTGATTTTAAATTAAACTGTCAATAAATCATACTCATAGCCTAGTTTTAAGGCTTCTATATTTTTAGGAATAAGATTTTTTCTATGTGGTGGAATAACGTTGTTCAAAGCTTTTTCCAAGGTTTCAAGAGAAACCAATCCGCTAACTTTTGATAAAATACCTAATGCAAGGATATTAGACATTTTGATATTTCCAAGTTTTTCTTCAGCCATTTGGGTGATTGGAGCAAAAACATAATGTATATCATCTCTAGTTTTTGCTTCTTTTGCTAAAGAAGTATTGACAATAATATAGCCGCCTTTTCTAACATAAGATGTATATTTATCAAATGATGCCTGATTTAAAACAATAATATAATCCGCATGAGATTTTTGAACGGCACTAACCTCTTCATCTGCCATTACAACAGAACAATTAACTGTTCCTCCTCTCATTTCAGCACCATAAGACGGATACCAAGTTACATTTTTATCATCAAGCATAAAACCATTAGCCAAAACTTCACCGGCTAACAATACGCCTTGCCCGCCAAAACCTGCAATTATAAAATCTTTTTCCATAATTTATACCTTTTTACTTATTTTCTGTAACGTCTTTGTATATTCCTGGTTTGAAAACCTGCATCATCTCGTTTTTAACTCTGTCATGAGCTTTATCAGGAGTCATTCTCCAGTTGGTAGGACAACTTGATAAAATTTCAACAAATCCAAGTCCCAAACCTTTAAGTTGAACTTCAAAAGCTTTTTTAATAGCTTGTTTAGCTTTTTTGATATTTGCAACAGAATCAAGTGAAACTCTTGCACTGAAAGCAGTTCCGTCACATAGAGCAATATGTTCCGCTATTTTTATCGGATATCCGTAATATGGAACATTTCTACCTGTAGGAGATGTAGTTGTAACTTGACCCAACAATGTTGTTGGTCCTAATTGACCACCTGTCATTCCATAAGTTGTATTGTTTATACAGATTGCAGAGATTTTTTCACCTCTTAAAGCAGCATTTAAACTTTCAGCCAAACCGATTGAGGCAAAATCACCATCCCCTTGATATGTGAATACAAATTTGTCAGGTCTGGCTCTTTTAATACCGGTTGCTTCTGCCATCGCTCTACCATGAGGAGATTCCAAAGCATCAATATTTAAAAAGTCATATATAGTAACAGAACATCCGATAGATGCTGCTACAATTGAATTATCTCTAATACCTAACTCATCTAAAACTTCTGCCACCAATCTGATTGCAACCCCATGATCGCACCCAGGGCAAAAAGTATATTTTACGTCATCTTTGAATGACTCCGGTAATTTAAAAACTTGAGTTTCCATTATTTTAAGCCCTCCATTACCTGTGAAACAATTTCTTCAGGAGGAGGAGGAGCTCCAACTCCTTTGTGAATCAATTCTACCGGAACAACACCGTTAACGGCTAATCTTACATCGTTAACCATTTGGCCCATATTTACTTCAACAATTACAAATTTCTTAGTAGTTTGAGCAAGTTCTTTTAATCTCTTATTTGGGAATGGGAACAAGGTAATAGGTCTTAAAATACCTGCTTTAATACCTTGTTGACGCAACATTTTTGCAGCTGTTTTAACATTTCTTGAAGTTGAACCAAAACTTACTAAAACGATATCTGCATCTTCTGTTCCAACTTCTTCCCATTCTGTTTCATTTTCTTCAAGTTGTCTGTATTTATCAAATAATTTTTCTAAGAATACACATTGATCATCTGCAATAGGAGCATAAGATCTGATAATTCTTGCTTTTCTATCTTTAGCACCGGTTAGGGCCCAAGAAGAATTATCAATTTCAGGATAAGGATATTCCTTAAATTCTACCGGTTCCATCATTTGACCTAACAATCCGTCTGCAAGTAATACTGTTGGATTTTTGTATTTTTGAGCAAGATAGAATGCTTTATAAGTTAAATCCGCACATTCTTGAACAGTTGAAGGAGCAAGAACAATAAGTTTGTAATCTCCGTTTCCTCCACCTTTAGTAGCTTGGAAGTAATCACCTTGAGAAGGATAAATATTACCTAATCCAGGACCACCTCTCATTACACTAACCAATACAACAGGTAATTCATCTGCGGTCGCATAAGATAAACCTTCCTGCATTAGGGATACCGCACAAGAAGAAGATGATGTCATCGCCTTAACTCCGGTTGAGCATGCCCCGATTACCATATTGATTGCGGCAAGTTCACTTTCTGCAGAAACATAAGCTCTGCCAAGTTCTTGCATTTTACCGCTCATAAATTCTCCGATTTCACTCTGAGGAGTAATCGGATATCCAAAATAGCACTGACAGCCTGCAAGTACTGCTGCATTTGCAATGGCGTAGTTGCCTTTCATTAAAACTTTTTTACCTGTTAAACATTCAACCATATATTATTATCCTCTGTAAACTTCTGTTATCGCTAAATCAGGGCATCTCATTGCACACATTGCACACCCCAAACATTCATGGTTCGGATCTGAAAATTCTACAACTTTGTTTCCCAATTTGTTTGTTGTTTCAGCAACTTTGATAAGGTGTTTCGGACATTCTTTTATACATAAATAACATGCCTTACATTTTTCTTGATTTATAACTATTCGGCTCATATACCCCTCTTTTCAATATGTTACTTTACACATTTTAGCACTAACACTAAAAAGTAAATACCTAATCTTAACATTTGTAATAAATATCCGTAATAAATTTTACTAAAAATTCTATGCTTGCTAAAATTAAAAATGTAGGGATATATTTTAAGGAATAAAAAATGGCTCAAGAATTAGAACAAATTGTTGAATTGTTAAGGGAGATGAGAAGAGCTAATATCACAAATAGTGAGAGCTTTGACAGGTTATTAACAAATATTGGACGAAAATTAGACATGCTAGACCAAAATTCCACCTCAACAGAGCTATTGAAGGCTTATTTTGGGGAAATTGCGAAGTCTGTTGAAGAGAAATATTCCACTACACTAAACAAATTTTCAGATATTGAAAGAGCTTTAAAAGCTATTTTTCAAGAGCAAGGAGAGCATGTCAAAAATAAAGATATAAAAGAATTGTTTGACTCTTTTACATCAAGCATGAACAATTTTTATACTGAAGCAAGACAACAAAAGGTTCTACTTTCAGGGATTGAAAGCAGATTATCAGAAATGAACAATGATGATTCTGATAAAAATGATATTTTAAGAACTATTACTCTATTGAGAAATGATTTTGAAAATCTTAATCATGGATATAAAAATATTATTGATAGTGTAAATGCGGATTTAAAAACAATCCTTACAAACTTAATAAAAACAGACCAAACAACAATTAATTCTCAAATCAAAGATGAATTAGACTCTTTGTATAAGGCAACAAATGATATTGTTGTATGTTTGAATTCAATAGATAAAAGGGATGCGAACCTTGAAATTTTACTATCTCAGGTTGCGACAGGCGAAAGTTTAAAACTTGCACAAGGAGCAATTGAATCAATAATCAAAAAGTCAGAAGAAATTTCTGATAAAATTAACACTCTTGCTGATAAACCGGATATTGAAAGTTTGCAGTCAGTTACCAACATCATGAACCAAAAACTTGATGAAACAGTAACAAAAGAGTTGTTTACAAAGATTGCGAATACAACAGAATCTCTTGTTGGTTCAACGGATGAAATCAAAAAAACATTGGCTGATGTTACTCAAAATATTGAATCTTTACCTGATACAACTGTTTTGAACGGTTCTGTTCAAGATTTGTATCAAAAGTTGGAAGATTTATCCGCAGATATAAATGAAGCAAATGTTAAAGAGAATATTGTCGATATTGATAAAAAACTGGAAGAATTTAATACAGAATTAAATGTAATTCAAAATATAATTTCTGATTTGAATGAAGTTATAACTTCTAAAGTATTAACCGCAATTAATGATATATCATTTGCAGAAGATTTTTCGGAAATAAAAGATCATGTATCAAAAATGATTTCAGAACTTCCGCAAAAAGAAGATATTGAAAAATTGTTTGAAAATGACGAAAAAAACAAATCCGCAGTTGAAGATTTAATAAAAAATACTGATTTGCTTGTCGATAGATTGGATAACCTTCCAACTCATGAAGATATGGCTACACTTAACAGTAATCAATTGAGTTTGGTTGAAAATCTTCAAGAAGTTGCAAATAAAGATGACATTGAAAATTTATCGTCAAAAGCAGATGATATCGAAAAATTGATTGATGATTTGAATTTTGATGATGAATTTAAAAGTATTTATGACAAAACTTCAAATCTTGAAGAATGGCTTGAAAAGTCTAAGTTGAAAGAAAATGTTCAAGATGTGGCTGACCAAATTCCGTCAAAAGCTGAGCAAAAAGATGTCCTAGATATTTTGGATGCAACAAATAAAATTGTTGAAAAGATTTCTGAAATTTCAGAATTTACAGATGCTAAAAATATTTCTAAATCTTTAACAGATGTTTATTCTCAGATTGAAGAATTAAAAACAGAATTCCTAAATTCAACAGAACTTCATAATGATTCTATTATTTCAAGGTTAGAAAAAATTCAGGACAAGCTATCAAATGCTTCAACTTCCGAAGAATTTAATCTTTTAAGCGAAAATTTAAAAGAATTTACAGAAGCTATAACAATTGATTCTAAAGATACTGCTGAAAATATTGAAAAAACAAAACAACTTCAAGAAGAATTACTTGCAAAGATTGACGGGATTGATTTTTCAGAAGTTCAAAGCAATTTGAATTCAAAAATTCAAGAGTTGGAATCAAATCTTCAAAACCGCATTGAAGATACAAAAGAAGAATTGACAAATCAATCATCTCAAATTGATGAAAAATTAGTGTCTTTGTCTGATTATTTGAATACTGAAATATCAACAAATAATGAAGATATTAAAAATGAAATTAATAATATTCGAGAAATCCTGTTAGGACAAAAATCAAGTTTTGAAGAAATTGAAGCTAAAAAAGAGCAGCAAATTATCCAAATAAAAGACTATTTGGAAGAATTGAAAACAGTTCTGGACACTTCTAATTCGGACACAAATGAAAATATAAAATCAAAATTTGAAAATATTGAAAAAGAAATTTCAAGTTATCAGGAAATTAACAAAAATTTGTTTGGCGGTATAATTTCAAAACTTGATGAATGTGAAAATTTAACTAAAACATCCGAAGAATCTCCGACTTCAATCGGGGCATCTCTTACTGAAATTTCTGAAATTAAACACCAACTTCAAACACTTGGGGAGTCGTTTGCAACTATAAAATCTGCTGAGAATTCTTCAGAAAAAGAAATTACAAAATTTGTTTCGGAAAAATTAGAAGAATTGAGTTCTAATTTAGAAACATTGACTGATAATGTTGAATCAGGTTTAAATCAAGGGTTTGCATATAATGCTGAGCTTATCGAAGAAAAAACAGCAACTCTTCTTGATTTTATAAAAGAATTGCGTCATTCTAGCACAAACAATATTGAATTGTACGAAAGACTGACAGTTACAGATAACAAATTAATGGACTTCCAACAAGAGTTGGAATTGATAAACACAGATGTAATAAACAGTCTTAATGCAAAAACAGATAAGATGTTAAAGGAATTAGCTCCAATCAAAGAAATGATTTCTTGCCTTGCAATTCAAACTCCTGACGGACCACAAAGTGAAAAAGTTAAGGAACAGCTTGGCTTGTTGCATCAATCTGTACAAGATGATTTAGCAGAATGCACGAAATATTCAAAAAGTGCATTTGATAAAATTGAAGAAACTTACCAAAATATCACGAGAGATTTAACAAATACTGAAAACAATATCCGAGATTTTGTTCTTGGAGATATTGATTCTGTAATTATAAAAATTGATGAGTTAAGAAATGATTTAGAAAAACTTCCAAAATCTGTTGATTTGCCTGATGCAAACAGAATGATAGAATTTCAGACTTTCACATCCCAAATCAAAGATTTTAGAGAAGAACAAAAATCTTATTTAAAAGAATTTGCTCAGGATATCAAAACTTCAATTACTGATAAAATGCAATTTCAACATGACGAAATCAAATCAATGTTGACCGTTGCAATTAATAATAAAGAAATTGTTCAAGCTATTGAAGATTTGAAAAAATGCTTTATTTCTAAAATCAAAGAATTAAATGTTCAAGAACAAACATCGGAAAGTGAAAATTCCGCTCCGGAAGAGTTTAAAACAAACGAACTGGAAAATGTTTTTGAAGAAAATAAAAATGACAAAATTTTATCTGATATCAAAAAAGACTTTACCAGATTTACGGATATGATTTCTCAATTGTCTGGAGAGAATTCTGAAATCATCGGAGTTTTGAATAGTATTAAGGATAAGATTGATACTATTTCAATACAAAAACAAGATGAACCTTTGGACAACCTTTTTGAAAAAGACTCTTCAAAAGATACTGCATCTCAGGATGAAGAACAAGAAATCGAGCTTGAAGAAGATGTGGAAACCGATACCGATACTGATGATTTTGAAGAAAATGAGTTCGATGATCTTGGCGACACTGATGACGATATTGACACCGATAGTGATGTTGATACAGATGATGATGTTGAGGATTTTGAAGATTTAGACAATACTTCGGAAGAAGAAGTTATTGTTGGGGCAAATAATTTTGATTTTGTTAAAGCTTTCGATTTGTTAAAACAAGATGTAAATAATTTGAGAGCTGATATTGAAAGAGTTTTACCTCCAAAAACGTCTATTCCGACTCTTGGAAATAACAATTTGTTAATGACTCTGAATAATAAGATTGAATTGTTAGCAAAAACCGTTAATAAAAATTGGCTAGAGGAAGTAAAACAATACATCGAAAGCAGTGATATTCATGCAATGCTTGAAGAAATCAATGGAAAAATTGATATTCTTACTCTTTCAGATAATTCAGAATGGATTAGTGAGATTAAACAAGCTTTAGATCAACTAAACGGTAATGATTTCAACTCAGAATCAAACAAAGAAATTCATTCAATGCTATCACTCATTAGTGAAAAAATTGATATTTTGGCGTCAAGTGATGATTATGACCTGATGGAAGATGTTCGTGATGCAATTGAGAGAATTTATAGTGAAAATTCAGACTCCGTAAATGGCGAATTAAAAGCTCTTTTAAATACTTTAAATCAAAAAGTAGATATTATTGCAGAATCTGATAATTCAGACCAAATTGACGAATTGAGAGATGCTCTTGAAGAGATTGAAAGCAAAATAGATATTCTTTCTCTATCCTCAGATGATGATAATAGTGAAGATTTTAAACAATTAAAAAATGCATTGAGTAGCATTGAAGCAAAAATTGATATCTTAGCACTTCCTGATGAAGATAAAAATGCTGACCTTGAAGATTTAAAAGAATCTTTAACAGGAATAGAAAATAAAATCACTACATTCTCAGAGGATGACAAAACAAATATTGAAGATTTAAAAGAAACTTTAACGGGAATAGAGAATAAAATCACTGCATTCTCAGAGGATGACAAAACAAATATTGAAGATTTAAAATCATCTTTAATCGTGATAGAGAATAAGATTAACACTTTTACTCAAGATGATGAACAAATTAATGAAATAAAGAAATCGTTAAAAAATCTTGAAAAAAATATTGATTTGTTATCTCAAGAACAAAAAGAACAACGAATTCAAAAAGAAGAATATTCTGAGATTTTTGAAACGTTAAAAGAAACTCTTGAAACTATTGAATGTAAAATTGATACAATCGTGACCACCGAAGATGGCGAAACCGATGATATCAAATACACTCTTCTTGATGTTGATGAAAAAATCAATGCTCTAAAACCTGTTCAAGAACGTATTGAAAAACTTTCAGAATCAGATGTTCAAATCACATCAATGCTTGAACTTTTAAATCATAAAATTGATATTATCTCAAGCAGTGAAGAAAGTCTTAATACCGCAGAAGATATTGAAGATGTTAAACAATTAATCTTAGCTCAAACTGATTATATTGAAAGACTTGAACACAACAATAAAACAGATGCGGTTAAAAAGTGCTTGAAAGAATTAACTGTTGAAGTTAACAATCTTGGTTCAAATTCAGGACTTAATACAAAACAACTTCAAAAATCTTTAAGAGATATGAAAGAATCAATTATGGCTGCTGTTGTAACCATTTTTGAACAAGTTTCTTTCATTGAAGAATCTGAGGATATTAAAGATTTTGTTGAAGAAAAGACAGATGTAATCAATCAAAATCTTGCTGCTGTGACAAAACAATTGAAACAAATTACTAACGCATCAGATGATAATGATTACACTTATTCTATGCAAGATATTGAATCGGACCTTGCAAAATTAAGACTTGCAATGAATGAAATTCAAAATAATGCAAAAGAAAATGAAGAAAACGAGTTGTCAAATATTTCTGATAATCTTTATCGAATAACATCTTCTGTTGAAGAGTTGCAAAATTCTATGACTCCGGATGAGATTAAGGAAATTAAATACTATATTACAAACCTTCAGGATCAAACTCAAAAGTTATTGATTTCATCTGATGAATCGTATAACGCATTGAATACAGGACTAGAAGACTTTGGTAAAATTATTACAAATCAAATTTCAAGTAAAGTAGATAATGTAACCAAAATGCTTGAAAAATCTTCCGATTCTGATAAAGTTATGCGTCAAGCCTTGATTTATATGGGTGAATGGATTGATTCTGCAAGTGAAAGTATGAATAAAATTTCTACTAATTCAGATGAACTTCTTGATGTGAAATCAACTATTGAAGATTTGAAAGCAGCTATTCCTGAACAAAAAGATATTTTGTCATCTTTAGAAGAAAAATTTGATGAACAACAAGAAAGATTAAGCTACTTTGAAAAACAAATATCAAAACTTGGTAATATTGAAGAACGATTTGAAGAACAGCAAGAACGAATTGACCGTCTTGAAATGACAATATCTAAAGTTCTTTCTGCAGTTGAAGATATTGATGATTCTAAAGTTTCAAGAAAAATTGATAAAATAGATAAACAACTTGCGAAATTAAGTACAAATATCGAAAAATTGGCGTCTTATGTTGACTAAAAATTTGATAAAAGAATTGAATAATGCACTCCCAAAATCTAACGTGCTTTCCGAAGTGGAAGAACGGTATGTGTATTCTGTTGACGCTTCAAACAATCCTTATGCAAAATCAACATTGCCGGATGCAGTTGTGTTTGTTGAAAATATTGAGCAAGTTCAAAAAGTTGTCAAAATTGCAAATGAGCAAATGATACCTATCATTTGCCGTGGAGCAGGAACAAATACTGTAGGAGCTTGTGTTACAACTCATGGTGGTATTATTTTAAACTTTTCCAAAATGAATAAAATTTTGGAAATTAATCCTGAAAATATGACTGCAAGAGTTCAACCTGGGGTTGTTGTTGGAGATTTGCAAAGAGAAGTTGAACAAGTCGGATTATTTTATCCTCCGGATCCGTCAAACTTAAAAGTTTCAACTATTGGAGGGAGTATTGCCCAAAATTCTGCGGGTGCAAGATGTTTTAAATACGGTTCAACAAAAGACTATGTAATAGATATGCTTGTTGTAACAGCAACAGGAGAACTAATCAGAACAGGTTCAAACACAATCAAAAATGCAACAGGTTACAATTTGGGAAGCTTATTTATTGGTTCAGAAGGAACGTTAGGAATTGTTGTTGAAGCAACTCTTAAACTTATTCCAAAACCTGAAACCTCTCAAGTTGTTATGGCTTATTTTGATAAAGTTGAAGATTCAATTTATGCGGTAAATAAAATTATAGAAAAACAGGTATTCCCTGCTACACTTGATTTTATGGATAAAAATGCAATTCAAACAGTGGAACAATTTAATCCTACAGGGTTGCTGTGTGACAAGGAAGCTGCATTGATTATTGAAATTGATGGTTATAAAACAAGTATCAACCAACAACGAGAAACTGTTTGCGAAATTCTTCGAGAAAATAATGCTGCAAATATTCAATATTCGTCAACCAAAGAAGATTCTGACAGATTGTGGGCTGCAAGACGTTCATCAATGGCTGCTTGTACAAGATTAAGGCCAAATATTACAACTGATGATGTAATTGTTCCTCGTCAAAATCTTGCAAAACTTGTTAAGGGAATTCAAGAAATTTGCAAAAGACATAATCTTTTGATTTGTCTTGTAGGACACGTTGGAGATGGAAGTGTGCATCCGCAAATCCCGATTGATTATAATGACAAGAATGAATATAAACATTATAAAATTGCAAAGTCTGAAATTTATCAACTAACGGCAAAGCTAGGTGGGATTATTTCAGGAGAGCATGGAATCGGGCTTGAAAAGAAACCGCATATTGCAAAAGTGGTTGATAGCGGAGCTTTGGACTACATGAGAATAATCAAAAAAACATTTGACCCTAAAAATATTTTAAATCCATATAAAATATTTTGATGTATGTTTGAAATCAATAAAAAAGGAACCATTTAAGGTTCCGATTTAGTAGTAGTGGAAAAGGAGGAAAAATTATTGGTTTCTAATTACATTTTATATATCGGAAGATTTTTCTTATAACTTTAACTTTTTGATTGTTTTGTTAAGAAGTTGTTACAATTGTGGCAACGTTGATAAGTCTATAAGTGATTTAAAGGAAAAATGAAACGAACTTATTCCCTTAATAATACAAACAACTTATCAACTTATAGACTAAAACATACGACAAAGGTTCTGAATTAATTCAGAACCTTGTATATGAAATTATTTATTATTATAAATATATTATTAACTTAGAGCCATTAAAGCTTTTACTGAACGAGCATTTTCTTTAACTTCTTCATCAAAGCCTTCAGAATTGATTGTATGTTCTAGAACTTTCATTGCTTCTTCTTTGTTTTCTAAAGATAAAAGTTCATTAATTGTGCTCATAGCAACAACTGTTGACATATCGTTGATTCCTTTGCCTCTATTTGCGATAACAACGTGCAATGAATCGTGTTCGTTTCTTTTTACTAAAGCTCTTGAAGTCATTTCTCTTACTTCATCAATTGAAGAGTTTGTTCCAATTTCTTCCAAAACAGCTACTGAATCAGGATTTGGATTGATTGTTAATGACTCAATAATATTATTTACTTTATCAAAATTTTTATTATTTTTAAATCTGTTATCCATTAAAATTTCTCCTTTATGCTACCATACTAGCTTCTAGGGCTGATACAGCTTCTCTAAACATTGGTTTGATTTCAGCATGAGGATCCATTTTAGACATTTTGCTGATTTCTCTATCGTGGCTGTTTACAAAGAAAGATGAAATATCTCTTGATAATACATTTTTAGCTCCATCAAGTGAAACTTCTTTGTTGCCGATTTCACTAATTTTATTCCAAGTATTAACAATACTTTCTTTCATTTTATTACCGAAAGCTTTAAGTGATTCAATCCCTTCGTAGAATTTTTGTCCAAAATCACTGATTGAACCTACGAACATTGAATAAATTCTTTTTGAGCTAGATGTAATTTTATCGTTGATTTTTAAATTGCTTTTGCTTGCACTTGATTCGAACACATCTTCAGTTAGAATGTTTTTTTGAAAGTTAGATGCTGCAAAAGGATTAGATTGTCTAGCAACTGTTTTTTCTGTTACGCTCGTATTAAAAATACGGTGGCTTAACTGGCTTAATTTTTGTACTGTTGACATGTGTAACCTCTTTCTTAACTATCCACGTATTAAGTTTATCATAGCGTGTCATTATTAAATCCACCTTTTGTATGATTTGTGTTAGAATAAGAATATGGAATATAAAAATTTAAAAGAATTAATTGATGTTATTGCAAAATTGAGAGCTCCGGATGGTTGTCCTTGGGATAGGGCACAAACTCACTCTTCTCTTCGTCCGAATATGATTGAGGAGGCTTATGAAGCGGTTGATGCCATTGATGATAATGATATCCCTCATTTACGCGAAGAATTAGGGGATGTTTTGTTACAAGTTTTATTGCACTCTCAAATCGCATCAGAAAATGGTGAATTTGATATTGATGATGTTGCAAAAGAATTGAAAGACAAGCTTATACATAGACATCCGCATGTTTTTGGAAATGCTGATTTTAAAACTCCTGACGAAGTGAAAAAGGCTTGGGATATTTTAAAAGCCGAAGAAAAGACAGAGCGAAAGTCTGCAATGGATGGATTGTCAAGGAGTCAGGCTGCATTGATTTCTGCTCAAAAGATTTCTAAAAGAGCTGTAAAAACCGGTTTTGAATGGCCGGATGAAGAGTCTTTATATGATTGTATAAAATCAGAATTTGAAGAATTTAAAGAAGCTAAAACAGAAGGTGATAAAACCCACATGGAAGAAGAAATGGGCGATATTTTGTTTGCAATAGTAAACCTTGCTCGTTGGAATAAAATTGATGCAGAGCAGGCTTTGTTAAAAGCTAACAAAAAATTTGAAAAACGTTTTAGAAAAATGGAAGAATTAGCAACAAAACCGTTAAATGATTATTCATTTGTTGAATTTGATAATCTATGGAAACAAGCAAAAAAATCTTTGGAGAATAAATAATAATGAAAGATGTTCAGAACACTCAAGACACAAGAAATGTTGATATCCAAAAAGTTGGAATTAAAAATGTTGAACTTCCGCTTATTATTCAACGAAAAAATGCGTCTGATAAAGTTGTTTACGCGACAGCAAGAGTTTGTGTTTCACTTCCAAGAAACTACAAAGGAACCCACATGAGCCGCTTTGTTGAAGTTCTAAATGAATGGAGAACTAAAAACCTTTTGGGGGTTGATATTAAAGGGTGTTTGGAAAAAATAATCAAAAAACTTCATGCAAAAAGTGGGGAATTGGAATTTAATTTTAAATACTTTGTAGATAAAAAAGCTCCTGTTACAAAATTATCAGCCCCTATGTGCTATGACTGTTCATTTGAGGGTACTATGGATGAGGATGATTACAAATTTATTTTGGGTGTAAAAGTTCCTGTAACGACTCTTTGCCCTTGTTCTAAAGAAATTTCAGATTATGGAGCACACAACCAACGTGCAATTATCTCCGTTAGAGTATCTTATGATGAAACAGAACATGTTTGGTTAGAAGATTTGATAGAGCTTATTGAATCTTGTGCATCATGCCCTGTTTATTCACTATTAAAACGTCAAGATGAAAAATATGTTACAGAACATGCTTGGGAAAATCCAAGATTTGTTGAAGATGTGCTACGAGAAGTTGTTGTAAAACTAAGAAATCATCCTGTTGTAAAATCTTTTGAAGTTGATTGCGAAGCTTTTGAAAGTATTCACAATCATTCAGCTTGGGCTTATCAAAAAGAAGGGTAAAATTTTTGTTACAAAAACAAAAAATTATATATATAAATATATCCTAAGTGCTATAATTTGAATATGAAAATTTCTAAAATCCCTTTTTTAGGAACCCCGACAAAATATGACAAGATTGATAATTATGTTTCTCGCTCCGGTCAACCGAAGAAAGATGATTTTGAATGGTTGAAATCTCAAGGTGTTACAGATGTTTTGAGTTTGAGAAAAAGTATAATAATTGATGGTTTGGATGAAAAACAAATTGTTAATTCTTTAGGAATGACGTATCATCATATCCCGTCAACATCAAAAACTCCAGATGAAAAAAGCATTTTGAAGTTTTTAAATTTGACGCAGCACATAAGAGAACAAGGTCGAAAACTCCACATCCACTGTATGGAAGGGGTTGACAGAACAGGTTTGTATTCTTTTATGTATAAGGAATTTAATAATATTGGGACCTCAAAAGAAAATATTGTTGAATGGATAAAAAAGGGACTTCACCTCGAACGTTACCCCAAATTGATTTCTTGGGCATTGAACTTTGTTAAGCACAATAAAAAATAATCTTATATTTTTTCATTTTTAAAAACAAATTTCTTAATAGAATTTACCCATTTTAAGCTAAAATTCTCTCCTAAAATTAATGGGATTAAACAGAAGAAAATTAATAAATTCCAAACAAGAAGAAGCAGTGCTTTTGTTAATATGCTATGAAATCCAAAATTGTTTAAATGATGAAAATTATAGCCGTTTTGTTTGCTATTAAGATAAAGATTTATTTGTTCTGCTTTTTCATCCATATCTTCAATCGGTCTAGAAAATCTGGTATTCATATCATAAATTGTTATGTCCTTACCACTTCTCATTTTCAAAACAATAGAATGATTTAAACCTGCCGGAAATTTTTTATTGATATTGCGTTGGGCTTCCAAAATATCAAGTTGAGGAATTTCTTTTGAAGCCTTCATTCCGACAAAATTTGTTCGCTCTATTTTGCATAAATCTTCTCTTTTGTTACATGAAAATTTCACATCAAAGTTATAAGTAGATAATAAACAAAAACACAAAGGAATTAATATAGACAAAACCAAAGATATTACAATGTACTTAATAGAAATCTTTTTTAGTTCTGACAATACTAATTCCCCGTTTTTTGACATTATTAAATTTCTCCTTTTAAAAGTTTATTTGCTAATTCAGTTTCAAGAGTACCATTTAGGGCTTTTGAAACTTTTTGAAGTTTTTGAGCAATTAGTTCCATATTATCTGTCCAAACAAAATTATCTGTAACATATTTTTCAGCCTTATTGAAATCACCATCAATCTGAATTCTGATAATTTCAGCCAACATTTCTTTTGCAATTGGAACAGCTTTATCAATATTTACATGAATTTTACCCTCCGGAGTAATTGTATAACCTCCTCTATCGGCAAAATATTTATTTTGCATAACTGTACGAACTCTATGGGCTTGAGATAATGTAGGTTTTGATTTCAAGAAATTATCTGCAACTGTTGTTACAATGATTTGCAATCTTTGTTCTTGTGTATACATTCCAAGTTCAGTTAACAAATCAACAAAAGCCAAAGCACCCATATCTGCTTTATTTTCTTCGATAATATTTCTGTATTTACCTAATTTTTCGCTACTTTCTTTTGGTCCAAGAGAGTGTGCGTTTTCATGACCGATTGTAAACCAATGATCTGCTTCATCCAAATAATATTTGTGCTGTTCTTTATCTAAAATTGCGTCCAATCTTTCTTGTAATTTCTTTTTATCACTGATAAATCTAATTTGTCTATGATAAACATTTCTTCTACCACCACCGATTGTAAGTGATAATTTGTCAGAGTTTGGAAGGTTTTCAGCTAACGTAATTCCACCACGATATTCTCCAACATCACCTGATGCCATTACCATATCAACGTCAACCATTGTTTGTTTTGCATCTGTGTCTGCTGAAATAGTTTGTTCATATTCATCTTTGTATGGCATATTGTCAGCAAGTGTCGGCAAATATTTTTTGATTGCCATCAAGTCATCTGTACCTTTTTTATTTATAATTCCGACTCTTCCCCCTAAAAAATCTTTAGGAATTGGAGAAATTCCATATTCTTTAAGTTTGTTTGACAATTCTTCATTTTCAACAATCGTTCCTGTCATTTCATCTTCATAATTTTCACGAGTAATTGTAAATTCAAGAGGTGTATCTTGAAGAGTTGCCCACTTTTTATCCGCATAAGCATCAAGCATCGGATCAGCTTTTCTTAGGGCGTTGGCTTGAAGTTTTAAAAATTCATTGAAATCCGCATTTGTTGAAACTTCTGATGCTTTATCAAGTTCATCAGCCATTTGTGAAAAATCATCCTTGAAGTAATCAATATAATCAATACCTTCTAAATTTTCATCTTTTCTTACAACAACAGAACGTTGAGTCAAAATTTTCTTAACTTCATCAACCAATCCTTCTTTTAACATTCTCAAAAGCACAGAATGAAATTCTTCTTTTGAAAGATTTTCAGGATAAACACCTTTCCCAGGTTTTTCGTCAATTCCCTTGATTAAACGAATAGGATTTGACATTGTATCTATTGCATTCACACCTTTTTGAGCATCAAACAATATCTTAGTTAATTTAGCTTGTTTATTGCCTTTTTTAGATTCTTTTTCTAAGAATTCTTTTACTTCCAAATTGTGTTTGCAATCAAGTTGCATATTTATTCTTTCTAGAATATCTGCAGCTTTGCATAAATGAACAAGAGCTTTTTTATCACCTTCGGCTAATGCTAAATACTCAGGAGCCTCAGCCTTTAAAAATTTTTTATGTATTAAATAATCTTTATTTGTTCGTTTTTCAAGTTCGGCTACAGATAAATTGAATTCAAAATTTTTCATTATAAAGCTCTCCTATATTATATACTTTTTATAAATTTAATATAGCACACATTGTTTCATACGCAATAAACTTTGTGGATGAAATTATAATTTTTAATAATAAAAATCGGTCGGTTTAATTAGACCGACCGATTTGTTTATCGAATTTATTTATCCAACTTTTGAAAATTTTTGACCAATTGTATTCATTATTTTTTCAAAATCTTTATCATATTTATCATCAACTAAAATATCTAATTTACAAGGGGCTGATGGATTAGCCTTATATTCATTTTTCAAAAATCCATTCAACTTTTCAATAGAAGCTTTATTTACATCATTATCGTTAAGAGCCAACATCATCCCTACGGCTTTATCCCTTGCTAAACAAGCCTCTGAAGTTTTCATTTCTTGGTTTGCATCAATTTGATATTTCCCAGAAAAGTTTTGTGAAAAACCTGAAGAAATTTTTGTATCCATATTTTTATTCCTTTCTTTAAACACTACAACTTATATAAATTAGGTAAATATAAAAATTGTTATCATATAAAGAAATATTACAGAAATTATTTGTGATAAGTTTCACCTTTTATAATTTTGAATGCTCTATATATTTGTTCCACCAAAATTAACCTTGCAAATTGGTGTAAAAAAGTCATTTTCGACATACTCATTTTTAAATTTGCTCTATCTGAAACATTTTTCCCAATCCCGCAAGATGAACCTATTACAAATACAATTTCTTGGGTTCCGGAATTTGTCAAATCTTCAATTCTCTTTGCAAATTCTACACTAGAAAATTGTTTTCCTTGGATTTCCATTGTAATGACGTAATCAAGAGGTTTAATATTTGAGAGAATTTTCTCCCCTTCTTCAAGAAGAACTTTTTCTGTTAAATTTTCATCTTTAATCTCAATCGGATTGATTTCTAAAACAGAAACAGAAGCATAAGGAGTTAAGCGTTTTAAAAATTCGTTAATTCCTTCTTTCAAATATTTCTCTTTGATTTTTCCAAGTGTAATAATCTTAATTTTCAATTTTAGAATTGTCGCTTTCTATATAAACAGATTGAGTTGGGAATGCAAAATCTATATTTTCGGCTCTATATTGTTTGATGACTTCGCCTAAAAATTCGCCTCTGATTTTTAAGAATTTTTCATAAGAACCTGATTTTACATATCCTCTAAATCTTATATTTATTGAACTTTCGCCCAAATCATGAATTGCAACGGTGAATTCGTTATGTATTTCTTTATGAGCTATGGCAATTGATTTTAGTATGTCTTGAGCTTTTTTGATTTTATCGTTATCGGTTGAATATGTAATTCCAAAAGTGATATTTATAAATCTTTTCTTTGCTCTTGAAACATTTGTAATTACCGCATTTGCCGCCAAATTATTTGGAACAGAAATTAAAAAGTTGTCTAAATCTCTAATTTTTGTGGATCGAATATTTATATCTTCAACAAAACCTTCAATTCCATTTACTTTCACATAATCTCCAACCTTGTAGGCATGGTCTGATAAAAGTTCAATACTTCCAAAAATATTAGCTAAAGCATCTTTAGCTGCCATACCTACGGCGATACCACCGATTCCGAAACCTGCAAGAATTGAGGAAACTGAATATCCTTGGCTTTGTAAAAATCCTGTAATAGCTATAAATAGTAAAAATGCTTTAAGTAGTTTTGTTATAATAGGCATAAACCTTAACAAAGGAGAATTGGATTCTGTTGTTTGAATTTTTAATCTTGCTTTTCTGTCGACAACATCAATAACTTTAAATAAAACAATGATTAATACAAAGTTTATTGCTATTGCAATCAGTCCTTTTTCCCATACAGGCATTTTATTTTCTCCTTTATTATATTTTTAATTAATTATATTAACTAAAAAGACTATGTAAATATTTTATAAAAAGATTTATTTTTTTCTTTAAGTTTGCTAAACTGAAAGTGTTATGTTCGTGTTAAAAGAGAGAAATAAAAACCTTACAGCTATCGGGCTTTTTCTTGGTTGCTTAATTCTTGGGGTGTTTTTTGCAAAAATTTATCAACCTGAAGGAAAAACAAACCAAATATATCAGCAAGCATTAAAAGACTACGAAAATAAAAATTACTCAAATTCGTATTATTTGTTTTCAAAAGTTAGTTACACTTCTCAACTGAAACCCGTTGCGTTATATAGACAAGCGATGTGTGCTAAAGCATTGGGAGATGAAAGGTCTGAATTGCAAAGCTATAAAACATTATTTCATCTTTATCCGACAAACAAATTGAGCCCTGAGGCAAAATATCAAGCAGCTCAGTTGCTTATTGATTCAGATCCTCATTTGGCTCAAAGATATTTTAATTCTGTTTCAAAATCAAATATTGATGAAGATTACAAATTGGCATCAGAATATTACAAAGCAAGAATTATATCTTCAAAAATAAGATATTCAAATAAGATTTTTTCACGTGCAAAAATGATGGGGGTTGAACATTCTTTTAGGCAGTACTTGGAAAAAGCTCCAAATGGAAGATTAGCTGTCAATGCCGCAAACACATGGCGAAAATTTAACCCTAATTTGAAATCAAAAGATTTAGCTCTAATTTCAAGAGCTTATTATTCCGCAGGAAAATATAACGAAGCAGAAAAACTTTTTCCAAAAACGAATATTGCAGACAGTTGGGCAATACAAGCAAATACTTATTATGCAAAAGGAAATTACGACAAATCAAAATTTTTAACGGAAACAGGGGTTGAAAAGTTTTCTAAAGACGTAGATGAAAAAGATTACAAAACGGCTATTAATAATTATATAAAAGTTGGAGATAACTCATATAAATCGGCTTCTACCTTGTTTTCAAAATCAAAAGGCGAAAGAAAAGATTATATTTGGAATTTGAAATGCAAATATGCACCAAATAAAGACAAAATTAATTGCTATAACGGATTGTATGCAAATTATCCGACAAGTGTTTATGCAGAAAACGCTATGAGTAATTTGTTTTTTGACCAAATCGCTAAGAGAAATTATTTAGGAGCTAAAAAACTTGGAGAAGATTTTCTAAACAGGTTTCCAAAATCTGCAAATGTTCCTATGGTTATGTTTTGGGAAGGAAAGATTAATCAAAGATATTATACAACTTCAGAATATATAAAATATTTCCAAAATATTATCAATAAATATCCGGATACGTATTACGCGTATCGTGCTTTTTGGATTTTGCAAGGAGTAAAGAGCTCAGTTATTTCAGCCGATTTAGACTTTAAACCTGTTGTTTATCCATACAGATATCCAAAAAATGGTGATATTTTGCATAGTTTGATTTCTGTTCAAGATTACAATATGATTTCGAAATTTACCAAAGATGATTTCATAAAAAGTTGGGCTGAATATGAAAAAGGAAATTATTCTACATCAATGCTTTTGGCTCGAGATGCTATGGATAAATTAGAAGTTAAACCACCAAAAACTGATTTGAGATGGCGTTTAGTTTATCCTCAAAATTATTATAGGCAAGTTCAAGCTGTTGCAAAACAATACAATAATAACGATGCTTTAATGATGTCAATAATAAGAGAAGAAAGTTATTTCAACTCAGATGCCCAAAGTGGAGTTGGTGCAATAGGTTTGATGCAATTGATGCCGACAACAGCCCATGAAATCGGCGAAAAAAACGGGATAGATTTCAATACCAGTTATTTGTTTAATCCTGAATTGAACATAAGAGTGGGAAATCTTTATTATTCTACATTAAGAAAATTGTTGGATAACAAGGATGTTTCTGCCATTGCCGCTTATAATGGTGGAATTGGTTCTGTTACTCGTTGGAAATCTTCTTTGATTTATCAAGATACGGATGAGTTTGTAGAACAAATTCCTTATGAAGAAACAAAAAATTATGTAAAAAAAGTGTTCAGGAGTTATTGGAATTACACTCGAATATACCAAAAATAGACTAAAATCATACATTTGGTTTATTACATTTTGGTGTAACGTGCTAGAATAGAGACTATGAAAAAGATTTTAATTACTTTAGCAGTTTTAATTATTAATTTAACGATGATAAATCCGACTTATGCAATAAAAATCGGATTGTTAACAGAAGTTGACGAAGCAGGTGTTGGTACAAATGTAAACGGTAGAATGATTGATGTTCGAACAAATAAAACCGTTTGCACAATGGATGCAATGAAAGGTTACTTTCTTGTCCCTTATAAAGGTGAAATTGCCGTAAAATCCGGTGGGCATTATTATACTTTGGGTACAAATGCAATTGTTCTAAGACCAGATTCAACAGGTTATGTCAGCACAAAGGGTAAATGGTACCGTGGAAAATTAATGGTAAAAGTTTCTAACGGTAAACTTATTGTTATAAATGACGTAGATTTAGAAGATTATTTACGTGGGGTTGTCCCGTCTGAAATGCCTGCAAGTTGGGAATATGAAGCGTTGAAAGCCCAAGCAATTGCAGCTAGAAGTTTTGCTCTTGCAAATTTAGGAAAACAAGCAAGATATGGCTATGATTTGAAAGATAACACAGAAGATCAAGCTTATGGCGGAGCTTCAGCAGAAACTAACCGCACAAATAAAGTTATTGATGAAACAGCAGGACTTGTTTTGACTCATGATATGAAAATCATCTCAGCTTACTATTCAGCATCAGCAGGTGGTATGACAAGTACATCTGCGTGGGGTTCAACTATTCCTTATGTTCGTTCTGTACCATCTTTTGATGATGATGTCAAGAAAAACGGTCATGGTGTCGGAATGTCACAACACGGTGCGAATAATTTAGCAAAACAAGGTTATAACGCGTATCAGATTTTGCAATATTTCTATCAAAACGTAAAATTTGCAAAGTTGAATAATAACTCATAAAGCTTTGTAGCACTTGATTTTATTTGAGGTATATCCCCTAAATATACACTATATTTGAAATTTTTAGAGAAAAATCTCTAAAAACCTTGACAGTATTGAAGAAAGTGCTATAATAATTTAGTCGATTACACAACTGCGGACAATGGTTGACAATTCCGTAGGAAAGGAAGAAGGAGGTTCGTAATGAACAAAGAAGAATTAGTAAAAGAAGTGTCTAAAAAAGCAAAAGTTTCTCAAAAAGCTACTGCTGATATTTTGGCTGCAACATTAGAAACAATCCAAAAAACAGTTTCTAAAGGTAAAAAAGTTACATTAGTTGGTTTTGGTACTTTTGAAGCTCGCAAAAGAGCAGCTAGAACTGGTAGAAACCCTCAAACTGGTGCAGCTTTGAAAATCGCTGCTAAAACAGTTCCTGCTTTCTCTGCTGGTAAAAAATTCAAAGAACTTTTCAAGTAATCAGAATTACTTAATACAAAGTTTTGGAGGTGTAAATATTTTATATATTTGCACCTCCTTTTTGTTTAAAAATTTACAATTAGTTGAAGATAGCCTATTTTCGTGCTAGTATCTATTTAGTAGTAGATTCGGGTAGTGAGGTGTTAAATGAAAAGTTCGACTATAAGAAGATCAACTCTATCAAGAGAAACAATGGAAGTTATTGAAAATCTTGCAAAAGATGAGGAGCAAAACGGTTTGCCAAATGAATACGTTAGACCTGAAGAAATTGAAGCTTCTTCTCTTGAATCCGATAATAAGTCTCAAGAAATTGATTTGTTATGGCAAAATTTTAAAAATACACAGTTTAATACCAATTCACCATTAGCATATATTATTGGTGGTTTTTTGTCAGGTGTTGTTGCAACTATATTAGTTTTGGTATGTGTTGGTGCTATTGCGATTAAATCAGATACTAAAGTTCCGAAAAAAGCTATGTTTAATTTAGAAAAATTATTCGCAAGTAAGAAATCTCCTGAACAAACTCTGGAACAACAAGCTGATAGTACTAATAACATTGCAAATATGCAAGTTTCAGTTCCAACAGAAGATGAAACAACTTCAAATGTTGAAACTCCGGCAAATTCTGATGTAGCTAACACAGGAAACGTTAAAGAATTCAAAAAATATGTTGTTAAAAGTGGTGATACAGGAGAAAGTATTATTAAACATTACTACGGTTCTTGGTCTCAAGAAAAGGCTGATTTGGTTATGAAAGCCAACAATATGACTAACTTTGACAAAATTAATATTGGTCAGGAATTGATTATTCCTATTCAAGAATAATTTGAGGGGTTTATGAAATTATTTGGTAAGATTTTTGGATTGTCTTTGGCAATAGTTTTGTCAACATCAATGAGTGTTTTTGCTCAAAATGTTGAGTGGAAAAATGATTTACGAACTAAATTTCTAAATAATGATGCGATTATTATGGAGATAAATATTCGTAATTTCAATTCGCAAGATTTGGATGGTGACGGATTTATTCAAGAGGATTTGGGCGAAGTTCGTGGTTCTTTTATTAATGCAATAAATAGGCTTGATGAACTCAAAAATCTTGGGATAAACACAATCCACGTTTTACCGATAACTCCTACCGGAAAATTGAAGGCTCTTGGGACAGCCGGAAGTTTGTATTCTGCTGCAGGGTTTAATTCTTTAAATCCTGATTTGAAAGACAAAAATTCTAAATTAACTCTTGAAGATGAAGCGAAAAAGTTTATTGAAGAAGCTCACAAACGTGGAATTCGTGTAATTGTTGATGTTCCTGCTTGTGCTTCTTATGATTTATATTTGCAACATCCTGAGTATTTTGTTACATCATTAAACGGTGAGCCGGTAGTTCCTGCGGATTGGACAGATGTAAGACTTTTAGCAACAGGTACCGAAGACAAAATTGACACTAATGTTTATAATTTATACAAAGATTTTGTTAAATATATGATGTCGTTGGGTGTTGATGGAATTAGAGCAGATGTTGCCCATTGCAAAACTAAAGCGTTTTGGAAAGAATTAATTACCTATTCTCGCAGTAAGGATCCGGAATTTTTGTGGCTTGCAGAATCTTCTGAATCTTGGCACGATGCAGTTTCTCCGCAAGCTGTGTTTACGCCCTATAATGAACTTTTAGATGCCGGTTTTGATGGTTATTATGGTTCATTTTTCAATATAAAAGATTGGAAAAACGCTAAAGAGTTGTACAAAGATATTTCTCTAACTTTGTCTGCAACGAAAAAATTTCAGGATAAAAAATCCTCAATTGGTGCTTTCACTACTCATGATGAGGTTAGTCCAATATTATTAAAAGGGCCTCAAATGAGTGATATGATAATTTGGCTAAATGCAACATTGCCGATTGATTCTTATTTTGTAGACGGTTTCCAAACAGGAGATAATTATATTTACAAAATGGGAAATAAGTTGGCTCCATCAACAAATACCGATGATGATATGTATTTTACTCATCGTGGGAAAATTGATATATTTAATTTTTCAAGAAAACCTGGAGGGAATAATCAAGCATTGCGAAACGATTTCCTACTTGCAAATAATGTAAAACAAAGTCTTTTACCAATTCTTAATGAAGGTTCTTTCGCACCTCTAAAGACTAAAAATTCAAAAGTTTTTGCTTATACCTTTGGAAATACGACAAAAAGGGTTGTTACAGTCGGAAACTTGGATTTTTCTAATTCTGCAAAGGTTTCTGTGAATATCCCAAAATACAATAAAAGATATAATTTATTGCCGATAAAAATTTCAACAATGCCTGAGGTAAGCAAATCCGGCAAAATGACATTAACACTTCAACCGGGAGAAATTGTTGTAGTAATAGTGCATGAGCTATTGTAATAAATTATTTTGAGATCTTAACAAGTTCTTCAATTCTGCAATCTAAAAACAGGCAAATCTTTTCGACCGTGCTAAGAGTGATATTTGTATGCTTTCCTCTAATTATTTCAGATATTTTTGCTTTGCTTATACCGGTTGCGTTGTGCAACTCTACTCCTGATTTATTTTTCTCCCAAAGTAGTTCTCTAAGCCTAATGTTAATCATATTTTCATTATATTAAATTAAAATCAACTCTTGATTAATATTACCTAATACGGTAATATATTATCTATAAAGGTATATTACTTTAATATTTATTTATAAAGCAATGGCATTTTATACAAAGTATGTAGGGCTCACTCACCCAACATTAAAAAAAGAAAGGAGTAGAGTATGGAAAATTAAAGGAATAAGGAAAAAGGGACACTAGTTGAACCAACGAATGAAGTTGAGTGAAACTGCGTGCCGTATGGCTGAGTGGTTAGGGAGATGGGGAAATCCTTTACCAAATGACGTAACTACATTTTTGAACTGTTATGAAAATTAATTTGATGTTTTTATTTTCATTCTAACAACTTTTTTGAAATAATCGGAGTCTGTAACGGCTAATTGAGCACATGCCCAACCGCTAGCATTAATTGCTTTATTTTCATTACAATAAACTTCTGGGCTATATGTCCAACTAACAGTTTGATTTCGCTCCCCTGTTTTAGAATGGCCTACCGGAAGGATTTCACCATCTACGAATTGAAAAACAAATACATCATAACCAAAAACATTTGGAGGGTTGTTTATTCCGTTCAAATCTGCGGCAATAAAAGAATGTCTATCAAATTCTCCACCGTTATACTGTTCAAAAAGCAGCAGTGTTCCATCTTGCAATAATAACTGTCCTTCATCAAAATAACCGGCGGAATCATCAAAGATTTGTCCATTTAGAGTTCGATATTTTTTAGTGCCACTACGCAATTTATAACAAGCTGTATCATCTTGTTTATTTCTACAATCAATTGAACCGGTTATATATTTTTGAAAAGTTTTATAAAATGTAGCTGTAGGATAGGTGTAAGGGTCAGATGAATCTCCTTCGGCTTCCATATCTTTGAAAACTTGTTGAATTATTGAATAGGTTCTAAAGAATTGTGATTTTAACCTTTGTGCCTTGAAATTCATTATTAGATTGGGAATTGTCATCGCCGCCACTATGCCGATTATGCCAAGGGTGATTAATACCTCCGCCAATGTAAAAGCAAATTTCACCTTTGTTGGTGACAAATCTACGTGCGTAGCACCTTCGGCTAATGTGAAAGCAATTTCCTTTTTCCTTATTGCCTTAAAATTTTTTCCCATGTTATATCCTTTCTTATCTTAATGTTGGGTTATTTACCACTTACATTTGCTATTGAGAAATCTCAATGATATTATTTTTATTATATTGCATAATCTCAATAAATGCAATATGAAGATCTCGGAAAATATATAAAATGCAAGCGTGAAGAATTAGGGATTTCGCTGAACAAATTTGCTCAAGAAGCTGATATTGATTGTGCAATTCTTTGTCGTATAGAAAATCTAAAGCAGGGAATTAAGCTAAATATTTTGGAAAAACTTGCAAACAATTTTGGTCAAACTCCTTCTGATTTTTTGAGAGATTTTGAAGCTTCAATAAATTATCAAATTAAGTAAATTGATATCTTTCTTGTAAGAGTTTTTTTTGAGTGTTTGCTTTGAAATGCAAAATTGAAGTTATTAGTTGTAAAATCCTCGTACGGCGAGTGTGCTCCTCGCAATAAACTGGTCTGCACTTCGTTTCGCCCTCTGCTCGGAGCTAAAAAAAAGAGCCTTTCGAAATGAAGGGCTCTTGGAATGTAAATTTTGTACCATTCCTCGTAATAGTGAAGTGTGAAGTGTGTGCTTAAGTTTTGTCTTATTCCTCAATAAGCACATCCTCGTGTTTACATGTATATAAAGTATTTTTTGTATATATAATTGCTATATTTGTTAAATCTTGCGTAATATTTCTTAATAAACTGGTTTTTAACCTGAATTAATCCTTAAGGGTTAAATTTAGTTCTAACATGTGTTATAATAGTAGTAGGGATATTTAGGAATTATGGTATACATTTACACTGGCTCAAGCACGACAAATCCAATAGGAAAAGTTTCGGATTTTAATAACACTAATCCAGCTAAAAGTGTTGCTCTATATAGATTGGAAGGGAATTCTTCTGTAGAAAACGGAAGAGTGCAAACTTCGAACAATGAAAATAATTTTGGTCGTGCATTTTATGGAAATGGACCATACAGTCTTTCTCATCCAAATTATAAAAGTGATATATTAGCCCAAAACATTGATTTTCTTGCTTAGTGAGAACTAATCCAAAAGAATTATTAAGCTTTGTTAACATTAAAACATCAAAAAAGGCAATTCTCAGAAAAAAAAATACTTTATATAAGAGTATAAAGGAAAGAGGATAATCGGTATTATGAAAGAACAAGAATTAAACACCTTAATGTCAGTTGTGTCAGACCCAATCGAAAATGTTTATAAAATTAATTCATATCAAGATTTGGCAGAAATTCAACGAATTATCAGAATTTTTAATATCTCAGATGAGCAGCATAACAAGCATGCAATGTTGTCTATTAAAAATTTAGCGACTTTCCGATTAGTTTTGAGTAACAATTAAAACTTGAACAGATTTATTAAATTTACTTATTCGGTAAAAGATAAAAAGACCTGAACGATTTTCGTTAAGGTCTTTTCTATTATTAATGGAGAAGGGAATAGGGAACAAGGGAATAGGTTCTTTACGATTTTATTAATTACGTCATTCTGAGCCACGCGAGCATAGGATAAAGGCGTGAGCCATATCCGTTTAATGCGAGCGTGAAGAGCGAAGAATCTACTTCCAAGTGTACTTAGATACTTCGGGCTATCGCCCTCAGTATGACGACTACATACTACAAAACTTAACTTGTTTCAGAATGATAGCGAAATTTTTTTATTTTTAATCATCGAAGATGAACAATTTATGTATATCAATTCCTAAAGCATTGGCGACTTTTGATATTGTTTGTAATGATGGTGACTGTTCCCCACGTTCAACTATCCCCATTGTAGAACGTGCAAGACCTGCGATATCCGCAAGCCCTTCTTGTGATATCCCACGTTTTATTCGTGCGATACGAATATTCATTCCTACCTTTTTATCAATTTCATCTATTTTAATAGTCATTACCTTTATTATTATAGATAATTGACATATTATAATACACGTGATATTGTGTACATATCACACATTATTATGTAGGAGTTGAGAAATGAAAAAGAATAGTCGCAAGGCAAATCATACCCATGTCATCCTGAACAGCACGAGTTCAAGCATTAAGGCGGAGCCGTATTCGTTTAGTGCGGAGTTTCAGGATCTTAATAAGGGAATAAGGAAAAGGGAACACGGAAATAAGTTCGTTACATTTTTTATGTCATTCTGAAAGCTTAGAAAATTTGTGTGAAGTATGAGCACAAAATTTTCTTGCTATTCAGAATCTATCAATGTTGATTTATTAACCAATCAAATGGATAGACCCTGAATCACGCACTTCGCTTTCGCTCGTGCTGTTCAGGGTGACGTGCCCCTAATCCAATTTAGTAGTAACAAATAAGAAAGGAATAAATATGAAAAATTTTTTTAAGGGAATAGAGAAAAAGGAAATAGCCTTCACTTTGGCAGAAGTTCTTATCACCCTTGGTATCATCGGAATTGTAGCGGCGATGACGATTCCAACTCTTATTACAAATAATCAGAAAAAGCAGACTGTAGTTAAACTTCAACGTGCGATTTCTGTATTAAATCAGGCTTACAAATTGTCTTATGATGATGTTGGGGAGCTTGGAGCTGAAGAAACTAAGGATTTTAATTCTTTGGAATACTTTAACACTTATTGGGCTCCATATATCAAAGTTTCTACATATTGCCGTTCCGCTGCTCAATGTGGCTATAAATCAGTTCAACCTTGGTTACAAGCAAATAATAGGAAAAGTGGTTGGTATCCTGTTGAACCTAGTTTAAGAACGGCATTTATAACTGCTGATGGATTTTTGTATACAATATTTCTTGCAACCTGGAATTCAGATGACTCTAAAAGAGCTGAATATAGAGTCAGTGTAGATTTAAATGGTGCAGAAGGACCAAACAAATTTGGGCGTGATGTATTTTTCTTATCAAGAACTCAAACTGATGGCGGCGGGATAAGACCATATTGCTACGAAAAATCAAATGAGGAAGTAGATAACGATTGCTCAATTACGGGTGTTGGTGAATGTTGTGCCGAAAAAATCAGACGTGCAGGTTGGGAGATTAATAGAGATTATCCGTGGAAGTAGATTACATCTTCCGTGCGGCTCAAGATGATGAAAAAATTGTCCATCAAGAATTTTTATAAAAACAACTGAAATATTGGAGGAGCAAAGAGAAGAACGCCTATCATTACGGCAATTATTGTTACTACCATTACGGCTCCTGCGGCGATATCTTTTGCCATCCCGACCATTCGAGAAAATTTGTTATGAAAAATTGCATCAAGGGAAAATTCTATTGCAGAATTAAACATCTCTGCAGAAATAACCATTGCTATTGTCATTAAAAGAATACAAAATTTAACAATAGAAAAATGAAGGCAATAGGCTGTAATGAGAACAAGAGTTGCTGTAAAAAGGTGAATTCGGATGTTTCTTTCGCTTTTTATTGTTAGTCTCATGCCTTTTCTTGCATTTTTAAATGTGTTAGAAAAACTTTGTGTTTTATATTTTGTCATAAATTATTCCTATACTTTTCAGAGCTTCCTTTTGATGCGTAACTACAAAATTAAATTCTTCTTCTGTCTGGTGGTCAAATCCTAAAAGATGCAAAATTCCGTGGCTTATCATAAATAGGAGTTCTGAATCTTTTGAAATTTGTTTCTTTGCAGATTCTTCAATAATCTTGTCTAATGCTATTATAACCTCTCCTAAATTAATTTCCATATCCAAAACAAATTTTTCATCATCGTCAGAATCCGCAAAAACCGCAAATGTAATAATATCTGCAGGATAATCTTTGTTTCTGTAATCTCTATTTATTACATGTGTTTTTTCAGCATTACAAAATAGGAAATCAAATGCAACAGTTTCATAATCATGTCCGACTAAACAACAATGGTCTGCAATTTCCGGACAATTCATATAAAAGTTGAATATGTCTTTGACCTGTTGAAGTAATTGTGTTTCATCCGGTTTCCAGTTTGGAAATTCGTTTTCTATATATAAATTATAATTTATCATAAGTCCTTTTTATTATCGTTTTGTTCTTGTTTTGGAGCTGTTTTTCCATTTTTAGACTCTTCCAGTTCTTTAATTTTCTTTTCTAAATCTTCATCAAGTGCTTTGTGAGGAATTTCAATTTTGTTTTTAGCAAATTCTTCTGCTATATTTTCTTGATATTTAATTCTATTGTGTTGCATACCTCTTAGAATTCTGCTGAATGTTGCAGCGATAATTTTGATATCTTTGAGTGTAAGAGGGCTGTCTGCAAGCTGTCCGTCATTCAAACGTTCTACAATAATTTTGTCGATAATATTTTCGATTTCTTCGTTTGTTGCCCCTTTCATTGCACGAACCGCAGATTCAACAGCATCTGCAAGCATTAAAATTGCTGTTTCTTTTCTATTAGGTTTTGGACCTGTGTAACGGAATTGTTCTTCCTTAACATTTTCTATACCTTCTTCTTGAACGGCTTGGTTATAGAAGTATTTTGCAAGACCTTCTCCATGGTGTTGAAGAATGAAGTCATTAATTATACTTGGCAATCCGTATTCTTTAGCAAGTTCAACACCGTCTTTTGGGTGTGCGGTAATAACCATTTTACTAAGTCTTGGATTTAGCGAATTGTGAGGGTTTTCAATACTAAAATAGGATTGATTTTCTACAAAGAATAATGGTCGTTTTAGTTTCCCGATATCGTGGTAAAATGCTCCAACCCTTGCCAAAATAGGATTAGCCCCAATTGCTTCTGCCGCAGCTTCACACAATGTTGAAACCATCAAACTGTGATGATAAGTTCCCGGTGCTTCTATTTGAAGTCGTTTTAGTAAAGGTTGATTATGGTCGCCAAGTTCTGCAAGTCCATAAGGTGTAATAATATGGAAAGTGCTTTCAAATAGCGGAGAAACTCCAAGTGCTACGATTGAACTCAACAATCCGTTTCCAAAGATAAAAATACAATTGCGGAGAATTAGAGTGTTACTAACATCAATCAAGCATTTATCTATGAAATACAAACTCAACATAATCAATACACCTGCAACACCAAGATTAAAACCCACTTTAATAAGGTCAAATCTTCTTGTGTAGCGAATTTTTGAAACTGTAATCATACCGATTAAAGACAAAACAGTAAAAATTATCAAAAATTGGGCATCATATTGCATTCCAACGGTCAAAACCGTCAAAATCAAAGAAGATAATAAAAATGCAACTCTCGGGCTTAAAAATATTGCAGCAATTATAATAACCGCAGGGATTGGTAATACATACGGAGAAAATCCTGTCGGTAAAACAACTGCGATTGAACAGGTTACGGCTGTTAGCATGCCAGACAGTGCTAAATATCTTGGTTCGCTCAATTGTTTTTCAAAGAATTTGAGGTATGCAAGATAAATGACTGTAACAAGTAAAACCAATATATAAATTGACAAAATTCCCTGCCAATTAAGTTCATAAACGTTGTAACCGGCCTCTCTAAGTGCATCTCGTTTTAATCTTGTAACAGGTTCGCCTTCAAATACAATTTTTTCACCTTTTTGGAAGGTTACTTTGTATGGTTTGACCGCATCTTGAGCATTCATTTTAGCAATTTCTGTTGCAGCATCATCAACGACAAGATTCGGAACAATTACTTGTTCTAATAGGGCTGTAATTATAGATATTTGACGCTTTGAAACATTTGTTACCAAATTGTTTTGGATAAGAGCTTTTATATTATCTTTTTCGTAATCTTTTTCGGTAATTCCAACTTGCAAAATATTAACCAAAGACAAAGAAGCTTTATCAAATGCTTCATGCAAGCTTGCGTCATCAACATTCAATAAAAAGTCGATAATAAAATCTTTTTTAGGATTATCAGAAATGTCAAATAAAACGTTAAGTTCTGATATTTTTTCCTTTTTTGTTGTAGTTTTTTTTCTGATTTGAATTACAGCATTTTCAATTGTTTCAAGATTTGTTTTGATAAAATCATCTTCTGCCGGAACTAAAATAGGTTCAACTTTTTGGGCTACTTCTCTTTTATGCTGTTCGGTTCTTTTAACATCTTCAACTGTTAAAGTTTTTTGAGCAATAATATCTTTTTTACTTATTCCATTTTCAATAATTGTTTGGAAAAAGAAATTTTGAGAAGCTACGATTGCTGTAATCAAAAAAGTAAAAGCTACAAGGCTTATAACTTTTATAACCTTAGACGATGTTAAAACTTCTTTCGCCTTTTCTAGATATTCAGTTTTTGTCATATATATTTTCCCTATTTAATTCTATTTTTATATATCAATTTTATAACTTATTAAAATTTTTTCAAGTGTCGGTGAAAACATATACTATATAAGAATTAGAACTAAAAAAGACCACTCACTTTGAGTGGTCTTTGGTGTTATAAAAGTTTCAAAAAACTATGCTTTTTCTTCTTCTGTTTTTTCGGCTTTAGCTTCTTTTTGTTTGCTGATTAAATCTTGAAGTTTTTCTTTAATTTCTTCGCCTTTTTTTTGTAAATCAGAAACTGCATCATCTGCTCTTGATTGAATTTGTTTAGCTGTTTCATCTGCTCTTCTTGCAACATCTTGAGCTGAATCTGCTAAAAGTTTTCTAGTTTCTTCACCTGATTTTGGAGCTAATAAAATACCTGCAACGGCACCAATAGCACCACCAACAACAAAACCTGCTAAAAATCTTGATACTGACATATTTAATTCTCCTTTTGTTAATCTTACATATTATAAATCCGGTTATTGGTAATTAAATTACCTGAATGTTTATTTTCTTTTTCTAAATAATGAATAAACAGTCATAAAACCTTTCAAAAATCCACCGAAGATGTTTTCTGAAAACATTTTTGTCTTTGCTAATGCATTTTCAAGACCTAATTTAACGTTTCCAACACCTTCATCTGTACTTTGGATTAAAGAATTGATAGAATGCATTGTTTCGTTCAATTCTTTTAATGTTGGTTTTAATTCTGTATTCAATAGAATTGATGTCTCATTTACATTTTTTGCTAAAGTTGATAAATCCATCAATAGTTTTACCAAAAAGCCTGCAACAACCATAACTACAATTCCTGTCGCAATGGCTAAGAATGTTAGCCCGTTATTTAGTATAGCTTGAGATACTTCAACGTTCATTTTTAATGTTCCTTTACTGTTTTAGTCTAATAGTCAAATTCGTTATCGCTGTTGTTTGTTTCAATGTCTTCTAATTCTTTTGCCTTTTGCATTTTCTTAGATTTTACAGAATTATTAATTTTTCTGAATTGTCTTTCTAATTTGTATTTCATCAAATCAACAGACTCTAGAGCTTGTTTTTTAGCTTCCGCAATTTGAGGAGCGTGTTTTTCGTATAAATCACAAGCTGCGTCTTTTAATTCTTTTCTTGATTCTTCACCTGATTTTGGGGCATAAAGTACACCGGCAACGATTCCGCCTACTACTCCGGCAATCAAGCCCATTGAAAACATAAATGCTTTGTTCTTACTCATAGTTGTAAACCTCTTATTTCAAATTTCTTCATAATTCTATCATATTTTTGCGAAAATTTCAAGGATAAATATGTTAATTCCGTTTAAAAACCTCTATTTATCTGCGTTTTAACTCTTCTATTTATGAGATTTTAGAAACTTTCTAAGTGACAAAAATAAGTCAATAAATCCTAAAACTTTTCGACCTGCATTATTCAATACAAAGAACAATATCGTTGTAATAAGATTTTTTGAACAAATATTCAAACACTCTTCTTTTTTCTTTTCTAAAAATGAAGCAAAGAAATCTACTCCAAGAAGAACGGTATTTACGGCTATCTTAAATCCTTGAATTTGTTCTTTGATTGCCGGTTGAAGGTTCAGCACTTTTTCATTCGCTTCACAAACCATTCTATCGGCTTTTAAAATAATAGAAATCAGCCAACCTGTAATAATTAATTCTGCTATAAAAACTATTGTAAAAAATATTGTTATCATTTTTAATTTTTCTTACTTTTGTATTATATTAAAACTATAATATATTATTGTAATATTTTTTTGAATACGCCTAAAGGACTATTTTATATGAGCAGAGTGAGATTTTATAGTGCGTTGATTATCGCAAGGTTGACATATTTAGCAATTAAGTTGCTAAACCGTTCGTCAGGTACTTCTTTTGTCGGAATGACGGTTTTGAAGATTTGCCCTGATTTTTTGGCTCACTGTAGAAAATATATTAAAAGAAATGCAATCACCATATCCGGAACAAACGGAAAAACTACAACCTCAGGGCTTATTGCTCACATATTTGAAGAAAAAGGAAAATCTGTTATTCACAATGTAAAAGGGGCAAATATGCTGACAGGGGTTGCCAATGTATTTGCACTCAATGTCAAACCGTTCAAACGATTTGATTATGCTGTAATTGAGTCTGATGAGGCATATTTAACAAAATTGTACGATTATTTTTCTGCCGATTATTTACTTGTTACAAATTTATTCAGAGATCAATTGGATAGATATGGAGAACTTTCTACAACTGCAAGTTTTATCCAAAATGCAATTGATAAAAATTCTCAATTGACACTTATTCTAAATGCAGATGATCCGTTAGTAACAAATTTTTCAAAAGGAAGAAAATCTGTTTTTTACGGTTTTGAAGAAGTTGAATTTTGTTCTGATATTCATAATTCATCATCTAATGCCCCAACTGAAGTATTTAACTGCATTTGCGGGAAACCATTAAAATACAGCAAACAATTCTTTGCTCAAGAAGGACATTATTATTGTGACGATTGCGGATTTCATAGACCTGAACCGGATTATAAGGGCTTTGTTAAAATTTATTCAGACTATTCTGAATTGGTAGTTAAGCATAAAGGCAAAACTTATGAATTCAAAGTTAATTTAGTTGGGCTTTATAATGCTTATAACGTTTTGGGTGCGATTGCTTGTGCAATGGAAAATGGTATTGATTACCAAACAATAAAAGATGCCGTATCCACTTATAAATCAATTTTTGGGCGTGCTGAAAGAAGGGATATCAACGGACATAAAGCTCTAATCCAATTGATTAAAAATCCGACAGGAGCCAGTGAAGTTTTAAAAACAGTTGATTTGTCATCAAATATTGTTATTGCAATAAATGATAATTATGCTGACGGGCGTGATATTTCTTGGCTTTGGGATAGCGATTTTGAACAATTGAAAAATACTCAAAAACTTGTTATAACATCAGGTATAAGAGCAAAAGATATGGCTCTTAGACTAAAATATGCAGGAATTCCGCAAGAAAAAATTATTGTAGAAGAAGATATAAAATCTGCTATTGCATTAGCTGCAAAATCTGATAATATAGAAGAAAGAATTACTATTTTGCCATCTTACACGGCTTTATTAAAAATTAACAAAATGAAATTTTAGAAAGGAATAAATATGCTTTTAGGTGTAAATATTGACCATGTTGCAACATTAAGAAACGCTCGAGGAGGGGTTAATCCTGATCCGATTTTGGCTGCAGAGATTTGTGAACAACATGGTGCAACTTCAATTACAACTCACTTGAGAGAAGATAGACGGCATATTAAAGATAAAGATGTTAAAACTTTAATCAAAGTTTTGAAAACAAGTCTAAATTTAGAAATGGCTGTAACAGATGAAATGCAAAAAATTGCACTAGATATAAAACCTCATTCTGTTTGTTTAGTTCCTGAAAAAAGACAAGAAGTTACAACAGAAGGCGGTTTGGATGTAGCCAGCAGGTTAACTAAAATTACTAAATTTGTTCAACCATTGTTAGATGCAGGTATTTTGGTAAGCTTGTTTATTGATCCTTCAAAAGAACAAGTTTATGCTGCAGCTAAAACAGGTGCCCAGTTTATCGAACTTCATACCGGTCAATATTCTTTGGCTTTTGGAACTCCTGATGAAACGGAAGAATTCGAAAAGTTGCGTGAAGCTTCAAGATTGGCTCATGCCCTTGGTTTAAAAGTTAATGCAGGTCATGGTTTGAATTATGAAAACGTTTACAGAATGAAACAAATAGAAGATTTGTACGAGTTGAACATTGGTCACAGTATTATTTCAAGAGCCTTGTTTGTAGGTCTGGATAAAGCTGTAGAAGAAATGTTGAACCTTATTAAATAATTTTGGAGAAATTTTGACATGCAAAAGACAAATGAAGAAATAATTGAAGAAATGCAACAAGTCGCAAACCAAATGGTACTTGATGATTTGGAAGAAAATCCTGATTTAGAAAATGAATATTTTGATTGTGATTGTTGTGGGCAAAATAAATGTCTAGCAGGTTCAATTCAATATGGCGATTACAGACTTTGTAATGACTGTGTTCTCCTTGCTGAAACAGGTTTTGCACTGAAGAAATTCAGCGATATTCAGGATTTGATAGATGCGATGGAAGATAATAGACTTGAAGAACTTTGTAAATTTGTCAAAGAAGAAGAAGCCCGCAAAAATCAAATGAATAATTAGGATTGGCGTCATTCTGAGCCACGCGAGCGGTAGCTATACATTTGATTTGTAGTTTTGCTTGGCTAGAAAGCCCAACCTATATTTCTTTCATGTCATTGCGAACGGGTTTGGGAAGGTATTTTTCAGCTTAGACGACAATCCCCAGTGTCGCAATCCCTAACAATGTTTGCAATTGCTTAATTTATTTCCCATCCCCAGAATTAATAAAAAACTTATTTATTAAAAAAGTCTATTGGAGGTTGTGGTGGGAATAGCGGTTTTGACATCAAAAATCCCGGAGTTCCTAAACCTGCAAAAGGTGGGCGAGGTGGGTGATTTTGCTCAAATCTTGCACGACCTTCTGCTTTCATTTTTTCAAGTTCTGCTTTTTGTTTTTTATTTAAAATGCTTTCAAATTCTTGTGAATTTTTCTTTCTAATTTCTTGAGCTTGTTTTTCAAGCTCTTTAATTTCTGCATTTATTTGGTCAATACGTTCTTTTTGTGCTCTTTCAGTCATTTTGGTAAGTTTAACTGTGTCAATTTCTTGTCGCTTAACTTCAATTTTCATCATAATCGGACGCATTTCTTCTCGTCCTTGTTGGTGAATTGCTTTTGCTTTTGCTTTTTGTTTATCAGTTAAATTTAGTCTTTGTTCAAATTGTTTCCGCATTTGTTCTTTTGACTGGCGTTGAATCATCATTGAATTTGGGGGAGTCGTATCAGGATTTGCCATTACGGCTGTTCCGCTAGTCATAATTAGACAGGTTGACATTAATAACAATGATATTGTTTTTTTCATCTTATTTTTCCTCATATTTTTACATTAAATCTTCAAGTTTTTGTGCTAATTCTTTTTTAGCGTTGTAAATTCTTGATTTTACTGTCCCAACAGGACATTTAAGCTTTTTTGCACATTCTTCGTAAGAATATCCATTTATTTCACATAACATTATTACTTCTTTGAATTTTGGTTTTAATTTGTTTATCGCATCCACAATTCTTTTTTGTCTTTCAATACTAACAACTTTATTTTCTGGAGTGGATTTTTTGTCTTTGATATTTGTTAATACTAAATCATCGGATGTTGATGTTGAAAAAAACTTTTCTGTATGAAGATTTCAAATAATCAAGAGAGGTGTTTCTTGTGATTGTTGAAATCCAACTTTTGACAGAACCTTGTTCTTTGTATTTTTCAGAGTTTTTCCAAATTTTAACATATACCTCTTGTTCCAAATCTTCATTATCTTCTTTGGTGATAAGGCGTATAATATTTTTAATATTTTGTTTGTTGGTTTGTATAACTTTATTAAAATCCATCTATTCTACCGAAATAAGCCCATAAGAATCAACAGGTAGTCCCAAATCTTCAGAACTTAAAGTTGTTCCATATTTTAGGGTATCAGATACATCTGTGTTTAAATTGATTACCCCAAGAGTAGTTCCGCTAACCATAAGCATAAATAGAGCACAAGCAACTTTTACTTTTGCCAAAGTTTTACGTTTTTCTCTATAATATGGTCTAACTTCTTTCAAAAGATCTGACACTTTTTGCATTTTCTCATGTTCTGCTCGACATTCAGGACAGTTTTGAAGATGTTCTTCTAACTCTTCTTCGCTTCTGAAAGTAAATAAAGCTTCATATTTAGTACATTTTTTGTCCATAATATTTAACCTCTATACTTATATAACGATTTTAATCTAAAAAAGTTCATTTTTCAAAATTGTAAAATTCGATACGTAAAAATATGTTTCAAATTCTTGCACAAAGTTTTTTTTGATAGTAAAATATCAAATATATAAGGGGAGAAATTATGGAATTTTTCAGAAAACATCAGAAGATTATTATCGGTATAATTGCAGTTACATTTGTTGCTTGGACTGTTGGTCTTATGATGCTACCTTTACTTGTAAAATAATTAAAAATGAAAATAAAGAACTTATATAAAAATATATTTATATCTTTGATTATAGTTGGAACTTTGGGATTTTCGGGAGTTCTTCAGTCTGTGTCGGCTGCTCCGACTTTAAAACAAAAATTAAAACAAACAAATAATAAGAGATATTATATTCAACAGAAAAAACGTCAAACTGATTTGAAGTTGCGTACAGAAAAAAATAAGTTGAGTAATAACCAACAAAAATTAGAGCAGGCTCATCAGGAGTTGCAAGCTACGACTGTTCGCTATAATGCGTTAGTTTCAAATTTATCATCAATGGAAACTCAATTAAATAATGCAGTTGCTGAGTTTAGAGCAATTGATGCTGCTATGAAGTCTCGAATTCGTCAGGTTTATAAACATCAAAGAACAGGTATGTTTGAACTTATTATGTCTGCTAGAGATGTTAATTCATTGATGGATACGTTCTATTATGAAAAGATTGTAATTAAAGATGATTATAAAAGAATGCAGGCTGTAAAAGCTAAAGCAAATGAAATTGCAATGCTAAAAGCTCAGGTTGAAGCTCAAAGACGAATGGTTGAGGCTTCAATTAGAGATATTAATAATCAAAGAGCTTCTATTCAAAGTTCAATTGCTGAGAATAAAAATATGATTGAACGCTTGCAAAAAGATAAAAGTTATTACGAAAGAACAGAAAGAGAACTCGCAAGGCAATCTGCCAGTATTCAAAGTATGATTGAACAAATGACAAGAAGAGCTTCTCATTCAAGTTCAACTCCTGTAAGAGTTTCATCAACAGGTTTTATATATCCTATCCATGGGCCAATAACTTCTCCATTTGGATATAGAACTCACCCGATATTTAAGAGCAGAATTTTCCACTCAGGTATTGATATTGCAGGACCAAACGGAGGTGCAATACATGCCTCAAATGACGGTCGTGTAATCTATGCCGGATGGTATGGCGGTTATGGAAAAGTTGTAATTTTAGACCATGGGGTTGTTAATGGAAAACCTATTACAACTCTTTACGGTCACATGTCTGCGATTAATGTAAGTAGCGGACAAAATGTTAAAAAAGGTCAAACGGTTGGTAGAGAAGGTTCAACCGGATATAGTACAGGCCCTCACTGTCACTTTGAGGTCAGAGTTAATGGTAAACCGACAAATCCATTAGGTTACATTTAGTAGATAATTAAGGATGTTAAAATTGAAAAGATATTTAATAGCAGCACTTTTAATATTTACATTTTCCAACTCTTCTGTTTTTGCGGATGAATTGGAAATGTCTCCTGTTATGAATGTAACTAATCCTGTTTTCCGTTCTTCATTGACCGACTTACTTCCAAATGAAGATGGAACCTATTCAGGTTATAATGATTACTCGTTTGAAGATAATGGAAGATCTTATAAAGAAATTGACCCTGATAATATGCCATTTTTCAAACAAATGCGTTTGAAAATAAATAATAAACTTGTTGGAAATGGTAAAGATGAAGAAACTGTAGCAGATGATAATTCAAAATTCCCGTCCGAAAAAAAGGTTAGATTTTGGCAAAAAAAGAAAAAGGTTGAGAAACAAACTTCAGACTCTGAACTAAATTCTGAAAGCGAGTTATCAAATACTATTCAATCTGAAACCCAATCAGAATTTGATATTCCGGAAGAAACAATGTCATTAACCGGAGGTGTTAACGAACAAGTTACTGAAAAACAATTGATGTTGGATGCTGAATATGTAAACTTTGATGAAGAAACAGGTGATATGGTTGCAACAGGCCGTCCTGTTTTGAATTTGCCTCCACAAAATATAAAAATAATAGCTGACAAAATGACGTATAACGAAACATCTAATGTTTTGAAAGCTATCGGGCATGTAATTGTTTATAAAGACGGTATGCCAACTAAAGGGGATTATCTTGAAGTTGATATGAACGAAGAAACCCTGGTTATGGACAATATGGAATCCAAAACAGATGCCATGGTTGCAGATGCCCAAAAAGCTATTCAGAAAGATGGATTATTAATATTGCATGAAGGTAATTTCCATTCTGATGAATCTCAAGTATATCGTCTAGCTTCAAGGATGATTGGGCCAAGATTTCAGAACATGATTGTTGATGATGATGCAAAATCATTATTCTTTGGTAATCCTGAGGGGAATAATTTAAGATTTGATATCAAAAATTTATACATTGATGCAAGAAAAAATCATGATGTTATCAAAGCTAAAGAGATAAAAGTTTATCATAAAGACAAATATTTATTCAAATGGCCTAGCTTGACGGCTTATACAAATAAAGACAGGGATTATTTCGAAGCTAATTATCCGGAATTTGGTTCCCGTAGAAAATTAGGTATGTATGTAGGGCCTGGATTTGTATTTGGGGGGCCGGCAGGCTCAGTTGTTAAAGTTATACCATTTTTAAACTACAACCATAAGTTTGGATTTGGTGGAGCTTTAAAATATCATAACACTTACAATTCAACTGAATTAGGGTATGGATCTGCTAATGAAATCTTCTTTATGAGAGGTATTCAAAGATTAGATGATAACTTATTCTTGCAATATGCCGCAAATTCATATATTGATGAATGGTTTTTAGGAGCAAGAATGCCTAAATATATGGCAGAAGTTTATTATGATAAAAAATTTGTTAATAAAAACTTCTTAGCTCAAGGTATGGATTTGGAATTCAGACACAGATTTGGTTTTGGTTTAGCCGAAGATAATGATAGAAACTTCTATGGTGAAAAAATCAATTCAAATGGTATTTCTACAACCAGAACCCGTTATATGGCTGAATTAAGACAAGGAATTTATAGCTATACAAATGAAGAAAAACGTATGGCTTTTGATTTTAGTTTAGCAATGCAAGGATCTGCAGCGTTGTATGGTACCGGTGATACTCAGTTTATTGGTAGGTTTGGACCAAGGGTTCACGTTCAATACAAAAATTGGATGCAGGATTTAGGATATTTTATTGCGGGTTATTCAGATGAGTCTCCTCTACCCAGATATGACCGATATAGATATGGGCATCAGAGTGTATATTTAACAGAAGCGTTTAGAATTAATAAATATCTTTCTGTTGGTTGGTCAGGAAATATCAATTTGTCTGATGATGCTCCAAACGGAAAAATGTTCCAAGAAAACAGATTTATTGTTGCTTTAGGCCCTGATGACTGTAAGATTAGTTTGGGTTATGACTTTGTAAGACAAACTACTTATTTTGGTTTTAACGTTGCATTTGATACTAAAGGTACAACCGTAAACTATCAAAAATTAGAGATAAAAAATCCTGAACGATTGGGGAAAAATCCTAAAAAAGATGAAGAAGATAGAAAATTAGCTTTCGCTCCTGCAACAAGTAAGCAAAATGAAGTTCAAGCATCAAGTAAAAAATCTAAAAATAGTGCTGCTGCTAAACCTGCAGTATTACAGTATGCTCAAGTTATAGAAATAGAGGATCCTGATAAAGAAAGTATTCAATAATTATGTTTGAAGATATTAAAAAGGAATTAATTGAATATGGAAAACTTGCCGGAGAAAAAAACTACACTCCGGGAATTTCAGGTAATATTTCTGCTAGGGTTGAAGATAAGGTCGTAATTACCACAAGCGGGTCTGCTAATGGATATTTAACTCTGGATGATTTTGCAGTAATTGATTTTGACGGTAATTTAATCGAAGGAATGAAACCGTCAAGTGAGAAAATGCTCCATGTCGAATTTTATAAAAAACGTCCAGAATTTAATTCAATATTCCATGTTCACAGTCCGTATTTGACGGCTTTTGCTTCTGCAGGAGTTGAAATGGATGAAGATATTTCGCCTGAGTTGATTTATTGCTTTGGCAAAATTCCGTTGGCTGAATATGCACTTCCGGGAACTGATGAATTGGTAAAAAATACTTCAAAATATTTTTCTGATTATGATGTAGTTCTAATGAAAAATCATGGGATTATAATCGGGGCAAAAGATGTAAAGCAAGCTTTTTTGAATTTAGATTTGTGTGAAAATTATGCAAAAACATTAATAGGTGCAAAACTTCTTGGAGGTGCTAAAATATTACCTAAAGAGGAAGTTGAAAAGATTTATTTATTAAGACAAAAGTAAAAGAGGAAAATTTATAATGACAATAACATTAGAAAATAAACAAGGTTTGATAGCAGGTGACGGAATTTTGCCTGTTAGAATGGCTCAGTATGCAAAAGAAAATGGTTTTGACGTTGTTTGTATTTCTTTAGCAAATGATAATGTTAGAGATTTGAAAAAATATTGTTCAAAAGTTTATAGTTGTCACCCTGGAGAAGTTAATAAAATTGAAGCTATTTTAAAAGATGAGCAGATTAAACAGTTGACTTTTTTGGGAAAAGTTCATAAAAAAGTTTTGTTACAACTACACAAATTTGATAAAAGAGCCATTGATTTAATCAAAGAAGCTTCAAGATTGAACGATGATAAAGTTATGCTTATGATAGTTGAAGAACTTGCAAAAATTGGAGTTGAAGTTTTAGATCAAACTATTTTTATTAAAAATTTGATGATTCCTGCAGGCGTTCTTGGCAAACATAAACCGACAAAAGAACAAATGGAAGATGTTAACTATGGTTTTTGGTTGGCAAAAGAAATGGGTAAGCTTGATGTTGGTCAATCAGTTGTAATTAAAGACAAAATGATTATGGCGGTTGAAGCAATTGAAGGAACGGATGTTTGTATCAAGCGTGGTGCTAAATTGGCTAAAAAAGGTGCAGTTATTGTTAAGGTTGCAAAACCAAAACAAGATAAGAGATTTGATATTCCGGCTATTGGGATGAAAACTTTGAGAACTATGAGATGTAAACATGCTTCTTTGATTGCGGTAGAGGCTAATGAAACAATCATTGTTGATCAAGAAAAAGTTGTTAAATATGCAGATGAACATAATATTGTAATAATGGCAGTGTAGATGAAAAGATTATTTATTATAACAGGTGAATATTCAGGTGACATTCACGCTTCAAAGGTTGTGAGAGAATTAAAAGCTCTTGATTCTGAAATTGAAATAGAAGGTATTGGTGGAGCTAATTTAGAAGCAGAAGGTGTTAAACTTTTTGCTAATCAAGATAAGATGTCTGCAATGGGTATATCTCCTAAAATCTTGATAGACCATTTTAAGTTGGGTAAATCTGTTGTCGATTATTTGAAAAATGAATATAAACCTGATTTAGTTTTATTGATTGATTATGGTGCCTTTAATTTAACTATTGCAGGATTTTTGCATAATGCAGGGATAAAAGTATTCTATTATATTCCGCCACAAGTTTGGGCAAGCAGAAAGTATAGAATTAAACTTATCAAAAAATTTGTTGACAAAGTTTTGTGCATTTTTCCGTTTGAAAAACCTTTGTATGCTCAGTATGGAATAGATGCACATTATTGCGGACATCCGTTGGTTGCACAATTGCCGCCACCTGCTCCAAAGAGGGATTTTTTCAGAACTCATGGTTTTGATTTGGATAAACGATTGGTATCTGTTTTTCCAGGGTCACGAACATTTGAATTGAAAGAACTTATGGATGTATTCAAAGAATCTGTTGAACGTTTGAGAACTAGACATCCTGATTTACAGTTTTGCATGTCACAGGCTCCAAATATTTCAGATGAAGTTTATAAAAAATATTTGGGCGATTTTAATATAAAAGTTATAAAAGGCGAAAATCAGGCATTGTTAAGTGTATCTGATGCTTTGATTTTGGCATCAGGAACTGTTGCTCTTGAAGCTTGTTTATACAAAACACCTATGATAATTGCATATCGAGGACCAAAATTATTCTATTGGATTTATTTGCTAGTAAGATGTATAAAAAGAGTTTCATTGCCAAATATTATTGCGGACAAATCAATTGTGCCTGAAATTATTCAGGATAAGGTTACTCCTCTAAATATAACTTATGAAATCGAAGAGTTGTTGTATAATCCTGAAAAAAGAGAAAAAACAATTAAAGAACTTGGAGATGTTCGAGAGTTGTTGTCAAATAAAAATTCAGCACTCGAAGTTGCAAAAGTTATTGATAGTGAGCTTTTTTCGTAACATAACTTAAATGAGAATTGGAAAAATAGCAATTTATCTTGGTTTTACTACTTTATATAAGAGTAGGCTAGTGTATTATGATTAATTCTATTCCGACAATCGAATCAAAAAATAGTGTATTTGGTGATATTACTGCAAAAAAATCTCCAAATGACTATTGGTTGTCAAATTCTACTGATATAAAAAAGAAAAAAAATAAAGATGAAAATAAAATAACTTTGATGACGCCGGAAGAAGCTAGAGCGACTAAAAATCCGAAATTGATAGGTTTATCTATTGCCGGTGCGACTATTTTAACTGCAGCCGGGCTATTCTTTTTATTGAAAGGTGGTCCGAAAGGGATTAATAAAAATTTCAAAAAATTCAGAAATTACTTAGATGCAAAAGTTCAAAACGCAAAGTTAAATAATTATGAAAGCGGTTTTACCGAAAAAGTTTATGCTGATATGGTATCAAAACTAGATGGACTTCAACATAGATTTGATGCGGTTAATAATTTTACAACATTTAAAGATATGTTGTTTAAAAAGATAATGTATAGCAATTTTGGATTGAAATACTTCACCAAAAAACTTTCTTTTGGTAAAAAAATTCATGACGGAATTACTCGAATGTTTGAAAAAATTGGGCGTCAATCCGTTGTAAATTCTTATAAAAAAACTGTTGGACAATTTACTGAAAGAGAACTTCTTTGCAACCAATTAGAAAAGAAAATTTTTTCAGGTAATTCTTATGAAACAGTGACAATTAATGGTATTAAACGAACAAAAGCTCAGTGGTTGATGCAAATTAAGCAAATGAATGGTGATTTGGCTCAAGAGTATAATTTGCATTTCGGTAAAGGTGCACTCAATGGAAGATATTTAAAAATTAAAAAAGTTGTAGCTTCATTGAATGATTGTTTTGATAATTTAAAGAGATTTTGGTCTACAGATACCTTAAATTTCTTTATTGCTGATTCTGTAATCTCAAAAGAAAAAGAGCTAATTCATAAAGATGTATTTGGTTTCAGAAAGAAATTGTCCTACTCTCTTGCTGATATGGTGAAGGAATCCGATGACAAAGTAATGAAACTTACTCAATTTGTCGGATATAAAGACAAAGATAAACTTAGCAAGTTAAATACTCTAAAAAAAGATTTGAAATTATTTACAACTGCAGGACAAAATACTCAAGAGTTAAGTTCTAAAATTTCTACAGAATTAGATAAACTTAGAATTTCTATACTTAAAGATTCTTCCATAGATGAAAAATCTTCAAAATCATTACTTGAAGGAATTGAAGATTTACGTTCAACTGTTTTAGGGTTTAAACAAGGCAAGGTTGAAAATATTTTAGATATTTATAAAAGAATTTTGTCTCCTGAAGATTTTGAACGAGTTCAAGGAGCTTACAAAAAAAGTGTTAAATATCTGGACAAATCTATCAATACAGAAACTGATGATTTTATGAGTAAAGTTAGAGATTTGACAACAGGTGGTGCTCCGACAGATGTTTTGACTCTTGTTGGATCTCTTGCTACTTTAGGATACCAATTAGGAAAATCAGATAATAATGAAGAAAGAGTTTCTATTTCTTTGAAATACGGTATTCCTGCAGTATTTGGTATCGGTGTTTCTTTGTATTGTAACGCCAAGTTATGTGCCGGAACAAAATCAATGCTTATTGCAAGTATTTCCGGTTTAATCCTTAACAAAATCGGTAGTTTTGCTGATTCAATGCTAAAGAAATATTTAGAGCAAAGAAAAAAGGTTGATAATGTTGTTGCTACTCAACAAAAAACAAATAATAATGAAGAAGTTTCAAAACTAAATGTCACTTCTACTCAAAATGCTTAATATCCACTAAAAACAGGATAGTTAAGTTTTAATTTTTTGATAAAATTCCCTTATAAGGGGAGAATTATGACAACATTAACCATAAGAGAAAAATTAGAAAAAAGAGAACTTAATTATTTAAGTGATATAGCAACAAAGTCCGTAAATTCGGCAGGACGAAAAATAGATGAACCTCAATCGGATTTGAGAACAGATTTTCAACGAGATAGAGATAGAATTCTTCATTCTAAAGCATTTAGAAGATTGAAACATAAAACACAAGTATTTTTATCTCCATTTGATGATCATTTCCGGACTCGTTTGACTCATACTCTTGAAGTTTCTCAAATTGGAAGAACAATAGCAAGAGCATTGGATTTAAATGAAGATTTGGTTGAAGCAATTTCTTTGGGACACGACTTAGGGCACACTCCTTTTGGACATTGTGGTGAAGGTGTTTTGAATGAATTGGTTCCCGGAGGTTTTCATCATAATATACAAAGTGTCAGAGTTGTTGAAGTGTTGGAGCATTTAAATTTATGTAAAGAAACAATTGACGGGATTTTAACGCATACTTGGGGCTATAAACCTTTAACTCCTGAAGGAAAAGTTGTTCAATTGGCAGATAAGATTGCTTATATAAATCATGATATTGAAGATTCTATTAGAGCCGGTGTAATTGCAGAGAGTGATTTACCGAAAGATTGCATTGAATATTTTTCATCAAATCAAAGTAAAAGATTAAATAGAATGATAACCGAAGTTGTAAATAATTCAATCGGCAAGTCTGAGATTTCGATGAGTGAAGAGGCTTGGGGGTATACAACCAAACTTAGAGATTGGATGTTTGAAAACGTGTATATTGATTCTCCTGCCAAAATGGAAGAAAAAAAGGCTAGAAGGGTAATCAAGGAGCTTTTCTATCTTTATGTTGATATGCTAAAACCTATGTGCCCTGAGGATAAAATCGTGCGTGTTGTATCTGATTACATTTCAGGCATGACAGACAGATATGCTGTTGAAAGGTTTAAAGAAAACTTTATTCCTATGGGCATAAAATGTGGAGCAAAAGAAGATTATTTGTTTAGGCTTGCAAATTCTCTATAGATTGAAAATTCAAGAAAAAAGAGTATAATCAGGTTTATGGATGTTCAATATTTGTCTGAATATTTGGAATATATTGAAATAGAAAAAGGGCTTGCACAAAATACTATTGAAGCCTATCGTAGAGATTTGTCCGAATTTTTGGATTTTTGTAAAACTAAAGGTGCAAATGATATTTCTGATATCAAAAGAAGTCATTTGAATTCTTTCATTTTAGATTTGAGAGAACAGAATTATACTCCGAGAAGCGTTGTTCGGAAAATCGCATCTTTAAGAGGATTTTTCAAATGGTTGTGTGCTAATGAATATACCAAAACTGATCCGACACTTACACTCGAACAACCAAAACTTCCTAAAAGACTTCCAAAAGTTTTGACACTGGAGGAAATAACCGAGATTTTTAATTCTGATTTGAATAGAGAAGAAAGTTTGATTGTTGAACTTTTGTATGATTGCGGGTTAAGAGTTTCAGAACTTGTAAATTTAAAACTTAATAATATTGATGTTAATTCAAAATATATTGAATGTTTTGGCAAGGGTTCGAAAGAAAGAATTGTTCCTTTTGGCAAAAAAGCTCAATCAGTGTTGAAAAAATATTTAAAATTTAGAGATACAATTGTTGCAAAGTATAATTTGGCATCCTCAAAAGATTTGTTTATAAAAGAAGACGGAAAGAAATTAACCCGTCAAGACGTTTATACTTTTATAAGAAAGCAGGGTGAAAAAATTCATAAACATATTTCTCCCCACACTTTGAGGCACAGTTTTGCAACGCATTTATTAGAAAATGGAGCAGATTTGAGGGTTGTTCAAGAGCTTTTAGGACACAGTGATGTATCAACAACTCAATTATATACTCATATTACTAAAAAACGCCTTAAAGAGGTGTATTTTGCAATAAACAATGGCTCGTGATAATATTTAGGTATGCTTAATATATTTGTTTCAGGACTCAATAAACAAACAGGAAAAACAATTGTAACTGCAGGAATTGCTGGCACAATGCAGAGTCTTTCTTATTCAACAAGTGTTTACAAGCCAATAGAAACATCTGCAATTGAAAATGATAAAAAACTTTGTTCTACAGATTTGAGTGCTGTGAATAATTTCGATTCAAATATCAAAACATCTTGCTCTTATTTGTTTAAAAGTCCGTTTACTCCAATTGCCGCTGCTTATGAATCAAGTACAAAAATTGATTTGCAAAAAATTTATAATGACTATCAATCAAATATCCAAATGACAGAATGCCATATTGTTGAGGGTTCTAATAGTATAGCTTCTCCAGTTGATGAAAAAAATACAGAAGTTGATATAGTAAAAATGTTAGGGCTTCCGTTGGTTCTTGTTTTGAACCCAAGAAAATCAACAATAGAAGATGCCTTAATGGGAATAAATTATATAAATACTCAAAAATTAAACTTGCTTGGCGTTATCATAAATGACTATGATAAAAATTCTTTGTATATTGAAGAAAAATATTTCCCGCAATTTATAACAGAATATACTGATGCCAAGCTTCTTGGCACACTTCCTCATTACGCTGATCTTAGAGATTTGACACCGGAAATGCTTATTGCAGATGTTTTGAATAATATAAATATCGAAGAAATATTTGGTTTTAAAATTGCAAAATTAAATATGTAATGAATTTATACTAAGTGCTTTATTAATTTTTGTAACATTATTTCTTGGAAAATTAAAGATTATCATTAAAAACTCCGATATATAAGGTGCGGTACAACCAAGAGGCAGCAATATGGAATTTAGATTTAATGATAGTTCAATTTTGGAACAGGGAAAAAATCCTGAAAATGACTCCAATAACTACATGATTATTTCAAAGCCTTCAAATGTTAATGATAAAGATATTGAAAAAGTCATCAAAATTATTGACGAGTCTGGCACCGAAAAATCTTTAACTTATGATCAGTTTGTAGATATTTTCGATGAACAAGGACTTGAAGGTTTCATATTGTAGAAACAATTAAAAATAGAATAGTATAAAAAGAGATACTCGTGAAGAGTGTCTTTTTTCGTATGCAAAGATTTTATTAAAAGAAAATGTTTATCACATTTTTATGTTAGTATAAACCTATGAAAGAATTTACTCACTACACCGTTATGAAAAATGAAGCCGTTGATGCTCTAAATTGTCAAGACGGAAAAATTTATGTTGATTGCACCCTTGGCGGAGGCGGACATAGCGAGTTGATTTTAAAAAGAATTTCTCCAAACGGGAAATTAATCGCTTTTGATATTGATCAGGATGCTATTGATGCGGCTAGTGAAAGGTTAAAAGATTACAAAAATTTAACAATTGTAAAAAGTTCATATACAAATATTAAGCAAGTTTTAAAAAATCTTGGAATTGAAAAAATTACCGGTGGAGTTTTGTTTGATTTAGGTGCCTCATATCACCAATTAACAAAGCAGGAGAGAGGTTTTTCGTTTTCTAAAGAGGCTCCATTAGATATGCGATTTAATATGGATTCTGATTTTTCGGCTTATGATGTTGTGAATAATTACAGCGAAGACGATTTGGTGAAAATCTTCTCAGAATATGGCGAAGAACGATTTTCAAAAAGAATTGCAAAAAAAATTGTAGAGCAAAGAAAACTTAAAAAACTTGAGACCACAACTGAATTAGCTGACCTTATTGTTGGTTGTACTCCCAAGGTAAAAAGTCATATTCATCCGGCTACAAGGGTGTTTCAGGCTATCAGGATTGAAGTAAATCATGAGTTACAAAATGTTAAAAACACTTTAAATGATGTATTGGATTTATTGGACTTTGGTGCTATAATTAGTGTGATAAGTTTCCACTCTCTTGAAGATAGGTTAGTGAAGCAAACTTTCAAATACTATTCAACTCGCTGTCACTGCGAAAGAAATCAAATGGTATGTAATTGTCCGCCTCCGGTTATTGAATTGGTAAATAAAAAACCAATTATGGCATCAGAAGAGGAAATTAAAGAAAATCCACCTTCAAGAAGTGCAAAATTAAGAATTGCAAGGTGTATCAGGAAATAAAGTAGTTTATTGGTAGGGGAATAAATTTGAATACAGCTAGAGTAACAATTGAAAAACAAGAACTATTATTCGGTAAGAATGATTACGTGGATAATTCTATGTTGACAACATCTTCTGCTTCTGTTGTTGAAGGTTCTTTTTATCAAGTAAAACCAATGACTATTCGAGAAATGGTTACGAGAAAAATTAATAAATCTCTTTGCTGTTGTTTAATGGTTACTATTTTGATAACGTTTTTCAGCTATTATGTTTCAATGATTTATGAAGCAAAATTGAACACTCTAGATAATGAAATTGTTAGACTAAATAATGAAAATCAAGATTTACAAGCTGATTTGGACAGATATAAATCATTCAACAATGTTGATAACAAAATTGGAGAGTATAATTTGTTGCAAAAAGCAGATAAAGTAATTGAAGTAACTGCAAGAAATGCTCAAAAAACAATTGCTACTCCAACCAAAACTGCTTCTAATAAATTTGATTGGGCTATTGGTTATTAGTCTTTTTTACCTTTTTATTATATAAATATTCATCTGTCCTTATAAAATTCGTTATAGGGTTAAAGTTGATTGTAATATTTCTTAACTATAACACAGCCTTTAGTTTGATAAAAACCATACTTTAGTATGAATTTTTTTAATTGTTATTAAAGTTTTTCAAATTTGTGCCGTATATGTAAATAGAAAACATGTACTTAAAAAGGATAAATTATGGATAAAGAAGAGAAAAAGCAGGTAGGAGTTTCACTTTTTGGGCAATCAGATTATTTGGTTGGCGAAGATCCGATTGAAGAAATGTTTGCACTAAACCTTGGAGATTTTATTTCTGAAAATTTAATTTCTGAAGATTTAGCTAAGAAAATAAGTTCAAAAGCTAACAAAAAAGAACGTCTGCAAAATCAATTAAAAGAATTGATTGACATATATTCTTCAAAAAACACTCTATGCGTTCTCAATTTTTCAACTAATGAAGAACAGGCAATCTACACATCTATTGCAAAATCTATAGTTCAAATGCTTGAAGTTGAAGAATGTAAAATTTATCTTGTAAAAAATTATTCAAAATTGGCTTTGGTTGGGAATTCCGGTACAGATGAATCAGAAGCGAATTTAAATATTGAAGAATTGATGCATCACGAAATAATTCAAAAAGAAAATATTACTTGCATACCAATGAGAAGTTCTGTTATGCCGGTTGGTGTTATTGAGTTGAAAAAATCAAAAGAACTTGATGAAGATTTCTTGGATTTAGTTTTGAGTATTGCAAACTTGCTTGGAACAACAATTACGCTACAAAATGAAGTTGAAAATACAAACCAATTGATTTCAAATTCTGCAACTTCTGAAATTGAATTGAAACAACAAAGAGCAGAATTAACAGCACTTATTGGAGATTTGTGCGATTATCAACAGAATTTTGTAGAAGCACTTGCTAATGCAGTTGATAAAAAAGGTCAATACACTGTTTCTCATTCAAGAAATACCGCAAAACTTGCTCGAGGAATTTGCAAAAAATTAGGTTTAAATGAAAAAACAACAGATTTGATTTATTACGCAGGATTGTTGCAAAATATCGGGAAAATAACACTTCCGGAAAAAATCTTTGCAACAAACGGTAAATTGTCTCCTGTTGAGCTTCAAAAAATCAAAAACCACATCAATGTTGGTGTTAATCTTTTGATGAATATAAATTTCCTATCAGAAGTTGTTCCATATATCACATATCAAACTGAAAGGATAGATGGTTCAGGGGCTCCGGAAGGGCTAAAAGGACAATCAATCCCGCTTGGTTCCAGAATTATTGCAGTAGCGGACGCATATTCTGCAATGACATCAGACAGGCCGTTTAGAAAAGCAATGGACGCAGATAAAGCATTAGAAATAATGAATTCCGAAACTGATACAAAGTGGGATAAAGATGTAGTTAATGCTCTTCAACTTGTTGTTAAAGGTGAATAGATTTTAATAATAAAGAAAGCCAATAATATTTTATTATTGGCTTATATATTTATTTCCAAGGATAATCTTTTTCAATTTTCCAACCTGCACGTTTAATCATTTCGGCACAACAGGTTCTCAGGCCTGTTGTAGTACAGTTTCCTTTGACTTCCTCCGTTGTCTTATCTGAACATAAAGGAACAACAACTCCACCTTTTTCATCTTCAACTTTTCTATTCAAAAGAAAAACATCTATTCCAAAAACATTCGGTTTTGTTGAACCATTTATATCAACAAAAATTTTTCCGGATTTAGTTTCTTCGCCTTCTGCAACTCTAACATTATATAAAAAGCCATCGGCAGTGAAGAAAGTTATTCCATTTCTTTCTGTCGTCACGACATTATATCCACTTATTGTTCCCGGATATCTATAAAAGTTGTTGTCTTTATATCCACATTTTTGGGGAGTGTCACAGTATGTTAAAACTTTGATATAAGGAGCCCAGTATTTGTCAAAATAATCTTTTCCGCTAATTAAAAAGGCGTCATTGATTGATAATTCTCCTACATCATCATAAGCAAGTCGGTAAGCTTGATTTACAATAGAAATTGCTTTTTGTAATTTTGTGACCGTCTGTTTCTTTTGGTAGTTTGTAATAAGTGTTGGGATTGTCATCGCTGCGACAACTCCGATTATGCCAAGGGTGATTAATACCTCCGCCAATGTGAAAGCCGGTTGTTTAATAAATGTCATTCCGGACTTGATCCGGAATCTCCTTAACTTTTTTTTAAGGGACAAGGAAATAGGGAAATAAGGGAATAAGTTCGTTACGGTTTTATTCTTCATGTCATTGCGAACGGGTTTTGAGAAGTTATTTTTCAAGTTAGACAACAATCTCCAGTGTCGCAATCCCTGACAAGTTTCGCCATTGCCTAATTCGTTAGGGATTACTACGTCACTCTGTGTTTCTGTCTGACACCTCACCTCGCCATAAACGTGACTCCGTGTCTGCCAAATATGTCCTGCGGACAGCCTATCGTTTTGGCAGACAGCTCCGCACTCTGCTCGGTTCGTTCTCGTAATGACATGATTTTGTGTTTGTAGATCCTTCGGGCTATCGCCCTCAGGATGACGTGTAATATCTTCTGTAATGAACTTATTTCCTTGTTCCTTTTCCCTTATTCCCTTAAAATTTTTTTTCATCCTTATTCCTTTCATAATTTTCAAACTTCATAATGTGTAATATTTCCTACTGCAAATGTTATATTGTTAATTATATGTTCACAAGATAACATTAATTCTACAAAGTGTCAATTATAAAGAAAATCCTATAAAATCAATTTATGGGTATTAATATAGACATTGATTCAAAAACAGATTTAAACGAAGTTATAAGACTCCTTCTTTTTCGTAATAAAATTACTATTGCAGAATTGGCTCGAAGGATGTCTGATTTGTCAGGCAAACAATATACAAGGTTTAATCTTCGTGCAAAATTGGAAAATGATAGAGTAAAATTTAATGAGGCATTATTAATATTCGAAATTCTTGGTTATAAATTCGATTTGATAGAAAATAATTAAATAAAAAGCGAAGGGGCGACTTGATTTTATCAAGTCGCCCCTTCTTAAATCCCTAAAAACTTATCAACCTAAAAGTTGTTTATACAAATCTATTTGTTTTTGGGTTAATTTTGCAGGTAGAACGATTTTTATTCTAGCGTTTAAATTTCCGTAACCTCCGGCTTTTTTCGGAAGTCCTAAGTTTTTAAGTCTTAGCATTTTTCCGCTTGATGTCATTGGCGGAATTTTAATTCCTATTGTTCCATGCAAGGTTTCAATATCTTTTTTGCAACCCAAAACAGCTTCCGGAGGAGTAATTTCGACATCTTTTGTTAAATCTGAACCTTTAATTTCGTAGGTTGAGTCTTTAGGCGTTACAATAAGGTACAAGTCACCTTTTTGTCCGTAAGCATCAACTTTCCCTTCCCCTTTAAGTCGAACTTTTTGTCCTTCTTTTATTTCTTTTGGAAGACGAACTTTTATTGATTTTGTTTCATTTATAATGCCTGTACCACCGCAAGCGGAACAATACCCACCATTTGGAGGGCATTGAGTACATTTTCTCATATCATTAAATTTTACGGTTATTGGTTCATCTGAAAACAAGTCCTTAGCTGTTACAGTAAGATTTTTAGTAATATCTAAATCTTCTGATTTTGGGGCTTTTGCTCTTGAAGAAGTTCTTTGACCTGAACCTCCTCTTCTTGTATAAGCTTGTTGAGCACCTAAATCTCCAAAATCAAAGCCCGAAAATCCTGAACGGTCTCTTGAACTTCCTGAAGCTCCGCCCATCATATCACCAAACAATGAACTAAAGAAATCAGAGAAGCCTCCCATATCTTGTCCATTGAAATTAAATTGTTGATAGGCTCCGCCTTGTCCGCTGCCAAAGTTGAATTGTTCAAATCCCGGAGGTGGAGTATAATCAGCACCGCCTTGCCAATTAGCACCCAAGCTATCATATCTTTGTCGTTTTTGTTTATCACCCAAAACTTCATAAGCTTCGTTTATTTCTTTAAATTTTTCTTCCGCTTCTTTCGTTTTATTTACATCAGGGTGATATTTTCTTGCTAATTTTCTGTATGCAGATTTTATTTCTGCTTCCGTTGAATCTCTTTTTACTCCCAACGTTTCATAATAATCTTTATATTTCATATTAAAATCTCCTATAATAATGATAATATAAAATGGATAAATTTTTGAGTTTTTTAATTATTTCTTAATGAAATTTTCCATAAACTTGTTATTTACTTATCTACATATATTATTGACAATTTTACCAATTATACAGACAATTGTAATATAGTTTAGGGGGATATTTTATGGTTAAAGAAACATATTTACATGATAAACACGTTGCACTTGGAGCTAAAATGGTTGATTTTGCAGGATGGCACATGCCTGTTCAATATTCATCAATCATTGAAGAGCATAAAACGGTTAGAAATGCCGTTGGCTTGTTTGATGTTTCTCACATGGGAGAAGTTTTTGTATCAGGAAAAGATGCAACAGCTTTTTTAAATAAAGTTGTACCACAAGATATTGAAAAACTTGATTATGAAAAAGCCGTTTATTGCCAACTTCCAAACAAAAATGGTGGGCTTATTGATGATTTAATTATTTATAAACTTGGAATTGAATATTACTTAGTAATTTGTAATGCTTCAAGAATTGATGAAGATTTAAATTGGCTTGTCAGAAATAAAAGAGGGATGAATGTAAAAATAGATAACCAATCTCATAATTATTCTCTTTTAGCGGTTCAAGGTCCAAGAGCAATTGATTTAGTTAGAAAAATGGGTTATAACATCCAAAATCAAAAATCATTTACAATCAAACCTGCCATTATTGAGGGGATAAAGCTTTTGGCTTCTCGTACCGGATACACAGGAGAGGACGGGTTTGAACTTTTGGTTGAAAATGAATATTCTGAATTTTTATGGGATAAAATCTTAGAAGAAGGGCAAGAATTCGGAATAAAACCAATCGGACTTGGAGCAAGAGATACCCTAAGACTTGAAGCAGCACTTCATTTGTACGGAAATGATTTAGATGAAAACACTACTCCGATTGAAGCAGGTTTATCTTGGTCTGTTCCAAAAGACAAACAAGCTAATTACAATGGCAAAGAAATAATCATGAGCCAAATCGCTAACGGAGTTTCTAAAAAACTTGTCGGACTTGAAATGTTAGATAGAAATATTGCTCGTCATGGTTATGATATTTATTATAATAATGAGAAAGTCGGACATATTACAAGCGGTTGTGTTTCCCCTAGCACAGGCAAAAATATCGCTCTTGGGTATGTAAAAAACTTGAAAGAAATTTGCACAGGGGAAACTGTTCAAGTTATGATTAGAGAAAAACTTCATGATGCAAAAATCGTGAAACGACCTTTTATTCAAAAAAGAAATAAAGTATAATAATTATAAAAAGTTATGAAAAGGAGAAAATAAAATGGGTTTTAAAGAAGAAATGTTATGTTCTAAATCACATGAGTATATATTAAAACAAGATAATAAATTTGTTATAGGGTTGACTGATTACGCAATCGAACAGCTTGGCGATATTGTATTTTTGGAATTGCCGGAAGTTGGGGATGAATTCAGTAAGGGCGATACATTTGCAAATATCGAATCCGTAAAAGCTGCTTCAGAAATTTACATGCCGATTTCAGGAAAAATCGTAGAAGTTAATAGCGAACTTGTTGATGCTCCGGAAAAACTTAACGAAGATTGTTATGAAGGCGGATGGCTTGTTAAAGTTGAATCTGAAGCTAAAGAAGATGAATTCAAAGATTTGATGTCATACGCAGATTATAAAGAAGAATTGGAATAATAATGAAGAATTTTTTAGTACACAACGAAGAAACTACACAACAAATGTGTAAAGAGATAGGAATTGAAAAAGTTGAAGATTTGTTCAAACAAATTCCGCAGGACGTCAGAATGACGTCACTTGATCTTCCGGAAGGCTTGAGCGAAATGGAAACTCAAAGAATAGTCAAAAAACTTGCAAAAGAAAACAACTCTGACTACATATCATTTTTAGGGGGAGGAATTTATAACAAATTCGTTCCGGCATGCATAAATCAAGTTGGAAGTCGATTTGAATTTAATACAGCTTACACTCCGTACCAACCTGAAATTTCACAAGGTACTTTGCAGGTTATGTATGAATTTCAGACAATGATTTGCAGATTGACTGGCATGGACATTTCTAATGCAACGGTTTATGATGCGGGGACAGCATGTGCAGAAAGCATTTTGATGGCTTGCAGAATTTCTAAAAAATACAAGGTTTGTGTATTAAATTCACTTAACCCTGAATATAAAAAAGTTATTGAAACTTATACCCGACCACAAAACATCGAAGTTGATTGGGTTGATGAAATTCCACAAGATACAAAAGATTATGCTTGCACTCTTGTTCAAACTCCAAACTATTTTGGGGAAATCCTTGAAGTACAAAAGGTTGATTGCTTATCTGTTGTATGTTGTGATCCTTCAACTTTGTCAATTTTAAAACCTCCATCAGAATATGGTGCAGATATTGTAGTTGGAGATATTCAAACTCTTGGTATTCCTATGAATTTTGGAGGTCCAAGTGCAGGTTTTATTGCATGTCGAGAAAAATTTATGCGTCAACTTCCCGGTCGACTTGCCGGCAGAACTGTTGATAAAGACGGAAAACAAGCATTCTGTTTGACAATCCAAACACGAGAACAACATATTAAAAGAGAAAAAGCAACAAGTAATATTTGTTCAAATCAGGCTCTTGTCGGACTTTGTGCAACTTTGTACCTATCTGTAATGGGCGAAAAAGGGTTTAAACAAGCAGGATATTTATCCGCTAAAAATGCCCACACACTTGCTCAAAAATTACAAGAAAAAGGCTACAAAATCCTCAACAAAAATTTCTTCAATGAATTTACACTTGAAGTAGAAAATTCGGACGCATTTCTCAAGAAACTAAAACAAAGTAACATTTTGGGTGGAATAAAACTTGATGAACACAAAATTCTTGTTGCAACAACCGAAATGAATACAGATGAAGAAATTGAACAATATATAAAATTAGTATAATAACATTATTCCAAAACAAATAAAAATCCTTTCGATTCAGGGAGGATTTTTTATTTTGTAATGTTAAATATTCCCTTTTTCAACTGTTTAGGTTATAATTAGGTCACGAGAGTTTAATATTTTGAAAGGTTATTTTAAATGAATAAAAGTCAATCAATGGGTATGTATGTAATTTTAGCAATTGTTGTTTTGGTATTCATTTCAACAATTTTTATGACCGGACCTTCAACAAGCACGTCAGAAATTTCATACACAAACTTTTTACAAAAATTGCAAAATAAAGAGTTTACCAAAATCGAAAAATATGATGATATGGTAATCGCAATACCTAAAGAACAACCGGCTCCGCAAGCAGGAAAACAAGATAAAAATACTGTATCACCATTTTTATCTCAAAATCCGAAAAATGTTCAAGCTCCATTATTCCAATATAAAGTGCAAATTCCTGCAAATGATCAAGAGTTAATGGATAAATTGAATACTTCTGATGCGGATATAACAGTAAAAAAAGCTCCTGAAACCAACCAACTTGCAGGAAATATCGGGACTTTTGTAATAATTTTATTTGCAGTTGTTTCTCTTGGCTTGATGATAAAAGCAATTCAAGCAGGCGGTTCTCAAGCAATGTCTTTTGGAAAAAGTAAAGCTAAAATGCTTTTAGATTCAAAAGTTAAAACCACATTTAAAGATGTTGCCGGAATTGATGAAGAGAAAAAAGAACTTGAAGAAATCGTTGACTTTTTGAAAAACGGTGAAAAATATATGAAATTGGGAGCTAAAATACCTAAAGGTGTTCTACTTGTCGGCCCTCCGGGAACAGGTAAAACCTTGATGGCAAAAGCTGTTGCAGGGGAAGCTAGTGTTCCTTTCTTCTCAATTTCAGGATCTGATTTTGTTGAAATGTTTGTCGGTGTTGGTGCAAGTCGTGTTAGAGATTTGTTTGAACAAGCCAAAAAACACCAACCTTGTATTATATTTATTGATGAAATTGATGCTGTTGGTCGTCAAAGAGGTGCAGGTCTTGGTGGCGGACACGATGAAAGAGAACAAACTCTTAACCAATTGCTTGTTGAAATGGACGGTTTCGATGTTAATACAAATATTATTGTAATAGCTGCAACAAACAGACCTGATATTTTGGATAATGCTCTTTTAAGGCCTGGTAGATTTGATAGACAAATTTATATCAATGCTCCGGATGTTAAAGGTAGAGAACAAATTTTAGAAGTTCACGCTAAGAATAAAAAATTAGATAAAGATGTTGATTTGAAAGTTCTAGCTAAAAGAACTCCAGGGTTTACCGGTGCAGATTTGCAAAACTTGTTGAATGAATCAGCTCTTCTTGCGGCTCGTAAGGGTGAAGAAAAAATTACAATGGATGATGTTGATTGTTCAATTGATAGAGTTATTGCAGGGGTTGAAAAGCGTAGCAAAGTTCTAACAGATAAAGATAAAGAATTAACTTCATACCACGAAGTTGGTCACGCATTGATTGACAAGTTGTTGCCGGATGCTAATGAACTTCACAAAGTTTCAATTATTCCTCGAGGAATGGCTCTCGGTGTTACTTGGACAAGACCAAAAGATGAAAGTGTTCATGTAAGTAAAGCTAAATTGTTGGCAAAAATTGCAGTTTCTCTCGGCGGTCGTGCAGCAGAAGAAATTGTTTACGGAAAAGAAGAGGTAAGCACTGGTGCTTCTCAAGATTTAATCAATGTAACTGATATTGCAAGAAAAATGGTTACAGCTTGGGGGATGTCAGAAAAACTTGGTCCTATGGCTTATGGCAAAAATCAAGAAAACGTATTCATGGGTAGAGATTTTGGACATCAAAGAGATTACTCAGAACAAGTTGCATTTGAAATTGATGAAGAAATCAAACGAATTGTTGATGAACGTTATGAACTTGCAAAACGCTTATTAACAGAAAATAGAGATATGTTAGAGTCAATTTCAAGAGAGTTACTTGATAAAGAAACAATTGATGAAAAGGAATTTGACGAAATAATGAACAAAGTCAAAGCTGAAAGACAAGTTTAGTATTTCAAGTAAAAAAAGAAATAAGCCCAGAGATTTTCCTCTTTGGGCTTATTTTTGTTCTGCATCAGAATTTTTTTTATTGTTATTTCCAAGGATAATTTTTTTCAATTTCCCATCCTGCACGTTTAATCATTTCTGCACAGTAACATCCTTGCCCTTCTTTTGAACAATTTTCGTTAATGACATCTGTTGAATAAGAATATCCTGCAGGTTGAATTCCAATAACATCAATCAATGAGCCACTTAAATAAAATACATCTTTTCCTAAAATATTTGGTCCTTTTGACCCATTTATGTCTATTAAAACGTTCATGTTTCCGTTCGTTCCATATATCCCATTTACATATTCACATTTTGGTTTTGAACAATAACCTCGAAGCTGAATTGAATAAACCATTGCATCGTTAGTCTCAAATGTGAAATTAGCATCAGGAGTTAACTGGTATGTCCAATTATTGCCGGCAAGAGTTTTGAATGGTAATTTGCTAGAATATCCGCAAATGTCATACGTTCTGCAGTATGTTGAATATTTTATATAAGGAGCCCAATATTTTTTGAAATAATCTTCCAAATCCATTGTTAGAGCGTCATCAATTTGCGGTTGTCCCTGATCTGCAATAGACAAGCGGTAAGCTTGATTTACAATAGAAATACTTTTCTTTAATTTTGTGACAGTAACTCGTTTTCTGTGTTCCGACATCAAATTTGGAATAGTCATCGCCGCTACTATTCCGATTATGCCAAGGGTGATTAATACCTCCGCCAATGTAAATGCAAATTTCACCTTTGTTAGTGGCAAATCTACGTGCGTAGCACCTTCTGCTAATGTGAAAGCGACTTTCTTTTTAAGGGACAAGGAAATAGGGAAATAAGGGAATAAGTTCGTTACAGTTTTATCTTTAGCGTCATTCTGAGCGTAAGCGAAGAATCTACATTCAAGTGTTTGTAGATACTTCGGACTATTGTCCTCAGTATGACGCCCCATGTCATTGCGAATGGGTTTTGAGAAATTGTTTTTCAGATTAGACAGTAGTTTCCAGTGTCGCAATCCCTTGCAACTTTCGCCATTGCTTAATTTGTTTGGGATTACTACGTCACGCTGTGTTTTTGCCTGACAGTTCACCTCGCCATAAACGTGACTCCGTGTCTGCCAAATATGTCCTGCGGACAGCCTATCGTTTTGGCAGACAGCTCCGCACTCTGCTCGGTTCGTTCTCGTAATGACATGCATAATATTTTCTGTAACGAACTTATTTCCTTGTTCCCTTATTGCCTTAAAATCCTTTTTCATTTTTATACCCTCCAATATTAATCTCTATTACAATAATATTAAATACTTATATAATATTATTATACATGTATATAATATTAATCAAGCCTTGAAATCAAATGTTAAACTTTTTGTATGATTAAAAACAAATTATCTATAATGATGGGCGTGAGAAGAATAAATATGGCTGAACTTGCTAGGCTTGCAGGACTTAGCCATGTTGCAGTTTTTAGAATTTACCACAACAAAACAAAAACGATAGAACTCGAAACCATTAACAAACTTTGTTATGCTTTGGATTGCAAAATCCAAGATATTTTTGAATATATTCCTGATTAATAAAAATGGAGCCCATTGTATTTACAATGGGCTCCAAAAATTTATATATTGCTTAAAACTAAACTAATTCAGCAACTTTAACTGCGTTTTTGTTAGCAATTTCAACAAGAGAAGAAATTGTAGCAACCATAGCTAAATCTGAAGATAATTTGTTTACGCAAGAACCACAACCGATGGCACTAGCACCTGCAGCAAATGCAAATGGAGCTGTTGTTGGGTTGATACCGGTTGCTGTCATAATTGGCATTTCAATGTTTCTTGAAAGTTCAATTGTGTTAGAGATTGTTAATTGAGCTCTGTCAATCAATGCTCTAGCACCTGACATTTCAACTTCTGATGTATAGTGACCTTCAGTTTGAACTAAATCAATACCCATAGCTTCTAATTTCATAGCTAACTCGATTTGATCTGCTGTAGAAATTTCACCTGGGATAGTAACGCAGAAGAATACATCTTGTCCATTTAACATTTCTTTTGTTTCTCTAGCCAAATCTAAAACTTCTCTAGCTGAGAATGAAGTTCCTTTTTTGTAAAGAACATCAAAATTTCCAAGTTCAATAGCGTCAGCACCAAGTTCAACAGCTTTAGCAAGTTCAGAAGGAACTACTGATGATACAAAGATAGGTAAATCAGTCATTGAACGAACTTCTCTGATAATATCTTCTCTTGCACAAATATCAACTGCTGTTGCGTGTGCTTTTTCTGCAGAAGATACAACTTTTTTAATATTTTCAATATCAAAATTATCAATACCTGCGATAACTTTAACTGCACGTTTTTCTTCTAATGCGTGTCTAAATGAATCAATTCTTGCCATATTTTTCTCCTTAATTAAAATCTGTGGACTTATTGTCTTCTGAATTATACATTAATATTTTAATATTTTCAAGAACTAACCCGAAAAACACATTTAAGAGAATATATTTAGGCTAAATTTATTCAAATAATTTATACAATAGAGGTGCTAAATGAGAAGATATTTATTAATTATGATTTCAATTTGTTTGTTAAATTGCGGATGTGCTTTTGCAAATGTGACTTATGCTCCGGACGAACAAGTAAATATTACTGTCTATGAAAAAATCAGTCCTGCGATTGTGTCAATTGATGCCCAAGTTCCAGATGGAGTGTCAGCAGGAACGGGTTGTGTTGTCAGCCCTGACGGATTAATTTTAACTGGGTCACATGTTATAGATAAAGCAACTACAATTGATGTAACAACGTATAATGGGCAGACTTATCGGGCAAAATTTGTTGCTCAAATGGGGAAGAATAAAGATTTGGCACTAATTAAAATCCAGCCTAAAAAGCCTCTAAGCACAGTATCTTTTGCAGATTCAGAAGAGGTTAAAGTAGGTCAAAGAGTTTTGACTATTGGTAATCCGTTTGGCTTTTCAAATACCCTGACTCAAGGGATAATTTCTAGAATTGATTATGTTAAAAACAGATTTCAGACAGATGCTGCAATCAATCCCGGATGCTCCGGTGGGCCACTACTAAACACAACAGGCGAAGTTATCGGAATTAGTCAATCAATTTATAATCCTGATCATAATATCTCAAATATTGGTATTGGTTTTGCCATTCCGTCAAATGAGGCGGTAAAATTTATTGCAACCGTAAAGAAATGATATAATTTAGTGATGATTATTAATAAGATATATTAATAATCGAACTGCAACTACAATTATTATCAGTGCTATTCCGAAAGCAGAACCGGCATCCATATCAAAGAATGAAACTTTATAATAATCAGGGTTATCTTGTAACTTAACATAAGGTTTTAGTTTTTTAAGAATTTTATATATTTGTACTTTGTTAACTGTGTTATATGAAACCTTTGAACCATTTTTCAAATCAAAGAGAATACTGGCATAATAGTTGCTACAATTGGTTCGAGAAAAACAACGTTCCAATGTTGAAAGTTGTTCTGCATCTTCAATAACTGAAACTCCAATTATATCAGAAAATCGGTAATAAGAATCTCCAATTACAACCTGTCGATTTTGTTCATCAATTTTTATTTTTCGAGCATCCATCTTTTTAAAAAACTGAGAAATTGCTTTGATATTTATGCCCAATATTGCTACTACAAATGCTGTTGCTACAAATATAGATAAAAAAAACATTCTTTTTATAGCCTTTCTTTACTCTTTAACTCCACCTTGCAATATATCATTTATAAAATATTTTTTACCCCAAAGGAATACTACAATTATAGGAATTGTACAAATCACAGAACATGCCAGCAAATCACCCCACAATGTAACCTCTCTAAAACTTCCTTTAAAAATTGCTAACCCAACAGGCAAAGTTCTCATAGATTCAGTATTTGTGACAATCAATGGCCACATAAAACTGTTCCAACTTGTCACAAATGTAAATATTGCAAGGGTTGAAACTACAGGGATTGCAAGTGGTAGTGCGATTTTGAAAAATGTAGAAAAGATATTACAACCATCAATTTTAGCTGATTCTTCCAAATCTTTCGGCAATCCTAAAAAATATTGCCTCATCATAAATATTCCAAACCCTCCGAACAATGCAGGTAAAATTAAGGCTTGATAAGTATTTATCCAGTGAAATTGCCTCATTAAAAAGAATAGCGGAATTATATTTACTTGTGGCGGAACAAGCATTGTGATTAGAATTATTAAAAATAAAAAATCACGACCTTTGAATTTCAGTCTTGCAAAAGCATACCCGGCAAGAGCTGATATTATGACTTGTCCAAAAGTTGTTACAAGTGCTACAAACAAACTGTTCACAAAATATTTCCACAGTGGAATTTTATCAAATACATTAACATAATTTTTTAAAGTTATTGGTGAATAAATTAATTTTCCACCCTGATTAAAAATTTCACCATTCGGGACTAAAGAAAGATTAATCATTGCGAAAAACGGGTATAACATACTAACAGAAATTAATATTAAACAAAAATACCCTAAAAACTTTCTCCAATTCATCATAAAACGATTATATCACATAAAATGACTTTTCGTGATATAATTAAAATGCGGAATTTAGTTAAAATATATAAGGATACAAAATATGACTAAACAACAAGAAAAAAAACAAGAATCAGGCTCTTCTCAATGCCAAATTCGTAACGTTAGAATTCAAAAAATGGAAAACTTGAGAGAAAGAGGACTTAATCCATATCCGTACGGATACGATAAAGACATTATGGCTCAAGATTTGCAAGACAAATATAAAGATTTACCAACAGGTGAAGAAACCGAAGATTGCTATCACGTGGCAGGTCGTGTTATGGCAAACCGTAACTCAGGCATGTTTATTGACTTAGTTGATGCTTCAGGAAAAATTCAAATATTTTCACACAAAGAAAATTTGTCTGAAGAAGATTTGAAAACTTTAAAAACTATTGATATTGGTGATATTGTAGGTTTTTACGGTTCAGTTAGAAGAACTCCACGTGGAGAATTAACAATTAAAGCTAAATCTTTGGAAATCTTATCAAAATCATTATTGCCTTTGCCGGAAAAATTCCACGGCTTGACTGATGTTGAAACAAAATATCGTCAAAGATATGTTGATATGATTGTCAATGATGATGTAAGACAAACATTCAAGAAAAGAAGTTTAATTATCCAAAAAGTTAGAGAATATTTGACCGGTTTAGGTTTTATGGAAGTTGAAACTCCAATGCTTCACCCGCAAGCAGGAGGTGCTAACGCCAGACCATTCATCACTCATCACAATACTCTTGATATGGATATGTATTTGAGAATAGCTCCTGAACTTTATTTGAAACGTTTGATGGTTGGTGGCGTAAGTGAAAAAATCTTTGAAATCAACCGTTCATTCCGTAACGAAGGTATTGACACTCGTCACAACCCTGAATTTACAATGATGGAATTGTATCAAGCTTATGTTGATTACAATGATATGATGACATTGACTGAAAACTTAGTTGCTTATGTAGCAAAAGAAGTTCTTGGAACAACAAAAATCCAATATGGCGATAATGAAATCGATTTAACTCCACCTTGGGATAGAAAAACTATGTTAGGTGCAGTAGAAGAAGCTACAGGAATTGATTTCAACAAAATTGAAACTGTTGAAGAAGCTAAAGAAGCTGCAAAATCAGTTCACGTAGATGCTGATGATTGTGATAAATGGGGACAAGTTATTGAACGTGTATTTGAAGAAAAAATCGAACCGTCACTAATTCAACCAATCCACATTTACGACTACCCAAGAGATATATCTCCACTTGCAAAAGTTCATAGAGATAACCAAAGATTGACTGAACGTTTTGAAACTCGTGTTAACGGATGGGAAATTAGTAACGCATTCTCTGAATTGACAGACCCAATTGACCAAAGAGCCAGATTTGAAGCTCAAATGGCAGCAAAAGCAGCTGGTGATGAAGAAGCAATGCCTATTGATGAAGATTACATCTGTGCTTTAGAACACGGTGTTCCTCCAATGGGCGGTTTAGGTGTTGGTATTGATAGACTTATTATGTTATTGACCAACTCTCCTTCAATCCGTGATGTAATTGCATTCCCAACATTGAAGAAAAAAGATTAATATAATGACATTTTCTGCATTATATAAATAAAAGGCGGCAGAGCTTGCTCTGCCGCCTTTCCCTTTTTAATTGAAAAAATAAAATTGACGAAAATAAAAAAGGCATCATAATATTATTGATGTCTCTTTTACTGAACTATAATCCTGCTATTACTCCTTTTAGCAGGATTTTTTTTATTCAAATAGAAAAAATTTAACAACTTGAATATTTAATGCATTAGAAATTTTATTAACGGTTTTTAGAGTAATATTGCATTTTCCGTTTTCAATTTGGCTAATTCTGTGTTCTGAAATATTAATCATTTCGCCAAGTTGTGCTTGGGTTAAATCTTGTTTTATGCGAAAAAGTTTTAGTCTTACCCCAAATTCCTTTAGAAAAATACTATCCAACATAGTAGTATCTTATCAATCATATATTGATAAATAAATTATAATAAGATATAATTTATATTATAATATATTATAATGTCATGTTTATAAAGTATTAGAAAGGAATAAGTATGAAGAAAATTACTTATTTATGTCATTCTGAAAGCTTAGAAAATTTGTAAGGAAGTTTGAGCACTTAATTTTCTTGCTATTCAGAATCTATCAATGTTGATTAAATAACAAATCAAATGGATAGACCCTGAATCACGCACTTCGCTTTCGCTCGTGCTGTTCAGGGTGACGTGACCCTAATCCAATTTAGTAGTAACAAATAAGAAAGGAATAAATATGAAAAATTTTTTTAAGGGAATAGAGAAAAAGGAAATAGCCTTCACTTTAGCTGAGACCCTCATCACCCTTGGCATCATCGGAGTTGTGGCGGCGTTGACTATTCCGGGGCTTATAAATAACTACAAGGCACAAAGACTTAGATCTCAGTTTTTGAAATCTTATTCAACTGTCCAACAAGTTTTTAAGCAAATGGAAGCGGATGATGTTTCTCTAGATCCAAATTCTTATAATCCAACTGAATTTTATAGAGTTTTTGCTAGATATTTATCAGGAGCTTCTCTTTGCCATGGGTCTGCTGCAAATAGTCCATTATGCCCAAATGTTCAAACTCGAGACAATAATTTGTACAAGGGAATATCAAATTGGTTTTTGGATGATGGAGCGATTTTGTTGCAAGACGGGACACTTTTAATGTTTGAAAATACTGTAAGAACTGCAAATCCTTATATTTTTGTAACTGTAGATTTGAATGGAATAAAAAATCCTCCAAATATGGAAGGTTTTGATGTTTTTACATTCCATTTTCAGGACGGTATTTTGCGGACAATGGGTGATAACGGAACCAGGTATCAGGGTGATGAATATTGTGATTTAGATAAAGTAAGAGCAACTAGAGAAACAAATAATTTTGGAATCGCTTGTGCTCAAAAGGCAAAAGAAGATGCTGATTATTTTCAAAAACTTGTAAGAAAATATAAGTAATGTTTAAAGTTCTTCCTTTTATGTTACAATATAGTGCATAAGAGAAAGGGTAAGGATTTGATTAAATTTTTAGGTTTATGCGTTCAAAATTTGATAGAATGTATAAAATATATTTTTGGTGGAAATGTGAGATTTAGAACAATTGTTTCACAGGCTGCTACAATAAGTTATGACTCTTTGCCTATTTCTTTGGTTATTGCTTTTATTTCTGCCGCTGTTATTGCAATTCAGGTATCAAAAGAATTTCTTTTAACAGGTGCTGAAGCTTATATTGGCGGAACAATTGCTGTTGTTATGATTAGAGAGATTGCTCCTGGGTTTGTTGCTTTGGCAATAGGAGCAAGAGCCGGTACGGCGATTTCTGCTGAAATTGCCAATATGCAAGTTACATCTCAAGTTGATGCGATAAAAACCTTAAAGATTAATCCTGTCGGATATTATTTTACTCCAAGAATTTTAGCTTCAGCAATCACGGTTCCTATGGTTGTTTTGATTGCTGAATTTGTTGGAATTTTGGGTGGTATGTTTGTATCATTGGAGACAATTAACCTTCACCCTGCAAGATATATGGCTTCTGCTTGGTCTTGGATGGCAACAAAAGATATTTATATAAGTTTGCTAAAAGCTTGTATTTTTGGAGCTTTGATAGCTTTGGTTTGTGCCACAAAGGGTTATCAAACTAGAGGTGGAGCTAAAGAAGTCGGAACTTCAACTACTCAGGCTGCAATTCTTTCAACAATTTATATGCTTGTTGCTGATTTTTTAATCAATTTGTTATTTTATATCGCATAAGCATAAAAAAAAGACCTTGTTTTTTGTTACCAAGGCCTATCCGTTTAAATAAGAAGAGAGAGCTTTATATATTTATATAAAGTATTCTGAATTTGAAAAATTGCTAATTTTGTAATAGTAAATTTACAATTCTTAATAATTAAGTATTGCACTACGATTTTTGAATTTATAAGAGGTTTGCACATTGCTTATATTGTGAATGGTGGAATAATTTATTCAAGCAAATCTGCCAATTTTACACCTAAAGCGTCTGCAATCATTTTTGCTTGGCGAATGTTGATACATCGTTTAGCCAATTCGTATTTTCCAATAGTAGATTTATCAAGTCCAACCTCAAACCCCAAATCTTCTTGGGATAAACCTTTTTGAGTTCTTATTTGATATAGTCTTTTGCCAAATATTTTGCAGATATCTTTACTCATAATTGTTATTGTGATACAATAAACTCAATCTGTCGTAGACACTATGTCTACTAACATGACTAAATGCTTTATGACTACTGGTATACAGGAGAATATAAAAGGCAAAAATTTTTAGTATAAAAAACTTAAAGTTAGAGGATAATGCTTATGAAGAAATTTTTTAAGGGAATAAGGAAAAATGGACAAGGAAATAAGTTTGTTACATTTTTTATGTCATTCTGAAAGCTTAGAAAATTTGTGTGAAGGATGAGCACTAAATTTTCTTGCTATTCAGAATCTATCAATGTTGATTAAATAACAAATCAAATGGATAGACCCTGAATCACGCACTTCGCTTTCGCTCGTGCTGTTCAGGGTGACGTGATCCTAAACACATTTAGTAGTAACAAATAAGAAAGGGTATATAAGTATGAAAAATAAAAATCATGTCATTACGAGGAAAAATATTGAACAAGAAGAACAAAAGTCAACACAACGTGACGTAGTAATCCCTAACGAATTAGGCAATAGTGAAAATTGTCAGGGATTGCGACACTGGAGACTACTATCCAATTTGAAAAATAATTTCTCAAAACCCGTTCGCAATGACATGATTAATAAAAACGTAAAGACTTTATTTCCTTATTTCCCTATTTCCTTGTCCCTTAAAAAGTTAAGGAGATTCCGAATCAAGTCCGGAATGACATTTATAAAACAACCCGCTTTTACTCTCGCCGAAGTCCTCATCACCCTTGGCATAATCGGCATAGTAGCGGCAATGACAATTCCAAATTTGATAACGACTCATCAAAAGAAAGTTACGGTTGTGAAATTGCAAAAGAGTATTTCTATTTTAAATCAAGCGTATAAGCTTTCTGTTGCAGAACAGGGACAACCTGAAGTTAATGATATTTTAAATTTGGATATTGAAGATTATTTTAATAAATATTGGGCTCCATTTTTAAAATATTCAACATATTGTAACACCCCTATGGATTGTGGATATAAAAGTCGCTTTTTTAAACAATTGGATGGTGAGACTAATCCATTCCAGATGACAAATGCTGCTAATTTTACGTTCCAAACGAATGAAGGGTTTGTTTATTCTATACAAATTCGTGGTTTATGGAGAGGTTATCCTTATTTTAATGGAACTGTTGGAACAGATGGAGGTATTGCAATTGTTGTTGACTTAAATGGTTCAAAAGGCCCAAATACGTTTGGTAAGGATGTATTTTATTTGGTCGGTTCTAATTTTGAGGATATAGGAATTCAACCTTTTGGTTATCAGAAAACAAATGAAGCCATTAATGAAGATTGCAGTAAAAGCGGAACAGGTCGTTATTGTGCTGAAAAGATTAAACGTGCAGGATGGGAAATTGGTAAAGATTATCCTTGGTAAGGGATTGAATTTGATATTAGGTTTTTCAGGTCTGTGGGATTAAAGAGTTTTTCTTCTTTTTCTAATTTTTTGTTTGTGCTAAAATTGTGGCATAAGTAATAGATGAGAGTTGGTATATGAATATAGATAAAGAAAAGCTTATATCTTGTATAAAAAAAATAAGTGAACCAAAAGTTTTGGTAGTTGGTGATTTGGCACTGGATGAAATGATTTATGGAGATGCCGAAAGAATTTCCAGAGAGGCTCCTGTTTTGATTTTGCAACATACTAAAACTAAGTTGATTTTAGGTGGAGCTTCGAATGCGGCACACAACGTTGCAACATTGAATAACGGAAAAGTCGGTGTAATCGGTGTTTCCGGAGATGATTATTATTCTGAGTTGTTATTTAACACTTTTGACGATGCAAATATTGATTGTTCCAAAATTGTTAAAGATAAATCTCGCAAAACTATTGTAAAAACAAGAATTTCAGGTTCTATTACAACATCAATCACTCAACAAATTGTTAGAATTGATAGACAGTCAAAAGGTGAAATTAGTTCTGAAACAGAAGAAAAAATTATTAAAAATATTGAAAAAGTTTTGCCTGAATATGATGCTGTGATTTTGTCAAACTATCATATCGGAACTTTGACTGATAAAGTTGTAAATTATACAATTGAACTTGCAAATAAATTAGGAAAGGTTGTTATTGTTGATGCTCAAAGAGATTTGGGTTCATACAAAAATGTGACTTCTATGACTCCGAACCTTCCTGATACTGAAAAATCTGTTGGGTTTAAGATTGAAACGGAAGAAGATTTGAAAAAAGCAGGGGCAAAATTGTTAGCCCAAACAAATGCCGGTTCTGTTTTGATTACTTGTGGAGCAGACGGAATGTTTGTTGCTAAACCAAATGATGATTATACAAAAATTCCTGTGTTTAACAAGTCAGAAGTGTTTGATGTTACAGGTGCAGGAGATACTGTTACGGCTGTTTATTCTCTTGCAATGGCAGCGGGAATAGATCCTGTTTATTCCGCAATAATAGGAAATGTAGCGGCTAGTATTGTTGTTAGACAATTTGGTTGTGCTACAACAACGGTAGATGAATTGTTATCAGCCGTTGAAGAATTATAAGATTTTTAATTGAAGGAGAACTTTCTATGGAAAAATTAAAAGAACTGGTAAAAAAAATCAGAATAGTTGATTTTATTATCGTTGCTTTTGTAATTGTGGCTTTAGGTGTTGGTTTTTATACTTATAAAGGTTACAGGCAAACCGCCGACAAGCAAATTGAAGCTACTTCAAAAGTTGTGTTTAAAGTTTATATGAGAGGGGTAACTTTCTCAGGTGAAAAACTTCCAATGGTAAAAGGTGATAAAACTTTTATCAGCATCAGAAATGTACCTTATTCAGATTTGGATATTGTTGATGTAAAAGCTGACAGAAGAAAAATTGTTCTTCCAACTATGAGTTCTAAAAAAGTTTCAATTGTTGTTGAAGATGTTTCTCAACCTGATTTGTATGATGTTGTTGTAACTCTAACAGACGTTGCAAAAATCACTAAAGACGGTGCTGTTGTTGGTGGAAACAAATTGAAAATGGGCTTACCTATTACGTTAGAAGGCTCTAATTACAAATTTACCGGCTCAGTTTCTGATATAAAAGTTATTGATGCTGTTGATGATGAAACTATTAATAAAGATATGAATACTACGGATGATGTTCAATAAGATTTTTAAATTTTCTCAAAACAAACTAAAATTTTTGTATGATAACAGCTTATTTTTGCAGCATATTGACAAATTTATTCTGTTATTTGTAATGTTAACCTTCATCGGGTCAACTTTTATGAATTCAGATTCAATTGGCTTTTTGGCTTTGATTGCAATATTTTTAACTGTTGTTAAAATGCTTACAAAACCGGAAGAGCGGGTTGAATTTAAAAACTTTGAAATATGGCTTGTTGCTTATTTTATGCTTGTTATCGTAAGCTTGTTTGGTTCAACATTGTTTGAATTGAGCTTGAAAGGTTTTTTCAAAACTTTTGTTTATATTGGTTATTATTTTTCGGTTGCACAATTATTGAAGAATAATAAAAAACTTATACCTATTGTTCTTGGGACAATGGGTGTTTGTGTTGCTGCTGAAAGTTTGGTTGGCTTTTCACAAAGTTTCTTACATTTAGATGAAATTTCAACTTGGCAAGATACGTCAAACCTAAATCCGGAGGATGTTTTATCAAGAGTTTACGGAACATTAAAACCGTTAAATCCGAATTTATTCGGCGGTTATTTAGTTGCAGGATTTCCTACTATTTTAGGTGCTGTTTTTTATTTCTTTAACAAAAAACAGTTTAAAATGGCAATTGTTCCTGCCGTATTTTCTCTTATAACAATTTATGCAATATTCCAAACAGGTTGCAGAGGTGCTTATTTAGCATTGATGTTGACTCTTGGATGTGTATTTTTAGTATCTGCTAAATTTTTGTGGAAAACATATAAAAAATTGTACGTTTCTTTCATCAGTTGTGTTGTTGTTTTATTTATGATGGCAATAACCTTTGTCGGAGCGTTAAGACATCGTTTTATGTCAATATTTGCAATGAGAAATGATTCATCAAACTCTTTCAGATTCAATGTGTATCATTCATCTTTGCAAATGTTTAAAGACAATTGGTTGTTGGGAATTGGAGTTGGGAATAAAAACTTTAGAGAAATCTATGGTTTGTATATGAAAACAGGTTTTGATGCCTTAAGTGCTTATAATATATATCTTGAAACTGCTGTAGAAAGCGGAATTTTCGCCCTAATCGCGTTTTTAGGAACATTAATCACTCTTTCTGTAGAAACAGTTAAATTTATTTTGAAATCTACAGATCTAGAAAAAGTTATATTTGTTGCGACTTCAATTATTGCAATCTGGGCAGTGATGTTCCATGGATTGGTTGATACAATTTACTTCAGACCTCAATTACAATTTGTATTTTGGGCTTATGTAGCTGTAATTTCTGCCATTTTGCCAAATACAGTTAAAGAAGTTGAGTAAATTTTAACAATAGAAACCTCGGGTTATGGTTGTAGAGCTATGGTAACTTATGTTTCCGTAGCCTAAACCTCCGCTGAAATAACCTCCTATTGGCATCGGGTTGTAAAACATTGGACTGGAGTTGAAAAACATCCAAGGAGAGCATGCACTCATCAATCCCATTGTTCCTATGGCGTTTGAAACAGGATTGCCGTAGCCTGCATACATGTTGATGTTATTTCCTACAGGATTACCCATTTTTTGCATTTCGTAGGCAACTTCGTTTCTCGATAATCCATTGAGTAAGTTCCCAAAAGTTGCCGCTGCAGCGTTATTTGTGTTGACACCGTTATTTTTCATATTTGCATAACCAACAAGGGACGCTAATCCGCAATTGATTCCGCTTAATATTCTCATATTTTCTGCGTAGCCCATAATTCTCCTCGTTAGTTGTGCTTATATTTATAAAAAATTTTGAGGAAAATTAATTGCTTAATTTTAATATATTGTAAAGATATATAAAGTATATATTTTTAAAGATTAGTATTTAAGACAATAAATTTTATACATTATGGTGATTATTTACTTCAATTAAAACGATAAAATTCATATATAAAGATTTGGATTGGAGTAAAATATATGTTTATTGGAAATAGATGTAATGATTGCAATAGATACAATCGTATGGAAATGAAAGATATTGACCAAAATTTATTACCTTGGCTTGAAGATATTATTGAAGAAAATAATGCTCGAATTGAACGCAAGGAGTGGAAAAGCAAGTATAACAGTTATGTTGTATATGATTATGAACCGTTTTGCACTGAGGGTTTTGAAATAAACCTTGTGATTTCGTCTCGAGATAATTCGTATTTGAATTTTATAAAATATTTGTATGATGAAAAAATTTCGACTATTGAATATTTGAACAGTTGTATCACTATATGATAGTAAAAAGCCTTGCAAACGAAAATTGCAAGGCTTTTTGTATGTGTATATTTATTTAAATCAAATTATTCAGCACCTTCTGTAGCGGCTTTTTGGAAGCATTCTTTACAAAATACTTCTCTACCCGGAACAGGTTTGAATGGAACTTGAGTTTGAGCTCCGCATTTTGAACATACTGCATCGTACATTCTTCTTCCTCTTCTGTTGTTTTTTCTGCGGGCTGCTCTACATTCAGGGCATCTTTTTGGTTTGTTTACAAGTCCTTTTTCTGCATAAAATTCTTGTTCCCCCGCTGTGAAGATGAATTCTTTTCCGCAATCTTCACATACTAATTTTTCGTCTTCGTACATTGTTTTTCTCCTGATTGTGTACTTTCGGTTTTACATTAAACCTGTCATCATTTTATTGTACACTATTTTTTAGTTTTTGCAAGGGGTAGTTAAATTATTTTTCTATTGAGACATTGCGGATTTTAGAGATTCCAGTTTTGAAAGAGTTTCATCTAACTCAGAAATGTCGATATCTACAATTTTTGAACGTCTTTGAAATTCTTCTTTTAACAATAAAATATAATCTGCTAAAAGTTTGGCATCATTTGTTTTGCCTTGTTTAAGCCATTTTTGATTGATTTTTATAAGTTTATTTATATGATTTTGAACATTTGTAGCAACATCATATTGTGAAGTTTGGGCAAAATCATCAAATAATGTGTCTTTCTTTTGCTCATTTATAAACTTTGATGTTAGTATCGTTATTCTTTGTTGATTAATATTTTGATTCTTTTTGCGTGCGGCATTATATAAAGTTTGAGGATAAATATGTTCATCAGAAGCAAAGGCAGGTTCTAACAATCTCAGTACAATTTCTTCATCGTTTTGCGGTATCTTATGCGGAACTTTGTATTCAAAACGAATTCTGTATGGTTCTGAATATTTTACGATAAAAGCGTCAACGGAGTTTTGTGAATTTGGTAGTTTTTCTGCAATCTTCGTTATATTATCTTTGACTTTTTGGTCAGAAATATTTGTGGCTCTTAATTTGTAAAGAAGGGCTTTTCTTCTAAATCGGTCTTCAGGTTTTGGATGAGGTTCAAAAATTTTGTCAAACGATTCTTGGATAATATTGCGTAGTTCTAAATATTCATCTTTTGGCAAACTTCTTATTTCCATATTGATATCATTTAGTAGTGCAGTTTGCTTCTGAATAAGTGATTTTTCCGCTTCCGGGAATTTGATTTTTAATAATTCTTGGAGATTTTTATCAGGATGAGTTTTTGCAAGTTCTTCAAGTGTTTGAAAAACTTCTTTTTCAACCGGAAATAGTGATTGTTCAAACTTTTTTAATTCTTTTATTACATCCGGACTGTTTTGGCTAAAAATATGGCTGTCTTTTAATTTTGAAATCTGTGCTGCTGAAATCATTTCAATTCCGGTGTATGCACAAGGCAAGTGTTCATTTGCTAATTTTCTGAAAAATACTTTGTTAAATTTTTCTTCAAATCTCAAAGTTGTTTTAGGGAGCTGACCATTAAAACTTACTTGCTTTGGGTTAGAATGTTCAAAAACATCTTCATTTATTTTGTTTTCAAAACGGCAGAAATCACCATGCAAATTTGCTTTTTTAGAATTTAAATTTGCAAATGCAGATTGATGAAATTTTTGAACTCCTAAAACATTCATGTATTATTCAAAAATCGTAAATAAATTTTTTGCTAGTTTTTACAAAATATTTTTAACCCATTGGAGGCGGTTGGATATATAGAGGTTTAAGTTCTTGCCATTTGCAAGCATTTTCTTTGAGTTTCAAATATGCAAGATGAGCTAAAATTTCACCTAAATTGTGTTCTTCACTTTGATATGATACCCCTCCGAGTCTTTGTTGAAGCTTATCATCAGTTATCAAGAAGTATTCTTTTTCTTTGAGCATTTCTTCTATTTGTTCAAGTTGAATTGCTCCCTGAATTTTGTTATCAACATAAAGATATGCGGAATTTTTTCTAGCATCAAGAGCTACCATTGTTGGTTTTGGGGTTTTATTAAGTTCTGCCAAAATTTCCAATGATGAAATCCCTGCTGCCGGTAAATTCAATTGTTGAGCCATAATTCTTGCAACAGTTGTGCATGCTCTTATTCCAGTAAAGCTCCCCGGACCAATGTTTGTCCCGATTGCTTCGATATCGTGAGGAGTCATATTATTTTCTTTCAACATTTCTTTAATTGTTGAAATTAAAAATGCTGAATGGTACTTGTTATCTTTATTTGTTACTATTTTAGAATTCAAAATCTTGTCATCTTGAGAAATTGCGACATACATTTTATCAAGACATGTGTCAAATACTAATATATTCACTATTCTAATCCTTTTACTATTTCAATACAATCTTGTCCAAAACCTTCGAATGAATATTTTCTATCATCATTATCTTCGTAGGTTACGTTAATTTTTATATGATTAAACGGAATTTCATTTTGAGAAAATTCTGCCCATTCAACAAAAGTAATTTGTTTTCCTTCTGAATATTCATTTAATTCATCTAAAATCGTTTTAACGCCTTCATTTTCCAGTCTATACAAATCGAAATGATACATAGGAAGTTTCCCGCCATGGTATTCATTAAGGATTACAAAAGTCGGACTTGTAACTTTTTCTTCAATTCCGATGGCTTTTGCAACTTCTTTTACAAAAGCGGTTTTTCCTGCTCCGATTTCGCCATACAAACTTACAAAGCATCCGTTATCTTCAATAAGCTTTGCAAATTTTTGAGCCAATTTTTTTGTATCTTCTAAATTTTTACATATTACGTCTTTAGTCATTGTTATTTATTACAACCTTATTTCTACCTGTATTTTTTGCTTGATAAAGTGCTTTATCAGCTTTTTTTAATAAATCTTCATCTTTGTCGCTGTCTTTGATTTCGTAAACACCTAAACTGAGAGTAACTTTTATTGTTTTAACTTCGCTTTCAGGGTTTACTTTAGAGATATCAATAACTTTGTTTTCAATGGATTTTCTTAATCTTTCCGCAACCATTTGTGCTTCGTTGATTTTTGTAAATGGAAGTAAGATAGAAAATTCTTCTCCACCATATCTTCCTGCAATATCATATTCTCTGAGTTGACCTCGAATAACTTTAGCAATTGTTTTTAATACCAAATCTCCAACTGCGTGGCCGTAAGTATCATTAACTTTTTTGAAAAAGTCGATATCTGTCATAATTCCGCATAATGGAGCTCTTTGACGTTTAGCATTTGCAACTTCTTGTTTTATACGTTCTTCCAATTGTCTACGGTTGTAAAAACCAGTCAAAGCATCCAGTGTTGCGTGTTTTAGAATTTCAGCATAGACATTTGCTCGATTAATTGTTGTGCCTATTTGGATAGACAATTGATTCAAGTAGTCCATATCTTTTTCTGTAATTTCTTCATTTGTGCTTTTTGCGACCAAAACACCTGAAATTTTTGATTCACTTTTTAGTGGAATGGCGTAAGTCATTTTGTCATCTGTTAAGATTTTGTCATCAATACTTTCAACCATTTTAAGAATTTTAGCATCTTTACAAGCACTAGGCCATGCAAGAGTATTTACCCCGACATTTTCATCCAAAATGAAAATATAGATAAGATAATCTGTAAAAAATTTATCTAACATTTCTCCAATAATCGGAATTACATAGTTTAATTCGTATTGTGTTTCAATGATTTTTGCAATATTTTTCATCGTTTCATGAAAATCAATGTTTTTTTGCATTTTTTCACTCAATACAATATTTTGAATTTTTAGAGAAATAAATGGGGCTGTGATTTCTAAAAATTTGTTTAATTCATCTGTTTCTTTGTCAAATTCTAGAAATCCGATACATTTTTTATGTTTAAAAATCGGATACTTGAAAGGGCAATCAGAATTTGGTAAATCTTTACCTTCAATATTTATCGAAAAATCTTTAGTATTTAAATTTTTAGCAAAAAAAGTTCCCAATGAAGCTCTCAGTGTTTTTTCACTGTAACTTTCATTAAGAACTTTTGAAAGTTTTTCGATTTTATCTAACAAATTTAAACCTCAACTTGATCTGCAACTTCATCAGGAATGTCGCAGTTTGCGTAAACGTTTTGAACATCATCTAACTCTTCTAATCGGTCAATCAATCTCATAACAGAAGTAGCTGTTTTTACATCTGTTACTTCAATTGTGTTTTGAGGGATTCTTGTTAATTCAGCACTTACGCTTTTGAAACCTTCGTTTTCCAATCCTTCAACTACTTTTTGGAAGTTTTCAACAGAAGTTAAAACTTTGTAACCGTCCTCTTCTTCTGTAACATCATCAGCATCAAGGTTGATTGCAGCTTCAAACAATTTTTCGAAATCAACAGAAGAATCAAATTCAATACTTCCTTTTCTATCAAACATCCAACTTACACAATTTGATTCGCCCAAGTTTCCGTTGAATTTTGTGAAAATACTTCTAACATCACCTGCTGTTCTGTTTCTGTTATCAGTCATTGCTTCAAGAACAACAGCAACTCCACCTGCAGCATATCCTTCGTAAGTTAATTCTTCATAATTGTCTGCCGCTCCGGCACCTGCTCCTTTATCAATTGCTCTTTTTATATTATCATTTGGAAGTCCTGCAGCTTTAGCTTTTTCAATTGCTGTTCTTAAACGGAAATTCCCCGCAGGGTCCGGTCCGCCAAGTCTTGCTGCAACGATAAGTTCTCTAGAGTATTTTTGAAATACTACAGCTTTTTGTGAATCTGTTTTTGCTTTTTTGTTTTTAATATTTGCCCATTTTGAGTGTCCTGACATATTTATTCCTCTTACTTTATCTGTTTTCTTCTGTTTTGATGATAACAAAAATGTATTTCATTTTCAACATGAAAAAGTTTATAAGTCTATAAGTAGATAAGTTGGTTTCAAGGTATAAGGAAGAAAGGAAATAGGGGAATAAGTTCATTGATAGTTTATGTTTTTTTACCAAATATAGAACTTAACTCTAGCAAATTCAGTCATTCTGAGCAAAGCGAAGAATCTAGCTAATTTTTATTGGTTGGCTTATATTCTACGACATTAAATAACTGTTCACTTTTTCTTTTTTATTTCGACGAAAAAAGAAAAAGCCGAACCGAAAAAGAAAAACACGAATGACCAAATGGCTCGAGTCATCAGGGGCTTTGCCCCCGAACCCCTTATCAAAATTCGTCATACTGAGCAGTATCTCAAGCTAACTTGTTTAGCTTAACCCCTCATCCTAACCTTCTCCCTCGGGAGAGGATGAAATTTAACAAAGAGATACTCCTCAGTACATTCTGTAGATTGAGCCTTGAACAAACCTTTTACTTTTATTATCTTATGTTCTCCATTAATTTTTTTGTTCAATACGTCCGTCATTGAATCTAAAGAATCCACCTCAGAAGATGGATTTGGTCCAACATAAGCAGATGTAGGTAATCCTGTCCGAACTTCTTTCGCAACTTTCGTTTTATTATCGCCTATATATTCTAAATTCTTTAGAATTTCATTTTTTAATACTTTGCTTGTTCGTTTATAAATTTCTGATACCAAACCTTGACCAGTTATATTTTCCGAACCTGTCATATATCTTTTTACTGCATCCCCAGCTGCGTAGGCACGAACTTCATCATCTAAAGTATTCTTAACTGTTACTAAATCAACAAAAGAATCTTTATTTTTAGGATTAATATGACGTCTAGTTATTGCTCTGATATAGGCATCAACACGCTTATCATCAGTCAAACCAGTAAAATTTTTACTTTTCAAAAGTTTTGTTATCCCTTCTGCTGTTGGTTCAACCCCTTTTAGGCCACCTGTCTTAGCTAAATATTCAATACCAAAATATTTTATTAAATCCATTTGAATATCTGACTCCAGTGCAATATGTTCATGGGTTTCAAACTTTTCAATTGGAGTTGAAGGTTTTACTTTTTCTTTTTGACTTGATATTTTTTGAACAAGTTTCAAAAAGATGCTACGTTTTGGGGTATGTTCATTGTACATATAATGTTCAAATTCATGTGCAAAAGTTGGTATTGCTTTCGAATTGGGATTAGAACCATTAAGACTAGGAACAAAAATACCCTTGGTTTTACCCATATTAAAATACATAGCTCCATAATCAGCAGCAGCAGAGTCAATAGCTTCAAAACTTTCACCAGCTGTTTCCAAAAGCTGTTTAAACTCATTTTTATCCGTAACAATCCTTACGTTAGCTTTCGGAACCTGTTTTTTAATTGTTGATTGAAGCAATTCTTTAGTAATGGGTTTGCCACTTTTAGATAAATCTACTAATTCTTTCCCAATATTAATAGCTGCGTCAACGGATTGCTGCTTTGTGTAATAACCAAAATGATTAGCCGTTTTTGAAGCAACAAACCGTGCCATTTTTGATATGAACATTAGTTTTCCTTTATATAATATCCCCTTATGAATATAAAGTTTTTTCATTCCCAATAATTGCGTTGAAATTTTGTTTTGTTAAAAAATCTTAACTCTAGCAAATTCAGTCATTCTGAGCAAAGCGAAGAATCCAGCTAATTTTTATTGGTTGGCTTATATTCTACGACATTAAATAACTGTTCACTTTTTCTTTTTTATTTCGACGAAAAAAGAAAAAGCCGAACCGAAAAAGAAAAACACGAATGACCAAATGGCTCGAGTCATCAGGGGCTTTGCCCCCGAACCCCTTATCAAAATTCGTCATACTGAGCAGTATCTCAAGCTAACTTGTTTAGCTTAACCCCTCATCCTAACCTTCTCCCTCGGGAGAAGGAACTAATATTAAGGAGATTCTTCGGGGAAATTTGCAATATTATTTCTCTATTCAACAGTTTACCCCTCAGAATGACTAATTTCTAACGAATTTATCCACTTATAGACTTTTCAAAAAAATCCCGACATTGTTTTTCAATATCGGGACTTTTTATTTAATCTATGTCAACTAATATTATTAGTTTTCGTAAATCCAACCGTTAGTTAGGTCGATTTTTAGAGGTTGTAGCAATCTCATATTAGCTGAACCTTCTGCAGGAACTTCTAATTTTTCACCTTTGAATGCCCAACGAACAAATTTCATCCACCAATTTCTATCTTTTTTGATTTCTGCTGTTGCATTGAATGCTGTAGTTTGGTCGTTTTCTGTTGTAATCAAGCTGTTTTTCAAAACTAAAACACCATTTCTTACAAAATATTTTCCCGGTCGAACATCAAGCAATTGACCGCTCAATCCTGCACCTTCTCGGATTAGAATAAATTTTTCTTTTGTTACATAGTTTTGAGGCACTTTTGCGGTGTACATTGCTCCGCCTTCTGAAGTTTGTGAGCTGATATAAGTATTCAATTTTACAGGCAAAACTGTTCCTGCCGGAATTGTACCAACACTTCCTTGAACTGTAGCATCTTCAACAACAAAACCTTCTCCTGTTTTCTTTCTCATTGCTTCCGCAAGTTTTGCATTTGGATTAAGTTTTGCTTCTTCCATCATGTTGAATAAAATTGCTGCAACTTCTGCTCTTGTTGCAGGTCTGTCTGCTTCTAAAGCTGCTTTTTGAGCACTTGGAGCTACCACAATCATTCCTAAAATTTCTGCTTTACCTGCAGGGATTAAGAACCATTCTGGAACTGTATTTGCATCAATGTATTTTCTTTCCAAAACTTCTTTTGCTTTTGCAGGGCTGATTTGTTCTGTAGTTAGTGCGTTTACTGCAACAGATAATGATTCTGCTCTTGATACAGAATCATCCGGTCTGAACAATTCATCTGCTTTTGTGTTTGAAATTAAATCAAAATAAACAGCTTTTTGAATATCTTGATATGCCCAGTGGTTTTCATCAATATCAGTAAAATGAACTGGTTGAGCAACTTTTGTATGCTCTTGTCCTAAAGCTCTGATTGCCATTGCTGCAAATTCTGCTCTTGTTACATTTGCATCAGGTTTGAAAGTTCCATCCGGATAACCTACAATTACCCCTTTTTCTGATAAAATTTTGATTTGAGATGCTGCCCAATAGTTGTCGCTTACATCAGGGAATGCTAATGCAGGTGCTATTGCAAGGCAGAATACTGCTAGAGATAAAACTGTTTTTAATAAATTTTTCATTTTCCCTCCTTAAAATAATACACTCCTTCAATCTATCATGATTAAAAGTTTTTTAGTAGCTTAGTTGTAAGTAATTGTTAATTTCTGTTACATGTTTTATATCTTTAGCTTGTTGATTACTCCCTTTGTGTAATGAATTTATTCTGTTAACAAAAAACAATGTTTTGCGAAATAAATTATTTTTTACAAGAGGGATATATGTTTTTAAGAAAAGTTATTGTTATTTTTTCAATTTTTATATTTTTATTTAATCAAAGCGTTGTAGTTTTCGCCCAAGAATACAAATATCCTGATTATGCCTATGAGTATGTTGGCGAAGATAAATGGGAAAATTTCAATAGGAAAGTTTTTAATTTCAATTTGTTTATAAATAAATATGCAATTCGTCCAATTCATGTTATTTGGACTTCTATTTTACCGGAATACGGAATTGAGCGAATTCAATCTGCTACAAATAATATTGAATATCCGATAAGGCTCGTTAGTAGTTTATTACAAAAGGATTTTGAAACAAGTAAAAAAGAAACAATTCGTTTTTTTACAAATACGATAATCGGGCTTGGCGGTTTGTATGACCCTGCTAAAAAATTGTTTAATCTTGAACAATCAACTGAAAATATGGAACAAGCTCTTGCCGGTTGCAAATTGAAAAGCGGCACATATTTAGTCTTGCCAATAATTTCTTCTACAACATTTCGAGGAGTGTTGGGTAAAATTTTAGATATGGCACTAAATCCGTGTTCTTATATTGCGACTCCGATTTTGGCAATTGTAAAAGCCGGTTTGACAGTGAATAAAACATCTTTAATGCAACCAATTATCAAAATGGTTGAATCTACTTATGCTGATCCTTATGACATTGCTAAAAAGATTTATGGACTTGAAAGTTATATAAAATGTGCAAATATGGATAGGATAGATTTGAAATTTTCTGATTTACATACAGAGTTGGTAAAAGAAGACACAAATACAAAAATTGCAAAACTTCCGGCTCCTGTTCTTAAAAAATCTGAAAATAACGATGATAAACTTGTCCAAACGCTAGTGTCTTCTGAAATTGTGCCGGATAATGTTTTGCAGGGAGGGACAAATATTGATGATATTTTAAAAGATTACAGTACTGAAGATTTTAAATTGACGGCAGATATGTTTTTGAATGGATATAATCCGCAAAATCCGGTTGTAGATTCAATGCGAACCTCTTTATTTAACCTGCCCAATGTAAATAAATCAATGTGGAATGATTTATCAGTTTGGAATAGAAGTTTTTCAAACCGAATAAAAACATCTTCCGTGCTCGTTACAGATGGAAAAGACAATTACAAATTTCGCTATATTATGCAAAAAGATAAATCTTCCCCTGTTGCAATAATTTATCCTTCAATCGGAGAGGGTATTATGTCCAGCCATTCTGTACTTTTGGCGAAAATATTTTATGATAAAGGTTATTCCGTTATTATTCAAGGTAGTCATTTTCAGTGGGAATTTGTAAAAAGTATGCCGGATTCTTACCACCCGGGGCTACCAAAAAAGGATGCCGTTGTTTTAAGAGGGATTACATCTAAAATTATTTCTCAACTTGAAGAAAAATATAACTGCAAATTGGGTGATAAAACTTTTATAGGAACCTCTTTTGGAGCCCTAACAACACTATTTGTTGCGTCTTTAGAAAATGAAGATAATATTTTAGGTCACTCTAATTTTATATCTGTTTGTCCGCCTGTTGACTTGATTTATGCGATGAAACAAGTTGATAAAAATACCCAAGATTGGAATAATTCTCCTCTTGAATTAAAACAAAAAGTCGGAATGACTGCTGCAAAAGTTATGAAGCTATACCAAGCAAAAGATGAAATGGATAAAACTACAGAAATCAACAATCTTCCATTTACTGAAGAAGAAGGGAAATTGATTACCGGATTTATTATGCATCAAAAGCTTTCTGATTTGATTTTTACAATTGAAAATGCTTCTAAATCAACAAAATCAGATATTTATCACATGATAAATAATATGAATTATCAAGAATATGCAAAAAAATATCTCATGAGCGAAAATGACAAGAGTATTGATGATTTAATTTATGAGACCAGTCTAAATTCAATATCAAACTATTTGAGTAACGCTAATAATTATAAAATATACCATTCCCTAAATGACTATCTTACAAATACAAACCAATTAAAAAAACTCCGTCAATATGCGGGTAAAAAGCTCGTCCTATTTGATAATGGTTCGCATTTAGGTTTTTTGTATCGTGATGAATTTATTGACGATTTGAGAAAAACTATTGATAAAAATGAAGATTCATATATTAATCCTAAATCGACCAATGATATAACTTTAAGTATTGCAATTCCTGTTCTACATTAAAAAAGGGTCGTCTTAGTGATAAGACGACCCTTTTCTTGTAATCTAATTCTTAAAATCCAAATTTACCTTGAATTAATGCTGCTGGAAATCTATTTTCTCGTAAGCTGTTATATTTGCTTTCTAAATAGTCAGCAGGTAATGATTTAATTTTATATGCCAAATGTTCTAAAGAAGTTCCATGTTTTGCAAAAACACCTACATTTACACCTGGAGCAGGAGCTTTAAAGAAGTTTTTAATTTTTCCTAAGAGAGTTACCGGTTTTACTGATGTCAAAATAACACTAGGATAAATATTATAATCATGTTCACTTTCACTCAATCTTGTTAAAAATTTTACTTCTCCATCAAATTTTTTTCCAAATCTTTGAAATGTTGGAGATTCGTTAATTGCTTTTTTAAGTATTGGGGCAACACTGTTGTCAATTCTAATAGCTCCAAAAGATGGGGTTGAATAATTTACTCTTTGAATTTCCATATTTTTTCCTTTCACTATCGTTAAAATATTTAAATCCCTAATAATTTTTTATAGTATATTTACGAGTATATCCTATTTCAAATGCAAAAATATTTCAATATCTATGTTAATTTTCGTTAATAATTTAAAAGAACTTATAGACTTATCAACTCTAAAAAATTCTTATTCCCCTTAAAACATCTTATCGCCTTCATTTAAAATTTGAGCTTTGGTTTTGTTTATTGTAGATTTAAATTGCAGTATAGGAAAAGGTTATTATGCTTAATCAATTTTCAAGGACAGAATTACTAATCGGAAAAGAAGGTATAGAAAAATTATCAAAATCAAGAGTTGCAGTTTTTGGTATCGGGGGTGTCGGAGGTTATGTTGTAGAAGCCCTTATCCGAAGTGGTTTAGGAACAATAGATATTATTGATGATGACAAGGTCTGTATTACAAATTTAAACCGTCAACTTTATGCAACAAGAAAAACTGTTGGGAAATACAAAGTAGAAGTTGCTAAAGAAAGAATTCTAGACATAAATCCGGATGCTGTAGTTAATACTTATCAAACTTTTTACACTCCAAAAACTGAATCTGAATTTGATTTTACCAAATATGATTATGTAGTTGATGCAATTGATACTGTTGTTGGGAAATTATCCTTAATCGAAAAGGCAAAAGAAAATAATGTACCAATAATATGTGCAATGGGTGCCGGAAACAAAATGGATCCTACAAAATTCGAAGTTGCCGATATTTCGGAAACATCTGTTTGCCCACTAGCTAGAGTGATAAGAACAGAACTTAGAAAACGAAAAATTAAAGGTGTTAAGGTTGTTTATTCAAAAGAAATTCCTATTACTCCAATTGAAGATATGTCAATAAGTTGTCGTGCTCATTGCGTTTGTCCTCCTGGAACAAGAAAATGTACTGTAAAACACCAAATCCCCGGAAGTAACGCTTTTGTCCCTCCTGTTGTTGGTTTGATTATTGCGGGTGAAGTTATTAAGGATTTGATTAGTTATAAAAAATAATAAAAAAGCAAAAAATATTTTTTTCGTTTTTATAATAAACAACCTATGTATATTCAACCATTAAATATTCAAAATAATAATAAACCCAAAATTCTTACCTCAAAAAATATTACCCCATCAAAGATTTCTTTTACGGGATTTTTTAATATTCCGGCACAGGATATATTTTTTCATGATGATAAAAATATTAAAGATGTTATGTTGGATAATTATCATCGGGTTACATTGAGCTTTGTCAAACCTGTATCTCCGGTTCAGGCGATTTGGAGTATTGCACATTCCAATAATAAAAGTATTCAGGATGCAATGTTTTTTAATATGCATAACCAAGATTCAATGGTAGAAATGGCTACAGATATTAGTGGGATGAAAAATTTAACGGATTTAAAGATTTCTAAAATGATTGGCATGGGCTCATTTGCTTTTGTTTTTGAACTTCAAAACGGTAAAGTTTTAAAAATTACTAATAATTCTCACTTTTATGCAGACAGAAAACAAGATTTTTTTGATTTGCCAATAGAAGAAAGCGGAAAGTTTGGGCGGACATATTATTATATAGAAGAAAAAGTTCGGCAAGATAATATTGCCGATGCTGAAATAGATGAATTAGTAAAAAAAATGCAACAATCCGGTTACAAAGTTTTAGATATTTATACAAAAGAGCGAAATATTGATAAAAACGGACATTTTTATACAAATATATTATATAGACACGACCAATTTGGACGGGCTAAAGATGGTAAGATTTATTTAATCGACCCCGGGTGTGCAATTGCTCCTTCCAAACTTTCTAAATATATTCAAAAAGTAAAACTTTTATTGCATAAGTTTAGAATATAGGTGAAATTATTTCCACGGATAGCTTTTGTCAATTTTCCAACCGGCACGTTTAATTTTTTCAGCACAGCAATAACCTACACCACCTTCAAGACTTAAACATTCATTATCAACATAGCTGTTAGAAGAATCATAGCAATCAGGGAATACCCCTTTATTTTCAATTCTTTGTAGTGCAAATATATCTCTCCCAAATCTATTAGGTTTTTCTCCCCCATTTAAATCAACCCAAACAAAATTGCTTAAACTGGTAAAGTCGTTATCAGTAGGATTCCATTGAGATGTAAATATAATATAAGTAATCCCATCCATTGTTTGAACTCCAATTCTTGTTCTTTCACTTATTATACTTGCACTCCACTTTTGTCCATTGGATCTAAAAGTAGGGTCTAAAGAATCATATCCACAAGCAGAATAAGTTTTACATACATGATTTATCTTTAAATATGGTGCCCAATAAGTATTGATATATTTTGTCGGCCCCATATCAAAAGCTTCTTGCGGGCTTGGGTTTCCAACTTCATCAAAGGACATTTTGTATGCCTGATTAAATATTGAAATCGCCTTTTGCAATTTAGTGACAGTTTGCTTCTTTTGGTAATTTGAGATTAATGTAGGAATTGTCATCGCCGCCACAATGCCAATTATGCCAAGGGTGATTAATACTTCGGCTAAAGTAAACGCAAATTTCACCTTTGTTGGTGACAAATCTACGTGCGTAGCACTTTCGGCAAGGGTGAAGGCTATTTTCTTTTTCCTTATTGCCTTAAAAATTTTTTCCATACTATATTCCTTTCTTATCTCTTTATAGTCGTAATAATATAAATTTAGTCATTTTTAAAACTATATGTACAATATAGCATATTGTCGTTATAACGTCAATATGCTAGTATTACGACATTATGAGTAATATATCAACATTAGCAAAGAAGTTTGCTACTAGAGTAAGATTTGAAAGAATTAAACGGAAATATTCACAAGAAAAACTTGCAGAACTTGCGGGTATTGGACGTTCTACCTTAACTCAAATTGAAGCTCAAACATCTTCTCCAACTTTGGATATTGTTGAAAAAATTGCTTTAGCTCTTGGTTTTGAACCTTATGAATTGTTAATTTTCAAAAATTTAGAAATATAAAAATAAAAACAGAGAGGGCGGGATTCGAACCCGCGGTGGAGTTACTCCCACACAACCTTTCCAAGATTGCACCTTAAGCCGCTCGGACACCTCTCCAAAACTTTTTCAAGTATTCTAATTATCCTTTAAACCTTGTGTTTCGTCAAGTTCTAATACTTCTTGCTGATAGTATTCTTCTGTTTTTTCAATATTATAAATTTTTGCATCAGCTAATTTTGCCAAAACTTTAGCATAATTAGTACATCTTTTTCCTTTTATGCCTTCGGTTTCCATTTGTATTGTTCCGTCAGGAAATAATCTGATTTTCATTTTGCCCATAATTCTTATCTCCTTCCTAAACCTCAATTGTCAAAACAATTGAATTGTCATCAAGCACTGATTCGCTTTCTAATCGCATATTTTCTTTATCTAATCGTTCTTTTATCTTGTTATAAGTCATTTCTTGAATATTTAATCCATATTCTTCATTCAAATCATTGATTAAATCTTGGCATTCGCCTTTATCTGAAACTTGTGTAACATCTAGAACATAAGCTCCTGTTTCAGAATTTTTGTGGTAAACCATTTCCATACCAAACAGTTTGCAAGAAATTTCGCCATTGTTTTCTTCAATTTCTGTCGCTCCGTGTTCTGTCAAAGTGTTTAGCAAAACGCCTTTATCGGTGTAATTAGTATTATACGTATATACAATTGTTGATTGGTCGTTAACCAATCTCAAATCCCGTCCTGCAGAAATATTCAATTTTTTGAAAAGAATTTCGGCTTCTTTAATAATTGCAGCATTGTTTTTTCCTGAAAATTGAGCAACATAATATTCGCCTTCCAAAATCCAGTTTAATGTCGCATCACTATTTTTCAACGGAGTTTGTGAATTTCCTTGGTAAAACAAATAATTAGATTTTTTCAAAAGTTGTTTTAGTTCGTTTGGTTTGATATTGGTTTGGATTTTTAAATCTGTCAAACCTCCAAAAGTCACATTTGTTCCTTCTGCTCTACCTTCCATTCCAATATTCATAATGGTAACTTTTTGTTCTACTTCAAGCATAAAATTAGATTTGTTTGCAGGTTTGAAGTATTTTATATTCTGACCTTCTACTTGAGCAACAACTTCAGAATTTGCTGTGGTATAAATCTGTTTGGCATTTTCTTGTTTTAATTTTTCATAAATCTCTTTCATTGAAGTATATGAAGTGTCATAATTGAAATAGAAATACTCTGCTGATTCGATTAGACGAACATTTCGCATTGTTTCTCTGTCTAAATCTTGGAAAAATTCTTCACTAAGAGCTTGAAGTTGTTTAGAATCCGGAATTCCGGAAAAGATTATAGAACAGTATTTCCCGCTAATACTTAATGCGGCTTTCAAACCTGACGGAAATCTATATACGTTTTGTTCAAGTTCTTGGTGTTGAAACATTGAAATAAGACTTCTTAATTCAGGCAACATCATATTGGTTAAAACTCGAATAGAGCGAAGATTTTCAGTTGAAACCTTTTCATTAATTACTTTATCATCTTCTGAAGCTTTTCGAAGTTGTTCATTTTTTGCTTGTTCAGGACTTATCAAAAACGCCATAGGATAAGCCATTAAAGTAATCGACATTACTATTAAATCCTTTCATTAAACATCTAAAGCTCGACCGCCACGAGAAGAATTTACATCATCTTCATTATCGGTTTTAGAGCTATATTCAGCCATATCATCTTTTTTAGTTGCTGCAACAGCACGAATATTTGCCCATTGACGGATTGCCAAAATTTGTTCTTTTTGGGTAACAGATAAAGGTACAACATTTTTTATTGTATTTGCCAAATCTGAGAAGTCTAAAGGTCGTTTATTAAAGTACGCTTCATACAAAGCCGAAATAACAACCTGCTCGATTTCTGCACCAACAAATCCTTCTGTCATTTGAGCAAGTTCTGTATATAAATTATCATTTAAATCAATTTTACTTGCTACTTCTTTGTCTTTTAGTCTTTTACTCAAATGAAGCTTAAAAATTTCTTTCCGCTCCCTAAGAGTCGGCAAATCAACAAAGAATATTTCATCAAATCTACCTTTTCTCAGTAATTCTGCAGGCAAACTATTAATATTATTAGCCGTTGCGATTACAAATACAGGTGCTGTTTTTTCTTGCATCCAAGTAAGGAAGGTTCCGAAAATTCTAGAAGATGTTCCACTATCACCATTTGAATTAAGTCCGCTCAAACTCTTTTCGATTTCATCAACCCAAAGAATAGATGGAGCAACAGCTTCTGCGGTTTTGATTGCTTTTCTCATGTTTTCTTCCGAACTTCCGACAATTCCTGAGAAAATTTTACCAAAATCAAGCTTCAACAGTGGTAATTGCCAAGCAGCACTCATAGCTTTTGCTGTCAAACTTTTACCACAACCCGGAACCCCTGTAATAAGTACCCCTTTTGGAGCCGGTAAGCAATATTTTTTAGCTGATTCCGACCAAGAATTGTTTCTTTTGTTCAGCCAATTTTTAAGATTTTCCAAACCTCCGACATCAGTTATTTTAATATCGGTATTTATGAATTCTAAAATTCCGGTCTTTTTGATAACCTGCATTTTTTCACTCAAAATAATGTTCAAATCATTTATATCAACTTTCCCGTCATTAACCATGGCAAGAGCAAAAGCATTTTCGGCTTCTTGCAAAGTCAATCCCATTGCTGCTTTACACAATTTTTCTTTTGTATCTGCATCAAGTTCAGAGGTATCAATCTGAGTATTCTGAGTAATCATTTTGTCAAATTTTGACTTAATTTCTGATAATGTAGGAAGTGGCATATCAAGAATTGTTAATTCTTTTTGCATTGTTTCAGGAATTAATAACTCTGAAGCTAAGAATATAACATTTTTTCTAAATTTGCTTGTTTTTAAATCAGACAAATTATCTCTCAATTTTCTTACAACGTTATAATCTACTTGACGCCCTTTAACGCCAAAATATACGTGGAAATCGCACATTATAAAAACAGAATTTTTATTACAATCTCTAATAAAATCAATTGCTTTATCAGGACTTTGAGTTCCGTCAATTTTTTGTCCGTCAAGAATAAATCCGTTAGTTTGAGTCCAAACATAAACTTCACGCGGGATACGGATTAGTTTTTCTGATTTAGAAATTCGTTTAATTAAATTTATAGCTCGTTCTTCTTCCCACGTAGTAATGTAAACATAAGGAAATCTTGCTCTAAAAAGACGCGATAGTTGTAATACAATTCTGTTTTCCATTTTATAGTATCCTCATTTAACACTTATTTTACATTATTTTTACCGAGTTGTAAACAAAAATCTTTGTGGATTTTCTTAAAATCACCCATTCCATTGATTTCTACTCGACCATTTTCATTTATATGAACCTCAATTTTGTTTTTATATTTTTCGATTTCTTCAAGGTTATAAAAATCACTCAGAAAAATATATCTTTGATTTGAAGATCCGACCCAAGGACGCGAAAGGTCATATTTTTCGTTTTCAAATCCTCCATCAATTAGCAAGTCTATATTTGAAAGAAAAGAATTAATGTCGGGGTTATTTTTTTCTTGAAGTTCTTCAATGGTGTAACCGGTAAAACAAACTATAGACAAGCCTTCTTTTTTAACTAGAGTTGCCAGTTCTGATAATTCTTTTGCCTGTTCAAAAGGTTCTCCACCTAAAAATGTAACCCCTTCAATATTATTTTTCTCTTTCATAATTTGAGAAAATAAATTTTCAACACTGGATTTTGTGCCAACTCCAAAATTCCAAGTTTCTTTAGCCCAACAACCTTTACAATGTTTTTTGCAACCTTGTGTCCAAATACAAAAACGATTTCCGGGGCCTTCTACAGTTGTGTTTTTTAAAATTTTATAAACATCAATCATTAGATATCAACAACTCTGCCTTGGTCGTCATCTCCCCCATTATCAATCTTTTTAGGTTTACCAACGATAATCATTGATTTGATTTTTTGGATAAAATGTTCTTTTACGTTAGCAATTTTTATAAAATCATCTGCATTTTTGAATAATCCGTTCGCTGCACGATATTCCACAATTTTTTTTGCCATAACAATATTTATCCCAGGAAGAATGGCAATTTCATCTGCACCATCATTATTTATATCAATTTTATTTGGCCCTTTATCTAAAGCTTCACTCATATCAATAAAAACAGGTGCAGTTTCTTCTCTTTCTTTGGATTTTTGTGCATGGTTAATATTATCAATATTTACAAATTTTTCATCAAACGCTCTTTGATGTTCCAATCCTTTTGAATAGGTGTCAGGTTGAATAGCGTCCATTTCAACAAATTTAGGTCCAACATTTGTTGCGTCTATTTTTATATCATTCTTATTTGTAGTTTTTTCTACTGTTGAAGGTATTGTAATTATATTTATTTGAGTGTAATAGCTTAGAAAAGATGCTAGAGAATCTATGTTTATAAAACTATCAAAAATTTTACATACTTCATTCCAACACTTGTTAACATTTACTCTATCTTCTTTTTTTATAGTGAAAGTTCTTGTTTCTTTTTTGCGATTGGAAATATTTTCCATTACAACTATTTTTACATCCGGAGTATATTTTACGGTACAATGCTCATTTCGGATAGTATTTTGGTTGAATACAAATCGTTTAGAAACCAAATTTATACTACCTTTATATAATGAGTCCATAAAGATGTTTCTCAAAAACAACCCTGGAATCAAAAGTACGCAAAATACTGCTAAGCAAAAATTCGCCAATTGGTCTGATACAAATAAAAGTGCAACATAGATAGATGTTATTATTGTTATAAATTTAAAAACTCGATTATTCATAGTTTTTATTAAAACACTATTTTACAAGTATTTTCAATGATATAAATAGAGGATTTTATGCTAAAATCATCTTATGCAAAAAATTGTAAAACCAAGAAAAAACTTACAGGGAATAGTAACAATTCCTGCTGACAAATCAATGTCGCATAGAGCAATAATTTTTCCGGCTTTAGCTAAAGGAAAATCAACTATAAGAAATTTTTCAACCGGTCAAGATCCTCATTCGACCTTGCAAATATTTAGAGATTTAGGAGTTGATATAGAAGTAAAAAATAATTCAACGGTCATAATAAATTCAACAGGAAAGTTAGCAACCCCTGCAAGATCTTTAGATTGCGGAAATTCAGGAACCACAATGAGACTACTCTCAGGTGTTTTGGCTAGTCGAGACTTTAATTCGACTCTTGTTGGGGATTTGAGCCTTTCAAAACGTCCGATGAAAAGAGTTATTGAACCGTTAACTTTAATGGGTGGAAAAATCGAGTCAGATGAATTTAAGGCTCCCTTAAAAATCTATGGACAAGAATTACATCCGATAAATTACACCTCAAAAATTGCTTCTGCTCAGGTTAAATCTTGTATTTTACTTGCAGGGCTGAATACAAAAGGAAAAACAACGGTTACGGAACCTTTTGTTTCTCGAAATCATTCTGAAATTCTTTTAAAACACATGGGTGCTAAAATTGAAACCGATAAAACAACTGTATCAATTGAAAAATCGGAACTTTCACCAATAGAGATAAATATTTTTGGAGATATATCATCTGCTGCTTATTTTCTTGTTGCAGGGTTGATTGTGCCAAATTCTGAAATCGTTTTAAAAAATATCGGGCTAAACCCGACAAGAACCGGAATTATTGATGTAATAAAACAAATGGGTGGAAATATTGAAATTCTTGACCTGCATGAAACATGTGGTGAAATAGTTGGAGATATAAGAGTTAAATATTCCCCAAATCTTAAAGGATGTGAAATTAATGGAGAAATAATTCCTCGTTTGATTGATGAAATTCCAATAATTGCCGTCTTGGCGACCCAAGCAGAAGGTCAAACAGTTATTTCTGATGCTCAAGATTTACGAAATAAAGAATCTGACAGAATTTCGGCTGTTGTAACGGAATTAAAAAAACTTGGAGCAAGTATAGAAGAAAAACCTGATGGTATGAAAATAAACGGGAAAACAAATTTAACCGGAGATTGCCAAGTTGAAACATACCACGATCATAGACTTGCAATGAGTTTATATGTTGCGGGTTTGGTTTGTTCTAAAGAGGTTTTGATAAACGGATTTGAATGGGTAGATATTTCGTTTCCTGAATTTGAACAATTATTTGCATCTTTGTAATGCTGTAATTTTCATGTGTGTTGTATAATTATTGTTGCAATAATACAAAATTTAGAGATAAAACATGATAACTTTAGATAGACTGGGTATTGGGAAAGATGCGATAATTGAATCTATAGAATGTGAAAACAAAGCTTTACGTTCTCATATTCTTGATATGGGTTTAACACCCGGAGTTGAAGTCACTCTTGTTAAGGCTGCTCCAATGGGTGATCCTATTGAGATAAGGGTTCGTGGTTATGAATTAACTTTGAGAAAAGCGGATGCTTCAAAAATCAAGGTGTCAGATATTCATGATGCACATGCCTGCCCTCGAAAAAATAATGATTTTAATATAACTCTTGAACACTCTCAAAAGGGTGAGGAAAAAACTTACGAAACAAGAAAATTAAGTAAAGGTACAATTAAAAAGACCTTGAAACTTGCCCTTGCAGGTAATCAGAATTGCGGAAAAACTACATTGTTTAACCAACTTACAGGTTCAAATCAGCACGTAGGGAATTTCCCTGGGGTAACTGTTGATAGAACTGATGGAACAATTATCGGGCATAAAGATGTTACAATTACGGATTTGCCAGGGATTTATTCTCTATCGCCATATAGTAGTGAAGAAATTGTGACAAGAGATTTTATATTGAAAGAAAAGCCTGACGGGTTAATCAATATCGTTGATGCATCAAACATTGAAAGAAATTTGCTTCTAACAATGCAACTTATGGAACTTGATGTTCCTATGGTAATTGCTCTAAATATGATGGATGAAGTTACTGAAAGTGGCGGAACAATTGATATCAATGGCTTAGAGTCTGCTTTAGGTGTTCCTGTTGTACCTATTTCAGCGTTGAAAAACCAAGGTATTGATGAGCTTATTGAACACGTAATAAATGTTGCAAAATTTTCTGAATATCCAGGACGATTAGATTTTTGCGAAGAAATTGACGGAAAAGAGGGTGCTGTTCACAGATGTATCCATGCTCTTATCCATTTGATTGAAGACCACGCAAAAGAAGCCGGAATTCCTGTGAGATTTGCAGCTTCAAAACTTGCGGCAGGGGATGAATTAATTATTAAAGAGCTTCAACTCGATGATAATGATATTTCAACTTGTAAAAAAATTGTTGAACAAATGGAAAACGAAATTGGTATGGATAGAGAGTCTGCAATGGCAGATATGCGTTTTACGTTTATTGAAAAATTGTGTGACAAGTTTGTTTTTAAACCGCAAGAAACAACAGCTTATAAACTATCCAAAAAAGTTGACAAATTTTTAACAGGAAAATACACTGCTATATTATCATTTTTAGTAATAATGTCTTTGATTTTCTATTTGACATTCGGACCATTGGGGTCATTCTTATCTGATTTGATGAAAATAGGTATAAATTGGGTAACAACTGTTGTTGATAATGGACTAACAAGTTATGGCTTAAACCCGATTGTTCATTCGTTGATAATAAATGGTATTTTTGCAGGTGTTGGAAGTGTGTTGAGCTTTTTACCCGTAATTGTTGTATTGTTCTTCTTCTTATCAATTTTAGAAGATTCAGGATATATGGCAAGGGTTGCCTTTGTTATGGATAAATTACTAAGAAAAATCGGATTATCCGGAAGAAGTTTTGTTCCTATGTTGATTGGTTTTGGGTGTTCTGTTCCTGCGATTATGTCAACAAGAACTCTTCCTTCTGAAAGAGATAGAAAAATGACAATTTTCTTAATTCCGTTTATGAGTTGTTCTGCGAAACTTCCGATTTATGCATTATTTACGGCTGCATTTTTTAAACAAAATCAGGTTCTTGTTATGCTCGGATTGTATTTAATCGGGATTGTTGTCGGAATAATTTTTGCGTATATTTTGAAACTTTTTGTATTCAAAAGTGGTACGGTTCCATTTGTAATGGAGTTACCTAACTATAGAATGCCCGGGTTTAAAAACGTATACAGATTGATTTATTATAAGGCAAAAGGCTTTATGACTAAAGCTTTTACTATAATTTTCTGGGCAACAATTATAATTTGGTTCTTGCAAACATTTGATGCTAAATTGAATTTAGTTACAAATTCTGCCCAAAGCTTGCTTGCAATTTTAGGAAATTCAATTGTTCCTATTTTCAAACCATTGGGAATAACTGATTGGAGAGTTTCAACAGCATTTATCACCGGTTTTATGGCAAAGGAAAGTGTCGTAAGTACGTTGACAGTACTGTTAGGCGGTGATGTTTCAAAATTGCCTCAAGTATTTTCTAAATTGACAGCGTTTGTCTTTTTAATTTTCTGTTTGCTATATACTCCATGTGTTGCTGCTGTTGCAACAGTCAGAAGAGAATTGGGAAAACGCTATGCTGCATTGGTAATTGTTGTTCAATGTGCAATTGCTTGGCTTTGTGCTTTTGCGGTTTATAGTATAGGTTGTTTATTATAGTTTACATTTGGACTGATTAAACACATGTTTGTAATATAATGATAAAAAATGTATAATGATATAAATTGAAAGAGGTATATATGAATACAGTAACAATCGTTGGCAGAGTGGGAAGAGATGCTTCTGAAGATTTCAAATCTTTTGATTCAGGAAAAACAAAAGCAAGATTTTCTGTTGCCGTTAACAGATGGGATTCTAAAACAAAATCAGAAGTAACTGATTGGTTCAATATTGATGTTTGGGACAAACAAGCTGAGTTTGCTGCAGAATATGTAAAAAAAGGCAGACAAGTAGTTGTTGACGGTGCTATTGCTAACAATCGTTGGGTTGATAAAACAACAAACAATGAAAGAGAAAGTTTCTATATTAGAGCTAATACTATTAGACTTTTAGGATCAAGGAAAGACGCAGAAGAAGCTGTATTATGATAATTAATTCAAATATTGTCGGAATTATTGCAGATGATTTAACAGGTGCAAATGATACTGCACTTCAGTTCCAATTGAATGGGGCTGACACAAATATTTTATTAGATAAACATATTGAAAAAAAACAGAATTTTCCCGCTCAGGCATGGGCAATTTCAACTGAGTCAAGAAACGGAACTCCGGAAGAAGCTTTTGAAAAAGTAAAAGATGCCGCTCAGCTTTTGGTTGACGAAATTAATCCTGATTTTTTCTATAAAAAGATAGATTCTACAGTAAGGGGAAATATTGCGGTTGAAGTTTTATCTGCGTTAAAAGTTCTTGATTGGGATGCAGCTATTGTTATGCCTGCATTTCCGCAAGAGGGAAGAATAACTGTTGGCGGGTATCATCTTTTGAAAGGTGTTCCTATTGAAAGAACCGAAATGGCTAGAGATCCTCATTCTCCAATAACAGAATCTCATCTTCCGACTCTATTGAAATCACAATTAGGTGAAAAATTGAGTGATTTGGTTGGCAGTATTGAATTAAAAACAATTTTGGATGGTGCCGGTCCTATTTTGATGAAGTTAAATGACTTAATTTCTAAAGGTAAAAAAATAATTATTGCGGATTCTGCTTCTACGACTGATTTAGAACAAATTGTTCTTGCTATGCAAAAATCAAATTATAAAATTTTACCTGTTGGAACGGCAGCTGCTGCTAAGGTTTTGAGTAACGAATGGTTCCCGCCTAATGAAGAAGAAGAAATTTTACCAATCAAACTTCCAAAACTTCCGAAATTTATTGTATCAGGTAGTGCAACTCATATCACTGCAAATCAAATTGACAAGTTTGAACAAAGTGACGATTTTGAAGAAAACAGTTTGGTTATAGAACTGGATATGAATATTGTTTTGTCAGGTGTTCAAGATGATTTAGTAGATCGGGTTGTTACAAATTTAGGTAGTGACAATATCGTTCTTGTTCATACCTCAAAACTTATCAAAAATTTTGATGGTTTTTCAGAAGATACAATTAAAGCTGATTTGACAAAATCAGGACTTGCTAATGTTATAACTGATTTTTTGGCAGATTTAACAAAAAGAGTATTGGAAAAGAAAAAAGCAATTTTGATTACTTTAGGTGGAGAAACTTCTTACAAATGTTGCAACTCTATTGATGCAAATCAATTAAAGCTTATTGATGAAGTTCTTCCTGCGATTGCTCTAAGTAAGAGTGTAAATTCTGACCAGTGGATAGTTACAAAATCAGGTAATTTGGGTGGTGTGAACACTCTTGTTGAAATTTTGAAATATTTTACAAAGCATGAAGATTAAATTATGAATAAAATTGCAATTACAACAGGCGATCCAAACGGGATTGGTGCAGAAATTACGATAAAAGCTCTAAAAGAGTTGGATTTGTCGCAAGATGAGGTTGTGTTAATTTCAAATTCAGATGTCTTAAATTTTTATGGCAAACTTGATAAAGACTATGAAATAATTGAAATTCCATGCAGAAAAGAAGATATTAAACCAGGGCAAATAACAAGAGAAGCCGGAGAGTTTGCTTTTCAATCATTGTTAAAAGTTTGTGAAATTAAACCAAAAGCAATAGTTACAGCTCCTACTGCCAAAAATGCAATGTATCTTGCGGGACACAAATTCAATGGGCAGACAGAAGTTTTGCAAAAATATTTGTCTCACAATGGTCAACTTGCAGAGATGTTATTTGTTGCAAATGGGTTTAGAGTTTTACTTTTGACAAGGCATTGTGCAATTAAGGATATTTATTTGACAAAAGAAATTGTGATAAAGAAGGTTCAAAATTTAGTCAAAACTTTTCAAAACCATTTCGATATTCAAAATCCTAAGTTTGCGTTATGTGGTTTCAATCCTCACGCAGGTGAAGATGGAATTTTAGGGAGAGAAGAAATTGATGTTCTAATTCCTGCGGTTTGTGAATTGCAAAAGCAGGGTATTAATATCACCATGCCGTTGCCTGCTGATACATTATTTGTTGATGCTGCAAAACATTATTTTAATAATGAAAAAGATGAATTTGATTGCTATATTGCTAATTATCATGATCAAGGTTTAATTCCGATTAAAACCGTTGCAGGCATGAATACGGTTAATATGACTGTTGGTTTAGATATAATCAGAACCTCCCCCGGACATGGAACTGCTTTTGATATCGCAGGTAAAAATATTGCATCTCCAAATGGTATGATAGCTGCCATTAAGGAAGTTTTGTAGTTATTTTTTTATTATGGGTTACAGATTTTTGAATACTCGCAGTGCTGACAGTTTTTTAAACTAGGTTGATAAAAAGAGTCCTCTGCTATAGTTGAACATATTTGCAAGATTTTTTGTTTATATTGGGATTTTATTTTTTCGTTAAAATTGATTACGTAATTATTTTTGTCTTTAAGATTTATGTAAACAAAAGACAATGAGTCGTACGTTTTCAAAAATTTGTCAACACAAAGCAAATAAATCATTGTTTGAAAGTCAAATTCAGGATTTTTCGGGGTTGAACCTGTTTTGTAGTCTAAAATATAATATTGTTCGTAGTCGTGAACAATAGCGTCTATTCTTCCTCCAATCCAAAAGCCGCCGATTTTTGACATTATCGGGAATTCTGATTTTAGGCAATCTTTGCGGTAAAACGGATTATTGAGTAATAAACTCCATACTTGTTTTTCTTCTTGAGTTAGAGCTGTTTCTATCCTTGAGATATTTACTTTTTGCAAGTAATAATTTGCAAGGGCGTGGATTTTTTTCCCTTTCTCAAAAGGTAAAACAGATAGTGGAACATTTATGTTTTGAACATAGCGGAAATAGTATTTTTTAGGACAATTTTCGTATGTCTTTAGCATATTTGGTGAAAAATTATTTATCACTATTCACCTCCAATAAGTCTGAAAAAATTACGCTTGGTTCATTTTTTTGTTCTCGACCAAATCTTGTTTTTGTTTTGGTTGAAGTTGTTATGAATAAATTATTTTTTGCTCTTGTTATTGCAACGTATAAAAGTCTTAAATTTTCATCTAAAATTTCTTGTTTTAATTCATATTCGGACTTCTTTTTGTATTGTGGGTTTAGAGCTTTAATCTGTTCAATGAAATCTGCTGATTTCAAATTTATTGAACTTATTGTTAGAGGAAAAGATTTTTCGCTCATTTCCGGAATAAATACAAGGTTAAATTCGTCCCCTTTAGATTTATGCATTGTCATTATTTGGACTTTTCCCTGTAGCGATTTTTTGTCATCGTCATCTTCTTCTGAGAAAAATTTAAATCCGCTTAGGTTCGGCTTTTTGGATAGTTCAGACAATCTTGTAACCGCGTATTCTAAGGAGCTGTTTTTGATACAAATTCGTTTTATAAGAGTTGAAATTAAATAAATATTGGATTTTTCAATTTCACTTTTAAATAAATTCATACTCATTGCAACTTTTACTGCGAGTTCGTTTGGTTGCAGGTAACTTAATGATGTCCAATAATTTACATCCCAATAAAATTGTTCCAAAGATTGATTATTAATATTATCTGCATCTATTTGTATAAACGGGTTTTCATATTTTTTTATTTCCTCGCCCAATCCTCTTTTATATAAACCTAAATCTGCCAAAATATTGTAATTATATCCCAAATTGTCATTGTCAAACGGGTTGAGGATAATTTTCATAATTGCAAAAATTGCTTTAAAAATAGATTTTTGTTCTAAACATTGATTTCTTGTAATTGCTTTAAGTCCGCTATTTTCAATCAAATCTTGCCAAGATGCAACTTGATAGTTGTATCTTAATAAAATTCCTACAGTGTAATCAGGATGTTTTGATAAGGTATTTTTTATAATTTTTAAAATATAATTTTTTTCTTCAACAGTAGATTCAAAAATTAGAGATTGGACTCCATTATGGGCTTTTGGATTTTTGCCTTCTACAGGGTGCATAAACATTTTGAAAAATGAGTTTTCACTATCTTTGTTTGCTAAAGATAATGTTACAAGTTTATTTGCACATTCATAAACATCTTTGCTGCATCTTTGTGAACAATCCATGCTGACATTATAATTTTTTGTTATGAAGTTTCTGAAACCTTCTACATCTGCATTTGAAAAAGTTGAAGTTATTGATTGGTTTACATCTCCACAACGGATTATATTTTTATGCTTTCCTGATAATAATGAAATTAATTCTTGCTGAATTAAGGATGAATCTTGGGCTTCATCTTCAATAATATATTCACAAATTTCTTGATAATGAGCCAAAATATCAGGATTTTCTTTAAGAATTTGAACGGAGCCTGTTAGCATATCATCATAGTCTATCAAATTATATTCTTTTAAATTTTCTTTATACAAAGTGAAAAAAGTTTTGAATTTTTTGAGCTTTTCATCTGTTGGAGTTTTGTTGAAATTACCTTGTGCAATTTTGAAAATTGAAACAGCTCTATCAAATTCTTCGGCGGTTTTGGTTTCAATTCTCATTCTGGAAGCAATTTCTCTAAGAATTCGGCTTCTTTGAGCATCATCACAAATTTCAAAATCAGAAGAAAGTCCGAGTTTTTCATAATTCCCGTTTTCTTTCAAAATTCTTAGTGCAAGGCCATGAATTGTACTAATATTTGGGAGTCTTGATGAACTTTTTTGAACATTCTTAATTCTTTCTCGAAAATTTCTGGCAGCAGAATCCATATATGTCAAAACAAAAATTCTCTCAGGGTTTATTCCTCTTTCTAAAAGTTTAATAATTAATGCAAGTAAAATAGTTGTTTTCCCCGCCCCCGGAACGGCTGAAATCCCCATATAACTAGTTTTATATTCTAGAACCGGTTGCTGGTCCGGACGAGGAATGATATGGAACCCTGTAGTTGTTTCTTCTGTTTCATCCGCCTCAGAATTTACAACAATGAAATCTTCTATTGCTCCATAATTTTCTACTCCGTTAGAGTCAAACAAACTTGAATAGCAGTAAATTTTATCTTCCGCACAAAGAGCTAATTTTCTTAAAACTCTTGCATTTTTGTTTTTTGAAAGATTGATATTATCATCTATTGTATACGTTTTTTTATCCCAATCTTTTTGGAAAACCCATGCATTATATAATGGACCGGTATCAGATTTTACCCACTCAGAACTTGAAGCATCTAACCAAATTTGATACTTTGTTTTGATGTGGTTATCAATAATTTTTTGTGGTGTTGAGATAACTAAATCTTTTCGATCTATTTCCAAAATGGAATAAGGGTTTTCTGCAATAATTGAATTTTCAATTTGCAAAATAATATCGACCAGTCGATTTTTAAAATTTGAACCGAAAATATTTTCAAAATCTCTTATTTGTTTGATAAAAAAGTTAAATTTGTTGATTTCATTTTTGTCTAAAATTGGGAATGAAAATAATCGGTTATAAATTTCAATTACTTGCTCAGATATTTTTTTATTTGAATTTGCTAAATCACTTAGCAACTCCAAGAATTCAGAATATTTTTTAGTATAATCCCCATCGTCAAATTCGTAGGGTTTTAATATATTTTGATTATTAAATGTTTCTAAAATCTCAGAACAATATTTTAGCGGAATACGTAAAAATTCTGACAAAATTACTCTTATATCAAATTCTGATAGTGTATTTTTTAATGGAGTGTTTATTTTTAAGATTGTAATTGCCGCAAGTACAAGCCTGTTTTGAATAAGTTTTTCACTCCCCGATAGATATACGAAATTGATATCAGATTTAAAACTTTCCCTGAGAGAGAATTTTAACATATCATCAATAACCGGAGAAATTATTGAGATATCTTTTGGCATAACTTTTTTATCAAGAAGTTCTTTAACTTTATTTACCGCATTTTCAACCATCTCAGAACGTTTTGAAAAAGAATTGAAAGAAAAATTGTTTAAAATATTCAGTTCCGATTTTTCTATATTTTTATATAGATTTTCTGCATCTGAAAACATTTTAGATTTTTCAGAAAGTGTTAAAGTTTTTGTTTGTGGAAATATTTGTTTGAATTTTTCCAAATTGTTTTTGTCTGCACTCAAATACCCGCAACGAGAAGAGCCTAACGGGTCAATAGCAATGAAAACATCTTCCAATTGTTTTGATAAATATTCAATAAAATCAATACAAATTGGGGTGCATTCATCTCCATCATCTACAAATAGGTACTTTATGTTGTCAAAATAGGCAGTATTTTTATACACAAAATTGAACATTAAACACTGGCGTAAGTAGTCAAAATCTCGAAGTTCCAATGTTTTTCGCAAAAGTTTTTTTATTGCAAGTGATGCCTCATCAGAAAACCCTTCTTTTAGAATTTCAGCTCTTTCTTCTACTTCTTGTTGGGTTAAATTGTTTTGAACAATTAAAGAATATCTTCTGAAAATTTGTTGCAGTAGTGACATTCGAGAGTTGTAGCCTTTGAATTTTACTTCTTTTAATATGTCTTTTAAAATAAATTGCGAAACTTCCAGCCCTGCAAGGTTTGGTAAAATTACCGGATTATCAAAGATGTTTCTATCTTCTAAAAAAGCCCAGTTGTCAGAAATTGTATTATATACAAGAGAAAAAAATGAATGTATTTTTAATTTTTCGACACAATCAATTGTCAATTTTTGAAAAACTTTTTCTTCAAACGAATTTTTTAATGTCGAATTTTGAACCAATACCAATATTGAAGAAGTTGGAACCCCTGAATTGACAAGTCCGCAATACTTGTCAATCAGTAAATCTGTTTTATTAGTAGCCAAGCTTCCCTCTATTAGCAAAATCAATACTCCTCCTAGAGTATTTTATCATAAAATAACCTCTATTAAAATGATTGTTAAATAGACGAAAATGCAATATCATTTGTATGTCGAACGAAAAAGTGTATATTGAACAACTTATCAAATGGAGGAAAACAAAATGGCTAAAAGAGCATCATTATCATTAGAAGAACAAATCGGATTTTCAGCAGGAGAAATTTACAACTACTTACACCAAAACGGAACAACTTCTTTTGCTAAAATGAAAAAAGAATTAGATCTTAAAGGAAACTTTGCAGACTTAGGTCTTGGTTGGTTAGCTAGAGAAAACAAAGTTGAAATCGAACAAAAAGGACCAGCAGTAAAAGTTAGCTTGAGATAATCAGATTTACAAATTTATTTATAACAAAAGAAAAGGTATTGCGTTTTGTAATGCCTTTTCTTTTTTATAAGGGAAAAGGGAATATGGAAATAAGGGAATAAGTTCGTTACGTTTTTATAATCATGTCATTGTGAGGAGAAATTTCGTTATTATTTGTATTTTTGTATACGAAGCGACGTAACAATCCCTGACAAGTTTCACCATTACCTAATTCGTTAGGGATTACTACGTCACTCTGTGTAGACTTTTGCATTTTTTGTTCAATATTTTTCCTCGTAATGACATGTTGTGTTTGTATATCCTTCGGGTTCTTCACGCTCGCATTAAACGGATACGGCTCACGCCTTACATCCTCTGCTAGCGTGCCCTCAGGATGACATAAAAGACATATTCCTACTTTCCTTATTCTTTATGCTTAGCCTATTTATTCCTTTTCATTTCCCAAGGGTAATCTTTATTTATACTCCAACCTGAACGTCTTATATAATCCGCACAATAACTGCCGGCTCCAGAACCTGAAGCATCATAACTACAATCCGTTTGAACAATTCCCAGTCTTTCGTTATATCCTACAGGTTGAATTCCTCCTCCATTATTTTGGGTTCTTAACAACCAAAAAACATCTCGACCTTGCCTATTGGGTCCTGTCGGTCCATTTATGTCAACTAACACACGAGGAAATGACTGCCACTTTCTAGTTCCATCTGGTTGAGTAGCGTAATTTCCTGTGTATATAATATACAGGAATCCATCAGGAGTTAAAAATGAAATTCTTGACGCATTAGGAACAAATAATCCAACGTTAGCATTTGTTCCGTCTAAAGATACAAAAGGTTGATTATTGTTATATCCACAATAATTTGAATCCATTGTACAAATTGTTGATACTTTTAAATATGGGCTCCAGTATTGTTTAAAATATTCATCAGAGCCCATACTAAATGCATCTTCAGGTTCCCCAACATCATCAAAAGATAATTTATATGCCTGATTTAATACAGAAATCGCTTTCTGAAGTTTGGTGACAGTTTGCTTCTTTTGGTAGTTTGAGATTAATGTCGGTATCGTCATCGCCGCAACAATGCCGATTATGCCAAGGGTGATTAATACCTCCGCCAATGTAAAAGCAAATTTCACCTTTGTTGGTAGCAAATCTACGTGCGTAGCACCTTCGGCTAGGGTGAAGGCGGGTTGTTTTATAAATGTCATTCCGGACTTGATTCGGAATCTCCTTAACTTTTTAAGGGACAAGGAAATAGGGAAATAAGGAAATAAAGTCTTTACGTTTTTATTAATCATGTCATTGCGAACGGGTTTTGAGAAATTATTTTTCAAATTGGATAGTAGTCTCCAGTGTCGCAATCCCTGACAAGTTTCACCATTGCCTAATTTGTTTGGGATTACTACGTCACGTTGTGTAGACTTTTGCATTTCTTGTTCAATATTTTTCCTCGTAATGACATGTATATTATAGTTTTGTAACGAATTTAATCCTTGTTCCATTTCCTTGCTTCCTTTTTATATATGCGTACTTATTAGTATCCAACATGCGATATTATAAATTACCACAAATAATATGTCAATATAGTAAAATAAGGGTGTATGTATAATGATGAAAGTTTATTAAAACAACTTGGTTTGAATATAAAAGCAGAACGGGTACGAAAAGGTTATACCCAAGAGTTCTTTGCTGAAAAATTAGGGGTTACAAGAGAGTATTTGAGCAGAATTGAAAGAGGACAAGAAAATATGTCCATTTTAAAAATTTTAAATTTATCCAATTTCTTAGAAACGGATATTTCAAATATTTTAAGATTTTAGTTCGGTAAAATTATTATACTACCATTAAAATAGTTCCAACGGTAATTAAAATTCCTGCAATAGCCATTTTTGCTGAAACTTGTTCTTTTAGAAATTTTCCGAAACTATTAAAAAATCCATGTCTTGTTGCTTATGTTAGGGGGTTGCTGAAAAGTTTTTGTGCATGCAACTATGCCTATTGTAATCAATAACACCACAAATGTTCTGATTGCCGTTCCAAGATTTGAATTTATTGTTGTGAATAATCAATATATGTTGAAACTTCTTTCGAATTATATATTTTTTTTATGATTTTTATCCAGTTTTCGTATTTGAATACTCCACCAAGCCAATTATCTAATACCAAAGCATCTTTTTGTGGTGTTTTATCTGTTTCGGATTTTTGTCTGACAAGTACTGCTATGTGGTTGCAAAGTACATTATCGCTCAAAATGCTTGCGTATAATAAATCACCTTTGTAATCTGTATTTTTCTTGTTTAGAATATTTTGGGTTGCAGCACTGATATCGCAGCAATTCCCAATTTTTTTTGCTTTCATTTGTTTCGCAATATTTTCTGCATAATTTCCGTTGTTCCTGCAGGTTTTTCGCATTTCATTAATCTTTTTATTCAAATCAAAATCGTAGTCTTGAGATAGTGGGTTTGTTATTATATCTTGCATTGAACTTGATTTTATTGTCCCAAATTCTTTTTCAAATTCTGTTTTTTCATTGATTGCAAATGTTAAAATTGGACTAATTGAAATATTTTTATTGCTTAAATCGTATTTATTAACGAGTTCTTTTATTTCAAAATATTTTGGTGAAGATAAATAAGAGGTTTTTGTGTCTTTGGATAATTTATTTTGAGGTGGAAAAATTTGCCACGTTAAACTATTGTGATTGTTATTCACTCTCGGATTAATTGTTTGTTCAATTGAAAACGACTCATTTATCCTCATATATATAATAACAAATTTTTTATTTAAAAATTGCCTAAATGTTTTTCGCTATCAAAAAATTTTTTCAGTCGTTTTAAAAGAAAAAAAGGAGAAAGATATGCAAGTAAATAATCAACAAAGTCCAAATTTTACGGCAAAAATGTTTTTAACTGATTCGTTAAAAGAGTCTGCTCGTTGGAGAAATATCGCTTCTAAATTTGAAGCACAGACTGTAAAATCACCAAAATATGAACTAGAAGTGGGTCCAACAACAACTGACACTTTGGAAATTGTAATGGATAGGGGTAAAGGAGATGAATTTTGTCTTCGACGTTTTGTGCTTGATAAAGTTGGAACTAAAGAATTGACGAAGTTATCTGATTCTAAAATTGTTAAGAAGTTCAAAAAGCTTTTAAATGTAGTTCAAAAGAGAGATTATGTGCATGAAACGATAACAGATAAGATTGATTCTGTTGAAAGAAGCATTGGGCGTGATTTGAATGAATGGGAAAACTTTGCCTGTTATAAAGCCTTTTTGGAGAATGCAAAGAAAAAATCTCTTAATGTAATTAATGCCGATCCTGTTTTTTCTCATTATGATAAATTGAACACATATAACGTTTTTAGTTAAGTTTAAAGATGCTCCATTCGATTTGTAAGAAAAATGATAAGGTAATGAGTATGGTTCTAAATAGTTTAGTCAAAACTCCAGAAGAGAAATGTATAAATATTGTGACAAAAAAGTTGGGGTAGAAACCCCAACCTACATTCTACATTTTATTTTAAACGTTCTGTATAGAATACTATTTCATCTTGGCTTGGAATAGCACCATTTTTTATATCGTTAACAAATTCCCCGTATGTTAACCTGCGATCTTCGAGATGTCTAATAAAATTTTCTTTTGCTTCTTTTCTCATTATTTTTAGACTTTCAAATCTTGTGTTATGGCAAGAGTTTTCATAATCTTTAACAAGGTTTTGCAAATTTGCTTGTTTTTTATTTTCAAAAATTTTAGCCTCTTTAGTATCAATAATAACATTTGAAGCGTTATCAAAATATTTAGCTAAAACACTTTTAATAGCCCTTCCATTTGAGTGGTTATTTGTTTTATTTGGAGTTTCTTTTGGTTTTGAAGCTGTAGAAAGGATTACTTCATCTTTTTGAGGAGAAACATTAATATCAATTTTTCCATTTAGTAATTTTCTAGCTGATAGAGGTTTTCTTTTTTCGATTTGATGGGGAATGGCAACTGCTGTTCTTGTAACATCTTTAGTATCTTTAGCAATTTCAGGATTTATTAATTGCGGTATCGTAAATTTCATTTTAGGTAAAACAACTTTGTTAAACATATTTTTCTCCTTAAATCCACTGTCTGCATTAATCTAAAAAAGACCCGTGAGAGGGTCTTGAAAGTTTGGGCAGGGGTGGATTCGAACCACCGTACTCTCGCGAGAACAGATTTACAGTCTGTCGCCTTTAGCCACTCGGCCACCTACCCATATTTAATTATCAATTTGCTTGTCTTAGGCATTAAAATTGCCCTTGACGAGACTTGAACTCGTGACCTCTCCCTTACCAAGGGAGTGCTCTACCTCTGAGCCACAAGGGCTTGAGTTTTATTACTGAGAGTCATTGGCAAGTATCTTGATGATTTTGGTTTTCTTTTATTAAAGTCTGCCTTACTTTCTATTGAAAGACTTGCATAGGCTCAATTTTTCAGTAAAAAAGCCGGTAATGGGACTCGAACCTACAACCTACGGTTTACAAAACCGTTGCTCTGCCAATTGAGCTATACCGGCGTGTGCTTGTGTAATTGATTATAAGCAAAAAAAAATTTACTGTCAAGCATTTTTTTATTTGATTTATAATTAATACGTAAAACATTGATTTATATGAGGATTAGAGGACTATGATTAGAGCGATTGCACCAATCTTTTTATTGTTGATATCAAATATTTTTATGACTTTTGCATGGTACGGGCATCTAAAATTTAAAAATACGGCACTTTGGTTAGTTATTTTAATCAGTTGGGGCATTGCATTGTTTGAATATTGTTTTCAAGTGCCTGCCAATAGAATTGGTTATGGGGTTTATAATGCGGCACAATTAAAAACTATTCAAGAAGTTATAACGCTGGTTGTCTTTAGTTTCTTTTCCGTATTTTACCTAAAAGAACAATTCAAATGGAATTATTTAGTCGGTTTTTGCTTTATTATTCTTGCTGTATTTTTCATTTTCAAAAAATGGTAAGGGTAAATATTTGTAAAAATGACTTGATTTTGGAGATTTTCCGTTATAAAATTCTCTTAGTCGATATGTAAATAATTTTCAAGTTTGGAATCTTGAAGGAAAGAGGTAGAAATGAAAAACGGAATTCATCCAGATTATAAGAAAACTACAATCAAATGTGTTTGTGGTAATGAAATCGAAACTGGTTCTGTAGTTGATGGTTTGACAGTTGAAATTTGTAACAATTGCCACCCATTCTACACTGGTCAACAAAAAATCTTAGACTCTGAAGGTAGAGTTGAAAGATTCAACAAAAGATACGGAAAGAAAAACTAGTAAGGTTTTTAACAGATTAAAAAATACTCATCCTAAGCAGGGTGAGTATTTTTTTTGCTAAATATTTATTTTTCTTATTTAGGTAAATTGTCAAAATAGGTTGGGTTGTTCTGAGCAAAATAACTACAAGTTACGCCATTATTCGTGTTTTCTGCATTTTTATTACAGAGTATATTTCGGGCTTGTTCTAAAGTTGTTCCTATTGCTCCTTGTGGAAGCAATTCATATCCTCCCTCTTTTTCATTTGGAACAAGTTCAAATGTAAATACGTCATGCCCCCAAGCGTTTGGCTTATTCTTTTTTCCATTGATATCTACGCTGATATATGGGTTCGGGGAGTCAGCAGGATTGTTATTGAATGCTATTAGCATATTATTTTTCTGCAAATAAAACTGTCCATCATCCAAATAGTGAGTGGTGATAAATAGTGATTTTTTTGAGTAGTTTTTGTATTGGTAATCTTTATTTGTTACTGTCCCTGCGGAACCGTCCACATTTGACTGTCTGACAAAACAGTATTCTGAATCATCTGCGACCTGTGCGGTATTTCCACAATCTGTTGCTCCGGTAAAGTATTTCATAAAGGATTTGTATCCATTTCCTTGGAATGAAATTCTATCATCGTCACTATTGTACATTTTTACTGCTTGAGCAATAGTTGCATAAGCCTCTTTATACTCACTTTTTAATTTTGTACTTTGGATTTTTGTCATTAAAGTTGGAATAGTCATCGCCGCCACTACGCCTATTATGCCAAGGGTGATAAGAGTCTCGGCAAGAGTGAAGGCGGCTTTCTTTTTCCTTATTCCCTTAAAAATTTTCTTCATACTTATTCCTTTCTTTTATTTCTACTGTATATTATAATATACAATTATGTGTTTTACAATACTGTGTATTGAATACTATAATCTTATATGATTAAATAATGGAATATAAAGATTTATGTGTTAATTTCGGGAATAAACTTAAATATTACAGGTTGATGCAGGGATATACTCAAGAAAAATTTGCAGAAAAATTGGGGGTTGATTCTCACTACATTAGTGATATCGAATGTGGTACAAGGAATATAACTTTTAAGACTTTGTATAAATTGATGAGTGCTTTGGATGTCCCTCCGCATAAATTGTTTACTTTTGATTAAGTTTTTGCCATGCCTTGGTATTTTTTAATAAAATACTGAAAAAGGAGAGTTTAGGATGGAAAATAGCAACAAGCCGGTTGTGACTTTGATTTCAAAACCGGATAATATGTTAAAAACAATATACACAGCTTGTCGAACTTGTTACAGTGCAGATTCGCCAATTAATATTTATGATAAGGCTGTTGATGAAGAAAAAATGCTGAATTTGATAAAAAGAGTAATAGGTTCAGGACATTATTCAACAATTGAGCATATTCAAGTTTCTTTTGCAATCTCAAATGTTTCACGAGCATGCACACATCAACTTGTAAGGCATCGTCACATGTCTTTTTCTCAAAAATCTCAACGTTATGTTAAGGAAAAAGGGCAATTTGATTATATTATTCCTCCGACAATTGACAAAAATCCTGAATTAAAAGAAAAGTTTGTTGATTTTATGAGCAAAATTTCTGACATGTATCAAGAATTTGTAGAGGCAGGAATTCCGGCAGAAGATGCAAGATTTGTGATGCCAAATGCTGCAAGCAGTTCCATGGTTGCAAGTTTGAACCTTAGAGAGATGATTCACCTTGCAAATTTAAGACTTTGCACAAGAGCTCAATATGAAATTAGATGTTTGGTTAAAGAAATGTGTGACGCACTGGTAGCTCAGGAACCATGGCTAAAAGAATATTTAGTTCCTAAATGTGAAAGTTTAGGTTTCTGTGATGAAGATAAATCATGCGGAAGAAAAATTACCAAGGCTGAACTTTTTGAAAAGGCGAATAAATAATGAAAGCATTGATTCAAAGAGTTGATAGGGCTTCTGTAACAATAGATGGAAAACTTTTTTCTCAAATCGGTCAAGGTTTGCTTGTGCTTTTGGGGGTTGAAAAAGGCGATGAAAAACTAAATGCAGATAAACTAGCAGAAAAACTTGTGAAATTACGCATTTTTGAAGATGAAAATGAAAAAATGAACAAATCTTTGCTTGATGTATCCGGTGAAATGCTTATTGTTTCTCAATTTACGCTTTGCGGAGATTGCAAAAAAGGAACTCGTCCAAGTTTTGACAAATCTGCACCTCCTGAAATTGCAAATGAATTATACGAATATTTCATTTCAAAAATTAAGGAGTATGAAGTTCCGGTTCAAACAGGGAAATTTGGGGCTATGATGAAGGTTGAACTTGTTAATGACGGGCCTGTAACTTTCCTGATTGAGAAATAATTTCTTCATGATACTTGTCAATATTAAGTTTTCATGTTAGAATGTATCTATAAGTTAGAATTTTTATTTTAAATCGATTTATATTGTGAGGATGTATTACCTTAAATTTATTTTATTATGAGTTATTTTTTATTAATTAAGAGGCTTTTATTATGTATGTAAACAAGTGCATTAAGTGCGGTCGTGAGTTCGAAACAAAGAACCCTAAAAGAGTTATTTGTCCTGATTGTTTGTATCCGGATAAGAAAATGATGGTTAGTCCAAGCCCTGAAACTGGAGGAAATGCCCCTACTACGACAAATTCGTCAGTAGAACAAACCCCAAGTTATTCAACAGAGGAAAAACCGCAATTCTATAGCAGCTATTCAAGTGGTGGAGAGGATAATCCAAGACCTTATAACAGACCTCAAAGAAATTATAATCAAGGCGGTTATAATAATAACAGAAATTATAACAGCTATAACAGGGATAATCGCCAAGGTGGATATAATAACAATCGTCAAGGCGGTTACAACAATAACAGACAGGGCGGATACAATAATAACCGTTCTCAAGGTGGTTATAACAACTATAATAGGGATAATCGCCAAGGTGGTTACAATAATAATAGGCCTTATAACAACAATAGAGCCGGTGGTTTCCAACAACGAAGACCTCAAAATAACAGATTTAACAACAATCGCCGTCCGATGAATAATCGTAATAAGGCTCCAAAACAGTTGTTAGTAAGTAGAGAACAACTTGAACAAATTGAATTGTTATACAAGTTGATGCTTCCACTTCCAAATCCTGATGCTCACGAAGTAATCGGTGAAAAAATCGGTTTGGAACCAAGAAAAGTATTTTTCGGTATAAATTTGGTAAGACAAAAAATGATGCTTCCAAAATTACCGTTCCCTAAACGTAAATTGGCAATTACGCCGGATCAATTGAATGCAATTAAAATGCTTTATGAACCATTATTGCCATTGCCTCCAATCGGTTGCCATAAAATTATTGCAGCTCAATTAAAAATGGATGAATGGAGAGTTCACGTTGGTATCGGTTTGGTTCGTGCTCAAATGGGATTAGATCGTTGGAATCAAGATAGACCTGATGCTCCGGAAGAGTTTAAAAATCAAAAAGCTGCTGAAGTTGCTTCTGGTGAAGAAAAACCAAAAGCTAAAAAATCAACGAAGAAAGTTGAAAAAACTGATGAGGTAAAACCTGAAACGGAGGCAGATGCAGTTGAGACTCCTGTAATAGAAGAAGTTGCAGAAGAAGCTCCAAAGAAAAAAAGAGGAAGAAAACCGAAAAAAGAAGTTGAAGAAACTCCTGAAGAATAGTTATGACAAAGTATATTTCAGTTGGTAAAATAGTTAATTTTCATGGTATTCAAGGAGAAGCTCGAGTTGGATATTCCAAAAATCAGCAAGATTTTTTCTTGTCTTTAGAAAATGTTTTTGTAAAAAAAGATAATGAATATATTCCACTGAAAATTGTTTCTATCAGACCAAATAAAACCTTCATGCTTGTGAAGTTTGATGGCATAAATTCTATCAACGAAATTATTCCGTACAAGGGTTGCTTATTATTTGTAGAAGAAGCCGTTGTAAGGGAGTCTTTAGATGATGATGAATTTCTTATAGATGAACTTGTCGGTTTGAGCGTTTTTGATAATGAAACAAATGAAAAATTAGGTTTTGTTATTGGAGTCTCAAATAATGGAGCGAATGACTTAATCTCAATAAAAACTAATTCTAAAAAAATCAGTCTTATTCCGTTTGTTAAAGCAATTGTTCCGGTAGTCGATATTAAAAATAAAAAAATCATGATAAATAACATTGAAGGACTGTTAGAATGATTTTTGATGTTTTGACTTTGTTTCCGGAAATTATCAATTCATATTGCGATGTAAGCATAATGAAACGGGCTAAAGATAATGGGATTTTTGAAGTTCGTGCAATAAATCCAAGAGATTTTACCTTAGATAAGCACAAAAAAGTAGATGATACGCCTTATGGCGGGGGTGCCGGTATGGTTTTGGCTCCTCAACCTTATATTGATGCATTTGATAGTATCGAAAAACTTGAAAACTCTATCACTGTGATGCTTTCACCCCAAGGGGAACAATTGAATGAAAATTTGGTTTTAGATTTAGCTAATTATAATCAAATTATCCTTATGTGCGGTCATTATGAGGGTTTTGATGAACGCATAAGAGAAATAATAAAACCCAAAGAAGTTTCGATAGGTGATTTTGTTTTGACTGGTGGAGAATTGCCCGCATTATGCCTTATTGATGCCGTAAGTCGCAAAATTAAAGGAACTTTAGGCAAAATAGAATCCGCGGAAGAAGATAGTTTTTCAAACGGTCTTCTTGAATACCCGCAATATACAAAACCAAGGGATTTTAGAGGATATAAGGTGCCGGAAGTGTTACTAAATGGCAATCATAAAGAAATAAACAAATTCAGACTTGAACAACAAATTGAGCGAACCAAACTTCGCCGACCGGACTTATATAAAAAATGGAAAGAATCTAATATTTGACACTCAAATAAAATTTATACATAAGTCGAGTAAGATTTTCATTTTTACGCATTTCCGGAAGCATTTCATTAATCAAATCTTCTACAGTCGCCTGGCTTTCAAACGTAAAAAGCTCACTTGGAGTTACATTTAAAACATTTAATATTTTTTCTAAATTTTCAGCAGAAGGATAATATTTTCCGTTTTCAATATGGCTAACACTTGAAGTATCTATTTCAACGAGTTCAGCCAATCGTTCTTGTGTAATATTACGGCTTTTTCTAATCTTTTGAATTTTTTTTCCAAGGAGTTTTTTTATGTTCATCATATTTTTATTATCGTTCAATATTTAGTTTTATATAATTGAGTAAAACTCCATATTATACTTGACATATTGAGTTATGAATATATAATTAATTAAAAACGGGAGGTTTTTATGCTAGAAAGAAATGAAAAAGTTTATAAGAAATTTAAAGGAAAAAAGAAATCTGCTTTTACTTTAGCAGAGATCCTTATTACTCTTGGCATAATCGGAATAGTGGCGGCGATGACTATTCCAAATATTATTCAAAATAATTATGAAAAGAAAGTTGTTGCCCAATTGAGAGAAACCCAATCTATTTTATCTCAAGCAGTACGAATGGCGGAAGAAGAACATGGTGATGCTTCCGGTTGGGGGCTGTCTGGTGCTGTTACGAGCGGAGATGCAACAACTATTGCAGAAAAAATAAAACCTCATTTAAAATTAGCTGCGGATTGTGGTCTTGTAGACAGTGATGCGATTTGCACCCCAAATACTTCTTATAAAGCTTTAAACGGGCAAATTACGACAACAAATTATGGACAAAATAGTGCATATTATAAGGTAAAATTAATGAATGGGACTTCTATTTGGTGGAGAGGAGCAAATACCATAGAGATTGCGGGAAATGAATATATTCTCTTTTGGATTGATGTAAATAATTCTGCACTTCCAAATACTATTGGAAAAGATTTGTTTTTGTTTATCTACGAAAATTATTCTGTTAAGCCGGAAGGAGCTAGACAGGTTCAAAATGATAATAATACTTGTAGCTTAAATTCAACTGGTTGGGGTTGTGCTTATTATATATTACAAAATCAAAATATGAATTATTTACATAAAAAACACTAAGGTATAATAACAGGCTTTGCTAGGTTGGCAATTAAATAGGCTGGATTGCTTCGCTTCTGCTTGCATTAAGCGGATACGGCTTACACCTTACATCCTATGCTCGCTAAAATACAATGGTTGGTCAAGTCTCAATGCTATTAGTAACATAATGCCCGTGCGGCGAGTCACTTCGCTCGCATTAAGCGGATACGGCTTACGCCTTACATCCTATGCTTGCTAAAATACAATGGTTGGTCAAGTCTCAATGCTATTAGTAACATGATGCCCGTGCGGCGAGCACTAGTCAACGGAGAAGATTTCTCTAATATCATCCATAGTAAGTGATTTTGTAATATTTCTATCTACGGAAATTACGCTATCAACAAGGTTTCGTTTGATTGTTTTAAGTTTTTGAATTTTTTCTTCAACTGTATTACGTGTAATAAGTCTATATACAAATACTTTTTTCTTTTGTCCGATACGGTACGCACGGTCGGTCGCTTGGTCTTCAACAGCAGGGTTCCACCATGGGTCGTAATGAATTACGTAATCGGCTCCGGTCAAGTTCAAACCTGTACCTCCGGCTTTCAAACTGATTAAGAAAATCGGAATCGTTGGGTCATTGTTAAACCTTTCAACAGCACCTTGACGGTCTTTAGTTCTACCGGTTAAGTATTCATATTTAATACCTGTTTTTTCAAGCCAAGCTTTGACAATATCGAGCATATCAACAAATTGACTGAACAATAAAATTCTGTGTTTTTCTGAAATAATTTCTTCAAGCATAACTTTGAGTTTTTCAAATTTACCTGATGAAATAACATTTTTAACATTGTTTTTGTCATAAAGTCGTGGGTGACAACAGATTTGACGCATACGAAGAAGTGCTGAGAAGATAGACAACCTGCTCTTTTCCAATCCGTTTTGTTCGATAGATTTGAACAATTCTTCTTTCGTACTATCAAGAACTTGTAAGTAGAAATCCTTTTGTTCATCAGTAAGTTCGCAGTATGCAATATTTTCAACCTTATCCGGCAAATCTTTAGCTACATCGCGTTTCATACGGCGTAAAATGAACGGATAAATTTGAAGTTTTAAACGTTTTTCAACAATTTTGTCTTGACGTTCCATAATCGGATTAACATAGCGAGAATTGAAATCAGCCATTGTGAATAAGAACCCGGGCATTAAGAAATCAAATACAGACCAAAGTTCTTCCAATTTATTTTCAATCGGAGTACCTGAAAGAGCCAATTTATGTTGGGAATTCAATTGTTTAACCGCTTGTGCCGTTTGAGAGGTTGCATTTTTGATGTTTTGAGATTCATCAAGAATAATGTATCTGAAATTGATATCTTTAAGTTTCGCAATATCTCTTCGAACGAGAGCATAACTGGTTATAACGACATCATACTCCGGAATTTTTTTGAAGAATTGTTTTCTTTCTCCACCTTGTAATTTTAAGCAAGACAAAGTCGGAGCAAATTTTTGAATTTCTGATTCCCAGTTGAAAACAACCGTTGTCGGAGCAATAACAAGAGTCGGCATTGGTCCATCCTCTTCTTTTGCTTTTTGTAAAACAGTCAAAGCTTGAAGGGTTTTTCCTAACCCCATATCATCTGCCAAAATTCCGTTTAGACCGTATTTATACATGAACCATAACCAACCGAAACCTTTCAACTGGTATTCTCTGAATTCTGCGTTGATACCTTGCGGAAGAGTAAGAGTTTCCACAGTTGAGAATGTGGACATTTGTTCCCAAAATGTCTTAAATCTGTCACTTAAAATAAGTTCAACCCCTAAATTTTTAAGTTCATTGATTAAACCTGCACGATATGTTTTTACGGTAAATCTGTTATCAGGATTTCTGTAAACATCAAACGAGTTGAAAGATCTCATCATTGAATAAATATTTTGTGCCGGATATTCAACAAAGCCTAAACTTCTGATTCTTGCGTATTTTTCATCACTTTGAATTGTGTCATAGATTTCGTCAAAGTTGATAATTTCATCGCCTGCTTGACCATAAATTGAGATATCAAAACTATCCGGTTGTTCATCAGAAAAGTCAATTTTTGCACATAATCTAAACGGATCATCCATCAATTTGAAGAAAGACATATCATCTTTTTCTTCAAATCTCCAACCTGACCCTGCTTGTTTTAGGTAATAGTTGTAGAAATCAATTGCATTTTCTTTTTCAAGTGCCAAGTTATTTGTTTGCATTGGAACAAATTTACAAGCCAAAAGCATTGCATAAGCTTCGTTTTCGTGTTTAATATTTCTCTTAACCCAATAAATAATATCTTCATCCTGCTTTTTAACCGTAATATATGGAACTTTATCACTTGTTGTTTTTGAATAAGGAACTCTAACACCATCATATTCAAAATCTAATGATGCTTTTAATGATTGGTCATAATCAATGCCCATTGTTACAACATTTATTGGAGGACGTTCTTCCAGCATCAATTTTGAAATCTTTTCATCAACAACAACATCCATAACCTGTCTTAGTTTTGGCAAATCCTCGTAAATAAACTTTCCACCGTCTGCATCTTTTAAATCCGTAAAAGATGATTTGGAAATATTTTGCGGGATTGATTGGATAGCAACATTTGTTGGGAAAATTATATTTTTGTATCTGCCCCATTTCAAATGTCTTGAAAAATATCGAACTTCCTCAAAAGGATAAACATCATCTTTATCAGGTCTTTGCCATTCTAAAGATAGTAAAAGTGTTCCGGGAGTATTGGAAACATTTACATATAGTACAAGTTTCCACTCTTCATCCATAAATTTTAAACGTTCTTTTGTTTTTTCATCAAGAACTTCATCTGCTTTAGACAAAAGTGAGAACATTGGTCCGAATTTTGCAATCGGAATATCATACCAACCTGCTTTTTTATCTTGTCTTGAAATTTTTAATAACTGTTGAAATACCAAAAGCTCAACTTTTTGGGAATTGTTAAGTTCAAAATTTTGGTCTTGCTTTTGAGCTTCAATAACAGCACGCAAAATAGGTTCAATTTGTCTAACAATTTTTCCAGTATCCCTTGATCGAACAAGAACGGAGAAGAAGTTGGCTTTTCTTTTCGGATTAAAATGGAAGATATAATTCCCTTGAGGTTCAGTTGTAAGTTCGGTATTCTCGTCAGGAAAATCGAATTCCATTCCGAACTTAGTTTCTAACCAATCTTCATAGGCGTGTTCATCAATCGCCTTTAGAGCTACTGCAACAGCGTGCTTACACCATTCTTCTTTTAATGGACAATTACAACGAGCTTCGACTTTGTTCTTTTTAAAGATTAAATCCGTATTGTAATGATCCTGAAAATTTCCCTTAACTTTACCCATATAGAAATTCTTTTCAGGGTAATTATCAAATACCATGTCTTTTAGGTGGTATTCGTAACCTCTTCGCCAACTGCCAGGGGTGGCATGCTCTTTTATAAACTTGTAATTAAATTCTTTTGTACTCATCTATAGAGTATATCTCTTTCCTTTTTAAGGGAACAACACTGATATAGATTCAAAAATCCATAAACCCTTAATTCACACCAAAATTATACATAATAAATTTTAAAAAGGCAATAGGGTATTTAAATAAATTATTAAAAAGGACAGTTACATTAATTGGAATTATGTGCTAATATTATAGTGAAATAAGTTTAAATAAGAGGTTAATATGAATAATAAGATAAAAATTATAAGTTTAGTGCTTGTTGTTACAATGAGCGTTGGGTTTACAGTAAACAAGGTTAATTCTCAATCAGCTACTCCTGCTACTGTCTCAGCTCAAAACTATTCCCCAATGAATTACACTACAGTCAATCCGCTTGATGTAGTTGCAAACCCTTACAGATTTTTAAATAAGAATATCAGAATTAAAGCAAAATTTGATAAATTTTCAACTCTTGGACTTGATTACCCTCAAGCAATGAGATCTTCTGAAAAATATATTTCGTTCTTGATTGAGCGACCGGATGTAACAAATCACAACATTCCATTTTCAGAAATGAAAATCTTTTTAAAGAAAGAAGTTGCTGAAAAACACATAGATTTAGATGCCGGAGATGAAATCGAATTTACCGGAAAAGTATTCTCTGCGGCTCTTGGAGATCCTTGGATTGACGTTGATCATTTCACTGTTTTAACTCAAAAGACTAAAAAAGCGGAAGAAAAACAATTGCAATAATAAACACCAATATTAGTATCATCAAATCAGAAGAGAAATGGAAGTACGGATTATGGCAGAAACAAAGAAAACTACAGAAAAATTTTTAACAATTCATGGACACTTTTACCAACCCCCAAGAGAAAATCCATGGTTAGAAGCTATTGAATTGCAAGACAGTGCTTCTCCCTTCCACGATTGGAATGAGAGAATTTGCAAAGAATGTTATAATCCGAATTCAGTATCAAGAATTGTTGATAATAGGAATAGAATTCTTGATATAGTAAATAACTACGAACATATTAGTTTTAACTTTGGTCCGACTCTTTTATCTTGGATGGAAGAATTTGCACCATTAACTTATGAACGAATTATTAAAGCTGATATTGATAGTATTTCTGAACACAACGGGCATGGAAATGCGATAGCTCAGGTTTATAATCACATGATTATGCCACTTGCAAATTCTCACGATAAAGAAACTCAAGTAAAGTGGGGTATTAGAGATTTTGAATACCGTTTTGGTAGAAAACCTGAGGGTATTTGGCTTGCTGAAACAGCCGTTGATGATGCGACATTGAAAGTTTTGGTTGATAACGGAATTAAATTTACAATATTATCTCCGTTCCAAGCTTTGAAAATGAAGAAAAAAACAGACAAAACTTGGCAAGATGTAAGTTGGGGAAATATTGACCCTGCAAGATCTTACAAATATACCCTTAAATGTGACCCGACAAAATCAATTGATTTGTTCTTCTATGACGGGGCAATTTCAAAATCAGTTGCATTTGATGAATTATTAAAAGATGGAAACAGATTTATTAATAGATTAAAAGAGGGAGTATCAGAGCTTAGAGATTATCCGCAACTTATAAATATCGCAACAGATGGCGAAAGCTACGGACACCATACAAAATTTGGTGATATGGCATTATCTTATGTTTTGAAAATCAAAGCAGAAGATGAAGGTTTCAAAATTACAAACTATGCGGAATATTTAGACAAATACAGAAGTGACTACGAAGTTGAAATTAAACAGGCTTCTTCTTGGAGTTGTTGCCATGGTGTAGGGCGTTGGAAAGAAGATTGCGGATGTTCAACAGGTGGTCATCCGGGTTGGAATCAAAAATGGAGAGAACCGCTAAGAAATGCTCTTGACTATTTGAGAGACAAATTGGCTCACCTTTTTGAAATTGAAGGTCAAAAATACTTCAATTTTGACCCTTGGGAAGTTCGAAACCGTTATGTTGACGTAATTTTAGATAGAACGTATTCTACTATACGTAAATTCCAAAAAGAAAATTTCAAACCTGATTTAACAGAAGAAGAAAAAGTTAAAGGTATGGAATTGCTTGAAATTCAACGACAAGCAATGCTTATGTACACAAGTTGCGGTTGGTTCTTTTCTGAAATTTCAGGAATTGAAACCGTACAAATTATGAAATACGCAGCAAGAGCGATGCAATTGGCTGCAAGATTTACAACAGAAGATTTCGAATCTCCATTCCTTGATATTTTGGCAAATGCAAAAAGTAATATAACAGAATTTGGAACAGGTAAGGATATTTTTGAACGTTTTGTTAAACCGTCTGTTGTATCAGCTAAAGAAATAGCTTGCTTATGGGCAATTTCTTCTCTTTATCAGGATTTTGATGATGAAGAAGATGTTTATTGCTACACAGTGAAAAGAAAAGTTTACCAAAAAGCTCAAAAGGGAAGTTCGAATTTAATTGTCGGAAATATTGAGATAAGTTCAAAAGTTACTCTCCAAAAGGCAAATCTTGTATTTGCACTAATGCAATATGCCGGAGGAGATTTCCATTGTGCAATTAAGCAATTCTCTACTGCAGAAGAATTCAACCAATTGAGAACTAACTTGGTTAAAACATTCATGATTTCCCCTCTAACAGAAATTATTAGAGCTTTGGATGAAAATTTCGGAACAGAATATTTTACATTGAAAGATATCTTTATTGAAGAGAGAAAGAAAATTCTTCAAATTCTTCTAAAAGATCAACTTGAAAAATTTGGTAATACTTACCAAGAAATGTTTGATCAAGGTAAAGATTCAATATATCACATGCAAAATTTAGGACTTGAAATTCCAAAAGAATTCAAGATTTCAGCAGCGTATGCCCTAAGTCACAGATATAATGACTTGTTGGCTCACAGTGACGGATTTGTTGAACCTTCTATAATTCAACAAATTACCGACATCAATTATGAAGCTAAAAAGATGAATATCGAAATAGATAAAACTCCTTCAAACAAAATCTTTGCAAAGAAAATTATTACTAATTTGAACAGATTAACTAAGAGTTTTGAACCTCAACAGGCAGATGCTGTTGTTGAATTATTCTCTATTATTGAAAAATTAGACCTTCAAATTGATATTTCGGAAGCTCAAAATATTTATTATAATAAAATTTACCATAGAATAGGTGATATTATTGATAACAATTCTAAAACTCCAAGAGATAAAGATATCAAGTTTATCAAGCTATTATTGAATATTGGTATAAATTTGAATATAAATGTTGACTTCTATAAAGTTAAACTTGCAAAATTAGGGTATTAACATATCTTAACAAAAAAGCAAAAAATCCCTAAAAAAATACTTTAATATAATAGGTAGAATTAGGGGTCACTGTATAATGGAAGTCACAAATCAAAATATAGGACTTAAACCGGTACAACCGCAAGTTTATAATCAAGCGGTTCCATCAACAGGTGTTCAATCACAACAACAAGTGCAGCCACAACCGGCAGCTCAAACTCAGCCTGCTCAACAAAAAACTGCAACTTGTACTAATCAGTGTTCTACTCCTGTACCTCCGCAATATAATCCGCAATATTGTGCACCTCAGTATGCTCAATATCCTCAAAGCCAACCTGCAACTCAAAACTATCAGGTTCCTGCAAATACATCAGGCGTAAATATTCAAATCTTTAATCCGTCTGTATCCACTCCTGGAGCTCAACCTCCGACTTATAATGTGAATGCTCCTTGTTATCCTTCAAATTATTACACCGGACAACTCGGTCAAAATGGATTAACAAATCCTTATGGAAACGGGCAAAACGGCAATAATACCAATAACGGAACCCAAAGTGGAAATGTAAACAACGGCACAAATAACGGTACTATCGGAAATAATAACAACAATACAACTAATAATACGACAAATAATACTTCTACAACGTCAGAAACTCAAAGTTCCGATAACAAAAAGAAAACAGAAAAGAAAAAGATTGTTCAGTTAACCGATGATTATATCAGAAACCTTGAAAGTTATTTGAATAGTCAAGAAAAAGATGTAAGACTTAACGCAGCAAAAGAAGTTTATGCCAGATTAGCTGAAGATGACTCAAGAAAAGATGACAAGGCCTTAAATGCACTTGTTAACAAAATGCTTCAAGATCCGGCAGAAGAAATCAGATTGCTAGCCCTTTCTGCTCTTGAATCAAGAATTGTAACAGGAGATGATTTTACGGTCGGAGTTCTAAAACAAATGCAACAATCAAAAGAAGGTTATGGACAAGATGCTGTAGATGCAAGCAAAATTCTTCTTCAAATGTCTGGCAAACAAGTAGAAAAAGAAATGCCTGTAAAGGAAAAGAAATCAGATAAAAAAGACTCAAAAACTGAAACGACAACCGAAACTAAAAAAGAAGAAACAAAAGAAAGTAGTAAGGCATAATTATGAAAATAATGAGAACAATTAAAAGTGCAATCCCCAAAACTCCTGTAGGAATTTTAACTAAAGCTGCAGGTCTTGCCGCATTAGGTTATGTTGCCTATGATTCTCATTATGTAGGCAAACTTCAATCTGACCTTTATTCAAGTGAAAAAGATGCAGATTCTTCACTTTACTATTTGAACAATAGTTTATATTCTTCAAATATGAGCAAAGTCCAAGATGGAATAAGAAATACCTCTTTTGAAATGGAACTGGATCAAGGTTGGAAAAGGTTTTTTAATTCAGGAATCGGATATATCAAAGGTTTTGGCTCAATGCTTGTAGAACATGTTGTGCCTCTTGGTTTAGGTCTTGGAGCCCTTTTAGGAAAAGGTTTGCCAAGTAAAGCATGTGCGGGAGGTTTAGGAATTTATGCCGCATTTACTTTTGCCAAAAACTTCTTTGGTTTTGGAACTCCTAAAGGTTTAGATAGAGGTGTTTAATTATTTGTCTGACATTACCGGAAGTTTAAAGCCTTGATTTTTCGCTTTAACCATGCAATATGAACCACAACGGTAGTTGCCTAAATTACATCTAGGGCTACAGCTTTTTTCAATCTCTTCTTGAGTCATATCATATCCTCCAGGGAGTAATTGTTCATCTTTAAATACTAGAGTAAAGATATCTTTTCCTACAGTGTTTGGTTTTTTATTTCCGTTTACATCTACCATTAATCCAATTGTTACTCCGTTTGGAACAACTCCGAATCTGCTATCGCCGAAATCATCCATACAAACGTAACTTCCATTATTAAGGACAAAAGAAATTGACCTGTATCCGCAAGCGATTGAATTAGTATATTTTATTCCGTTGGACGTTTTAACATCCTTACTCCAACATCCCCATTCATCATAACAAACATTTGTTGTCTTTATGAATGGCAAAAAGTATGTTTTGAACCAGTTTGTCATTTCATCTAAATCATTAAGATTTTGGATATTAGCCATAGCTCCTTCTTCATTTGCAGATTTCATCATTTGTTGAAGAGTAGAATAATCTTCTTTAAGAATCGCTGAGTCTCTATCATTACTAAGTTTTGTTAGTAATGTTGGAATTGTCATCGCAGCTACTATGCCGATGATGCCAAGGGTTATGAGGGTTTCGGCTAATGTGAACGCTACTTTTTTTAACCTTTTCTTCATATTTACATCCTTTCTTTTTTTTGTAAGCCACTTATAATCCTTCATTAAAAACATCTCCTTTATAATCCTTGGTACGCATGACATGTAAGCATAAAATCTCCAAAATAGCAATGTTTTATATATGGCATTTTTGTTATATCAACTTGTATGGTCAAAAAGATGAGTAAAGTATTCCATAAAAAGTTTGGAAGACGTGTTAGAGAGTTGAGAAAGGCTCGAGGAATGACACAAGAACAACTTAGTTTGGAAATTTTTGCTGATAATTCTTATATTGCAAATATTGAAAATGCTCATAGAGATATTCCTCTTTCTCGGATTCGTCTTATTGCAAAAGCTCTTGAGGTTGAGCCGTTTGAATTATTAAAATTTTAATTTCTGTCAATCTTTTATATGATGTGATATTTGTTTTAATTTTGTATCCTCATAAGAAGAGAGGATAACGAAAAGAGGTTTTATGAATAGATTATATGAACAAGATTTTGACAAGTTTTATACTCAAAAAATTGAACCGGTTCTGCTTCCGTTTGAAAAGAAACGAGCAAGTATTGAATTTCAAAAAAGATTAGCTTTAATCCCTTTAGTCTTTATTATTATTACTATTATGTATATGCGGATTAATTTTATACAGGAAGGACCTATGGTTTTTGTTGTCATTGCTTTAGTTGTTTTTAGTCTTATTGAGAGTTCTTATATTTGGTTTTTAGATTCTCAGTTTAATAAGACATTTAAAAAGGACGTAACTTCTAAAATTTTGGCATTATTTGGTAATCTTTATTTTTCTGATAAAAAGAATGCTGTTCCATATTCTGATATCCAAAAATGGGGATTATTCCCGGCTTCAACAAATAAATTAGAGGATGATGTTATAATTGGGCTTCATAAAGGTTGCAATTTTCTTATAAATGAGTGCAGTATATATCATACTAGACCAGAAAGAGATTACAATGGTCATTCCCGAATTAGATACATTTATGATTTCAGTGGATTAATTATTAAAATTCAAATGAAGAAAAATTTTACAGGACAAACAATTGTTGGAGAGACTGGAAAAATTAAAAGGCAAGGCAGATTTGAAGAAGTAAATTTGGAATCTATATCTTTTATGAAGCGAAGAAAAGTTTATTCAACTGATCAAATTGAGGCTCGTTATCTTTTAACAACGGCTTTTATGGATAGATTGGATAAATTGGCTGATAATTTTAATTATTCAAGTATAGACGGTATCAGGCTTTCGGATGAAGAGCGTTCTGCAAGAATTGATGTAAGTTCTATTCTTGGAGATAATAGTGATTCGGATGTTTCTGCAGCATTTGTTGGTGGTTTTATTTATTTGTTTGTACCTACGAAAAAAGATTTTTTTGAAGTTGATACAAAAAAATCTTTGTTAAATTCAAAACAATTCTATCATATTTATAATGAGATTTTTTCAATATTAGATATAATTGAATTTTTAAAACTGGATAAAAATCTAGGATTGTAAAAAATAAAAAAGGAAGGTTTTAAACCTTCCTTTTTTATTATCTGCATCTGCAACTTGGGCTTTGAGAGCCGTCATTACAAATGTAATATCCGCTTTTTCCGCAATATGCAACCCCTCCGTGGTGTGAGCAACATCCTCTTTGTTGTGCTGTTTCAGGTAGTACGTTTTGAGAAACCGCTACATAACTAACTCCTGCACTAAGTAAGCATGCAAAAAATAAAATCGTAAAAAATCTTTTCATAATTTTAACTCCTTTTTCCTAACCAAAAATATAGAAACATGGGCGGGGTCATGTTTCTATTCCCTGAATGGCTAATATTGGGAATTCGGGAGTATAATTTGAGCTTCAACATTTTTTACTCCGTCAATTGAATTGTTAAATCCGTTGAAAAGTTCTGCGGATGTTTTGGCATTGTAAAATTTTCCGCTTGTAACAAGAGCAGTGCATTCAAGCTGTTTTAAATCTTCATCATCACTAACGTTGAATGCTATGACATCTATGTTTACATCGCGTCTTATTTTTATTAAATTCATAACAAATGTGCAAGGACTCTCATCACAATTCTCTCCACCGTCTGTTAGCAAAATAATATGTTTTCTTCCCGAAAACCCCATAAAATCATATTTTATGGCTTGTTTTAGCGAGTATGTGATTGGGGTCATGCCTCTAGGTTTTGTTTTTATTAATGCGTGTTGAATATTTTTACTGTTATTTGTACTTATTGGAGAAATAAGTGTTGAAGCATGGCATGCTTCAATTGGTGTGAATCCCATTTTGTGCCCATATACTCTCAATCCAACCCAAGTGTCGGGTGAAATTTGTGGGAGAATTTTGTTCATTGTATTTATCATCAGTTGGAATTTTGTAGAATTTTCGAGAGGTTCATCCATGCTATTAGATAGGTCTAGGATAAATAAAATTCTTTCTTTTTCTTCTGCGAAGTTAAAATTTCGATTGTAGTTGTGTGGCGTATACACATTATATTGGGATGACATTGCAGGTAGAATTATAAATAAAATTCCAATAGTTATTAATATAATAATTTTTCTCATATAAAATTATTTTGTTTTTTGAAAATTTATCAAATTCCCTTTGTCGGTTATTTTTGTAATATTATTGAATTAGTAAATAATAAGGATTAAGGATATGAATACGAGTGAAGAAATTATAAAACAAGCAGAACGTGATTTGCGTGAACAATTTGATATTATTGATGAAATCAGAGATTACAACCAAGAAAAAGTTTTAAAAGCTTTTATTGATAATAGGGTGGCTCCGGAACATTTTTACACTGTTTCAGGATATGGTCATGACGATTTGGGTAGAGAAGTTTTGGATAAGGTTTTTGCCCAAGTTTTTAAAGCAGAAAAAGCCTTAGTAAGAATTCATTTTGCATCCGGCACACATACTTTAGCATGTGCATTATTTGGTAATTTAAGATGTGGAGACAAATTGTTGTCTGTTGTTGGAACTCCTTATGACACAATGCAAGAGGTTATCGGTACAATGGGCGATGAAGAAACAAGACGTTCTTCATTGATTGGAAATGGTGTTTTGTATGATGAAGTTCCTCTTGTAAATGGTATGGATGTTGATTATGACAAGATAGAACAAATGGTTGATGATAAAACAACAATGGTTCTAATTCAACGATCAAAGGGGTATTCGACAAGAAAATCTCTTACAATTGACACTATAGAAAAAATCTGCAAGGTTGTAAAAGCAAAAAATCCGGAATGTATTTGTTTTGTGGATAATTGTTATGGTGAATTTGTAGATACAAAAGAACCTTTAGAAGTTGGTGCTGATTTGATTGGCGGGTCTTTGATTAAAAATCCGGGGGGCGGAATTGTTGAAGCAGGCGGATATATTGCCGGAAAAGAATTATACGTCGAAAGAGCTGCAAATCGTTTAACTGCTCCGGGAATCGGTTCAGAAGGCGGTGCGATGTTCAATCAACACCGATTGATTTTCCAAGGTTTGTTTATGGCTCCTTCTGTTGTGTCAGAAGCTGTTAAGGGGGCGGTTCTTGCTTCTAAAATATTTGATGAAATCGGTTTTGATTCATCTCCAAAATATGACGAAAAAAGAACTGATATTATCCAAAACATAACTTTCGGTTCTCCTGAACCGTTGGAACATTTTTGTCGAACTATTCAATCTTTATCCCCTGTTAATGGTTATGTAACTCCAATTCCTGAATACATTCCTGGGTATGAAGATCAGGTAATTATGGCAGGAGGAACTTTTATCGAAGGTTCAACAATCGAACTTTCTGCTGACGGGCCGATGAGAGCACCTTATGTTGCATATATGCAAGGTGGATTAAACTATGCCCATGTCAAAATTGCATTAACTAAAATCCTAGATAAAGTTAAATAGATTACTTAATGTAAAGATTTAAAATTTGTTGCTATTATTGAATTTATGTGTCAATAATAGCAATTTTTTATATAAGGACTATTCATTTTGTATTTTGTATGCTAGAATGTCATTGCACGTAAGGTCGTGTACATGAAAAATTTAGTGTATAGAAGTTATTAGAGAAGAGAGGTAAATTATGTCATTACCAAATGTAGCATATTTTTCAATGGAAATTGCTATGGATCAATCCTTGAGCACATACTCAGGAGGTTTAGGTTTTCTTGCAGGTTCCCACATGTTGTCTGCAGGATATCTTCAAATGCCAATGGTTGGTGTTACAATGTTGTGGTCTTATGGTTATTACGACCAAAGAATAGATCATTCAGGCAATGTAGAAGTTGCTTATATCAGAAAATATTATGATTTCTTAACAGATATCAATGTTCAAACTGAAGTTGAATGTTTTGGTGAAAAAGTTAAAGTTAAAGCTTATAAAGTTGAACCGGAATTGTTCGGAACTTGTCCTGTTTACTTGTTAACAACTGATATTGACGGAAACAGTGATTGGGCTAAGAGTATTTCTTACAAATTGTATGATGGCGATGAAAAAATTCGTATCGCTCAAGAAACAGTTCTTGGTATTGCAGGTGTAAGAATTCTTCAACAAATCGGATACAAATTTGACGTTATCCACATGAACGAAGGTCACGCACTTCCGGCAGCATTTGAATTGTTAAGACAATACAACGGAGACTTGGAAGAAGTTAAAAAACGCACAGTATTCACAACTCACACTCCTGTTGCTGCAGGTAATGAAGTTCACTGGGTTGATAGATTATTGGAAGGTGGATTCTTCGCAGGAGCCTCTCGTGAAACTGCTGTAAATTTAGGCGGAGAAAACTTCTCTCTAACTGTAGCAGCTTTGAGAATGTCAAGAATTGCAAACGCAGTTTCTCAATTGCACGGACTTGTTGCTAACAAAATGTGGGAATGGGTTGATGGAAGATGTCCTATTAGAGCTATTACTAACGCCGTAAATCTTCAATACTGGCAAGATAAGAGAGTTAAAGATGCTCAAAATGATCCTGAAAGATTGTTAGCTGTTAAACGTGAAATGAAATCAGAATTATTCAAATATATTGCTAACGTTGCAGGTAAGAGATTTGACCCTGATGTATTAACTATCACTTGGGCAAGAAGATTTGCTGATTACAAACGTGCGTGGTTAATCTTGATGGATAAAGACAGAATCGGTAAATTGTTAGATGAAAATAAAGTTCAAATCATCTTTGCCGGTAAATTCCACCCGGATGATGTTATGGGTAAAGAAATGTTTAACAAATTGTTGAACAGATCTCACTCTTTGAAAAATGTTGTTGTTCTTCCTGGATATGAACTTCAATTGTCAGGCATGTTGAAACGTGGTACTGATGTTTGGTTGAATACTCCATTAAGACCATTCGAAGCATCAGGAACTTCAGGCATGTCAGCTAACGCTAACGGTGCAATCCACTTGTCTATCTATGACGGTTGGACAGTTGAAGGAACATTCTCAGGTATTAATGGTTACGCTATTGAATACCCTGAAATTGATGATGAAATGTCTTGGGAAGAAAGACATTGGAAAGATCATAAGTGCTTGATGAGCATTATCGAAGATCAAATTATCCCAACTTACTACGAAAACAAAAAAGAATGGGCAAGATTGATGCGTCAAGCTATCAGAACATCTGAAGCTTACTTCAACTCAGACAGAATGGTAATTGAATACTACAACAGATTGTATAAACCAATTGCTCACGATGATGAATGCTCAGGTGGCAAAAAACAAGAAATGAATATTAAAGAAGCTCCAACTTTTGATGCTTGGACATTCTCAAATATTAAATAACTTGTAAAATAAATTGAAAATTGCGGGCTTAGTTAGAATTTAACTAAGCCCGTTTTATTATTTCGGGGGAATAGGAATAGGTTCTTTACAGAAAAAAATATTATACATACATGTCATTACGAGGAACAATTTTAAGCAGGAAATGCAAAAGTCTTTACAGTGTGACGTCGTAATCCCTAACAATTATCATATTTATATTGTCATCCTGAACTGACTAGAAAATAAGTTGAGATGCAATCGAAACGTAATTTTCTGTTCCTACTTGGTGTTTCAGGATCTTTTTTATTTTCTGTGTTAGCGAATATTACCTTTCATATCATGCCAACATGCAGTACCTGAGCTAAACTTCTAGAAATAGATAATTGGCTAATAGTCTTCTGAAACGCTCTAGAAATTAGCTACACTGGATACTTTACCCTAAATTGTAACGAAATATTAAGAATATAAAACAAAGGGGTTGAAATCAAATTTTTTTAGAGTTACTATATCAAATGTGCAGAGGGCACAGCGAACTTAAAAAGATTTATTAAAACCAGATACTTAGAAATTATTTCAATCTAACAAACGAAAGTTTTAAAAAAGAATATTAAGAAAGCTTAACTTCCCCCTTGACAATAAAAAATGAGGTGGTAAGATAAAGGAACCCCGACAGCGAGAGTAACGAAGGAGTTACGAAGCGT
>CAKUZW010000001.1 GCA_934718135.1 uncultured Candidatus Melainabacteria bacterium | reverse complement strand
CTAACCGTTCAACCTAAAAATGTTTAATTTGACCGTTTTGGTGTACGGATAGATTGATTATTTCCTACCCCTCAAATACCGATATATTGCCAACTTTCCCCAATAATACTTCTATCCGTTCAAACCAAACTGATCGTAAAAATACAATTAAGATAAGATTAAATAACTTATAGACTTTTTCAGGTCGGCTTTACAAAGCCGACCCATTTTCTTTGTTTTTACAAAGTTTATTAGGATGTAACTTAGTAAAAATATTTACACACACTAAAAAAGCCACCTTGGAAGGTGGCTTTTAAATTAGGAGAAGGTGGGATTCGAACCCACGGAACGCTCGCACGTTCGACGGTTTTCAAGACCGCTCCGATCAACCGCTCTGGCACTTCTCCAAACGATCGTTTGTATAACTATTTTATCAATTAAATCTCGAATGTCAAGGACTTATTTTTAAATTTGTTGTAGTATTTTAAATTCTTCTCTAAAATGCTACAATAAGTCTGTTATGAATGGTAAAAATTCAGAAAGTACAAATCCGCATATTAGAAAAACTTCAACTTTAAAACTTGTATTTTTTTCTATAATTACGCTTGGAATTTATTGGTACGTTTGGTTGTGGAAACTTATTACCGATATCAATAAACTTTTTCCCGAAAAAGGCAAATGTATCCACCGTTATAACTGGTTTTGCACTTTAATCGGGTTAGAGATAATATCCGGCATTCTTGATATTAGAGGCATACAGAATGAATTTATAATAAATTTTGCGGATGTGTTTTGGATATTCACAAATCTAATGTTAACACTTCAAATTCTCAAAAATATTGAGCGATATGTAAAAAAAGAATTTGATTTGGACATTAAACATAACCCTGTCGGGTGGATTGTTTTCGGAAGTTTTTATATAAACTATAAAATAAACAGACTTAATAAAACTATTAAAAAAGGAATTGAAAACAAAATCAAACAAATTAAAATTGAGGAAAAAATATGAATAAAGAATTAAATTTTAAAGTTGATGAAAATAAGTGTATTCACTGCGAAAAATGCGTTAAAGACTGTATTTCGCATATTATTCATTTTAATGCCGAAAAATTTCCACATGTTTTGAAAGAAGATGAAAAGAAATGCCTAAAATGTCAACATTGCTTAGCGATTTGTCCGACAGGTGCAATTTCTGTTTTTGATAAAAAAGCTGAAAATTCTGAACCATGCAACAATTATCCAAATGCTGAGCAACTTGAAAATTTAATCAAGTCCAGAAAAAGTTTCAGACAATACAGGCATGAAAATCTTCCGCAAGAAACAATGCAAAAGTTGAAAAATATTCTCAAATACGTGCCAACAGGCTGTAATAGTCACAAATTACATATATCTGTGATTGAGGATGTTGAAGTTATGGATAGGTTCAGAAATCGAACAAATAACACGATAAAGAAAATTCTTCTATCTACAAAAGTTTCCGCACTTTCTAAAAAATTTCAACACTATAAAAACGAGTTTTTAAACGGGGATGATGTAATTTTTCGAGGAGCACCACACATGATTGTTGTCTCTACACCGATTGATACACCGTGTGCAAATGTAGACCCGATAATTGCACTAAGTTATTTTGAACTTTACGCTCAGAATTTAGGCGTTGGAACTTTGTGGTGTGGGTTTGCTCAAATTTGTTTGAAATTAATTCCTGAACTTTGCGAATTTTTAGAAATTCCTGATGGGTATAAGCCCGGATATGTTATGCTCTTTGGGGCAACAGATGCGAAATATCAACGAACAACCCAACCGGAAGAGTATAAAATAACAACAGTTAAGGGCGACAAAGATATTGATAATTTGTCACTGTCGAAGAAATTGAAACGATATTTTTGGAATATTGTAAGAGGTTAGCCCCTATTTGTGATAGACTTTTAATATGGAAGTTTTGAAAATAATTTATGAAAAATGGTGTAAAATTCCGGATAAAATAAGATTTTTGTTTATCGGAGGAGTGAATGCCGCAATTTCATATATAATATTTGCGGTTGCGGTTTATCTTTTGGGGCAAGCTCATTATCAATTGTGTGTAGTTTTGCAGTGGACTATTTCGTCTGTTTTTTCATATTTTAACCAAAAGTTTTTTGTATTCTGTACCAAAGGCAATTATTTGAAAGAATACCTAAAATGCTGTTCAACTTGGGCGGTAAGTTATTTTATAAATGTAATAATTTTGGAATTGTTGGTTAAATTTGCAATAAAAAATGTCTACATTTCCCAATTCATATCAATATTTTTGGTGTCTGTCGTGACGTATGTTTTGTTCAAATACTTTGCATTCAAGACCGGAAGAGATAAGAAATAGGGTAATAAAAATAAACATTGATAGATTCTGAATAACTTGAAAATTTTATACTCATTCTTCGTATAAATTTTCTAAGTTTTCAGAATGACATAGGCTTAAGAACTTTAAAAATGTCACTCTGAACTTGATTCAGAGTCTATCCATTTGATATAACCAAATCATGATGCAACCTGCTGTTTAATAAATAAACATTGATAGATTCTGAATAACTTGAAAATTTTATACTCATTCTTCGTATAAATTTTCTAAGCTTTCAGAATGACACGGGCTCAAAAACTTTAAAAATGTCACTCTGAACTTGATTCAGAGTCTATCCATTTGATAGAACCAAATCATGAAGCAAGTAAAACAAAACCCCACGGTGGGGAAAATCCTCTTGTGGGGTTTAAATATTTTCAGATATTGAGCTTGTCACCGCAAGTCAATTGTCCTATACTATCAACTATTTAGAAGTTGTTAAGACGTATTTAGCTGCGTTAGAAGCAGGTTCTACTGTTGCATCGTGGAATACTACAGGGAATACATCTGTCATGTGGTTAGCATCGTTTTTAACTGCACATGGAGTTTGTACTGTCAAACCTGTAGCTGTACCATCTGAACAAGTAACTTCTTTGTTAGGTAATGTAGCACCGTTTACATCAATAAGACCTAAACAAGAAGATAAGTTTGCATCAGCTGAAGAGCCATCTAAAACACCATCAGTTAATTGTACACCAACCGGTAATTCACAACCTGTAGCATCAGGATTAAATGCAACAATTGAACCATCAGCTAGTGTATATGCTACATAACCAGTATAAGTATCAGGAATAGCTGCAGAACGAGTACCTACGATTGCATAATTTGTTGCAGTACCATTGTTATTACGTTTGATACCACTATCTCCTACTAGAGTATGATATAATGTTTGACCAGTCAAAGTACCGTTCAAGATTGAACAGAATGACATTACTGAATCAGGATGGTGCCCCTCATAAGTTTTACCAGCAGCATCAGCAGTTGCACCAACTGCATCTGAACATTTTGCTGTAGTACCTGCATAGTCAAAGTCATATTGAGCTTGTGACATCAAACCTGCTTGGTTCAATGTTGACAATGTTTTTTTGAATTGAGATCTGAATTTTGCACCGTTAGTGTTAGAAATCAATGTTGGGATAGTCATAGCAGCAACTACACCGATAATACCTAATGTGATTAAAACTTCTGCCAAAGTAAAACCGAATCTTTTTGTCATAATCTTTTCACCTTTCTTTTAAAATAAAACTATAACATACGCTTTACATAACGATTATATTACTATTTTTTTCAATGTCTGTCAACCGTTTGTATGATTTTTTGTTTAAATACCCCTTTTTCACCGTTTTTTGGGGTTGGAGCCCTCAAAACATGAGGGCAAACTTTTTATTCCGTGTTCAACCGATATTTTATATTCAAAAATCTTATCCTCTGATTTCTCGCTTTACAATTTTACTAAACCCAAAATAATTAGCTAAATAACATTAATCTTTTAAAATTAATACTTTAGGATTAGATTTTGTTTTGAAGAATGGCTGAATAATTGATTATTATTGGGGTTCAAGGTTTGTTAATTATTGTAAACATTGTTAGGCTTTGGTGGATTTTGTGAAGTTTTGTTAATATAAATAATTCATGTCATTGCGAACGGGTTTATAGAAGAAATTATGCAAATTAGGCAATAATCTCCAGTGTCGCAATCCCTGACAAGTTTCACTATTGCATAATTTGTTTGGGATTACTACGTCACTTCGTCTTTCTGCCTGACACTTCACCTCGCCATAAACGTGACTCCGTGTCTGCCAAATATGTCCTGCGGACAGCCTATCGTTTTGGCAGACAGCTCCGCACTCTGCTCGGTTCGTTTTCCTCGTAATGACATGTATAATATCATTTGTAACGAACTTATTTCCCTTTTCCTTATTCCCTTAAAATCCCATGTCATTGCGAACGGGTTTATAGAAGAGATTATGCAAATTAGGAAATAGTCTCCAGTGTCGCAATCCCTAACAAGTTTCACTATTGCATAATTTGTTTGGGATTACTACGTCACTTCGTACAAGCTTCTATTCTACTTACTCAACATTGTTCCTCGTAATGACATGTCTTTATATTATATTGATAGAGTATATCTTATTAATTTTGTGTTACTTTATTTTTATGACTCATTCATTTTTTATTTATATTCTTGCGAACAAATCTAATACAACTCTTTATGTTGGAGTTACAAACAATCTAATTCGTAGAGTATACGAACATAAAAATAAACTTGTTGAAGGTTTCACAAAACGATATAATATTGATAAGTTAATTTATTTTGAACAAACGGCAGATGTGGAAACCGCAATCGAAAGAGAAAAACAAATAAAAAATTATTCAAGAAAAAAGAAAGATATCTTGATAAAAGAATTTAATCCCAATTGGGATGACTTATACGAAAAAATTACTTAAAATTTCTCCTCACAATGACATGAATTCATAGCAATGTCGTATTTAATATTTTTAAATGATATAACTCTAAGCATTTTTCGTTATTATTGTGTAAAGCAAATATAACAGAAAGTGAGGTTTTATGCATAAGTATTTTTTAGGTTCGTATTTAATTACGATTTTTGGCTTGATTATGGCCTACCTTTGGGGTGAACATGTTCACAGCGGTTCAGGCCTCGTTTGTTTATTCGTTGTGTGTATTTTAGCTATCTTAGAAACAAGTTTATCTTTTGACAACGCGGTTGTTAACGCAATGAAATTAGAAAGAATGTCCGAAGCTTGGCGTCACCGCTTTTTAACTTGGGGTATCGCAATTGCAGTATTTGGAATGCGATTTTTATTCCCGATTTTAGTCGTTTCTATTTTTGCAAAGTTAAATATAATGGAAGTTACAAACATTGCATTAAACGATTCTCAAAAATATGCACAATATTTACAAGCTACGCATGCCCCAATCGTAACTTTTGGCGGAATGTTTTTGATAATGCTATTCCTAAATTATTTCTTCAATCACGAAAAAGAGGTTCATTGGATTTCTTGTATCGAAAAACCTCTTTCTCATTTAGATCATATACGAGGAATAGAAATAATTATTTGTTTATCAATAATTATATTTATGCAAAACTACATGCCTGACGAGCAAAAAATCCCCGTTATGATTTCCGGAATGGCGGGAATTATCACATATCTGGCAATTGACGGAATTTCTCATTTCTTAGAAAAACACGAAGAAATGCGTATGGCTCAATGTGCAACAAATACAATCAAATGTACAGGACTAATCAGTTTCATCTACTTGGAATTGATTGATGCTTCATTCTCTTTAGACGGAGTACTCGGAGCATTTGCATTAAGTAACGATGTAATTATTATCACTATTGGTCTTGCAATCGGAGCAATGTTTGTAAGATCTTTAACCATAATGCTTGTAGAAAAGAAAACTTTAGCACAATTCTTATATCTTGAACACGGTGCCCATTGGGCAATCGGAGCTTTAGCAATAATTATGCTTATTACAACAACAAAAGAAGTTCCGGAAATTGTTACAGGCGGAATTGGTTTATTCTTCATTGTCGCAGCTTTAATTTCTTCAATTATTCATAATAAAAAAGTTGCAGCAGAAAAATAGTATTTTTAGTTTTTATATCAAAGTGGCGGATTTTTTATTAAAAAATCCGCCACTTATTATTCGGAGTTGAAATTTAACTAATCAATATTCCAACTATTTAGATATTCTTCTTGTTCTTTAGTTAGAGTATCAATTTCGATTCCCATTGATTGAAGTTTAAGTTCTGCAATCTTAACATCAACTTCGTGAGGAAGAGTGTATAATTTGTTTTCCAATTTACCTTTGTTTTTAACAAGGAATTCAATACCAAGTGCTTGGTTTGCGAAACTCATATCCATAACACTGGCAGGATGTCCTTCTGCAGCTACAAGGTTAACTAATCTGCCTTCTGCTAATACGTAAATTGATTTACCGTTATTTAGAACATATTCTTCTAAACTTGGTCTGATTTGTTTGATTTCTTTAGTATAAGCTTTTAAATCACCAACATTTACTTCCCAATCGAAGTGTCCAACGTTACCAACAAAAGCACCGTCTTTCATTGTTAAAAGATGTTTTACATCAATTACGTGTTTGTCACCTGTTACTGTTAAGAACAAATCACCTTCTAAAGCGGCTTTTTCAATAGGCATAACTCTGTAACCTTCCATAGCAGCTTCTAAAGCTTTAAGAGGGTCAACTTCGCAAACAATAACATTTGCACCTAAGGCTTTAGCTCTTAATGCTACACCTTTTCCGCACCAACCGTAACCTGAAACTACAACGGTTTTACCTGCAATAAGAATATTTGCAGCTCTCAAAACTCCGTCAAAAGAGCTTTGACCTGTTCCGTAACGGTTGTCATATAAGTGTTTTGTCAAACTTGTATTAACTCCAACTGCCGGAAATCCTAAAGTTCCTTGTTTTTCCATTGCTTGAAGTCTTATGATACCTGTTGTTGTTTCTTCTGTAGAACCAATAATTTTAGAGATTAAGTCAGGTCTTTGAGCATGAATTGTTGAAACCATGTCACATCCGTCATCAATAATAATATCAGGATTATGTCCAATTGCCTCTTGAATATGTTGTTTATATTGTTCAACAGTTTCTCCTGCAACGGCGTAAACAGGAATGTTGTAATGTTTTACCAATGCTGCGGCTACATCATCTTGGGTTGATAACGGGTTAGACGCAACCAAAACTGCATCTGCTCCACCTGCTTGCATTACTGTACATAGTGCTGCGGTTTCTTTTGTTACGTGAACACAGGCAGACAATCTTAACCCTTTAAATGGTTGCTCTTTTATAAATCTTTCTCTGATTTTTTTCAAAACAGGCATATCTTTAAATGCCCAATCAATTTGATTTTTCCCTTGTTCTGCTAAATTGATATCTTTTATATCACACTTAATTTCTGTCATCAGCATTCTTTTCTCCTTAGTTTATACAATAAATAATTGTATTTGCTACACTCCTAATTATAGTTAAAACAAAACGAATAACGAATAATTTAGCAGTATTGTAAAAATTTCTTAATAAAGATTATTCATGTGACAAAAATTTTTCTTTAGGATTGTTATAATGGACACTAAGGAGTGTTGTGTGAAAGTAAGTTTTGATTTTTTTAAGGAGAAAAAAGTTCAGAATAACAGTTCTGTAGCTTTCCAAGGGATTAAACAAACCAAGTCTGATGACGGTTTTAAAGAATATGAATTTTCTTATCCTTATGATGAAAATAGGGACGATTGCTATTTAGAAGTCTATAAACTGGATAAGGATAAATATAATAATTATTTTACAAAAGGCAGAGCAACTAATCGTTTTGACTCTTCTACAATGTATAAAATGAAACCCGGGGCTAACAAAATTGATTTTGCCCGTACTTTTGGTATTGATGACAACGCTCCGTTTGCATACCATTATGTTTTAGTTGACAAAAATTCTAAATATCAAAGAATTCGTATAGATGCCGGCGATTCAATAGATGAAAGAGCAGGAGCAAGCGATCCTGACGATAGAAATAAAGCAGTATTTAACATTGCAATTCCGACAAAATCAGGACTATCAAAAGGCGGTTCGATGAAACTTGTTATCATTGATTCGCAAAAAGTCGGATATGTTTATAACGATCAAAATGTTATCGTTCGAGATGAAAAGCTTGCTAAACGAGGCGAAAACGGAATAAAAACCTTAACAAACAAATTCGGAGGCACTTTAGCAGGGTTAGAGCATGCTGTTGATAACGGCGAATACGACAACTATGGAAGAATAATTTCACTTCCTGTATTTACGGATGATGACTTTACTTCTCATGCTTATTGGAACAAAAACTGTATGCAAATGGCAAGTTCCTTAGGAAACATCAATAACTATGCTTCATTACAAAGAAAAATGTTTGCACATGGTTTGAATTTCGTTTCTGACGGTGCTTTTGTCAATGAAGGTTTGGAAGGAGTTCACTTCAAACACTTATTAAAATGGGGTGCTGATTCTCCGTATTTCAATTGGTTTAGGGCTTCCGGATTGAAGGATAACCCTTTATCAATGGGTGTATTTGTTAAAAATAAAAATTATATCTCTCACAAGGTTGTAAACTCTCCGTATATTTATTCTCAAGATAAAATCGGGCATGTTTCAATTAAGAAAAAATCAAAGAATGACCCGAGTTATGACCCTAAAAAACCAACCTATATTCAATTTTTCGATACAAGATTGGTTAACGATATTGAACGAAACGACACAACGTCTTTGATTAAAACCTATTCAAAAATGAGCACGGAAAATGTTTATGACCTTCATACTCACAATGATTCCGTGTTCCCGTATGCTTTTGAAATCAATCCTGAAGAATACAATGACAATATAAAACGATTGAATGAATACAATTCTTCAAATTATAAAGACGAAGTTTTGGATCTTTCTTCTCCAAAAGCAGCTAGAATTGTATCTAAATTCAAAAACTTTGAAGTGGAAGGAAAGTTTGAAAGCGGTTTTGAAACTTGGGATGCGAACCCTGATATTGCAAAGTTAAACTTTGTATTTTCTAACGCTGATACAAAAGCTTTGAAAAATATTGAAGATCCGAATGATAAAGCTAAAGAAATGGCAAAAATAGAGCGTGCTAATTCTCAAGTTCAAGATTATGCCGTTACTTCAGGTCAATATTGGACAAAGAAAACAGACGATATTTTGAGATTGTCAATTGCTCAAAAATTGAGACGATTAGACATGAATAATCCTTCAAAAGTTTACGATACAATCAGAAGCAAATCAAATGGCAAAATTTTCCCTGAAACCCTGCCTGAGGACGTTTCAAAAATCGAAGTCGAAAATGTTTTGTATGGAATGTACCAAAGCAAACGCAAATTGTCTAACGAAGATAAAAAATCACAGATTTTACAAGGTTTGATGAACACGCCATTAGATTCTTTTGAATTTGGGGATAATATCGTTTCAGTATTGGCTTCTCCTTTGATTTCCAAAAGAGCTACAACTCCTGCAGAAATCGGAGTTCCTCGTTATGATATTTACAAAAACGGTAATAAGCATTTATTAAAAGAATACAAAGAAACTTATGACAAAATGGATAATTTGTATACTCATGAAATGCTTGATTATGCAGAAAAAGTTTTGGGGGTTGTGAATTCAGAATTGCCGGAAAACAACAAACTGTTTGACGGAGATAAGGTTACTGATTTTGGTAAATATGTATTACCACTTGTAACTCCTGAAATTGCTAAATATGCTGTTATTCGGTCTTTGGCACCTGATTTGACTGTTGCTATTGATAAAACTTCAGGTGAAATTACTTACGATTACAAAACACTAAAACAATTATCACTCCAAGGAGTTGGGGTTACAAATCCTTCTTCTCCTAAAGATGAAGCAGAAATGTTGATTTCTACAATGAAAAAAGGAATGAAAAATCTTGATTTTTCTCCAACGAGTGAAATTGTTGACAGCATTGTAAAATCTGTTAAAGATACAAGTGTTGAAGCTTTTGAACTTGCTGATTTAATTGTTGATAAAACTCAATCCGGCTTGGATTGGAGAATTGACGCAACTAAAGATATTGCGGATGTTGAAGCTTTGCGTAATGAAAATACTAATTTTGATTATACTTGGCAAAGTGTAATTAATTTCTGGAAAAAATTTAACAAAGGGGTTTTGCAAAACAATCCAAATGCCTACTTAGTAGCAGAAGTTACGGATGAAAACTCTCTTTATGATAAAGGTTTGGGAAGATATTCCGGTAAATTCTCAAAACATTCGGACATCGTTTCTAAGTTTGAGCGAGAAACAGGCATGACTTCAACTGCGAATTATTCTTACTTCTTCACAGATGTTGCTAAAATGTTTACTAAATGTTTTGAAGACGGTTCATCTTGGGAAGATAATGATTATTTACAAAAACTTTTATTTGAAAAAATGGTTGGCGGTGGCAACTATTTGAAATCAGGTTCATTGCCGTCAATTGAATACTCATACACATTTATCGGGAACCACGATAAACCAAGAGCTTTACATTGTGCAGCTATGGATATGGGTATGTTCTACACGGATTTGAACTACCCTGATAATTATGATAATCGTTTAAAAGCTTATAAAATGATTAAAAATAATTTCTTTGATTATATAAATCCGCATGATGTCAACAATTATGACTTTTCAGCAGTTTCACCAAAAGCAGTTGCAATGGGTTACGCATTGAGAAAAGCATTTATTGATGTTTTAAATGATTACAAAGATAAAAAACACGAAATGTCAGATGCTGAATTCCAAGAAGCATTTGTGGCATTAAGTCAGGCAGTTTCTGATTTGAGCCAAGGTAAATTTATGGGTAGAAGATTTGATCCTGATGCTTTTGGTATAAAACCGTATGATGTTTCAATCGCAATGGTTGTTAAACAGGCAAGAAGCAAGTATAATCTACATCTTCCGCCTGCATTGAGTCCAAAATTTGAAGATGACGTTTTTGAAAAAGCATTAGATCCTGCAATTTCAAAATTGTTAGGAATGATGAAATATTTGGTTGCACTTCCTGGAATGCCGACATTATTTGACGGTGATGATGTTGGAGCAACAGGTTATGATACAAAAACTAAAAATATGTATTTACAAGGACGTCAAAGAATTCATGACGAGTGGATTGATGTTGGAGGTCCAAAGTATAAATTATTTATTAATAAGCATAAAAAAGAATTTGACGAAGTTATGTCAATTCGTAAAAATCCAAAATGTAATGCTTTGAATAATGGTGCTCCGTTCACTCTTCCATTACAAACTTCAGAACAAGGAGTTAAATGTCCTGTGATTTTGAGACAAAGCACTGACGGGAAAATGGCATTGTCTATATTCAATACTTCAGGTCTCCATAGTGATAATGAACGTTATTATAGCCCTGAAAAACAAACATTTGATTCAATCAAATTGAACTTTGAAACCCAAAAAGATAACAACGGGCATGAATATACCGTGTTTGAAGATGGTGCAAATGGTGTTGGTATCACCGGTTTGAAAAACGATACAATATTTGTAAACGCAAAAGATCCAAATGATTTGTACTATGTAAATGAACATGACGGCAAATATTTCTTGAAACGTGGTAGTGATAACGGAAAGATTACGGTTGAAGATTCAACATTAATTCTTTATCATGTTCCGGATAAATCAAAATTGTCTTTTACCGGAAACTATGATATCAAACCTTCAATGAAATTTGTGACAAGTATGTATAAACAAAATAATGTTGATTGTGGTAAAAAATTAGCATTATATAAATAAGTGCATATTTATAGCTTTACCGTGGAATTTGAGAAGTTATTAATTTAGACAATAAGGGAAATGGCAATAAGTTCTTTACAGTTTTATTGTTCCCTCCCCGATTAAGGTTGTTAACAGTTTTATTTCTTGTTCAAAAAACAGGAAGCGGGGATTATACCCCGCTTCCTGTAACGACCTATAGACTTTAAAAAGACCTAATCACCTACACACAGAACCTTATAGGTGCGACGGGCGATTAAGCTGTACCAAAGCTTAGTCGCTCTTCCCTATATTTTTTTATTTTTTCATGTGAGTTAATCTCCAACGCATAAAGCTTTATAACTTTGATATTTATAATCCATAAGGATTTTACCCGTTGCAGAATTTACTTTATAAAATTCTCTAGCTTGTCTTCCTGTAACAGAAGAAGAAATAAACCAACCATGAATCGGTAAACCTAGGTTTTCTTCCAAATTTTTTTTGAATATATTTGATAATCTTCCACTATCTGGTATTGACATTCCTAATTCATCACATGCTTTTTTTGCCCCTGCCCAATAGTTATCCTGCCAATAGCGTCCATTCCATTTATCCTCTTTTAAAAATCCAGGATCCCACTCTTCCATTTCAGGAGATCCTGCTTTTATTGGGCTGTATGATGGTAAAACATATACACAACCTATACTCGGGACTTCAACTCCCGCACAACCTTTGCTAAATCTTGCAACTTTGAAACTACGGATATCATATTGTTTTCCATTTCGTGCTTCGCTGTTTGGTCCTTTGAATCCATTAACGTCCATGACAAAGTCAATTGGGGCAGTTACACTTGTTGTGTAAGCAAAGCTCTTTGTTCTTCCAAAACCAATTGGCAAATCAGTAAAGCTTGGAGTTACTGTATCACCATCACCTATTATTCCGGCATTTGGATTGTAGGTTAATATTAATGTTGCACCATCGGCTAAGATAATTCCAACGTTGTCGGATTTATTGTCTTTTAGATTTAAATTCTTTCCTGTTTTGGATTTTGATACATCATAAGTTTCACCATCAGAGGTTGTAACTGTTTTAGTCGGCCAACAATCAGCAATATGAGAGGCATCACATCTAGTACTTATTTTTATATATTTTGAAAATTCGTCTACGAATTCATCTGTACTATTATATGTTCTTTCAAGACCACCAGCTGCTCTCATCAAGTCCATTGATTTTGTAATCTTTTGTGCAATATTTGCTTGCGTTTCAGAATTTTCTCGTTCTGCAACATTCTTTAATAGTGTCGGTAATGCCAAAGCTGCAACTACTCCAATCACACCGAGAGTAATTAGGACTTCGGCAAGTGTAAATGCAAGTTTTCTATTTTTTAATTCCTTAAAAAGGTTATTATAAGCGGCTTTTAGTCCTACCCCCCCCCGAAACTCGCTCTATGACTGCGTTTTGACATGTCTGTACTTCCTTTCATGTTTAACTTTACAACTTCCGATACTCTTTTATTATAACAATATTTTTTCATCTTTTCAAGCCATTAGAAATAAAAAACAGAGAAACAATGTTTTACACACCATTTCTCTGTTTAATATTACACAAATCTATTAAATTCTACACTGCAAATCTAAAGTGAACCAAATCTCCGTCTTGAACTACATAGTCTTTACCTTCTAATCTTGTTACACCTTTTTCTTTACAAGCATTGTAAGAACCAAGTTCGACAAAATCTTTGTATGGTGTGATTTCTGCACGGATAAAGCCTTTTTCAAAATCTGTATGGATTACACCTGCAGCTTGTGGAGCTTTTGTTCCTGCTGTGATTGTCCAAGCTCGAACTTCTTTTTCTCCTGCAGTGATGAAAGTTCTTAGTTTTAACAGATTATAAACAGATTTAATCATTCTGTTAATTCCGCTATCTTCAATACCAAGTTCTTTTAAGTATTCTTCAGCTTCTTCTTTTCCTAAATCGGCAAGTTCTTCTTCGATTTTTGCAGTAATTACAACCATTTCAGCCCCATGGCTTTTAGCGTATTCGCCAACTTTTCTTGTATAATCATTTCCGTCTTTCAAATCGAATTCAGAAACATTTGCACAATAAATTACAGGCTTTGTAGAAAGAAGATTTAACATTTTAACAACCGGAATTTCATCTTCATTAAAGTGTTTTGAAATATCAATAAACGTACAATCTGATAACAAATCGGTAAGTTTTTTCAATACTTGATCTTCTAAAACGGCATCTTTATCACCTGATTTAACAACCTTAGCAATTCTTGCCTGACGCCTTTCAACAGATGCCATATCTGCAAGTGCTAATTCAGTGTTAATTGTTTCAATATCGCTAATTGGATCAACTTTTCCGGCTACGTGAATTGTATTTTCATCATCAAAACATCTTACAACTTGAATAATAGCATCAACTTCTCGGATGTTTTGCAAGAATTGGTTCCCTAAACCTTCACCTTTACTTGCACCTTTTACCAAACCTGCAATATCAACAAACTCAATTGCAGTAGGAATAATTGTTTCGGTCTTGCACAATTTTGCAAGGATTGGCAATCTTTCATCCGGAACATCTACAACTCCGATGTTCGGTTCAATTGTACAAAACGGATAATTAGCACTCTGAGCATTTCTTGCATTTGTTAGTGCGTTAAATAATGTTGATTTCCCTACGTTAGGAAGTCCTACTATACCAGTTCTAAGCATTTATATTTCAACCTCTTTTTCTAATATTTATCTTTTACCTTAATTCTACCCCAAACCGATATTAAGTTATAGACCTTTTTACGATTGTAAAGATATATTACAAACTTTAAAATGCAAAATTTTTCGCCTAATCCTTGGCTATTCTTGATTTTCAAAAAATATTGACTATTTTTTATATTCGTAATATATAATTTTTTTATAAAAATAAGCAAATTTTTCTCTTGAGAATACTTTGTATAAGTGTAAGGGATTTTAAGAGAATAAGGGAAAAAGATTATGAGATACGATAAAATGATTACAGTTAAAGATTATGTTGAAGATTTAAAAATCAATGGATATGATAATAAAGGACCAATGATGAGTGCTCAAGATTATGTAAAAAGTCTTAGAGAACAATGTGACAAATACCAATCTCAATCACTTATGACAGTTGAAGATTATGTAAAATCTTTGAACGGAAGAAGATACGCAACTCCAATTGAATTAGACATTGAAGAACAAGTTAAAAAATCTTTAGCTTCTAGAAAAGCTGAAAAAAATGCAAAAATCGTTGAAGATTTATTAGCATAATAAAAAGATGTATTTTGCAATCCCAAAAGGAACACCGACTATTTTTCAGTCGGTGTTTTTTAGTGCCACGTTAGACTTTTAGAAATATATTAAGAAATATTACAAAATATATACAGAATAGATAAGAAATAGGCAATTTTTCAATCTAAAAATACTTTATATAAATGTAAGGGAAATAAAAAAGAGTATAAACAAAGGGGATTGAAAAATGAGAAAAGAATATGAAATGGTAACAGTTAGCGAATATGTAAAATCATTAGATAACGTAAAATGTACATCAATTGCAGAAAAAGAAATTGCAAACCAAGTTGAAAAATATTTATTGAACGTTCAAAGAGCAAAAACAAATGAAAAAATCGTTGAAGCTTTACTTGCATAAGTTTAATAAATAGGTATAAAAAGTTTTGTCGGCAGTGATAAATATCACTGCCGACATTGATTTTAGATATTAATTATTTTTGCTTGACTAATTCTTTTCTTGAATATGTTCTATACTTCAATTTGGAATTAGACCATAACCATTTCCTTAGAGAAAGGGTTGGAGGAGGAACACACCTGCTTATCACCCAAGATTTCAGATTTGATTTTTGCTAAATCTTGTTGCATCAATCTTCTTGGGGACCCTTCTTCCATTGAATGATTTCTTAATAAATATGACGGGTGGAAAATAGCCATTGCTTTGTAAGTTTTACCATTAACGGTCACTTCAAACCAATTTCCACGAACTTTTGAAATCTGAACTTTTTTATCATTCCAAAATGATTTTAACGCTGTAGCTCCGCAGAAAATAATAGCTTGCGGGTTCATAATATCAATTTGAGCTGTTAAAAATCTTTCACAAAGTGCTTTCTCAACATCTGTAGGAACTCTATTTTCAGGAGGTCTGCATTTTACTGTATTTATAATATACAAATCTTCTTCTCTAGATATTCCGGCTTCTTCCAAAAATTTGTTTAACAATTGACCTGCTCTGCCAACAAAAGGCTTACCTGTTTCATCTTCATTTTCTCCAGGTGCTTCACCAATCAAAACAATTCTTGCAGTCTCAGGATTTCCATCAGAAAAAACAACGTTTTTACGAGTTTTTGCTAAAACACAATCCGTACAATTTTCACACTTTGCCTGAAGTATGTCTAAACAGCCTTTTTTAATCATTTACTACTCTCTCCTCATAAGTTATTTGGTTTTCATTTAGTTTTTAAAGTAACCGATATTGTATTTTTTACAATATCTTTTCAATTCTTTCATTATTATATCAGATAATAAAAATACTGCAATCAGATTTGGAACAGCCAAGAATAGCGTAAATGCATCTGACAAATTAACTACACTTTTCAAGTTCATAGCTGAACCAATCACAATAAATACACAATAGATTATCTGAAAAGTTCTTGTTGTTAATTTTGATTCTCCAAACAAAAACGTCCAACTTTTTGTTCCGTAGTATGAACCGCAAAGCATAGTTGATAATACAAAGCACGCAGCCATAAATGTCAACAACACAGGGAAAAACGGACAAACCGTTGCGAATGCTTTTGAAGTTAATTCAATCCCTTCAATCCCTGTTGTATTTAAGTATGCTCCGGTTACAACAATAATAAATGCTGTTGCGGCTCCAACAATTACAGTATCAACAAAAGGTTGAAGCATTGCAATAAACGCTTGAGCAACAGGCTTGCTTGTTCTAACGGCAGAAAAAGCAATTGGAGCGGTGCCAAGTCCGGCTTCATTGGCAAACATTGCACGTCTGAAACCCCATAACATACATCCCCAAATGCCACCTGAAATCATTGCCTGAGGTTTGAAAGCTTCTTTTAGAATTAAACAAATAGTATGTGGCACATGGTGGATATTTAATAAACAAATTATGAAAGCTGAAAACACATACAAAGTACACATAACAGGGGTAACTTTAGATGTGAATTTCCCGATTGCTTTAATTCCGCCAATTACCGTAATATATGTAATCACAGCGACAATCAACCCAAATATCCAGCGTTGACCAGAGAATAAACCCGTTACGTTTGTAATTTGAGTTGTAATCGCATTAATTTGGAATAAATTCCACCCTCCTATCATTGCAAACACGCAACAAATAGCGTAAATTTTAGAAAGATACGGAGTAAACGGTTTTATCCAAGGAGCTCGTAAACCGTTTATTATATAATACATCGGACCACCTGATGATGAACCGTCTTTATTTATCTGTCTAAATTTAATACCCAAAAGAACTTCGGCAAACTTTAATGCCATAGAAAAAACACCGGCAATCATCATCCAAAAGATTACCCCGGGCCCACCAACTGAAACAGCTAATGCAGAACCTACTACATTTCCCATACCCGCAGAAGCAGAAATAGTTGCAGTCAAAGCTTGAAATGACGATACTTCACCATGTTTTTTCTTCTTTAAAATATCATCATGCTTGTATTTTTTTGTAATTAAATCAATAGCGTGTTTAAACCCCCAAAATCCGATAAAACGGGTTCTGAAGGTAAAATATAATGCCGCAACCATTAAGAGTAAAATTAAAAATTCTACTCTTACTCCATTAATTGTTACATGTGAAAAAATTAAACCTGAAACTTTATTGGCAACAGGTGACAAAAAGCTATCTATTTGGCTATCTAAATTCATAAGTTGATTATATTATAAAAACAAGTTTACAGGACAAGATTACATTTAGTTTGTAATAAAACTTACCATGGATAGTCTTTTTCAATTCTCCACCCTGCACGTCTGATTTTTTCAGCACAGTAATAGCCTTCATTTGAGCAATTATTATTAACATTTTCATCAGAATATGCCATACCCAAAGTTTGAATTCCTGCTCCATCTTTTTCAACTCTGGTTAGATAAAATACGTCCCGCCCGACTCTATTAGGTCCTTCGTGCCCATTAAGATCGACAATAATTGAATTATTTTTCATGTATCCTTCTTCTGCGGTCTTTCCTATACTGGTAAAAATTACATATAAAAAGCCATCAGATGTATAAAAAGTAGCTCTATGAGTTAAATTAACAACAGCGGTCGTATTTTTTTGGTTGCTAGCCGTTTTCCAAGGTTGTAGTTCCTTGTACCCGCATTGTTGATACGTTGTACAAATTAGTGCTGTTTTTATATATGGAGCCCAATAAGTTTGAAAATATTGTTCAGCACCCATATTAAATGCCTCTTGAGCACTTGGTTCTCCAACATCATCAAAAGATAGTTTATAAGCTTGATTTAATATAGAAATCGCTTTCTGAAGTTTGGTGACAGTTTGCTTCTTTTGATAGTTTGAGATTAAAGTCGGTATTGTCATCGCCGCCACTATACCTATTATGCCAAGGGTTATAAGGGCCTCAGCAAGAGTGAAGGCCGTCATTCTGAGCCGCACGAGCAGAGGATGTAAGGCTGAGCTCGTGCTGTTCAGAGTGACATTGGTGTAATTCGTTTTATTGTTATCTTTCATTTTTACATCCTTTCTTTTTTGTTCTAAATGGGGGTTCGGGGGCTTTGCCCCTGATGACTCGAGCCATTTAATCATTCGTGTTTTTCTTTTTCGGTTCCACTTTTTCTTTTTGCATCGAAATCAAAAAGAAAAAGTGAACAAAAGTATTTGGTTATTTTCAAAACTTGTTTGGGATTACTACGTCACTCTGTGTAGACTTTTGACTTTTTTGTTCAATATCGTTCCTCGTAATGACATGACTTTGTGTTTGTAGATACTTCGGACTATCGTCCTCAGTATGACGTTTAATATCTTCTGTAACGAACTTATTCCCTTGTTCCTTTTTCCTTATTCCCTTAAAAAATTGTTTCATACTCATTCCTTTCAAAAAACTTACAACTAGTCATTAATATCTGTTTTTTATAAATATTATGTCATATTTATTGAATTAAGTCAATAATTATGACCATTTACTAGTATAAAATAGTCTTTAACTTCCTGTAAAATTACAAAAATTACCGATATGATAATTGTAAAGAGGAATTTATTTTGGATAAAAAAGAGCTTTTAGGGCTAAGAATAAAAGAACTTAGAAAAGAAAGAGGGTTTACTCAAGATTATCTTGCAGAAAAATTAAATATTGAACCTCGTCAGTTGAGCAAGCTTGAAACAGGGAAACATTATCCGTCTTTTGAAACTATAATTGGAATTCTCAAAACTTTTGACTTGACTTTTGAAGAATTAATGGCTTTTGAGCACTTGGATTTTTCAAAAGACGTGAAAAAAGAATTGATTCAAAATTTAGATAAACTTGATGATAAAGATTTGTTGGTTTTGTATAAAATAGTACGCAGTTTTTTAGCTTAAACATTTACAAGCATTTTTTGTTTAACCGTTTCTATTATAAAATCGGCAACTTTATCTTCCAAATGGCAACCAAAATGGTTATTAATTTCTTTGATAAAATAACACGGGCTTGTGACATTTACTTCAATTATTTTACCGTCAATTACATCCAGTCCTGCCATATAAATTCCCATAGAATTTAATTTCTTTGCTACAGGTTTAAAGTTTTCTTTTTCTTCTGCTGTTAATAGTGCTTTGTGAATATTTTTATCACTGTGCTCACAGAATTTGAAATCATTGTTGCTTGGAGTCTTTTGCACACAATAATCTAAAACTTCTTCCCCTAAAAATAAAACCCTTTTATCACCGTAAACAGCTTTTGGAATATATTTTTGCACCATAATCATATTTTTGCCGTTATTTGTCATTGAGTTGATTATAACAGCAGTATTTTTATCCCCATGTCTTAGGTACATAACTCCACCACCAAAACACTGATTAAGCGGTTTTAAAATAATTTCTTCGTTTTCGTTTAAAAATTCTATAATATCTGAAAATGATGATGTCACAATATTTTTAGGCATCAAATCATTAAATAATACTGCATGCAACTTTTCGTTAAAATTTCTAATTGAAGTTGTGTCATTCATTATCAAAGTTTTGTTTCTGTCAACAAAATCAAAGACATAAGTAGCATTAATATAGTCTAAATCAACCGGAGGATCCGGTCTAAACATAACAAGATTAAAATCTTCAATCTTCATTTCTGTCAGATTATCTTTATCGTAGAAAATATTGTCATCCTTCACGAAAGACTTATAACAAGAGGTATAAGCTATTGCCGATTTAATTTTAAGCATATCAATTGTGGTAATCCAAACATCACAATCTCGTTCTAACAAACTTTTTATCATCCAAAAATTGGTAACTAAGTTGTTAAATTCAAAATACTTCAACTCTAATCGGTCAATAACAAATAAAACTTTCATAATACCTCTTTTTATTATAAATAACTACTTAATTTCAGCAGGATTTAAGATTTGGCAAGCTGTGTTACCATAAGCAACAAGGTCTGCAAATCGTTGTAAATCAGCTTGAATTTCAGGGAATGTATTGTAATGCATAGGAATAACTGTTCTTACACCCAACCATTTTGCAGCCATCGCAGCGTGTTCAACATCCATTGTATAGTTGCCGCCAATTGGCAAAAGTGCAATTTGAGGAGCATAAAGTTCTTTTATAGTTTTCATTTCAGAACTTAAACAAGTGTCCCCTGCATGGTAAATTCTAACACCGTCAATATCTAGCAAAATACTTGCTGCATTTCCGCCATAACTACCATCCGGAAGAGAACTTGAATGGAATGCAGGCAAAAACACTGCTCTTCCCCAAGAATAATTAATCCAAGCACCAAGCCCGATAGGTTTTGCTTTCGCTCCTTGAGCCTTACAATAATTTGCAAGTTCAAAAACTGCAGTAATTTCAATATCTTTTTCTTTTGCAATCTCAATAGCTTGGCCTAAATGATCGCCATGAGCATGAGTTAACAAAATATCCGTAATCGGTTCTTCGTGCCAATTGTATTTGTCATTGTTGGCAACTAACGGATCAATTAAAACAGCCTTATCATCTTTTTTGAATTCAAAAGCACTGTGACCAATGTATTTTAAATCTACCATAATTAAGACCTCTTTTCTTTATTCATTGGATTTCGACTATTTCAATTTATCATAATTTAGGATAAAATACAAATATGGAACAATATATTAGACTGATGAACAGATGTATAGAACTAGCTAAGCAAGCCCAAGGAGAAACCTCTCCAAATCCAATGGTGGGGTGTGTAATTCTAAATCCGGAAGGGGAAATAATTTCTATAGGCTATCACGCAAAATACGGTCAAAACCACGCGGAAAGAGATGCTTTGCTAAAACTTGACAGTGCAGAAAATTGCACTCTTGTAGTCAATCTTGAACCTTGTTCTCATTATGGCAAAACGCCACCCTGTGCAGATTTGATTATTGAAAAAGGCGTTAAACATGTAATCTATGGAATGAAAGATGTAAATCCGATTGTTGCAGGAAATGGATTGAAAAAACTGATTGATGCAGGAATTGAAGTCATTGGACCGGTTATGGAAGATGAATGTCGAAAACTGAATGAAGTTTTTATCAAAAATCAAACTCAACATAAAACGTTTGTAGCTCTCAAAACAGCAACAACAATAGACGGGAAAATTGCAACTTCAACTAATGATTCCAAATGGATAACATCTGATTTGGCAAGGCAAGAAGTTCGAAAAATCAGACATCGGTATGACGCTATTTTGACATCATCTTCAACGATTTTGGCTGATAACCCGACAATGGAGCATAAATGCAAAATTATCCTAGATAGAGAATTAAAAACAAATCCTCAAATGACAATTTATAAGCAAGGTAAAATTTTTGTTTTTTATGATGAAAATTCTTCAATCAGAGCGAAAGAACACGAAAATATTCATTATATTCCAACACCTGTCCAAGGAGAAAAATTAGATATAGAATTTATTCTAGAAAAACTCTATTCTCTTGGAATTCTGAGTATTCTTGTTGAAGCAGGAGGGACTCTAAACGGAAGTTTTCTTCCATTTATTGATAAATTATATCATTTTGTTGCTCCAAAAGTTCTGTGTGACAATTCAGGAAAATCCTGTTTTTCAGGTCAAAATATTGAAAAGATTTCAAACTGCACAAATCTAAAGTTTGACTCTTTTGAAATCTTTCCTCCGGATATTTTAGTTACTTATACAAGGTAAAATTTATTTCCACGGATAAGTTTTGTCAATTTCCCAACCCGCACGGCGAATTCTTTCAGCACAATACAAACCCTGAGCCGTTGTAGAACATTCTCGGTTAATACTCTGATCAGACTCATCCATTCCCAATGATTGGATTCCTGCACCATCTTTTTCTACTCTAGTTAGAAAAAATACATCTCGACCTAATTTATTAGGACCTTCAGCTCCGTTGATATCGACTATTACTTTATGGTTTGCTACTTCAGCCCCCGTATCTCCTGCTGCCGTAAAAATAACATATAAAAATCCATCAGCAGTATAAAAAGTAGCTCTATTGCCTGGGGCAACAACACTAAATATAAGTTTTTCATTGTTAGTAGATATCCAAGGTTGTAGTTCCTTGTACCCACATTGTTGATACGTTGTACAAATTAGAGCGGTTTTTATATATGGTGCCCAATAAGTTTGAAAATATTGTTCAGCACCCATATTAAATGCCTCTTGAGCACTTGGTTCTCCAACATCATCAAAAGATAATTTATAAGCCTGATTTAATACAGAAATCGCTTTTTGAAGTTTTGTAACTGTTTGTTTCTTTTGATAATTTGAGATTAAAGTCGGTATCGTCATCGCCGCTACTATACCGATTATGCCAAGGGTTATAAGGGTCTCAGCAAGAGTGAAGGCTATTTTCTTTTTAAGGGACAAGGAAATAGGGAAATAAGGGAATAAGTTGATAAGTTCTTTACCGTTTTTATTATTCATGTCATTGCGAACGGGTCTTGAAAAGTTATTTTTCAAGTTAGACAACAATCTCCAGTGTCGCAATCCCTGACAAGTTTCACCATTGCTTAATTTGTTAAAATTGTTATCTTTCATTTTTACATCCTTTCTTTTTGTTCTAAATAGGGGTTCGGGGGCAAAGCCCCTGATGACTCGAGCCATTTAATCAGTCGTGTTTTTCTTTTTCGGTTTCGCTTTTTCTTTTTGCGTTGAAATCAAAAAGAAAAAGTGAACAAAAGTATTTATTTTAATGTTGGGCTAGAATGCCCAACCTTCTTTATGTAACCTACTTATTGACTTATCAACCTATAGGCTTTTAGAAGTTACATAGTTTTATTATGTATAATAATATTATATATTATATGTAATAATTAATCAATTATTTATTAGCTAATGCATTATTATTTATTATTACTAAATCTCCTATTATTAATTTATGGAGAGGTAATATGAGTAATATTAAAAATTTACTTGGAAAGCGGATCAAGGAATTGCGAAAAAGAAAAGGCTATACGCAAGAAAAACTTGCGGAGTTGGCGGGTATTGAAATTCCAAGTTTAAGTAATATTGAAAACGGTAAAAATTATCCTAATTATGAAACACTTGAAAATTTATCAAAAGCACTCGAAGTTCGACCATTCGAATTATATTTGTTTGAATATTATCACTCACAAGCCTCTCTAATCAAAGAAATGGTTAATTCTATGGAATCGAGCGAAGAATTAACTCAAAAAATGTATAAGTATTTTCTTTGTATTAAATAATTTGTTTTGCTAATAAAAAAGGAACCGTTTAAGGTTCCGATTTAGTAGTAGTGGAAAAGGAGGAAAAATTATTGGTTTCTAATTACATTCTATATATCGGTAGTTTTTTATAAGAACTTTAGTTTTTCTCTTCTTTTGTTAAGAAGTTGTTACAATCCCGTTATAAAATTTTCATGATAAAATTATATGTGCAAAAAGTACATAAAAGAAGGGATATTATTATGACAAACAAAGTTGTTATCGGAGCACAGTGGGGTGATGAAGGCAAGGCTAAAATTACTGATTTACTTGCTCAAAATGCTGATTTAATTATCAGATATCAAGGAGGATGTAATGCAGGTCACACTGTTGTAGCCAAGGGCAAAACATTCAAGTTCCACCTAATTCCGTCTGGGATTTTATACAAAGGAAAAACTTGCTTAGTCGGCAATGGTACGGTTATTCTTCCTGAGTATTTTGAACAGGAAATTCAAGGTTTAAAAGATGAAAATATTGATTTGTCAGGTTTAAAGGTAAGCCCGTTAGCAACTATCACAATGCCTTGGCACACTGAAGTTGACGGATATTCTGAAGATAATGCTTCTAAAGGGAAAATCGGGACTACTAAAAAAGGTATCGGACCGACTTATACAGACAAAATGGGCAGAATTGCTTTAAAAATTGAAGATTTATATTCCCCGGAAGCACTATCAGAAAAATTGGATATAATTCTCCCGTTAAAAAACAAACAACTAAAAGAGGTTTACGGACTAAAAACATATACAAAAGACGAAGTTTTGGAATTATGTAAAAAGTATGCTGAAATTTTCAGACCTTATGTATGTTTTGATTGGCAAGAAATGCTTCAAAACTTCAAAAGAGAAGGCAAAACCGTTCTATTTGAAGGTGCTCAAGGGGTAATGCTTGATGTTGACTTTGGAACTTACCCGTTTGTAACAAGTTCAAATCCTGTTGGGGGAGGAGCTTGCACAGGTTCCGGTTACGGGCCGAAAATGGTTGATGAAGTTATTGGAGTTGCTAAGGCATACTGTACAAGAGTTGGAGAAGGGCCTTTTGTTACAGAATTAACCGATGAAGTTGGGGACAAAATTCGCGAAGTTGGTCATGAATTTGGGGTTACAACAGGTCGTCCAAGACGTTGCGGTTGGTTTGATGCTGTTACAATGAAATATGCGGCTTTAGTAGGCGGATTAACATCAATTGCTCTAACTAAAATTGATGTGTTTGACAAGTTTGATGAAATTAAACTTTGTACAGCTTATAAAGATACTCGTGACGGCAAAATTTACAAATCTTACCCAACAAATGTATTTATTCACAAATATTTAGAACCGGTTTATGAAACACACAAAGGTTGGAATAAAGATATTTCAGGAATTCGTAAGTATGAAGATTTGCCTGAAAATTGCAAAAAATATTTGGAAAGACTTGAAGAACTCTTAGAAACGCCTATTTCTATTGTTTCTGTTGGTCCGGATAGAGAGCAAACTATTTTTAAGAAATAAGTTTGTTGTAATAAAACTTAATTAAAAAGCAATAAAATCTACTTGTATGTTTTGATAAATATATAGGTAGATTTTTTGTATGAATATAATTAATAATTTTTCGATTGTAAAACCAAATATTTTATTGGCTAAAACAGTTCCGTTCAAAGGAAATGAGGTTCAAAGTGATGAAAAACCAAAGGTTATAGCATCATTATCAGATATTCCGCCCGATTTTAATATTTCGGCTCCAATGCCGTACAACTTTGTTCAGGATGTCAAACTAGCAGACAATTTGACGGCTAAATGTTATAAACTTGCAAATGGTCAAAAAGTTGTTATTGTACCTAAAGACGGAACAACCGTTGTAAAAACTTATGTTAATACCGGATCTTTAAATGAGCCTGACAAAGTTCGTGGAATTAGTCATTATATTGAGCACAATTTGTTTAACGGCTCAGAAGATTTGGGTGATAAAGTTTTCTTTGATGAAGTAAACAAAATGGGTGCAAAAACCAATGCTTCGACTTCTTTTTCGGTTACAGATTATTTTATAAGTTCAAATTTGTTAGATGATAAAGATTTGGAAAACAAAATTAAACTTCATGCCGGAATGTTGCAATCTCCAAAATTTTTATTAGAAAAACTAGATAAAGAGAAAAAAATTGTCGATTCTGAAATAAATATGTGCTTGTCAGATGACAATAATATTGGATTTACAAAGACATTAAAAAATCTTTTCGGAATAAATTCAACATCTGATGACTTGGTTGCAGGTTCGACAGATAATATTGACGGTTTGACTCGTGAAGATGTCGTAAATTATTTCAATGACAATTATTATCCCGGAAATATGGTTACGGTTGTGACGGGAGAAGTTGATCCTGATGATACCATGAAATTAATTTCAAAGTATTTCACTTCTCGAAAAATGCCGATGAAAAACAGACATTTTGAACAGATGACACCTATAGATAAACCTATTCGAGAAGATTTAATTTCTAAAAAAACAGATAGCTCCGCAAGTATTTTCTTAGGATTTGCAGGACCTGAAAATTCGAATGCAAAAGATAAGATTGCGGTTATGGCATTGAGATTTTATTTGTCAGGTTTAGAAAATTCAAAATTTTCTGATATTGAAAAAAAATATTCAACAAATATAGATTTGGATGTTGAAAGATTAGGAACTAGACCTTGTGATAAGCAAGCCTTGGTTTTCCAAACAGGAAGTTTAGAAGAATACACCGAACCAATGCTAAAAGACATCTATAAAGTTATTGATGACGTTTCAAAAAATCCACCAACAGAAGAAGAGATGACTGCAATCAAATTAAACATGAAAAAAGAATTGCAAAATTCTCTTGAATCATCCGGTTCATTAAACCAACGAGTAGGTTCTGCTCTTTTGAATAACAATTTGGAATATTTAAAAGACTATAATCAAATTGTAGACAATTTAACTCCTAAAGATATCACAGGTATTGCAAAGAAATACTTTGATTTGAATAAAGCAGCCTTAACAGTTGTTCATCCAAATACATCAACTGCAGATTCTATCAAAAACAATTATAAAACTGATACAAACTCAATCTCATTTACCGGTTTAAATAAAAAAACACCGCTAAATACTCACAAAGTATCTGAATACGATTTGCAAAACAATTATAGAGTTTTATTAAATCAAACAGACTCTGATACTGTTCAATACAGATTTTCTATAGCACAAAAAGAATGTTCTCCCAAAAAAGCTGCAACCGCAGATGTTTTGTATTCAATGATACAAAATTGCGGGACAAAGAATGATAGCCTGAAAGATATTCAAAAGAAACTTGATTTGTATGGAATAAGTATGGGAAAAGGTGCGGATGATTATGGAATATCACTAAGTGCCGATTTTCCTACAGAAACCGCTGAAAAATCTTTAGCTTTATTCAAAGATATAATAACTTCACCTGATTTTAATAAAGAAGTTTTTGATAAAGCCGTACAAGAATGCAAAAATAATTATGCAGCAGTAGAACCTTCTCCATGGGACAAATTTAACAAAACTATTTTAAAAGGTCTGCCTGAATCTAAAACTCTACAAGATAAAAAAGACTCATTAGATAGTGTAACATTTGATGATGTTATAGATTTGTATAATGAAATCTTCAAAAACGGACAAGGGCAAGTTACTGTTTCTGCTGATTTTTCTAAACATCCTGAGTTAAAGCAAGAAGTATTTAATAACACTTCTGATTACCCGAAAGCTCAAACAAGGGACATTTCTCTCCCTCAAATATATAAACCGATTGAACAAACCGAAGTTCTAACCGTACCGCACTTAAAAAATCAAGCTGATATTATTGAAGGGTTTAAATTCAAACAAAGCGGGAATTTGAAAGATAATGTTTGTGTTTCACTTCTTAACCAAATTTTGGGAGGTTCACCATCATCAAGATTGTTCTCCGATTTGAGAGAAAAAAGACATCTTGCTTATTCAGTATCATCAGATTATGATTTCAACGGTGATATTGGCATAATGGCTCTAACTATTGGAACAACGACCGAAAACCACGAAACAGGTGAAAAAACTTTTGATAATGTGAAAAAATCTATTGAAGGATTTAACGAAAATATTCAAAAGATTTCATCTACTAAAGTTACAGATGAAGAATTGGATGCAGCTAAAAAATCCCTAAAAACTTCAATACTTTCATCTCTTGAAAAGAATTCAACAAAAACATTTATACTGGACGGAACATCAAAGACACCTTATGATGTTGAATATGTAAACAAAAAACTTGCTTTGATTGATGAAATTACGCCAGATGATATTTTAAATACTGCAAAATACATCTTTAATTCAAACCCAACATATTCAATTGCAGCAACCCAAGCAACACTTAATGAAAATAAAGAATTTTTAGACTCACTTAAATCTCAAAATTAGTTTATCGCATTTTTAATTTGCTTGATAATATTTTGAACTCCGTCAAACTTTGCCATTTTAAATGCAGCATTTTGAATTGATTGCATTTTGTCTTTATTTTCCACCAACTCAGAAATCATATTATAAAGAGTTTCAGGTGTTGTATCATTATTTTCAAGATATAATCCTGCTCCTTGTTCAACCATATATTTAGCATTTTTGCGTTGATGATCTTGAGCAGCATAAGGATATGGAATAAATATTGTTGCAACAGAACTGGCACATAATTCTGAAATACTTAACGAACCGGCTCTTGAAACCGCAATATCACAAGCTTTTAAAACAGTGACCATATCTTCAAAATAAGGTTTTATCAACAAATTTTTATCATTTTTATAATTCGGATAAATCTCCTCTAGTTCTTTTGTTACGCTCTCAAAATTTCTCTTACCTGTTTGAAATATAACCTGCAAATCCAATTTTTGAGATAAGTCTTTTAAAATTTTAACAGTGGAGTCATTAATTGTTTTAGCCCCTTGAGAACCGCCCATAATACAAATTGTCAATTTATTTTCAAGATTTAAATCTTTTCTCGCCTGAACTTTAGTAAGGGTTTTAAATTTTTCTCTAATCGGATTACCGTTTTCGTAGCAATTATCATTTTTTAATTTACTTTTTGCAACATCAAATGCAATTGAAATACTCTTTGCAAATGGAGATAATTCTCTTGTAACAAGCCCCGGATTGGCATCACAATCATGCATCACAAAAGGGGTTTTTGTAACAATTCCTGCCATAAGAGCCGGTGCTGAAACATAACCACCGGTACCAAAAATTGCATCAGGCTTGTATTTATTTATATAACAAATGCATTTTATCCACGCTCCAAACATCCGGCATGCCCAAATCAAAAGCCCTAAGCTCAATTTTCTTGGCATTCCGGACGATACAACAGGAAGAAATTCATAGTTTTTATCTTTAACAATTGTTGCTTCCAAATTGTTCGGATTACCAATATAATAAATTTTTTCGGTATCATTTTCTTGTAATAATGCATCAGCAACTGCAACCGCAGGATAAATATGACCTCCGGTTCCTCCACCTGTTATAAAATAAGTTTTTTTATTGCTCATTCTCAGTCCTTATTCTTTTAATTCTTTGTCTTGATATATTTAATAAAACTCCAACCATTGCAAGCGAAACAATAATTGATGTTCCACCATAACTGATAAATGGAAGAGTAACACCTGTAACAGGAAGTAGAGAACTTGCTACAGACATATTCAAAAAGGCTTGGAAACCAAAGATAATAGTAATTCCGATTGCCAGTAATTTTCCATACATATCAGGGCATTTCTTTGCTATTTTTAAACCTTTATATACCAAAGCTAAAAACAAGCCGACTATAAAGAAACAACCTAAAAATCCAAATTCTTCAGCTATAATTGCAAAAATAAAGTCCGTATGACATTCAGGAAGATAAGCCAGTTTTTGAATAGAACCGCCGTAACCTGTTCCTGTCATTCCGCCTGATGCAAACGCAATCAATGATTGGATGATATTATACCCTTTTCCTAATGCATCACTCCCAGGATTTAACCAAACATTAATACGGTCCATTTGGTACCCATGCAGAAGTTTTGGCAAAAACATCAAACCGCCTGCTAATGCACAGCCACCTATTGCACCGACAAGTTTGAGTGAACCTTTTCCTGCAATATACATCCAAAAAGATGCCATTAATAATATCAAAACCATACTTAAATTCGGTTGTTTATAAATCAATCCTAAAATGATTAATATTGGAATAAATGTACCCGTCCAATTGCTTGTACTAAGTAAGTCAACTTTATCTTTAAAATTTGAGGCTAAAAGCATACAAAATAAAGGTTTTGCCAGTTCAGACGGTTGTAATTGAAGAATACCTAAATTAATCCACCGTTTTGCACCGTTAATAGTAACCCCTAACGGTGTAAATTGTAAAATCAATAATAATACAATTACAATCCACAAGAAATTTTTATTATATTTTTCCAGTTTTTTATAATCAAATTTTGCAAAATATCCCATTGCAACAAATCCGACAATTGCATATCCAATTTGTTTAATAAGGAAAGACGCCATATTTGCTCCTTCTCTCAAACATTTTGGAGCGGTAGCCGAAAAAATTGCAAGAAAACCTATTATTACCAAAAAGGCAACAATAATTAGAAGAGATTTATCCGGAGCTGACAATATAACATCTGAATTTTCACGATGTCTGCGCCTGTTATGTCTTTTTTTATCTCGTTCTATTTGATATTCTGATCTATACTCTCGATAAGACATACTCTTTGAAAACTTCTCCCCTATTTTCATAGCTTGTAAACATATCAAAACTTGCACATGCCGGTGATAATAAAACTACATCAGGATTTAACTCGATGCCTTTATCAATTGCACTTTCCATTGTTTTTTCTCTGATAATATTAGTAAAACCATTTTTGCGAAGATTTTCTTCAAATCTGTCTGTAGCTTCACCTATCAAAATAACTGTTTTAATATGTTTTTTTATAGATTCACAAAATTCTGTTAAATCCGTATTTTTATCTCTTCCACCTGCAATCAAAACAACATCAACATTGTTAAACGAATTTATCGCAACAATTGCAGCTTCCGGATTGGTTGCCTTTGAATCATTGTAGAACGTAATTCCGTTAAATTTTCTAACAAATTCAAGTCTATGTTCAGGAGCTTTAAATTCCATAATAGCCTTACGAATTGTATCATTATCAATTCCTGTCAATTTGGCACAAATAATAGCACACATGATATTTTGATAATTATGTTCTCCAATCAATGGACAGTCAGATAATTTAATTATACTTTCTGCTTTTCCGTTTTGTTTATAAACAATTTCGCCATTTTCTTCATAACAGCAATTGTCTCCGATATTTCCGGCAAACATAAAAATGGTTCCCTTAGCCTGTTTTGAAAACTCTAAAAGTTTTTCATCTTTTGCATTAAGAACAGCATATTTTGGAGCCTGCGGATCTAAAAATACTCTTGCTTTAGCTTTGAAATAATTTTCCAATCCCTGATGCCAATCAATATGATCCGGTGTAAAATTTGTCCAAACAGAAATAAACGGTTTTAAAGTCGGACTCATTGCAAGTTGGAACGAACTCGCTTCACATACAAAATAATCAAGATTTTCATCCGCCATTGTACAAGGAGGAGTTCCGATATTACCACAAGCTTTTGTATTAAGTTTTTTACTCAATATATGTTCTGTTAAGGCTGTTGTAGTAGTTTTACCATTTGTTCCGGTGATTATAATAAATGGAATATCACTTTCACGATAAGCCAATTCCAATTCTGAAATTACAGGAATATGTTTTGATTTTAGTTTTTGAATAATTGCACTGTGTGGAGGAATACCGGGACTTGTAATTGCAAGCTCGGCTTTATTTATAAATTCATCTGAATGACCACCATATTCAGTATGAATACCTTCACTTTGCAATTCCTTTATTTGCGGAAGTTTATCTTCTGAAACATCTCTGCTTTCTGTTAAATAAACATCAGCACCATGTTTTTTTGCAAACGTAGCGGCTGCAATTCCACTACGGGACAAACCCAAAACTAAAACTTTTTTATCCATTATAAAATTCCTCTATTGAATAATTCAAATAAAATAACTGCTCCTGCTGATAAAATCAAAGAAACTACAGAAAATACAGCTACAACTTTTTTCTCATTCCAACCTAACAATTCAAAATGGTGATGAATAGGAGCCATTTTGAAAACTCTTTTGCCTGTTGTTTTGAAGCTTGTAACTTGAATAATTACGGACAAAGTTTCAATAACAAAAACACCGCCGACAAAAATTAATAAAAATTCAAATTTCCCTAAAACAGCCAAAGTTCCTAACAATCCGCCAATAGCTAAAGATCCGGTATCACCCATAAATACTTCCGCTTTCGGTTTATTGTATTTCAAAAATCCTAACAAAGCCCCTGCAACAGCAGATGAAATAATTGCAAGTTCAGTTTCACCTAAAGAATGAGAGATTATTGCACAAGCGATAAATGCCGGCACTCCGCAACCTGCTGCAAGTCCGTCCAATCCGTCAGTCAAATTGTAAGCGTTTGATGCTCCTGTAATAATGAATACAGCAAAGAACGGATAAAACCATTTCAAATCAAGAACAATACTTCCAATTGTGAAAGTACAAGCATCAGGATTTGTTGTAACTAAAAATAATGTTGGTAAAAGTGCAATTGCAATTTGTCTGAAAAGTTTTCCTCTTGCAGTTAAACCGTCATTACCTTTGCCTTTTATTTTAATATAATCATCTTGAAAACCTGCAAATGTATAAAATAACAAAGTTATAATAGTAATAAGAGCAAGTGTTGACATCTTTTGAGCCAATAATAAAACAATTACGGACGCCATAATAATAGCAGCAATAATAAACACCCCGCCTGTAGTTGGAGTTCCTTGCTTTTTCGCATGATTTTCAGGTGCAACATCTTTTATATATTGCCCAATCATTTTTTTTCTCAACATGTCAATATACGGTACGCCGAAAAGCATACACAAAACCATTCCCAACAAGAATGCGATAGTTACCATTATCATAATTTACATATCCCTCTTCTTATATTATCTAAAATCTCTTCAAATTGCATTGAACGTGAAGCTTTTAAAAATATTGTATAATCTTTATTCAAATTTTCAAGAATGTAACAAGAAACATCCTTGTTATTTTCAAAAGACTTAACTTCAAAACCGTTACTTGCAAGAACGTTTCCTATTTCTCGTGCCAAATTTCCTACAGTCAAATACTTAACGTTTTTATTCAAACCCGCCAAATACAAACCAACTTCTTGGTGATATTTAACTTCATCTGTTCCTAATTCTTTCATATCGCCTAAAATAACAACAGGATTTTTGTATAATTCAACAAATGTTTTAACAGATGCCTTCATTGATTCAGGATTAGCATTATAACTGTCATTGATGAATTTTAAACCGTTAATTTCTTTTTCTTCCCAACGTTTTTCAATCGGTTTGTAAGAAAATAACCCTGTTTTAATTTCTTGATATGTTAAACCTAACTTTTTACCAAGTTCAATTGCTGATAATGAATTTTCGATGTTATATTCTCCGTCAACATTCAATTCATAAGTTTCACCTTTATAAATAAATTTTGAATAAGATTTGGCCTGTTCTACGATTTCAACATCATCAATAGAATAGAAAATCTTTTCACCATCAAAATTTACAAACTTTTTTATTCTGTCTTGATTTTTAGCTATTAGCGTTCCTTTTGAATTCAATCCGGTTGTAATTTCGCATTTAGCTTTAGCAATATTATCCAAACTGCCTAATCTTCCAACATGAGCAGAACCACAATTTGTAATAATAGCGTAATCAGGTTCAAGATGAGTTGATATGAGTTCAATTTCTCCCAAACCTCTCATACCCATTTCAACAATTAAAGCTTGAGTGTTCTCATTCATTCCAAGAACTGTTTGGCAAAAACCTATTTCATTGTTATGATTTGAAAAAGTTTTTTGAGTATTGAATTTTTGACTCAATACACTATAAACAAGTTCTTTTGTTGTTGTTTTTCCGGCACTTCCTGTGATTGCAACCGTAATAGGGTTAATTTTATGTCTATAAAATTTAGCAATATTTAAATACGCATTTAGAGTATTGCCTACTTTCAAAACTAAATCCGAACCATCTAAAACAGTATCTTTTGTTGTAAAATAAGCCTTTGCTCCACTTTCTATTGCCTTATCTATAAACATTTCGCCATCAAAAGACGCACCTTTGAGCGGAAGGTAAATATCTCCGAATTTTATTGTTCTTGTATCAGTTGAAATACAATATTCGTCATCACTTCCACTATCTTTTAATATTTGGGCATTTGTCGCCAAAATTAAATCTTCTTTTTTAAACATCATACATTTATGATACTTCAAATAAATTTGATAGACTCACAAAGTTAATAAATATTAAAAGGTTTTAAAGTATTGTTATAAATAACTTGACATAATTTTGAGCTTGCGTGATAATAAATGTACGTGATTACTCGGGTCAATCGTTTATAAAACCCCAAAAAGGTTACGAAACCCCAATTGAAAGGAAATGAAAAATGTACGCAATTGTTGAAACTGGCGGGAAACAATACCAAGTAGAAGAAGGCCGCTACGTTGATGTCGAATTATTAGATGGCGAAAAAGATTCAAAAATCGTTTTTGACAAAGTTGTTATGGTTGTAAACGGTAAAAAATCTAAAGTAGGTCAACCTTACGTAACTGGTGCATCTGCTGAAGGTAAAATCGTTTTACATGACAAATCTAAAAAGGTTATTGTTTACAAACAAAGACCTAAAAAAGGTTACAGAAAAAAACAAGGCCACAGACAAGGCTTCACTAGAGTTATGATTTCTAAAATCAGAACTACTGCTAAAAAAGCTGCTGCAACAGAAGAATCAGCTGCTGAGTAATGACTAAAATGGCAGAATTGCCAAAGTCAGAAATAACGTTAAGAAAACAATAAAGGAGAAATAAAAATGGCACATAAGAAAGGTATGGGATCTACCCGTAACGGCCGTGACTCCGAAGCTAAACGTTTAGGCGTTAAGAAATTCGGCGGAGAAGCTGTTAAAGCAGGTAATATCCTAGTTCGTCAAAGAGGAACTAAAATTCACCCAGGAAACAATGTAGGTATCGGTTCAGATGATACTTTGTATGCATTGATTGACGGAAACGTGAAATTTGAAGCACACAGACGCGACAGAAAACAAGTTAGTGTTTACGCTGCTCAGTAGTCTAAGTTAAAGCTTAAATAAAAAAGAGTCTGACAAATAAAGTCAGGCTCTTTTTCTTGCTATTTTATACTTCGCAAAATGCATCTTCTTCAAATGATTTGTCAGGAATATAATCCCGATCATTTATAACCAATTGCCCAATATTTTTTGTATATTTCGGAGGTTCAACATCCGCAAACTTGTTTGCTAAAAATTCAGGAACTACATTTCTTGTAAAACCAACATTTGAAGTGTTAAAACCATACCCGAAAGAACCTAGTTTTGCTTCTGTTTTACCAATATTTGCAGAAAAAGTTCCTTTAACATTATTAACACCTTTAATTGCGTTTAAATCGCCAATACCTTTAAAATCAACCATCTTATTATCTCCGTTTATTATGCTCTCTATACTTTAATAAAGTATTTTGAAATGTCATAATTTCAGAGTTTGGTTAATTCGTTACAAAAGTTTATAATTGTTACACGAATTATTTACAACTTGCCCAATAGCAGCTATTCAGACAACAATTCGTACAAACTTGGAGCTTCTTGAACACTGACATTTGTCGTTGGAACTTTTAAAATTTTTGCATTAACGGTTCTGTTTGCATATTCAATTGAGATAACATCATTTTCTTTTATTTGTTTGGCAGGTTTTGCCGGATTACCGTTGACCAAAACCCTACCCATATCAGAAACTTCATTTGCAACAGTTCTTCTTTTTATCAATCTTGACACTTTTAAAAATTTATCTAATCTCATAATATTTGTATTTTATCACATATTTTGATTTCATGATATAATTCTTTTTAAGGGAGAATGTATTTTTTTATGAAAAAGTTAGCTTCTATTTTAGTTGGAATTATCACTGCATTTGTTTTTTCATCACTTACAGTATTTGCAGAAAATATAAAGTTTGTACAAGTAACAGATTCTCATCTTGATGTTGGGTCTGAATATTCTCAAAATGTACTAAAAAGTGCGGTTGAAGACATAAATAAACAAGAAGGGGTTTCATTTGTTGTTTTTACGGGCGACAATATTAATAATCCGACGGAAGACAATTTGAGAGAATTTGTCAAAATCGTTAGAAAACTAAAGGTTCCATACTACGTTGCACTTGGAAATCATGATGTATACAAATCAAAAAACATGTCAAAAGCTCGCTATTACGAAATTCTACGAGAATCAAATCTTTTATATAGACAAAGAACACCAAACTATGAATTCAAAAAAGACGGATTTGTATTTTTAATTGTAGACGGAGCTAAAGAAGTTATCCCAGGAGCCGCTGGATATTACAGACAAGATACCTTAGATTGGGTTGATAAAAAATTAACCAAAAATGAAGATAAACCTGTAATTATATTTCAACATTTTCCACTAGTTTATCCTGACTCATCCGAATCCAGATTAAAAACTCATAAAACCTATAGAGTAGAGGATTATCAGGAAATTTTGGATAAACATCACAATGTCCTAGCAGTGATTTCAGGGCATTTTCACGTAAATAATGAAACAATGAAAAATGGGGTATATCATATTTCATCTCCATCTTTGATTTCAATACCTCAATCATACAAAATTATTGATATCGTTACTACAAAAGAATTTTCACCAATAATTTATACTCAACTTAGAGAATTTGATATTCCTGATACACTGGATAATGAAGATTAGAACAGTTTTTTAACAAATTTTCTAATCCCTTTAAAGCAGAACATTCCAGATAGCAAAACAGTTGCACCTCCTATGATTTTCAAGATTAGCGGGAATTTATGTCTTTCAGGGGGTTTGGCATGTTTTTGTCCAACATACAAGTCATGCTCCATTTGGTTAAACATCCTATCGCCTTCCCGACCTGAATACAAAACCGTCTTAGGCAACTTATCGGGCGGGTTCAGCAAACCAACCGTATGATTGCCATAATGCATAGATTTATTTGCAGGATTATCTATCTGTTCTACCATATATTTATAAAAACATCAATCTAACTAAAATTGCCCCCTGTTTTGTAAATAAATATTACCACAAAACTTGCTTTTTAATTATGTTTAAGATAAATTATAAACTATAGCCGCAGACAATTAGTCCAAGGGTGCAAAAAAGGGCAAAGAAAAGGGGAGCCTTCTCAATGTCAGCAGGTGCACGAGGTTAAATGACAAAATCAGCTAATCGAGGTTACACGAAAGTAAATAGCATTTATAGACTTATGTGTAAGATTTTGCGGTAAAACTAGAAAAGCAAAGTCTTTTTTAGTTTTATAGGTCGATAACATAAATAACAATTGAAAGTATTCAATTGACGTAGAAATCAAAGGAGCTAAAAATGGCAACAAAAGCATTTAAATCAGAAAAAATAGATGCGATTAAATCAAAAATTGAAAAAGCTCAAGTTGCAGTTATCACTGAGTACAAAGGTTTAACCGTTGAAGAAATCACAAAATTAAGACGTGAAATTCAAAAAAACGGTGGTGACTACATGGTTACCAAAAATACTTTGGCTAAAATCGCTGTAAAAGGGACTGAATATGAAGCATTAGCTGAAAAATTAACAGGACCTATCGCTTTAGCTTTCGGTTTTGAAGATCCTGTAAGCCCTGCTAAAGCTGTTACTAAATTTATCAAAGAAGCTAAAAAAGGTGAAATCCTTGGTGCTGTTATGGATGGTAAATTGTTAACAGTTGAAGAAACAAAAGCATTGGCAGCTCTTCCTTCAAAAGACGAGCTTTATGCAAAAATGCTTGGTTCTATCAATTCACCGGCATCAGGTATCGCAAACTCTATCAACGCTGTTCTTTCTCAACTTACAAGAGCAATGGCAGCAGTCAGAGATCAAAAAGCTGCATAGTTTTGTGGCAAAATTATTTAAGCCTCTGTGCTTAACAACGTATTAGAAAAACTCAAAAATTAAAATAAAAGGAGAAAATCATGAGTGTAGAATCAATTTTAGAATCAATTGAAAAATTAACTTTATTAGAAGCAGCAGAATTAGTAAAAGCTATGGAAGAAAAATTCGGCGTATCAGCAGCAGCTCCAGTAGCAGTAGCAGCAGCTCCAGCAGCCGCTGCAGCAGCAGATGATGCTGATGCAGAAGTTTCTGTAGTATTAGCTTCAGTTCCAGCAGATAAGAAAATTGCTGTATTGAAAGAAGTTAGAACTTTGACAGGTTTAGGCTTGAAAGAAGCTAAAGATTTAGTTGAAGCAGCTCCTAAAGCAGTTAAAGAAAACATCAAAAAAGACGAAGCTGAATCAATCAAGAAAACTCTTGAAGCAGCTGGTGCTGTTGTTGAAATCAAGTAGTTTGATTTTTAACAATCAAAACTTTAAAAAGACGAATCCGTTTGGGTTCGTCTTTTTGTTTAAATTGATTTTCTAATTTAAATATGGTATTATGCAAATGTAATTACATTTAATTTTAGAGGGCTTTATATGATAAATACTCCATTTTTATATGGTGCGATAGCAATAATGCTTATTGTTATAATTTCAGATTTTTTGAAGAGAAAATACAATGTTGATTTAGATAACTTTGACTACCAAAAAGTAAAGGCTTGGTTTTTGGAATGTCTTGAAAAGGGTAAATTCGGACCAATGATTAATAATCTATCTATTTCAAAAAAAATTGTAGCACCAACAAATGATAATAAAGGTGGTAAATCTTTAGTTTTAGTAGATGTAGGTTCAAATAAAGCGACTGTAATGGCGACATTAAGACAAATTACAGGAATTGATTATATGGCAGCAAAAAATATTGTAGAGTCTGTTCCTGCAAAATTTATGGATAATGTATCTGATAAGCAAGCTGATTTAACCCAAAAGGCTTTAGAATTTGTCGGAGCTAAAGTCGAAATAAGGTAAATTTTAAAGTTTAAAACATCATTAAAAAAAAGGACTTAAATTAAAATTTAAGTCCTTTTTTTATATCAAATTTTCTTTTATCTTAGATTGAAAGAATAAATCCACCTTTATCAGCATTTTTCAAAGATTCTCCTTCAATTTTTGCTCTAAGATTTTTAATATATTTATAAACATAATCTCTTGGTAAATCCAAAAGTGTAGCAAGATCTTTTGCATAAACAATTTTATTTTTGTGGGAAGCAAAATAATCAAACACTTTTTGTTCTCTATCTGTTAAAGCTTTTTTGAAAACAACTCTAACGTCATCTCTAAGATTGTCACCGGTTTTGGTATTATTTATAATATTTTTTTCAGCTTTCGCTAAAGTTTTCTCAGCTTTTTTAGGGTGAGATTTCGTTGTTTTAGCTGCCACTTTATGAGTAATTGATTTTGTTTCTTTTTTAGTTTCTTTACTTTTTTGTTCTTTACGTTCAACCGGAACTGCTTCATCCAATTTAAGATTTTTAGCAGAGAACGGTGAAACATAAAGTTCTTTTTCTTTTTCCATAGCACGTTCAGCGATAGTGCTTAATCTTTCTGCTTTTGCATTCCATTCAGGTTCATTGGAAACAACTGGCTGTCCGTGCAATACGATGTCAATCAGGTCGTTAGTTTCTTTTTTTTCTTCAACCTTTTTTCCTAATCTAGCTGCAAACTCTTCTAATGTAATCTTTTCTAATGAGCTTCTCCATTGCTTAATCTCTTCCTTGCTCAAGTATTCAGACATTCATTATCTCCTTACTAAAACTATTCCTTAAATATATCCTTTTATACCCTATAATTTAGCATAAACCATGCTCCATGACGTAAAATGTTTCGCAACGTAAATTTTTATTTATTTTGTTAACATTTGACTTTAGGCTATTGATTTTTAGCTTTTGTTTAGTCCAAAATTCCGGTATCAAGGATTTTTTGAACTTCACTTGACATTATTTTGTGAATTTCATCAATAGATTTTGTCCCGTCAATACTTATAAAACCGTATTCCGATTTCATTTTGTTATATTGTTCAAGGCATTTGTTTTGATAAATTCCAAAACTCTTATAAAAATCAGTAGAAAAACCTACATCTCGTCCGCTTTCATAAAAATCTAAACCCGTTGTTCCGATAATTCTTTTCAACAAAGTATCAACAGGCATATCCAAATAAAAGACCAAATCCGGTTCAGGGGCATAATCATATAGATTTTTAACCCAATCAATGTTCTGACCTCGCACAACATCACGTGCCAAAGCCGTATAATAATACCTGTCAAGCAAAACTACAAATCCTGATTTTAGAGCCGGTATAATTTGATTTTCCAATCTATCAGCAAAATCAGCGGCATACAAAAGACTATAAGTTGTCGCATTGAGCAGATTTCTTTCTTTTGCATCATCAATAACATTTGCAATCAGTCTTGATGTTTTCCACTCAGAAACCATAACTCCGTAACATTGATCCTGCAAAGATTTTTTTAGAAGTTGTAATTGTGTAGATTTCCCGGAACCATCAGTTCCTTCTATAACAACCAAAAGCCCAGGATATTTTCGTTTTGATTGCTCCATTAAATTTCAACTCCTTTATTTTTTAGAATTTCTTTCAACATTTTTCTGATTTCGACCTGTTTTTTATGAATTGTATCATTTGCATCAAGTTTAACAATTCCAAATTCGTCAAGCATATTTTTATATTCTTCAATAACTTTTGATTGAAAAATCATATAACTTTCATAAGGGTCATTACTCAATTTCAAATCCATGCCGGCTTCATAGAACTTTGGAGCACGATTTGAACAAATTCGTTCTAATGATGTTTTTGGGTCAATATCAAAATAAACAGCCAAATCAGGTTTAATCGCAAAGTTATACACCCCTCGAACCCAATTAGGATCAACCCCGCGAGCGACATCTCGAGCAAATGCAGTATAAGCATACCTATCAGCAAGCACTATAAAACCTGCTTTTAGTGCAGGTGCAATAACCTGTTTAAGTCTGTCAGCAAAATCAACCGCATGCAACAAACTAAAAGTTCTTGGCGATAACATGTTTTTCTTTTTAGCAAGTTTTGTAGTTTGAGAAATTAATTCTGACGAATTCCACTCCGTAAAAATTACATCTTTACCGATATCTTTGAGCCAATCACGCAACAGTGCAAGCTGTGTTGATTTGCCTGACCCGTCAATTCCTTCAACACAAACTAATGTTCCGTCATAATGATGATTTTCGGTTAATTTTGACAATTTTTAAACCTCATTTTTAATATATTACAAAAGTCTTGTACTGATTTTTCCAAATTTTGCAGACAAATTATCAATAAAATGAATTAAGTACAATTCCTGTTCCAAATCTTTTTGATCCAAATCAATAATTGCACCCCATTCTGCACGCCCATGGTGAGCTGCAATCATTTTAGCAACTTTTTTAAATCCTGCATTCATACAAATACAAAAACCGTACTGAGAATGCGAAATCCATTCTTCCCTGAATCCTTGAGCATAATCAATCAAACCGGTTTCTGTATCAATTGTGTACTCCAAAATTTTGCCAAAATCATGCAATAAGCAAGCGGCGTAAATTTCATCTTCGTTAGTTTTGTATGTAAATTTTGCCATATTTAATTCTGCAAATTCAGCACACTCAACAGTATGAACTAAAAGCCCGCCAATATAATTGTGGTGCATAAGCTTTGCTGCCGGCATAATTTTGAATTTTTCTTCATTTTTATTAAATAAATCAGCAACAAATGTTCTCAATTTTTCATCCTGAATTTTTGAAATATAAGATTGTAACTTAGCCCAATATCTATCAATTTCAGGCTTTTCCAGTCCTAACTTCGCCTCTTGTAAAAGTTCAAGAGCAGAAATCAAACAGTTGTTATATTTTTCGTTAAAACTTGCGGATACAATTCGAACCAAATTACCGGTTCTAAAAATTTTACTATCAAATCTATTTAATGTTTCTTCCCACAAAATACAATTCAAAAGAGAATTGTCAACAGTATTTTTTAACTGCAATTTTCCCATTTTGGAACCGGCTTTTGTATCTCCGATTGAAAAAACAACTACTTCGTAAGTATCTTCAGTATTGAACATTTTTATTCCTTTATTAATTGTTAGTTTTTATTTCTGTCAATGATTTTGTCATCGTTGCCCCAAACAAATGATGAGCGAATTTCTTCACCAATTTTTTCGATTGGGTGGTCTGCGTTTTCTTTTCTCAATTTGTTGAAAACTTCACAACCTGAGTGCATTTCATTTGTAAATTCATCTGCAAATTTGCCGGATTGAATATCTTTTAGGATTTCTCGCATTGCATTTTTAGAAGCTTCTCCGATAACTTTAGGACCTCTTGTCATATCACCATATTCAGCCGTATTTGAAATTGAATATCTCATATCAGCCAAACCTCCTTGATTTACAAGGTCAATAATTAATTTCATTTCGTGAAGAACTTCAAAATATGCCATATATGGAGAATATCCTGCTTCTGTCAAAACTTCAAAACCAGCTTTCATCAAAGCAGAAACACCACCACAAATTACGGCTTGTTCTCCAAATAAATCTGTTTCGGTTTCTTCTTTAAATGTTGTTTCAATAATACCGGCACGACCTGCACCAATAGCAGAAGCATAAGATAGAGAAACTTCTTTAGAATCTCCAGTCGGGTCTTGGTAAATGGCAATTAATGATGGAACACCTTTACCTTCAACATATTGACTTCTTACAGTATGTCCCGGACCTTTTGGAGCAACCATAATTACATTAATATCTGATGGAGCTACAATTTTTTTATAGTGAATATTAAATCCGTGAGAAAACATCAAATACTGTCCTGCTCTCATATTTGGCTTAATTTGTTTTTCATAAACTTCAGCCTGCAATTCATCAGGAATTAATATTTGAACGATATCAGCCCATTTTACAGCATCTTCAATTGTCATAGTTTTAAAACCATATTTTTTTGCTTTGATATCGGATTTTCCACCTAATCTCAAACCTAAAACAACGTCACAACCTGAATCTTTAAGGTTCATGGACTGACCATAGCCTTGAGAACCAAAACCGATTACTGCAATTTTTTTAGATTTGATTAAGTCTTGATTAATGTCTTTGTCAAGATAAATTTTAAGATTATCCATATCCACCTCGATTTCTTTTTTATATCAGATTATGTTATCACGAAGAGATTTTTAATGCTAGTAATAAATTATCAAAAAAGATAACAAAATTTAAAATTTACGTATTTTATATATTACAAAACTTAAAAAAATCTTGTGGTATATCAACATCAGATTTATAATAATATCGTAGTGGACATAGAAAGGATTTATTAACAAAAATGGTTGCAATCGAAGAAAAGACTTATCCTCAGTTGGAAAAAGCTATTAACCCTACTCATGACATCAAATTATTTGCCGGTCGTTCTAACCCGAAATTGGCACAAGAAATTGCTGATCAATTGGGTACGACAGTAGGACCAATGATAGTTAAAAATTTCTCTGACGGAGAAATTTATGTTCAAGTCAAAGAAAGTGTTAGAGGAGATGATGTTTTTATCATTCAGCCTGTTTGCAACCCTGTAAATGAAAACTTAATGGAATTATTGATAATCATTGATGCTTTCAAAAGAGCAAGTGCAAAAACAATTACAGCAGTAATTCCTTATTATGGTTATGCAAGACAGGATAGAAAAACTTCCGGTCGTGAAGCTATTACAGCTAAACTGGTTGCTGACTTATTGACAACAGCAGGAGCTGATAGAGTTCTTGCAATGGATTTGCATACCGGTCAAATTCAAGGTTTTTTCAATATTTTGGTTGATCATATCTTTGCAACAAATGTTTTGGTTAATTATATCAAAGATCTTGGAATTCCTACAGAAAACATGGTTGCTGTTTCACCTGATATGGGTGGAGCAAACAGAACAAGACATTTTGCAAAAAAATTAAATATTCCGATTGCAATTATTGATAAAAGACGCGACAAGCATAATGAAGCTATCGCAACAAATGTTATCGGCGATGTGAAAGATAAAGTTTGTTTAATGTTTGATGATATTATTGATACTGCAGGTACGATTTGTGAAGCATCTAAATTGTTAAAATCAAAAGGTGCAAAAGATGTTTATGTTGGTGCAACACATCCGGTATTCTCAGGACCTGCCGTAGAAAGACTTGCTTCTGCTCCAATCAAAGAATGTATTGTTACAAATACTATTCCTCTAGATATGAGCAAAATGCCTCCAAATATTAAACAAATTTCAGTAGCACCATTACTTGCTCAGGCTATTTCAAGAATTCATGATGATGAATCAATCAGTTCATTATTTGGATTTGAAAAAGAAATGCAAGTTTAAAAAGTTTTATTATGGAAATATGAAAAAGGTATTATGGCAAGAACTAATCGTTCTTGCCTTTTTCTATATAGTTATTAAATATTTGTACTCATAAAAAAAAGCCGTTTCAAAAAGAACGGCTACCAGACTTGGGGAGGAGGTATGAAAAACTTTCGTTTTCCATATCTATATTTTTTATTACGACATAATTTTTCATATCTTGAGTAAAAGGAAGCAAATCTCATTCATTTAGAGGAGAAATAAAAAAGGATTCCTTTTTAACAAACAAGGAAACCTTTTTATTATTTGAAATATTTAACTAAATTTAAACTTTTAGCATTTCATTAATAGCTTTAGCAGCTTTTTTACCTGCACCCATTGCGTTAATTGCGTTTGACGCACCCACCGGAGCAACGTCACCACCTGCAAATACACAAGGAATATTTGTTGAACGTTTTTCAGGGTCAACAGAAATATATCCTTTAGCATCTGTGATAATTTCCATACCTTCAGCTTCAGCAGATTTTTGGATAATCGGGTTAGGACCTGTTCCAAGAGCAACAATTACGGTATCAACATCTTCTGTTACATATTCACCTGTACCGATTGGTTTTCTTCTCCCTGAAGCATCAGGTTCACCAAGTTCCATAATTTCAAACTTCATGCCTGCAACATAACCGTCTTTTTCAAGAATTTCAACAGGAGCATGTAAAAATTTGAACTGAACGCCTTCTTCTTTAGCGTGTCTAATTTCTTCAAGTCTTGCAGGAAGTTCTTTTTCTGTTCTTCTGTAAAGAATTGAAACTTCTTCAAAACCTACACGAACAGCAGTTCTGGCAGCATCCATAGCAACGTTACCACCACCGATAACTGCAACTTTTTTACCTACTCTCAATGGTGTAACACTGTCAGCATCTCTACCTGCACCCATCAAGTTAACTCTTGTTAAGAATTCGTTTGCAGAGAACACACCGTTCAAGTTTTCACCTTTAATGTGCATCATTTTTGGAAGTCCTGCTCCTGAGCAAATAAAGATTGCATCAAATCCGTCATCTTTAAGTTGTTTTAATGTAATTGATTTACCAACAACAACATCAGTATGAAATTCAACGCCCATAGCTTTTAGGTTGGTAATTTCTCTATCCAAAATTGTTCTTGGAAGTCTGAATGGAGGAATACCATAACGAAGAACCCCGCCTAATTTGTGTAGAGCTTCAAATACCACAACTTCATGACCTGCTTTTCTCAAATCTGCGGCTGCAGTAATTCCGGCACATCCGGAACCAACGATTGCAACTTTTTTACCTGTAGGTTTGATTTCAGGTTCATCAGCTTTTGTATTATCTCCGACATATCTTTCTAAAGCTCCGATTGCAACAGCTTGACCTTTAATTCCTAAAATACAGTTGCCTTCACATTGTCTTTCTTGAGGGCAAACACGACCGCAAACTGAAGGTAGCATACTTGTTTGACGAATAATTTTACCTGCTTCTTCAAGATTATCTTCTTTCAATGCTTGAATAAATTCAGGAATTTGAATGTTTACAGGGCAACCTTGAACACATCTAGGATTTTTGCAGTGCAAACATCTTGAAGCTTCCAACTTTACCTGTTCCGGAGTCAAATTGCTTTCTACCGGATCAAAATTTGAACGTCTTTGAATTTTATCTTGTTCTTTTACTCTTTGTCTTTCCACAACCATATTTCTATCCCTTCTTCTAAAAAATATTAATAGATTACCAATATTTTAATTAAAAAATAGACTTAGTGCAAGTGTGTAAACTTGGCAACAAATTGTAATCTCCTATTTCAAAACAAAGTAAAATATGCTAAAATTAGGGAAATTACAGTAGAGAGCTAAAGAAAATGTATTTTCAAATATTTATTTTAATTTTAAGTGTTATCGTTGCAGGACTAGTGTCGTGGATGATTTGTGCTAGTCGTTTTCAGAGGGAAATTTTAAATCTAAAAGAAGAAAATGCGAACCTAAAATCACAAGTCGGATTGAACGAAAACATTATAAATATTGTAAAAGCAGAATTTTCAAAAATTGCACAAGACTCATTGAAAAATCAACAGGAACAAATGATTTTGGCTCACTCAACAGATTTAAAAACTAGACTTGAATTATTTAAATCTGAGGAAATAAATCCAATAAATAAACTACTAAAGGATTTCAAAGAAAGCATTGATAATTATCAAAAATCACACAACGTTGAATCAATGGAAATAAAAAACGCAATTTCTATTGCAGAAAAATATGCTAAAGCTCTCACAACAAACCAAAATCTGAAAGGTCAATTCGGAGAAAATCAACTTGAACAAATTTTAAAATTTGAGAATTTACAAGAGAATATTCATTATATAAAGCAATTTTCGACCAGTTCCGGGAAACCTGATTTTATCTTAAATTTACCAAACAATCACCGATTGATTATTGATTCAAAAGTTATATTAAAAAACTACCTTGAATATTCTAAATCAAATTCAACTCAAGATAAAAAAGCCTTTATTGCAGATTTAACCGGATGTATTAATGATTTAGCAAAAAGGAATTATGAAAATATTGAACCAAATTCTCAAGCCGGATTTATCCTGATGTATATTCCGATTGAAGCTTGTGTGAGCTTAATTTATACGGATTTTGATTTTAAAAATTTGATAGAATTGGCAAATTCTAAAAATATCATTATAATCGGTACGGCGTCAATAATTGTAACTCTTCGTTTGGTTAATCAATTGTGGGCATCAAAAGTTCGGTATGACAATATTGATAATATTATTAAAACTGGTGAAGAACTGTATAATAATATTGCAAAACATTCTCATGCACTGATTGAAATTCAAAATATACTTGAAAGTGCGACCGGTTCAATTAAAACTGAAATAAATCGCCTCACAACACGCAATAACGGGAGTATTTTTAAAGAAGCAGAAAAGCTCAAAAATTATGGAATTGAAGCAAAATCTAAAACAAACAAAAAAACATCTGAGACTTCAATTGCAAAAGAGTTTCTTATTGAAGATTTAAAAGAAGAAGAAAGTATTTAGGAGAAGAAATGGAAGAACAAAATTATTTTGAAGAGAATAATAAATTTTTATCAATGTGCGGAATTTTAGGACGAAGAGATTTTATCGTTAATTATTTAATTATCGAGGTCATAGAATGCCTTATATTTTCTACTCCATTTGTGTATTTATTATTATTTAATCCCACATTGATGGGAGAACTCACTCAAAACGCAAATCCAATGTGGTTGTTAACTTGGATTTGCATTTCGGGTCTTATCTCCACAGCGTTGCTTTTTCCAAGCATAGTTAGAAGAGTTCGAGATATTATAGGCGAAACCGACAATAATAGAATTTATTTGGTTTCTTCTGTTTTAGCGGTAATGATTTTTGCTGTTTACACTCCTGTTGGAGCGAATTTTTGGAGTAAAGTGATTTCAACATTTGTAATAATTTCATTACTCTGTACAAAAGGTAAAATCACCTCCCAAAAACCTGCTAATCCTCTTTTCAAATTTAATTGGGGTGCTTTTTTAGGCACTTGGATTTGGGGATTATTTAATAAAGCACCGAAAACAATTTTTATGTTACCTCTACTTTTGACAACAGGTTGGTTTCCTTTTATGTTTATCTGCGGAATTAGAGGGAATGAATGGGCTGCAAAGCAAGATAAAACAGAAGATTTAGAAAATTTTCATAAAAAACAAAAAACTCAAGCAACAATTTGGGCAGTTATTGCACCAATTTTGTTAGTTGTCGGATTTTTTGCAATGACTATAACTTCAGGAGTTGCAGTTTATAATTATGGAAAAGCACATCCTGAATTCAAAGACAAACTGATAAACATCACGAATGAATATCAAGATGTTGCAATAAAATCAAACTTTACTAAAATTGACCTACAAAAAGGTTCATATAATTTCTACATTGAACCTGAAATTTGGAACAAATTATCAGACAGGTACAAAAAACAAATGTTTAATATGGCAGCAAATTATGTTGATTCTAAAAATTCAACAACAGAAGAGCAAATAAAACAACGTGAAAAATATCCAATAAATGTTGAAACAATGAACAAGACAAAGATTTACAGTTCTTTTAACAATGAAATTTTGGCTGAATATTATATCAATCCCGATGAATATTCAAAAGGGCTAGAAAAGGCAAAAAGCTTGTCTGAAATTTTAACTTTGACAAATTCAGGCTACAAAATCAATTCACACCCGTCAATGCCATAGATTAAAATTTTAAATTTAAGCGGTCAATTTACTTGACCGCTTTTTTAGTTTCTTCCAAATATTTATCCAATATCCTGCAAGCATCCCCAACGAGTTCTTTGCATGGTCGCTTTTTATAATATTCTTCTGTTCTCTCATTTGGAACAGGCGAATCTTTTTTATGAGCTAGACCTAAAAGCTCACTACAAATTATAGAACCATTCATTTTTTCAAATTCTTTTGCCAAATATTGGATGGTTTTATAGTGATTTGCTTTGATTATATTGTCTGAATTTGAACTGTATCCATTTGCAAGACCAACAGCCATAAACATTCCGCTAACAGCACCACAAACTTCCCTAAGCCTTCCCATTCCGGCTCCAAAAGATGATGAAATTTTTAATGCCGTTTCGAAATCCAACCCCAATTCTTCAGCATACGCGCCAAAAACAGATTGGGCACAGTTATAGCCACTTTGAAAAAGTTCTTTTGCTCGCAGTTCGTGACATCTCATTTTAGATATTCTCCACAAATAATTCATATAAAATAACAGCAACAGATGTTGCAAGGTTAAGAGACTCAACTGTATTTTTCATTTCAATTTTTGTGGAATTTGTTGAAAAATTTATCAAATTTTCAGATAAACCATCCGCTTCACTTCCAAACATAACAACTGTTTTCACTGAATTTAATTTGTATTTTTTTAACAAATTTTTAGATTTAGGAAGTGTCGCAATTCTCTCAAACCCATCAAAAATTTCTTCCAACTCTTCAAATTTTTCAATATGAAAAATCGGAATTTTCCAAAGATTGCCGACAGTAGAGCGAACACATTTCGGGTTATAAATATCAACGCTTTCTCCAAACAAAACAATTGCGTCCGCTCCAAACGCGACAGATGAGCGAACAATTGTCCCTAAATTTCCGGCATCTTTAATGTTTTCTAAAAGTAAAACTTTTTTGCAATTTTTTAAAATATTTTTATCATAATTTTTTTGATACCCAACAGCAATTGAAACAGGAGCAGATTCAGTAGTGGAAAGCTTTTTTAGGACTGGTTCAGTAGTTTCAATAATTAAATTTTTAGCAAAATTATAGTCATTAATTTTACTTTTTTCAACAAAAATATGCTCAATTTTTATCCCAAAATAAAAAGCTTCTTTAATCGCTTTATAACCTTCTAATAAAAATTTCCCGCTTTGATTTCTATATTTTTTTTGTTGAAGCTTAACTGTTTCTTTCACCAGTTCGTTATTTACGCTTGTAATTTCCATTATATAACCTCAAATTCAGCAAGTTCTTGAATTTCCTCATCTGTAAGCATTTCAAAATCAATCAATTTTCTCTCATAATTCATGTGAACAAATGAATGGATACCATTATCTTTGAAGTAACATGAATTTTCTAAACGAACGCCAAAATAATTTTCCTTATAAAGTCCCGGTTCAATTGAAAAGACCATTCCATCAAGAATTGGAGTTTTGGCAATTTCATTTGTGCTTAAATTTGGCGGATATTCATGGACATTTACACCAATCCCATGCCCCAAACCATGGTTGAAAACAAAACCATCCAAATTTTGAGAAGCAAAAAATTCATGCACTTTTTTATCTATTTCAAAACCTTGTAATGGACGTTGCGGATGAGTTTTTGCATAATTGAAACCTAACAAAAATGCTTTTAATACAGTTGTGTAAATTTTTTGCTGAAGTTTTGTCGGAGTGCCTTTGACAAAAACTCTTGTAATATCAGTTGCAAGACCTCCTTCAAAATACGCTCCACAATCAATTAAAACAAGACTCCCGTCTTTTATGATTTCATCCTTTGAAGATTTTGAATAATGAGCCAATGCGGAATTTTTATCTTTAGCAACAATAGAGCGGAAACTTAAACCTAATGCACCCTGTTTTTTGAACTCTTTTTCTAATTGTTCAGATATATCAAATTCTGAAATATTATCATTGTTATAAATATATTCTCGTATAGCTTTGACAGCCTTATCAGTTCTAGCAAATGCCGATTTCAAATGATCAATTTCAGCTTCATTTTTTTGAGCTTTCATTAGTTTTACAGGACTAACATCAAGCAAAGTCGCTTTTTCACCCAATAAATTATAATCATATCCGTTAATTGTGTTTTTATCAACATAAACGGTTTTATCAATTTTCTGCAAAACTTCTTCCAAATTTTGCATTTTATTCTGAGTAAAAAGAATAGAATTATTTTTAAAAATTAACGCTTTAGCTTTTATTTTTGATGAATAATTTTGAGAAAAATTTCGCATATTGTAAAGGTACGAAACCTCGTCCAAATCTGTAATATAGATAGCTTCATCCTTGCTCAAATTTTGAGATAATTTCTCTATTTTTTCTTCTTTTGTTAAACCTGTATATTTTTTATCCAGTGAAATATTTTCAGAAATTTTTACTTCTAAATTTTGGTCCAACGGATCAAAATCTAATAGTTTAATTTTTCTGTTTCTTTCCAAAAATTCAATCTTATTTTGAGAATTTTTCTTTGAAAAAACACCCAATGTTCTATCTTTTGGAATTCTTTTTAATAACTCATCAAGATATTTTTCACCGGTTTGAAGTTTTACAACAGTAATTTTTTCATGGCAAACTTCTTGATCAGCTTGAATATGATACCTTCCATCAACAAAAAGATAAATTGTATCAGGTGTGACAAGAGCTTCTCCGGTCGAACCTGAAAAATTAGTCAATTTATATCTGGAATTTTCAGCTAATGTATTATATTCAACAAGAAATTCGTTGGTTGAATTTACCAATAAATATTCCAAATCATTGTCTGCCATGAAATTTTTAATTACTGCAATATTATCCATTATTTTTTATCTGTAACCTCGATTAAATGCCATCCAAATTGAGTTTGAACCGGTTGAGACAATTCTCCGACTTCAAGAGAAAATGCAGCATCTTCAAACGGTTTAACCATCATGCCTTTACCGAAAAATCCTAAATCTCCACCATTTTGACCGGAAGGGCATAAAGATTTTTCTTCGGCAATCTTAGCAAATGATGCACCATTTTTGATTTCATCATACAATTTTTTAGCTTCTTCTTCTGTTTTCACAAGAATGTGACTTGCTTTAACTTCTGTTGTCATAAGTGTTTACTCCTATAAATTTATACAAAAAGTATAATAAAATAAAAAGACCTGCATTGCAATCTCGCAAAACAAGTCGGAAGTTATAAAACATGAAAAATTTTTTTGAAGTAAAGTGTAGACCCAAAGGGTTTTCAACCAAACCGCAAAAAGAAAAAATCTTGTCGCAACCCCGAAAAAGTGCTTGGACTCTTTGAATCTACATGTATATAATAAACTGTCATGCCGATATTTTTCACCATTCTAAAGAATAAATTTGACTAATACTTTAATAGTAATTTTTTGTAGTCCTAAAGTATTAGATAAATTTATTTGAAAAATAATCTTGATTTTAAAAAATTTTTATAGTAAGATGACTTTGTTACAAATGAATATGTTTTGCGGAAGTAGCTCAGTTGGTAGAGCGTCTGCCTTCCAAGCAGGCTGTCGCGAGTTCGAGTCTCGTCTTCCGCTAATTAAAAAAGAGTCGTTCATCGACTCTTTTTTAATTAGTATGAAGATATTGGCGAGAACTCGTCATTTGCGAGTTCGACTCTCGTTGCTATGACTCTTTGCGAAACGTAGTTGAGCATTAGAGGCATAGTACCTACTTGGCTTCCGCTCCATAGAGAGTCAATTGCGTTGGCTCTCTATTTTTATGCTCACGTAAAACATACTAGAACTCAGCGTAAAACTTATCCACTTATTGACCTATAGACTTATTGACGGATGACGAAAAAAATGTAAAGGACTTATTTCTTTGTTCCTTTTCCATTATTGCCTTACTTTAAAATTTTCTAACCTATTCAAAATAGCAGTACAATATAATTTTTATTTTGTAAATTTAGAGATAAAATTCTCAATCCAAGAATTCTTCATCCCTATTGCTTCTTCATAGTTTTGTTTTGGCAATTTTGAAGCCATTTCAAAGGAATCTACAGAAACATCACCATCGTCAAACAAACTTCTTTTTTCTTGTTGATTCTTCTTTTTTTCTCTCATCATGTAACCTAAGTTACCACCGCTGCCACCATCGTTGTTCATATTGGCGGCTGCTTTGATTATAGGTTGCGTTCTTCCAATATTTACATCGAAACTCATTGTCCTATTCCTTATATTTTTCCTTATATATATAAAGTATAGTTTTGTAACTTTTTTGTTACATGAATAACTAAATATTTACAAAACGTAACAAATAAATTTAGCTATAATTCAATTATTTCGTGTATTTTGAACAATATTACTTTTTGTTACAATTATCGCAGATGGCTAAATTTTATTTACAATTGTGCCGATAAACCATATAAGAAAATTAATTTTCAGAGGTTGTCATGTCTATTGCCATAAATTCAACATTAGAATATTTACAAAGCAGACTCGGGATAAGTAATGACAAAATGCAGGTTTATGCAGACAAATCCGTTAAAGAGATTTTGGATGCAGAAGCAGCTCAAGGAAACCAAGCCGCTATTCAAATGGCTGCAGACATGTTCACAGATCCTAATCAGTTGGTTGAATTGTTCCAACTTGCAGATCCTGAAAATAAACTAACTATCATGCAGTCAATGACTTCTGCACAATTAGAAAAGCTTGTTCCAATGTTAGAAACAGATGATTTGGTTGAGGGGTTGCAATTTTTTACACAAGACAGCTTAATGGATTTACTCAAAGGTATTCCAATGGAAGAGCTTGTAAAAACTGTTTTTCAAATGTTTTCAGAACGACAAATTATTGAATACATGCCCGAAAAACAACTTGATAAACTCTTAACAAGCACAGATATGGATAAAGATATGTTGTTGCAAAATTTGCAATCAATACCGGAAATGTACCTTCAACAGATATTAGAAAGTGTAACTGGAATCGAAGCTCAAAGTGGGAATGCTCGTGATTTGGTCAATCAAATAGGGCAATTAGGCGATTTGCAATATAAAAACGCAATTACTAATTTGCAACCAACTCAAAAGCAACAATTAACCCTATCTTTAACCTCTCGTGAACCAAAACTTTACGAAAAATTTGACTCTGATGCTTACACTCATATTATTGCAAGGGAGCGTCAAAAAGATGAAATTGTTAAATCTTTTGGAGTTATAAAGCCTGAATATTTACAAAAAATGATGACCCATTTGCCACAAGATATTTTAGCTGTCGTAACAACACAAATTGATACAGACAAATTTGCAGATGCTTTAGTAAATAAATTTCCTGAAATTTTAGCTAAATTTGTTGCCGGCTAAATTTGTATTTAGATGAATTTATAGTATTAAGAGGCGGTGTGAGCAAAGCTCACACCGCCTCTTAAATTATTATCTAATAAATCTATTATTTAATAGCTTTTTCTGCTCTATAAATAGAGGTATCTTTTCCTAAAATATCAAGAATTCCAACCATATCAGCACCAAAAGTTCTACCTGTAATAGCTGCTCTGATTGCCCACATTGTAACTTTAGGTTTAACACCTTTTTCTTTCCATTCAGCTCTGAAATCAGCTAATTTTTCGTGAAGATTTTCATCTGTCCAATCCCAAGTTTTAGCTTTTGGAACAAAGTCTTTCAATACGTTTTGAGAAACTTCGGTATCAAGAGTTTTTTCTTGAGTTTCAGAATCAATATGAACATCTTTTCCGAAGAAATATGGAACAGCGTCAGTAATATCTGAAAGCAAAGTCAAAGGTTCTCTTGTTATTTCAACCATTTTTGTATATTGAGCATCTGTCAATTCATTCAAATTGTACTGAGTCAAATACGGTTTCAACATTTCTTTCAATTTTTCGATTGGCAACATTTTGATATAGTGGCTGTTCATCCATTTCAATTTGTCGTATTCAAAAATTGAGTTTGAAGAAGAAATTTCGTCAATTCTGAAGTCTTTAGCGATTTCATCAACTGTCTTAATTTCTTCACCATCAGAAGGAGACCAACCAAGTAAAGCTACAAAGTTAATCAATGCTTCTGTTAAGTAACCTTGTTTAACAAAGTCAGAAACGGCTGTTGCACCGTGTCTTTTTGACAATTTACTTCTATCAGGTGCCAAAATCATACCTAAATGACCAAATCTCGGAACTTCAAAACCTAAAGCTTCGAAGATAAGAATTTGTTTATAAGTATTTGAAATATGATCTTCTCCTCTGATAACGTGAGAAATTTTCATCAAAGCATCATCAATTACAACCGCAAAGTTGTATGTAGGAGCTCCATTTGATTTTTGGATAACAAAATCTCCTAAAAGATTTGTATCCATGTGCAATTCCCCTTTTACAAGGTCATTGAACTTCAAAATTGAAGAATCGTGGAATGCTTTTTGAGCTTTTGCGATATTAAATCTGATAGCAGGTTTTCTGCCTTCTGCTCTCAATTTTTCTTTTTCTTCTTCTGTAAGATTTTCACATTTCTTAGAATATACATAAGGTTTTTTAGCCTTTGTAGCTTCTTCTTTTTCTTGTTCAAGTTCTTCCGGAGTACAGAAACATTCATACGCAAAACCTGACTCTAAAAGTTTTTGAACATATTTTGGATAGATATCAAATCTTTGAGATTGAGTGTAAGGACCATAAGGACCTCCAACATCCGGACCTTCATCCCAATTTAAACCTAAAGCTTTCAAACTATCAAAAATATTATCAATATATTCTTGAGAAGTTCTTTCGGCATCTGTATCTTCAATTCTTAATATAAATTTTCCGCCCATTTTTTTAGCGAATAAGTAATTGAACAAAGCTGTTCTTGCTGTCCCAACGTGTAGATTTCCACTTGGTGACGGAGCTATTCTAACTCTAACTTCTGACATTTTATCCTTCTTTCCTTATAAATTTTAGCACTCAAAGAATACCACAAGAATAATGTGTTTTCAAGTGAATGAGTTGTGGAGGCTATAAGAGGATAAGTGAGAATTATTTTTAATAAATTTAAGCAATCTTGAACCTTGAGAGCTTATGAAGCCGTAGGCAACACTGAAGCTTTTCAACTACCCAAAATTATTTTAACAAAGATATTAGAAAATCCATTAAGCAAGTTTTTCGAAAAATTTTCCAAACAAACAGATATTCCAATAACCGAAAATGGAAAGCCGGTAGAACAGAACAACTTAACAGCATTTATAAAAGGTATTCTTTGTGAAAACCTAAAAGTATGTGCAAGCATTGCAAGTAAAAAATCTGAAAAAGAAATTACCGGTCAATCAATTTTAGAAATATAAAAGAGTTTCAAACCCAAATTCAAGACAAAATATAAGTACCTGAAAAACATTTTTTATTATATCAACTATCCATAACCATAAGATTTAAAAGTCGATTAAATCTCTAACTTTTGTATTTAGGGAATCTGCAATTTCAATTAGTAAATCTAGGCTTACGGTGCGTTTGGCTGTTTCAATTTTTGCTAAATGTTCCCTCGAGATGTCGAGTTTTTCAGCTAACGTATTTTGTGACATCCCTAATTCTTTTCTCCGTGTAAATATTTTTCGCCCTAAACTGTAAATTTTTGTAGCCTTATTGTTCACAAATTCATTTTATGTTATATTACTTTTGAAGTATGTAGTCTTAAAGAGAACAAAATAAGCAGAAGGAGAAATTAATTATGGCAAATAATAACAATACGAATAACATTGTTAACCTAAACTTGATTCAAAGCCTATTTAAATTTAACAAATTAGGCAATGGTGAAACTAGTCAGGGATTGTTACGTCACCTTGTACACAAAATTACAAATAATAACAAAAATTTTCCTCACAATGACATGTATAAAAAGATTCTGAAACGAGTTCAGGGTGACAGTGTTACACGTCATCCTGAGGGTAATAGCCCGAAGGATCTACAAACACAAAATCATGTCATTACGAGGAAAAATATTGAACAAGAAATGCAAAAGTCTATACAGAGTGACGTAGTAATCCCTAACAAATTGGGTAATAGTAACACTTGTCAGGGATTGTTACGTCGCTTCGTACACAAAAATACAAATAATAACGAAATTTCTCCTCACAATGACATGATTATAAAAACTGTAACGAACTTGTTCCCTTATTTCCCTGTTTCCTTTTCCACTAAAAAGAAATTTGCTTTTACTTTAGCAGAAGTCCTCATTACCCTTGGCATTATTGGAATTGTGGCAGCGATAACAATTCCCGGACTAATTAGCAACAAACAAAAAATGGAAATAGAAACAAAATTAAGAGAAGATTACTCCATAATCCAACAATCAATGAAAATGTCAGAAAATGACGGATTAACTATTGACCCCTATATGCCTGAACCTGTTCAGGAAATACAAAAATGGTTCGACACATTTTTAGCACCTTATATGAAGTATTCAAACGCCTGTGTTGAGAAAAAGGGTTGTTGGCAATCTGATGGTCCAACTAAAAATTTAGCCGGCGAAATTGCTTATTGTTCTAGAACAGGTATTGGCGTTGGGTATGGAATATTAACGATGCGATTGATAAATGGTACCAACCTTAATTTTGACTCCTACAGTAAAGAGGATGCAAAAAGATATTTAGGGCTTATCACCACAAATAAAGTTTTAGCTATTTTTATTGATGTAAATGGAGATAGAAAACCAAATATTATAGGAAAAGATATATTTATTGCAATCCTGACTGAAGATGGTATAGTTCCTGCAGGAATAAGCGAATCAAATGAGAAAGTTGATGAAAATTGTAGTAGCAATTCAACAGATATAAATGCAGGATATTATTGTTTATTAAAAGTTAAAAATAATGGATGGGAAATTCCAAATGACGTATGGGGCAAGAAAATTTAGAATGAGTAAATCGGTATTTTGATTTCAAACTGTGTGCAATTTTTTATTGATTTAGTCAACTCAAGTGTTGCGTTTTGTTCTTGAAGATTTTTTTTACAAATTCCTAAACCAAGTCCGCAGCCACTTTTTTTGGTTGTAAATCCTATATCAAAAATAATTTTTTGTTTATCTTTAGGAATTGGTTTTCCGTTATTTGAAATTTTTAAAATTGCATAACCATTTTTAATTTCTGCCAAAACTTCAATTTTTCCTTTGATTTCAATCGCTTCAATCCCGTTTTTGATAATATTAACTATGCAAGCAAGGAATTTGTTTTCATCAATTTGGATATTTGCAGTATTTTTTATAAATATTGAGAATTCAATTTCTTTATCCTGTGCGTAAACTTTGGACATTTCTAGCCCCTGATTGATAATTGATGAAAAATCGACAATTTTAGGGCTATTGTTGTTTAAAGCCTTTAAATCAAGAAGATTAGCCCCAATTATTTTCACAGAATTTTGAATACATTCTAACGCATTGTCAATCGAATCATTTTTAATCCCTGATTTTTCAAGGTTTTTCTTTATAATCTGTGAATACATATCGCAGATAGAAAGGTGATTTCTAATTTCATGTGATACACATCTGATTTGTTGAGTTAGTTGTTCTTGAGTTAATTGGTCTGTCATTTTTGTCCTTTTGGTTAAAAATAAAGGGTTCCGCTTGTAAAATCAGAACCCTTTGTATATATTATTATGCAACTTTTTATACTGTAGTCATTGCCACATTTGAAGATGTTTTGCTAGGTTTGAAACCGTGACTTAATGCGTACAATACAGCATTTGTTCTATCATTTACTTGTAACTTTTGGAAAATATTATTCACGTGAGTCTTAACAGTAGTTTCAGAGATAATAAGTTTTCCTGCAATACTCTTGTAGTTAATTCCTTCGGTTAAAAGTTCAAGAACTTCATTTTCTCTCATTGTCAAACTTGATAGTAGATTTTCGCCTTCTGAAGTATTTGATTCTTCTTTTGCTGTTGTTTGGAAGTATTCGAAAAATCTTGTAGATAGAACTGCAGGCAAATAAATTTTTCCTGATGCAACTTCTTCAATTGCATTGATTAATTTAACAGAAGCCATAGTTTTAAGAACATAACCTTTAGCACCCAACTTCATTGCACGATAAATCAAATCTGAATCATCATAACCGCTCAAAGCAATAACTTTTGTTTGAAGATTTAACTTATTAATAGCTTGAATTGCTTGTAACCCATCTTTTTCAGGCATATTTATATCCATCAAAACCACATCAGGGTGATATTTTTTAATCAAATTAATACCAAGATTTGCACTTGTAGTTGTTCCAACTACTTCATAACTACTTTCAAGATTGATTAATTCTTTAATCCCTCTCAAATGATTAGCATTATCATCTATTAGTAAAATTCTTAGTTTTTTGTTAAAATCTCTCATTATTTATTCCCCCGTGGTTGTTATTTGTTTATGTTCTCTACACTTAATATACTAATCTTTTTAGAGGGTATTTAAATCCATGCACTGATTGATAAATATATAATCAAAGATTGAATGACTTATCTAAATCTAAAGATTTATAAAACTCCTCAATCATGCTCTAAATCATGCTTTAGCCGCATGGTTGATAAATGATTGAAGTCAAATTCTTAATAATTTAATTAGAGGATATTAAAACCTGAAAAATACAACAAAAATATGGTAAAAAAAATTGCTCAATCTTTCACAATTTTTCCGTTTGTAGTAGTATAAAACTATGGAAAAGAAAACATTATTTAGCGAAAAAACAGTAAAAATCGGACCTGATTCCGGTTATGATAATTATATTATGGCGATTGAATCAAGTTGTGATGAAACAGCTTGTGCCATTGTTAAAAACGGTAGAGAAGTTGTTGCAAATGTTGTGGCTTCACAGATTAAGACTCACGCAAAATTCGGAGGGGTAATTCCTGAGATTGCAGCAAGAGAACACATGGATGCAATTAATATTATTGTGCAAGAAGCATTTGAACAATCCGGTTTGACACCTGACCAAATTACAGCATTTGCAGGAACCGTAGGCCCAGGACTTGTTGGTTGCTTGCTTGTTGGATTGAACGCAGCTAAAACTCTTGCTCTAGTTCATGACAAGCCGTTTATTGGAGTTAACCACTTGAATGCTCACCTTTGCGGAAATTATCTTGATACAGATTTAAAACCTCCATTTATGGCTCTTTTGGTAAGTGGCGGACATACACAGATTATTGATGTCGAATCCTATTCAAAGCAAACAATTTTAGGTGAAACAATTGATGATGCTGTTGGAGAAGCTTATGACAAAGTTGCAAGGTTAATTGGTTTGCCATACCCTGGAGGCCCAAGATTGGACAAATTGGCTCAACTTGGAAATCCTAAAGCGTATCCGTTACCGGAAGGAAAAGTTGATGGATATAATTTTAGTTTCAGTGGTTTAAAAACAGCAGTTTTAAGACTCGTAAAATCTTTAAAATCACAGTATTGTAATGATGAAAATCCTGAACTTCCTGAAAATGTTGTCCAAGATATATGTGCAAGTTTCCAAGAAGATGTTTCAAGAACTTTGGTTAAAAAATTAAAAAAAGCAGTTGAAAAACGAGGTTATAAACAAGTAGTTATTGCAGGCGGAGTTGCGGCAAATTCTGAAATCAGAAAAAAAGTTTTTGATTTAGAAAAAGAAGGATACAGAGTAAATGCCCCTGCTATGAAATATTGTACAGATAACGCTGCGATGGTTGCATCTTGTGCTTATTTCAACACCAATACCTTTGATGATATTGATGTTGAGGTCTTTTCAAGAGTTAAATAAAACAGGTTATATAAATTTACTCGTACTCATATCAAAAGCTTCTTGTGGAGTTGCTTCTCCCACATCATCATAAGCAAGTCGGTAAGCCTAATTTATAACAGAAATCGCCTTTTGGAGCTTGGTGACAGTCTGCTTCTTTTGGGAGTTTGAGATTAAAGTTGGTATCGTCATCGCCGCTACAATGCCGATTATGCCAAGGGTAATATCAAATTTGAAAAAGTACTTGAACAATAAAAATACTCAAAAAAAAACCCTTTCCTTTGGAAAGAGTTTGGAATCTTTTTCAATTCCTCGTGTGTAGAAGGTTAGTGTGTAGTAGGTAGTGTATAATTTATGTCTCGTGTTTATTTAAATCTTTTTTATTGTTTGCTTATCGCTTACTCTTATATAAAGTATTTTTAGAGTATATAATTGCTATATCCTTTTTATTTTGTTACATAACTTAATATTTCAAATTTTTATATAGAACGCATAAAGGGAACAAATGTGGTTACGTGCGTAGCACCTTTTTGCATTGAAATCAACAAGAAAAAATGAACAAAGATTGTTATAAAATTCACAACGACGTACTAAAAGAACTAATAACTTGATTAACCAACAAAAAAGAGAACCTTATTGCTAAGATTCTCCCTTTGTTTATTTAATGTTATCCATTATTAGGTTATATAAGTTCCTTTAGGCTTGGTAAAGTTTCAATGTCACCAAAAGTTCTTTCATAAGTTGATTTACCGCCACCATCAATTGTCGCTTCTCGTTGATATAAGCCATTAAGTTTTTCGCCATTTGGTTTTGTCCAACTTGAAGTTTCAAATTCATCAAAAATATCAACTCTATTACCTTTTGATTTGTCGATGTTTTTTGTTAACCAAAATTCTTCACCATTCGCTTTTTCATAGTTTTGTGCAACTTCAATTTTTTTACCGTTTTTACTTTTTGTTACAGCAATTCTTATCTTGTTACCAATATTATCAATAAATCTTTTAATTACGGATCTGAATTTATCATCTGATTTTAAATCAGTAAGATCTGAATATTCTCTCGCTAAACCGGTACGAAAATCTCTAACTTTTACCATTGAACCTTGAATATCATTATTAACTGATTTTAAACGAATTTCTTGTAATGGCTTCCCGTCTTTTGCCATTGTTGTAATAACTCGAGTTCCTTTATCCATTTTTTGGAATATTTGAGCTCCGGAAGTTGTATATCCTGTAAATTTTCCAATATTTAGAGTCATATAAAATACCTACTTTCTACATTACTGTTTTGAGTATAAAAGGAGTAAATATTTATTTTTGCTAGGAATATTAATTTTAATTTACAAACCTTAATTATTTCTTAATTATTTAACTGGTTAGTCCACTTGATTAGTTTTTTTGTTGATGATAATATCAGCATGTTATGTAGTAAATGTTACACAATAAGAAGGAGTAAAAACTTATGGTAAACGTAGCAATTAACGGTTTTGGTAGAATCGGCCGTAACACATTAAGAGCCGCTATCAAAGAAGGTATTTTTGACAAAATTAATTATGTAGCAATCAACGATCCAGGTCTAAAACCTGAAGATGCTGCTAGAATCTTCAAATATGATTCAGTTATGGGTAAATTCGAAGGTACAGTAGAAGCTTACGAAGAAGGTATTATCGTTAACGGTAAAAAAATCAAATTCTTCGCTGAAAAAGATCCTGCTCAATTACCTTGGAAAGATTTAGGTGTTGAAGTTGTTGTTGAATCAACTGGTTTCTTCACAGATGCTGAAAAAGCTAAAGCTCACATCGTAGCTGGTGCTAAAAAAGTTATCATCTCAGCTCCTGCTAAAAACGAAGACAAAACTATCGTTTTAGGTGTTAACGAAAACGAATATGATCCAGCTAAACACGATGTTATTTCTATGGCATCTTGTACAACTAACTGCTTAGCTCCGGTAGCTAAAGTTATCTTAGAAAAATTCGGTATCGTTAAAGGTTTAATGACAACTGTTCACTCATACACTGGCGACCAAAAAATCTTAGATGCTGGTCATAAAGATCCTCGTAGAGCTAGAGCTGGTGCTTTAAACATCGTTCCTACAAAAACTGGTGCTGCTAAAGCTGTTGCTTTGGTTATCCCTGAATTAAAAGGAAAATTAGATGGTTTCGCAATGAGAGTTCCTACTCCAGACGTTTCTATCGTTGATGTTGTTTTCGAAACAGAAAAGAAAGTTACTGTTGAAGAAGTTAATGCTGCTTTGAAAGAAGCTGCTGATGGTCACGTATTGTGCTATTCAGATGAACCATTAGTTTCAACTGACTACATCGGTTCTCACCAATCTTCAACTGTTGACTCATTGTTAACAAGAGTTATGGGCGACAACATGGTTAAAGTTATTTCTTGGTATGATAACGAATGTGGTTATTCTACAAGATTAGCTGAAACTACATTGATGGTTGCTGAAAAATTATAATTGATTTTATAATTTGGATAGACTTGAAACCGGCCTTGAACAATTGTTCAAGGCCGGTTTGTTTTAGTTTAATTTAAAGGAAGAGGCGGAATAAATTCGTTACGTTTTTATGTCATTCTGAAAACTTAGAAAATTTATGCGAAGTATGAGCATTTAAATTTTCTTGTTATTCAGAATCTATCAATGCTGATTAATAACAAATCAAATGAATAGACCCTAAATCACGCACTTCGCTCACGCTCGCACTAAACAGACACGGCTCACGCCTTCATCATCTGACCGCGTGGGGCTCAGAATGACGCTAAAGACCTTAGTGCCCTAGGGCCTTAATGCCTTCTGTATTGAACTTATTTCCTTATTTCCCTTTTCCTTGAAAATTTTTCAAATCGAAGACAAAAAGAAAAACATAAATTTGTAATAATTAGTCAATTTTTAACATTAAAAATACTTTATATATACATAGGGGAAATACTTCTAGGGGAAAATTAATGAGTAAAATATCTATGTTACGCAATTTTGTCAATAACGGTTGGACTATTGCAAATAGACATGCTGTTTGCTCTCAGATTGGAAAGTCTAACTTTGAAGAAATAGTCAATTTAGCAAAGAAAAAAGGTATGACCGGAGATGTCTTTGAGTATCAAATGGTCAAAGATGAACTATTACCAACTAAACTGGCGGAGACAAAAAGAGCCCTAGATGGAGAAAAACATGTTTCTGAAAATGCAAGAATAGTTTTCAAAAGAGTTAAAAATGCAAATGGAGAAATAGAAAAGCAACCAATTTCTGTCCAAATAAATGCAACAAGAGATAACGCAGAGATGGTTACTTACGATTTTTTTGATGGTGATAAACCAGTAGGTTTTGTACAATTAGAAGAACATTTTCATCGAAAGAATGGTACATCTTGTCGCCCAGGAATATTGCTAAAGGACTATCCTAAATATGGAATTAAAGGAGATAGGGTCATTGTGCATATGTTAGAAAATTTTGATGAAAAAACATATTCAGGAATAGGTAAGCTTGCAGATAAAGTTGCTATTCAGCACTGCTTACTTAATGGTATAGAACCTAATGTTGTATCTGAAGCCGCATATCAATCACACTTAGCACACTTTCTTAGGGGAAAACGTTTTTTACCATATAGAGGGGAAGATTATAATAAAATCTTTGAACAAATTGCGAAAACAAGAGTCAAAGGAACGCATATAGATACATCCGAATATGGTACCTTACTTACGTATATGCCGAGAGAAATGGTACAACGTTTAAAAGAAGAAGTAAAAAATGCTCCATTATTTTCTTATAAGGTTTAAATATTAAAAAATAAGCTGGATTGCTTCGCATTCGCTCGCAATTGTACATGTCAAGCAATGACAAAAGTCGTCATACTGAGGACTGCCGTCCTCAGTATCTACATACACTTGGAAATAGATTCTTCGCTTTCGCTCAGAATGACGAAGGAAATAAGATTCTGAAACAAGTTCAGAATGACAAAGTAGTTATTGTACAGAATGACGTTAAAGATAAAAACCGTAAAAGACTTATCAACTTATCCACTTATAAACTTATTGACTTAAAAAATGTAAAGACCTTAGTGTCGCACCCTAGTGCCTTAATACCTACTGTAAACCCTATTTCCTTGTCCCTCGAAAGTCGAAAATTTATTTAACTACTTTATTCAATCCATGTGGTTTATCTACGTTTCGGTGCATTCTCAATGCAATTTGCAATGCTAAAAGCTGTATAATAATTGCAATACAGAATGTTTTTACAATTGGTTTTTCGCAATCGATATTTATATTATACGTAGATTTAACTTGGTTTGTTCTGTTTCCGATTACACAAATTGGCGGATTGTAGTTTTCTTTAATTTTATTAAGATTTTTTGTTGCCGTATATGTTAAATCATCATTCAAGATATAAACAAGAACGGCATTTTTATTATTGAGAACAGCAACGTGTCCGTGCATAAATTCTCCCAAAATAGCAGAAGTTGTACTAATATATGATGTTTCTTTGATTTTTAATGATGCTTCTTTTGCAAGAGCATAAGATTGACCATCTGCTGTCATAACAATATTTTTATATTTTGATAAAAACCTAGCCATACTCTTGATTTTTGGTTGAAGTTCAAGGGCTTTATCAATAAAACTCGGTACAGTCTTCAAATCTAGAGTATAATCATAGGTGTCAATACCTTTGTTTTGAGCAAATTTAAGAGCTAACAATGTAGAACACAAAAGTTGAGAAATAAAAGATTTTGTTGCCGCAATACTTTTTTCTTCGCCTGCAAGACATGCAACCTTATAATCTGAAGCATTCCAAATTGTTGAATTTTCTTTGTTTGTTATGCAAAGTGTTTTAACACCATGCTCTTTTGCTTTTTCTAAAGCACTGTTTGTATCAGTTGTTTCGCCCGATTGGGTTATAAAAATATACAAAATATTGTCAGAATGAGCAATGGTATCTTCTAGCAAAAATTCGCTTGAATAAACAGCAGTTGCTTCGATTTTTGAAATACTGCCAAAAAGATCTGCAGCATATCGTGCACAATGATAGGATGACCCGCTTGCAACAAGGATTATTCTATTTATATTGTCAGGAATTTCAATTTTTATATTCCCATTTTGTTCAAGATATGCTTCTAAAATCTTTTTTGAAATTTCTGATTGTTCAAAAATTTCATTTTCCATACAAGTTTTTTTTCTTTTGATAAAATCAAATACCATTATTCTACTTCCTCATAAAAAAAAGGTCATAGAAACAGTATCTATGACCTTTTGTATTCATAATTATCCTATAATTTCTTTAAGTAATTGGTTAACAGTTTTAGGGTTGGCTCTACCTTTAGTTTCCTTCATTACTTGACCAACGAAGAATCCTAACAAGTTAGTTTTACCGTTTTTGTAAGCTTCAACTTCATTTGGATGAGCATCAACAACTTTTTGTACAAGTTCTTTAATCGCTCCTTCATCTGAAATTTGGCTCAAGCCTTTCTTTTCAACGATAACAGATGCTTTTGTTCCATCTTTTAACATTTCAATAATGATTTGTTTACCGATGTTATTTGAAATTGTTCCTTTTTCAATTAACGCAATTAATTCAGCTAAATTTTCAGGAGTCAATTTTGTATCTGTGATTTCAATATGATCTTCCTTCAAATATGCTGCAATTTCACCCATAATGAAGTTAACTGCTGTTTTAGGGTTTGCTCCAAGTTCTAGAACTTTATCAAAGAATAAAGCTAATCCCATTTGTTCAACAATTACGCTTGCATCATATTCGCTAAGCCCGATTTCTTGATATCTTTTACGTTTTTGGTTAGGTAATTCAGGCATTTTTGCTCTAATTTCTTCAACCCATTCTCTGGAAATTTCTAATGGCATTAAATCAGGTTCCGGGAAGTATCTGTAATCGTGAGCATCTTCTTTTCCTCTCATTGAACGAGTTTCACGAGAAGCATCATCCCACAATCTTGTTTCTTGAACAACTTCGCCACCTTCTTCAACGATTTCAATTTGTCTTTCGATTTCGTATTCAATTGCTCTTTGCAATGCTGCAAATGAGTTTACGTTTTTGATTTCTGCCCGAGTTCCGAATTCTTTAGAACCTTTTGGCATAATTGAAATGTTTGCGTCACATCTCATTGAACCTTCTTCAAGGTTTCCATCGCAAACACCGATATATCTAACAATGTTTCTTAGTTCTTCCATATAATTTTTAGCTTCTTCAGAACTTCTCATATCAGGTTCTGATACGATTTCTAATAATGGAGTTCCTGCTCTATTCAAGTCAACAAGTGAGTATGTAGACCCTGCAATACCATTAGCCCCAGCGTGAACAAGTTTACCTGCATCTTCTTCCAAGTGAGCACGAGTGATACCAATTCTTTTTCCATTGATATCCAAATGACCGTTTACACAAATTGGTTCATCATATTGTGAAATTTGATAGCCTTTTGGAAGGTCTGGATAAAAATATTGTTTTCTGTCAAATTTGCAACGAGAAGGGATTTCACAGTTTAAAGCTAAGCCTGTTAAAATTCCCATATTTACGCATTCTTTATTCAAAACAGGCAAAACCCCAGGCATTCCTAAAGTAATAGGACTTGTCAAAGAGTTTGGTTCTTGCCCGAATTCGTTTTTATCAGGTGCAAATATTTTTGATTTTGTTTTAAGTTGTGCGTGGACTTCCAAGCCGATTACAACTTCATATTTGTCTCTTAATTCTTGATCCATTGTTATATTATCTCCTTATTTGTATTAATTTTATCACAAATGCTGAAATATTGCTAATAAATTACTCGAAGTAGCAAAAAAATAAATTCTCATGTTTTACAATGAAAAATAGTATAAATTATAGGAGAATATCAATGCAAATTCAACGAGTAACTTCATCACAATATGAAAATTTTAATAATAAAAATTCGATTAACCCAAATTTTACTTCAATTAAAAGTGTAAAGTGTGAGGGGCTGTACAAAAAGTATCCGGAATTTGCTACTGAGCTGGTTCAAGCATTCAAAAAAAATCCAGTTGCAATGGATTTTTGTAAAAAATATAATGTAGATATTGTTTTTTACGCTATAAAACAAGCAAATGATTCAGTTCAAAGTTCTGTAAATATCTTTTTTGAAAACCTAGCAAAAAGTAAAGTTCGTAAATTTTTCGAGAATGTTTTGGGCAAATCTGATGACAAAGTTGTTATTTATGCTTGGGGAAATAAGTATTCTTGTCCTGAAAGTTTAGAAGAAAGTACGAAAAGTTTAATCACTGCAATTTCGCCTGAACAAAAACTTGGTTCAAAATATTCTGGTGGTTTGCTTGATTCTCATATAAAATCGGCAGATGAAAGAATTCAATCAGAATTAGCTGAAAAGTCAAAAAAAGTATTAGCAAAACAAGCTAAAAAAGATGCAGAATCTGTTGCGAAAAATAAACTGGATTCGGACACTTCAGCTTTGCAAAAATCAATAGATGATTTAATGAATAGCTGATAACAATTTATAATATATTATTAAAAAGAGGTTTAAGAAAAATTAGGCCTCTTTTAGTTTTTATCTTGCGTAAATTGCGTTTTTATCTACATCTAGAACTGATGGTTCATAATTTTTTAAATATTCAATTGCATCATGTGGAGTTTGTGCAATGTAATATATTTTTCGCATATTTTTATTGGCAAATTTTTCTTCAATAATTTCTTCAAAAAAAGCGTTTAGTTTGTCATAAAAACCATTCGTATTTAATATGATTATCGGTTTTTTATTGTATCCGAGTTGTTTTTGAACAATCATTTCAGAAATTTCTTCTAAAGTTCCAAATCCTCCGGCAAGTGTAATTACAGCATCTGAAATCTCGTCAATTTTAGCTTTTCGTTCTCTCATACCTTTTGTTATTATAAATTCATCACAACCTTCAGTGAAAACTCCCATATTGTGAAGTTTTTCAGGCATTACTCCCGTAATTTGTCCGCCATTTTCTTTAACCTGAGAAGCACAAGCCCACATCAAACCTAGATTACTCCCACCATATACGATGTCATAACCGTTTTGACCTAATAGTTTTCCAAGTTCTTTTGCATCTTCATAATAAACTTCATCCAAAAAATTTGAAGAAGATGCAAATACACAAACTCTTTTTATATTGTTATTCATTGAATTCTCCACCTATCCTGTAATAATGAGAACAAGAAACACCACTTCCACTAGTTGAACAATCGGATTTTAAATTGTTTATATCCCAACCTGCACCAATTGGAGTAATTTTTCCATCTGTAAAAATATTTATTCCATAAATATCTTTACCCCAAGTGTTTGGACCTTTTTTGCCGTTCATATCAAACATCATAATGAAGCCCGGATGATAGATATCATCGTCTTTTATGTCTTTAATTCCAACAACTGTCCCACCTTTGGTATTATATAACTTATCAAAATAATAAAGATTATTTGGTGTTACTTTAATCCCGTTCATATAATATTGATCGTAGTTTTCATCAATTTCATCTTCACTATTAATTCTCAAATAAGGCTTAACCAGTTTTAACAGTAACTGTTCCCTATCTTGATTAGATTTTGCTTTATGGAAACTTTTGATAATATTGACATCTGCCTGAGCTGATATTGCGGAAAAAGTATAGTCTACTTTGTTATAAGTGTCATTCCATTTTGCAATATATGACGCCTCTTTTGAAGATATAAAAGATGACGGGAACAAAAGTAAAATTACTCCGAAAATTACAAAAATAGTCAGGGAATATTCTATTTTCCAAAAGTGTTTTTTCATACAAAGTTTCTCATTTTATGCCATATCAATACGTTTTTTTTCTTCAACAAGTTTTGGATAAACCCACTCAGGAATGAAGTTTTTACCCAAAATAATTTGCCCATTCATAATGTTTGGGGTATGAAAATCTGAACCACCTGTTACGATTAGCCCTAAATTTTCAGCCATTGATGAAAAATATTCAACACAAGCAGGTGAATGTTTTCTATGATAAGCTTCAATTCCTCTCAAACCATAATTCATAAGTTCTTTAATCAAAGGTTCTGCAATATCTAAATCATGCGGGTGAGCTATAACCGGCACTCCTCCTGCATCATAGATAATTTCAACAGCATCAAAAGGAGTTACGGTTTTTCTTTGTACATAAACCGGTGAATCATCATGAATATATTTTGCATAAGCATCCATTACATTTGCGGTTCCTCCAACGGCTGTGATTGCTCTTGCGATATGAGGGCGACCTATACTTCCACCTTCTGCAACAAGTTTTTTGATATCTTCAAATTTGATTTTTATTCCTTCCTTTTTAGCCAAAAGTGCTATGATTTCTTTAGTTTGTTTAATTCTGGCTTGTTGTTGAGCTTTTAAAAGATCGACAAAATCTTTATCGTTTGTATCCATAAAATACCCTAAAATATGAACTTCTTTATTTTGATATAGAGTATTAATTTCTACACCTCGAATTATTTCAATTTTGTTTTCAAGATGATTTTCTTTGATGTATTTTTGAGCAACATCATAAGCTAAAACATTGTCATGGTCTGTGATAGCAATTGCTTGCAACCCGACACCAATTGCTGTATCCACAATCTTTTCCGGCGAAAATACTCCGTCAGAATAGTATGTGTGAATATGTAAATCAGTTCTCATGTTCACTTTCCTCTTCTATATTATTTCTACTACAAAAAATCCTTTTTATTGAGAGAGCAAAACCTGTAGAACTATCTATTTCAACTTCTACTGCATTAACTTGAGATGTTTTACCTTCTGCAACTTCATAACGTTCAGGGATACAGGTCAAAAACCTACTCAATGATGTTTGGTAATCCATTCCGATTACTCCGTCTGATGCTCCGCAAAATCCTGCATCTGTTATGTATCCCATGTTATTTATAATACTTTCATCCGCAGTTTGAACATGAGTGTGTGTGCCAAAAAACGCACTAACTCCTAATTCTGAACAAAATCTGCCAAAACAAATCTTTTCTGCTGTTGCTTCTCCATGAAAATCAATTACAACAATCGGGGTGATTGATTTAATCCTTTTGATTTCTTCTCGAACGATTTCCCAAGGGGAATCAACAAGGTTCATAAAAACACGTCCAAGGACATTTATAACTCCAATTTTGTAATCACCCATATCAAAAATTCTGCTTCCAACCCCTTTTGTTCCCTGTGGGTAATTGATTGGTCGTAAAAGTTTGTCTGCTGTTTCAATATAATTATTTATATCTTTTTTATCCCAAATATGATTTCCGCAAGTCATACAATTTATACCGTATTCTTGAAAATCTTTATAATTTTTTTCGGTTAAACCAAAACCATGAGAAGCATTTTCGATATTTGCAATAACAAAATCATAATTTTTGAAGGTATCATTTTCTTGCAAAAAATCTCTTACGGCAAATCTTCCGGGTTTACCTACAATATCTCCAAAAAATATGATTTTTATTATATTTTTATTATCCATTAGTATTCTTTCCATTTTGATATGCCATAAGGCACTAATTGCTTAGTGCCTTATGCTCTATCATTTTTATTTAGCTATCTCTGTTGTTCTGAACTCTCTAACCACTGTAACTCTGATTTGTCCAGGGTAATCAAGTTCATTTTCAATTCGTTTAGCAACATCTCTTGCTAGTTTTCCTGAAGCTAAATCATCAAACATTTCTGCTTGAACGATAATTCTAACCTCTCTACCTGCCTGAACTGCAAATGATTGTTTGATACCTTCGTAACTGTTTACGATTTCTTCAATCTTTTGCAGACGTTTGATGTAAATTTCAAGGGTATCACGTCTTGCTCCAGGTCTGCCTGCTGAAATTGCATCTGCAACTTTGACTAATACCGCTTCTATTGTATTTGCAACAACATCATCATGGTGAGCCTCGATTGCGTGAATTACTTCAGGTTTTTCACCATATCTTGTTGCAAGTTCAACCCCAAGTTGAATGTGCGTACCTTCTTGAGTTTGGTCAACTGCTTTACCTATATCGTGCAATAAACCTGCTCTTTTAGCGATTTTTTCGTTTGCTCCAAGCTCTGCAGCTAACATGCCTGCAATATGTCCGACTTCTAAAGAGTGTTTCAAAACATTTTGACCATAACTTGTTCTATAATAAAGACGTCCTAATGTTTTAATAAGTTCTTTATTTAATCCCATAACACCCATTTCTAAAGCGGCATTTTCACCTTCTGACCAAATCTTTTTATCAATTTCATCTCGAGCTTTTTCAACCATTTCTTCAATTCTTACAGGGTGAATACGACCGTCAACAATAAGTTTTTCCAGTGCTAGTTTTGCAATTTCTCTTCTTACAGGGTCAAAACTTGATAATACAACAGCTTCCGGAGTATCATCAATAATCAAATCAACCCCTGTTAGAGTTTCAAGAGCTCGAATATTTCGACCTTCACGTCCGATTATACGACCTTTCATCTCATCATTCGGCAATGCTACAACCGAAACGGTTGTTTCTACAACCTGTTCAATCATGCATCTTTGCATTGTTGTTGATAAAATTTCTTTTGATTTTTCAAGAGCAGATTCTTTGATTTTTGCTTCGTTTTCACGAATTAATTGCATTTGCTCTTGAGCTAAATCATTTTTCAATTGTTCCAAAAGAGTACGTTTTGCATCTTCTGTTGACATGCCGGAAATTCGTTCAAGTTCTTCGGTTTGTTTTTGAACCAATTCAGCCAAATAATCTTCTTTTTCTAAAAGTTGATCCATTTTTCTTTGAACTTGTAAATCTTTTTCGGTATAATCTTGAATTTTATCTTCAAGCATATCCTCTCTTTTGGCTAATTTTTGTTCTTGTCTTGCAAGTTCTTGTCTGCGTTCTCTTTCTTCTTCGTTAAGTTGTTCTCTGTCCTCTTGGAGTTCCTCTACTGCTTTAATTTTTGCTTCTTTGTAAAGGAGTTTTTCTTTTTCGCCAAGTGCTTTTTTATCTTTTTCAATTGATTCAAAGGCACTTTTAACTTTGTTTTTCTGAATAATTAGCATTGCAACTAAGGCTATTACCGCAATAGCCGCAATAACTAATAACAAGGTTTTTGCTTCCATAAAGTTATTACCTTATCCTTTTCTATTTTTTTATAATACACGCAACTACGGGTACATGTATCCTACCCGAACGCTTTATTTATATTTAGTTTAAATAAAATCTTATTGCATATATTTTTCAAAAAATATTTCCTACTACATCTGGTGACATGATACCATGTAATTTGTTTTTTGTATAGTATCTTGAGTCATCTTGTTGTTGTATTTTGTTCTTATTATTTCTTAATCATTTTCTAAAGATTTTTGTTCTTTGAGTCGATAAATAAAATAGAAAGCAGAACGGAATTAATCATGGCAATACCTGAAATGAGCCCTTTACAGAAATATGAACAATTCGTAACATCTCACCCTCAGTATAGGAAGATGAGTATGGATAAAGTTTGTTCTATTATGATAAAACAAAAATTGTTATCCGCAGAAGAAGCAAAAGAATTAAAGAAACCTTTATTTGGGTTTAACGATTCTAAGTATGGTATCAATTTTAAAAATTCCGGTTATCAATCTATGGGGCTGAATTTAACTAATAGAAATAATCATCCCAAACCGACAAATTATATTGAGAAACCCAAAACTTATCACCCGATTATTACTCAATTGCCTGTTGAAAAATCAGGGAAAGTTAATTTGAACAATTTTACAATAAATGGTCTTAAATCTCAGTATGACAGTAAAAACTATACAGTCACTAAAAACAAAAAAGGGGGAATTTTTGTTTTTAGTAAAAAAGATGGGAAACTCCTTTTGGCTGTTTTTAATAACTTTTTGGGAGTTTCAATAGTCTATAAAAATGGCAACAAAGAACAATCCGTAAATTTAAATAAAAACGGAGAAATAGAGGGTTATTCCTTAGGTGAATATAACAACGGTACACAAACAATAGTTCAATATAGAAATAAAGGTAAATATCCAGAAAGAAAATATATAGTTTATCCAAATGGCGATAAAAAACAAACAAATTACGATACAAAAACAGGTCAAATAAAATTTCAAGATTACTGGAAAAAGAATGGAAACAGTCCAGAATATAGTATAGAATATTCTAATGGAGTCCCTTATAAAAAACAAGTTGGTTCAAAAACTGAATACATCTTAGTTAATGATTTAGAAAAAGATATTACAGCTAAAAATTCACTAGGATTGCCAACAACTAAACCCTCAATATCAGATAATGTTTTGAAGAGAATTAATTTTCAAAACATAGTTGAAACATTTGAAAAATACCAAGAAAAAACAGGTAGAGAATTAACAACCGATATAAATGATGAAATTGGTTTATCAAAATCATTGAGAGATAAACTGATAAATCACGTTGAAACTTTATATTGTAAAAATGCAGAACCTAAAGATAGTGGAACCTATTTAGCCCAAAAACTTTTTGATGACATTCAAGGTTTAGGAAGTGGGAAACTCACGGAACATATACAAATGATTAACTCAAATAATTTAAAATATGTATTAACCGAATATCGAAAGTTAAGCGGGAACAACTATCAAGAAACCAATAGAAGGATTAGCAATATTAACCATATTTTACATAATGTCAATATGAATTTATCTTATGAAAACAAAGAAAAAATATTAAAAAAACTTACTCCCATTGAAGGATTATTAACTGCTATTCAGGGTGAATTTGGTTTAAAACAATCTACTAGAAATAGTCTAATAAAGCAAATTGTAAAAGTCGCTCTTGAAGACAAAGATTCTGGAACAAAAAGGAGAATATCAAAAGATATTTCTCAGCACCCTAGGGATACTTATAAAGTTGAGGTCGATTTGTATCGAGCCAGTAATTCGGCTGATGGAGATTTGAGAAATCCAAAATTAAATGAAGCAAGGCTTAATTCAACTAAAAATAAAACTTTTAAAGGTCAAGTAAAACAGGGCAAAACGGGCGATTGTTGGCTCTTGGCCGGGTTGAATTCAATTATTGCAAATCCATCAGCATTAAAACAGCTAGAAAAACAAGTTAAATATGACCCTAAAACGGGCAATTATTCTGTTTATATGAAGGGTTTAAAACAGACTTATGTAGTAACAAAAGAAGATTTAAAAAATTACACTGCTATTTCTTCAGGAAGTGAAAAAGTTAATGCAGTAGAAATTGCAATGGATAAATATATGCGAGATTCTGCGTATAATGAAAAAGGTGGATACTTTCATGTTGATGAAAAATTTGGTTCTGTTGACCGTGTAACTATTGATGGGAATTTCTCCTCTATATTATGGAATACGTTATTTGGTAATAATTATAAAATGCGACCAAACATTGACCCTCTAAAAGAAGATTTTAATAATCCGAAACGCCTTTATGGGTTTAGTTTGTCAGGAAGTGATGATAATCGAACGGTTTTAGGTGTGGCATCCAGCAAGAAATCTAAAAATTATGAAATTATTTCGAGACACGCATATTCAATTATTGGAAGTGATGAAAAGAATATTTATTTTTCTAATCCTTGGGATTCTTCAGAAAAAATAACAATATCAAGAGCTGATTTCAAAAATATTGGTTATAATTTAGAGGTATATGAGTTTAAATAATTTTTCTATTTTTTAAGTCCCGGGTCGGTGTATGAACCGGTTGTGAGCTTGATAAATTTGTAAGTTGCAGCAGGTAAAACTCCGGCAAGCAAGAAGCTTGAAATTCCAACGTTAGCTAAAATATTTGCACATTTTACGTATTTTGCTTTCTTTGCAAATTTTTCGATAATTTTTGCAGCTTCTTCGGTATTTTTAGAATTTTTAACAGCTTTTTTAGAAGATTCTACAAAACTTGAAAATTCATCTCTAAATTTGCCCAAATCATCTAGATCAACATATCTTCTAGGATCTCGATATCCGGATTCCAAATACGTAACTTTTTTCATTTGACTTGCAAATTTAGAAAATAAACTCTTCGGATTATTATCAATAAATTCCAGCAAATCTTTTGCTGTACTTGATTTTGGTATTTCATTTTGAATAGTTCCGTTTTTGATTGAATTTATAAATTCTTTGTTATCTAAAATCAGCGGGTCTAGATTTACATTAATCTTAAACAATTTATTTGCTAAAGCATCAAGACCTTTTGCAATATAAATCGGAGTAACAAAGTTCAAAATCATAGAACCAATCATTCTGAACGCATTTGCATAACCTTCTTCTTTATTTCTTGAAGTTGAAACTCTTCCAACTGTCAAACCGCCATCTGAAATTGCCATTTTATCTACCGTTCTAAGGTTAGCAATAGTTGAAGTAATGTTTCCTGTAAAAGTTACTCCTTTATTTTTAGAATAAAAATCTCCAAACGCTTGGCTTGTAAATGCAAAATTTGATTGAGATGAATAATTTTGATTTACCTTATTTTGAGCTTTTTTCTCTCGGATTTTTCTTGTCAGTGCAAAATTCAATTTAGGAAGAACAAAACCCATAATTATTGTCGGAATAATAGTTGCAGCACAGAATTTTTTAGTAAGTAAACCTTCAAAAACAGACTTGTTTTCTTTAACTTTTATCAAATCTTTTAGTGCTTCTTGAACATCTTTTTCCTTAATATTTTTGAATTTATTAATATTATACTCAATCCCTTGAAGAGGATTCTTTTTAATATCTTCTTTAAATAACTTCAAATTAATATTCGGATTGTAACCTTTTTTAGATATAAATTTATCAGCACAATATTCTACAGCAGGAATTCCGCCCAACCAAATAGCAGAAGTCGCGTATTCGTCAAGAAATCTTTCTCTAGTTGCGTCATTTGCCATTTCTTTAGACTCTTTTGAATTTTCATTTCTTGCAATGAGAATTTTTGACGGAGCTTCGATACAGCAATCTCGCACAAGTAGGGGGTAAATACTGTTATTGTTACCAATAGCTGATATTATATTTGTTATTGTCATATTTATTTATTTCAACCTCAATTCTTTACTAAAAAACAACCTCTCGTCCGCTCTATATATCCTGAAGAAGTTGTTTAAAAGAATTGAAATTTTTATTTTTTACAAGCGAAACACCAATTCTACAACCTCTTCAGGTTGATATGAACGTGATGATGATGTTTTTGTAAAAAATTTATATTCATTTAATTTGTTTAAATCCTTTTTCTTATTTGATTATATTCCAAAAGTATAAAATGTAAAGCTATACCTTTGCGTTTAAGGCTTCGGCTTTTTCATCTGCTTTTTTAGCCAGAGATTTATTTATCCATTTATCAAATAAGTGACCAATGCCTAAATTTAACAAGAAATCAAATGCAATACAAGCACCGAAAAGAGCTTTTTCTTCCCCTTTAGAGAATTTCAATTTCGAAAACCTCAAAATTTCATCTTTCATGACTTGGGCTCCGGAGAGAGATCTTAAAATTATTTTCGCGGACAAAGGTTTTTTGACTAATAATGGAGCGGTTGACATAGCTAAAGAGGCAACGCCCATAGAATACATAGAGGCATTCGTTGCTTTATATTTATTTCCTTTCTCTGTTGTTGCCTCGTATCCGAAGGGATTTAGTTTTGAAATTTGCATTATATCTCCTTGAATGTTTTAACGATCCGAAAAATAAATTTTGCTAAATCTACAACAAATCTTTAAGATTCTTTACTTTTTCAGCATTATCTGTCATAAACAGGATTGTTTTGTCTTTAGAAGTTTCTCCTTTTAGAATTTTTATTGACGTTTTAGGAATTTTAAAATTCTTTGATAAAAATTCGACCAAGGCTTTGTTTGCTTTGCCATCAATAGGCTGAGCCGTAATTTTAATTTTTACAACTTCTCCTTCTTTAATAATTTCATTTTTCTTTGCGTTTGGAGAAATTCTAATACTTGCAACAAGTCCGTCTTTTGTTTCTTTCAGCATAGTTAGATTGTAGCATAAAATTTCATCTAAACTCTTTATATGAAATTTTTCGATTTTTCTTGCCAATTAATATTAAAATTTGTATCATAATGCTATTATGTCAGACGTAGAAACTTTTAAAGAAATCAAAGAATTATTAATCACTCAAAAGCACTCACCGGAAGATATTGCACAGGTTGAAAAGGCTTATAGATTTGCAAAAAAACTCCACGATGGTCAATTTAGAGCATCGGGTGAGCCTTATATTATTCACCCTGTTGAAGTTGCAAAAATACTTGCAAGTTTGGAAGTTGATACCCATACTTTAATTGCAGCATTTTTGCATGATGTACTTGAAGACACTGATACTAAACCTGAAACAATTGAAGAATTATTCGGGTATGATGTATTAAATCTTGTTCAAGGAGTAACTAAACTTGGGAAATTGCAATTCAAGTCAAAAGAAGAACGTCAGGCAGAAAACTTTAGACGACTTTTCATTGCGATGGCAAATGACATAAGGGTTATTTTCCTTAAACTTGCTGACAGACTCCACAATATGAGAACTCTTAATTTTATGGAGCCTGAGAAACAGAAAAAAATTGCAAAAGAAACTCTTGATATATTTGCTCCGCTTGCAAATCGTTTAGGTATCTATAAAATTAAAGCAGAACTTGAAGATTTGTCATTACGATACCTTGAACCTGAGAAATATTATGAAATAGCACAACTTGTTGCTCAAACAAAAGCTGATAGAGAAGAAACAGTAAATCTTTTGATAGATAAGATTTCAAAAGATGTCAAGAAAAATGGAATTAACGCTCAAATTACCGGAAGGGCAAAACATTACTACAGTATTTATGCAAAAATGAAACGTCAAAATATTGCGTTTAATGATTTGTACGATATAACGGCTGTTCGTGTAATTGTGGATACGGTTAAAGAATGTTATGAGGTTTTGGGCTTAATTCACTCTCAATTTAAACCAATTCCCGGACGTTTTAAGGATTATATTGCAATGCCAAAAGGCAATATGTATCAATCCCTTCACACTTCTGTAATCGGACCACGTTCAAAACCTTTGGAAGTGCAAATCAGAACGTGGCAAATGCATCAGGTTGCGGAATATGGTATTGCTGCCCACTGGAGATACAAGGAAAAAGGTTCACAAAAAGCCGATAATGCTTCTGATATGAAGTTTTCTTGGATGCATAAACTTGTTGAATATGACAAGGAAATGAAAAACGCAGAAGATTACGTAAAAAGTGTTAAAATTGATTTGTTCTCTGACCAAGTATTTGCGTTTACTCCAAACGGAGATGTTTTGGATTTACCAAAAGATGCAACACCTGTGGATTTTTCTTATAGAATTCACTCGGATGTCGGACATAAAACTGTCGGAGCATTAGTCAATGGTCGTATTGTCCCGCTAAACACAAAACTAAATAATGGTGATATTGTTGAAATATTGACTTCCAAAACACCGGCACCACGTCTTGATTGGTTGACATTTGTCGTTACAAAACAAGCATCTCAAAAAATTCGCCAATGGTTTAAGAAAAATAATAGAGAAGAACATGTTAATATTGGTAAAACTAATCTTGAACATGAACTTACAAAAGCCGTTTTTGATGAATATGTAAAAAGCGGAGAGTTTGACAAAGTTGCAAAGGCAATGAATTACCAATCCGCAGAAGATTTATTTGCCGCTCTCGGTTATGGAGAAACAACTTTAACCAAAATTGTAAACAAACTCAAAAAACCGGTTGAAAAGAAACCCGAAGACGCTTTCCACACATCAGGGCGTAAGAATTCTCAAAAAGATATTATCGGCTTAGAAGGCATGTTGTATTCCTTTGCCAAATGTTGTTCCCCAATCCCCGGAGAGCCGATTGTCGGAGTGGTTACGAGATCTAAAGGCGTAACGGTTCACCGACTGGATTGTAAAACACTTGAAACTATTCCACACGAAAGATTGATGGATATTCATTGGGCAGGTGTTAATACAAACAAAACTTATACAACAACTATTCGTATTGAAACCGCAGAAAAATTAGGTCTGTTAAAAGATGTAATTTCTGCTGTATCAGATAACAATGCAAATATCGTTAATGCAACAATTAAAACTAAAAACCACGTTGGTATTATTGAACTTGGTATTGAACTTGATAATATTGATACATTCAAAAAAGTTGTTACATGTATCCAATCATTGCCTGATGTATTCAGCGTAAAACGTATTCAAACATCATCAAGCATGATTAAAAATTCATCAGGTAGCAAAACCCCGAAGAATTCAAGGCCAAGAAAAAAAATAAAAAAGGAGAACTGATATTATGACGATTCCAGCTGAAACTTTAGAAAATATTTGGAAAGTATATTATTATATTGCGTTATTTTCAACAATATTATTTGTACTAAAGCTTATAATTTTTAATTTTGTAGGTGGAGATAGTGAAGTTTTTTCTGATTTCAATATGGAAATTGATACGGATACTTCTTTCAACTTTTTATCATCTCAAGCAATTATTGCATTCTTTATGGGCTTTGGTTGGATGGGTTATGCAGGACTTCAACAATTTGGCTTTGCTCATTTGAGTAATTTCTTACTTGCATTTTTTGTAGGGTTAGTTTTTATGTTTGTGACTGCATTTTTAATATTTTCAGTAAAAAAATTAGAAAAAAATGTAAAAAAAGACAAATCAACAGCCCTAAAACATGTCGGTAGAGCTTACACGAATTTTGAACCAAATGGTCAAGGACAAATCGAAATAGAAATCAATGGTCAACTATCAGTAGTTAATGCAACAAATAATACAGAAGAAAATATTAAAGCATTCGATTTGATAAGAGCAGTTAAAGTAAATAACGATATGCTTTATATTGAAAAAGTTGCGAAAAAAGAAGATTAAATAAAAAACAATCAGTTATTACACAAGGAAATAAAAGGAGAGAAAAATGTTTGGATTAATGATTGCAGGTGCGTTGGTGCTTATTGCGATATTATCATTTATTGCAAATCAGTACAAACGATGCCCATCAAACAAAATTATTGTAGTTTACGGTAAAACAGGCGGAACAAAGACCGCAAAATGTGTCCATGGTGGCGGTACATTTATTATCCCGTTAATTCAGGATTTTGGAGTTTTATCTCTTGAACCGATGACCACAGATATTGACCTTAAAGGTGCATTGTCAAAAGGAAATATTCGTGTTGCCGTACCTTCAACATTTACTTTTGGTATATCAACTGACCCATCTATAATGATTAATGCTGCAGAACGTTTGTTAGGATTGACAAAACAAGATGTTATTACTCAAGCAAGCGATATCATTTTAGGTCAATTACGTTTGGCAATTGCTACACTTACAATCGAAGAAATTAACCAAGACAGAGAAAAATTCTTAGAACAAATCAACGCAAACGTAAATACCGAACTTAACAAAATCGGTCTTGAAATTATCAACGTAAACATCAAAGATATTACAGATGAATCAGGATATATTGATGCGATTGGTAAAAAAGCAGCAGCAGAAGCAATCAACAAAGCAAAAGTTGAAGTAGCACAACAAGAAAAACTTGGTGCAGTCGGTGAAGCTTCTGCAAATAAAGAAAAAGAAGTTCAAGTTGCAGAACAAACAGCACAAACCTTCATTGGTAAAACAAATGCGGATAGAGAACAACGTATCAAAACCGCAGAACTTGAAGCACAAGCAGTTGAAGGTGAAAACATTTCAAAAGCTAACATCGCAGAATATAACGCAACTCTAGCCGTTAAACAGGCAGATGCATTCAGAGAAGGTGAAGTTGCAAAAGCAAATGCACAAAGAGATGTCCTTTTAGCTCAAAAAGAACAAGAAGAAGCAAAATTGAAGAAAGAAGAACTTGCAAGACAAGAAGTTGAAAAACTTAAAGTTCAAGTTCAAGCAGATGCGGAAGCTGAAAAAGCAAGACGTATCGCTCTTGGGGAAGCTGATGCAATTAAAGCTAAATACTTTGCAGAAGCTGAAGGTGTTAAAGCGGTTTTGGAAGCTAAAGCAAAAGGTTATCAAGACCTTGTTAAAATTTCTAATAACAGACCGGAAATTGCTACAAGCTTCTTAATGATTGAAAAAATCGAAAAAATTGTTGAAAAACAAGTTGATGCAATTAAAAATATCAAATTTGATAAAATCACTGTTTGGGATGGTGGAACAGGTACAGCTAACGGTTCTACAACAGCAAACTTTATGAAAGATTTGATTAAATCTCTTCCTGCAATGCACGATTTGGCAGGTCAAGCAGGAATTGAACTTCCTCAAATTTTGGGTAAAGTTGAAGGAGCTGAAACTCCAAAACAAGTTACCCCAACAGAAGCTCCTAAAGCAGAATAAAGTTTTTGATTTATTTAGATTAGAAGGTCGGATTGGCATAACCAATCCGACCTTCTTCTTTTTATATAATATCTTGCGAAACATAATATAAAATGGTATTATAAACCTATGAATTTTTGGACAAAAGAAGTTTTAAACACTGCATTACAAGATGCAAAATTTTATAATTTTCCTGAAGATTTTAGTGCAAATGGAGTGAGAGTTACACATTTGGATTTTGATTTTGGGAATATTGCAGTTGTTAGAAAACAAGATGAAAAAATTGGGATTTTAGAGTCTTTTATTCCGTTATTGAAAGATAAAATTTCTGCTTTAATCACAGATGATTATGAATATTTTTCAAAATATGATTATCCAATAATTGAAGTTAAAAATATAAATGATACTGTTATTCGACTTGCTTTTTTTATAAGACGTAATTACAAAGGTACGGTTATTGATATAACAGGCTCTTCCGGTAAAACAACTACAACAAAAATGTGTTATGATGTTTTATCCGGTTATGGAGCTAGTGCAAATTTAAATCAAGCAAACACAAATTTTGGAATTGCTTGGAATTTAACTCTATATGATATAAATAGCAAATATTGGGTAAATGAAACATCTTTAGGTGGCGGAATGGAGCTCAATTCAATCCTCACCAAGCCAGATATTGCAGTTGTAACAAATATTGCACCTGTACATTTGAAAGCTCATCAAGCTTTAATCAATGTAGCTATTCAAAAATCAAAAATTTTTACTGCAATGGATATCGGTAAAACTGCAATAATTTATAATGAAATGACTTATAAGGATGTTATTTATAAGGCTGCTGCTAAGAAAAATTTACGGGTAATTACATTTGGAGAAAATGAAGAGTCTGACGTTAGAATTTTGACTGGAGAGTGGAATTCTATAAATTTATTCGGGAAATTATACAAATTTTCTGATACCCCAACTCCAAAACACATTTTGTTAGATGCAGCGATAGTATTAGCTATAGTGCATACTCTTGGCTTACCAATAGAGCCAGCAATAGAGAAATTAAGAAACTTTAATTCAATTGTCGGTAGAGGTCAAGTTACATCCGGAAACATTGATGAAAATAGAAAAATTACAATGATTGATGAATCTTTTAACGCAAATCCATTATCTATGAAGTTTTCACTGGACGGATTTAATAAGATGTTTGGTCAGAATAAAAACAAAATGCTTATTTTAGGTGATATGGCTGAAGGCGGACCGGAAACTGTTCAACAACATTTGGATTTGGCTCAAGAAATTGACAAAATTAAGCCGACAAGAGTTCTTCTTTGCGGAGAACAAATAAAAATTCTTTGGGATAAAATTCAAAACAAATATAATGGTAAATATTACCAATCGGTAGAGGAGCTTCTGCCTGAACTGTTAAATTGGGTTGAAAATGATGATTATATCTTCATTAAAGCATCTCATTCGGTAGAACTTTTCAAGGTTGTAATAAGGTTGAGGGATTTAATCAGAAATTATAATAAGTAAAATTATCCACTTTACAATCTTTTCAAATAAATCTATTTGTTGTATAATTTTATTAAAAATTGTTATAAGGAGAGAACTATGGGATATAAAATTTTATCAAAGAAAGAAATTTGTCCAAACCAATACGAAATTACTATTGATGCACCTTACGTTGTAAGAAACGCAAAAGCAGGACAATTTATTATATTTAGAGTTGAAGAAGAAGGAGAAAGAGTTCCTTTAACTATTGCTGACGTTGATAAATCAACCGGTCACTTAACAATTGTATTTATGGCTGTTGGTTATACAACTAAAAAACTTGCTCAACTTGAAGTTGGAGATGAACTTTTAGATATTGTTGGACCTTTAGGAAAACCGACTGATATTAAAAACTATGGTACAGCAGTTTGTGTTGCCGGTGGTTATGGAGCTGCTCCATGCTATTTAATTTCTAAAGCTTTAAAAGAAGCAGGAAATAAAGTTTACATGATTGCAGGTGCTAGAACTAAAGATTTGTTATTCTGGGAAGATAAAATGAAAGAAGCTTGTACAGAATTATTTTTAACAACAGATGATGGTTCTTACGGTATCAAAGGTTTTGGTACAACTGTATTGCAAGATATTATTGATAGAGAAAAAGTTGATTACGTTATTGCAGTAGGTCCTATGCCAATGATGAGAGCTGTTGCAAATTTGACTAAAGATAAAGGTATTTATACAGAAGCAAGTATGAATCCTATTATGGTTGACGGTACAGGTATGTGTGGAGCATGCAGAGTTACTGTTGGTGGGGAAACAAAATTTGCTTGCGTTGACGGACCTGATTTTGATGCTCACAAAATTGATTTTGATGAAGTTATCAATAGAACAAGAATTTATAAAGACCAAGAACGTAAACGTTGTGAAAGTTGCAACTTATTAAAACAAGCTGAAAAAGTGTAGGAGATTAAGATTATGGGTAAAAACGATATTCCGGTTTGTCCGTTAGTTAGTATCGGTTCAGGTATTGATATGGTATGTAGCCAAACTAAATGTGCTTGGTATGTCCCAAGTGTTCAAAAATGTTCAATGTATTTGCTTGCATACAATGCTTTACTTGAAGCTAATCTAAAACAACGTGCAGCTAAAAAAGTTAAATAACAAATTTAAATTATGAAAATTGCATTATGTGTAAAACAAGTCCCTGATACAACTGATATTCGGTGGACTGAAAATAATACAATCCAAAGAGAAGGGGTTGAAAGTGTTATCAACCCTTATGATGTTTATGCAACAGAACTGGCTCTCAAAATCAAATCAAAAGTTGAAAATACAACAATAACAGTTTTCACAATGGGACCTGGTCAGGCAGAGTCCATGTTGAGAAAATTGTTAGCTATCGGTTGTGATGAAGGCGTTTTGATTTCAGATAAGAAATTTGCAGGTTCTGATACTTATGCTACAGGTTTGACTATCTCAAGAGCAATAAGAACAGCTCTTCCTGATTTTGATTTAATAATTTGCGGACAATTTGCGGTTGACGGCGATACCGCTCAAACCGGTCCAAATGTTGCAAATTTCCTTGATATTCCTCAAGTTACTTATGTCAAAGAGTTTCTCGATTTTGAAAAAAACAAACTTAAATTAACTAAAGAGGATGAAGAAGGGATTGAAACGGTGAAAGTTTCGTTACCTGCTTTAATTTGCGTTATGCAGGACACTTTTGAACCTACAAGGCCTAAAATTAATGGGATAAAATCTGCCTTTAAAAAAGAAATAAAAGTTTTATCAATGACAGATATCGGTTTGGTTCCGGAAAAAACAGGAATTAAAGGTTCTCCGACATTTGTCAGCAAGGCATTTAGAAATATTTCAACCCACAATGCTCAAAAATTCAAAATGAATGTGGACGATAGTGTTAAATTACTGGATGAAAAATTCCAAGAATTAGGAGTAATAAAAAATGCCGAATGAAAATAATTCAGGAATTTTAATCTATGCTCAATTAACTCATGAAAAATACATTCACACTGTATTTTTTGAGCTTTTGACTAAAGCAAAAGAACTTGCTTCAAAACTTAATGATGTCGAAGTTAATGCGGTTATTTTTACAACGCCAAATTTGATAGACTCTTATAAAGAAGCGTTTCAAAATATGGGAGTTAATAAGGTTTTCTATTTTGAGGATGAGACTTTTAAAAATTATTCAACCGAATATTATTCAAAATTGTTAGTTGATTTGGTTGGAGTTGTTAAGCCTGAAATTTTGCTGATTGGAGCAACAAATCAAGGTAGAGATTTAGCTCCAAGAGTTGCAAGTGCCCTATCAACAGGGTTAACGGCTGATTGTACCGGTTTAGATATCAATGAGAACGGAAAACTTGCGGCAACTCGTCCTACTTTTGGCGGTCAATTGATGGCAACTATTTTGTGCAAAACTTATCCGCAAATGGCAACTGTCAGACCAAATGTATTTAAAGTAGATGCAAATTGTGGAAAGGTTGAAACAGAATTTGTTTCATGCCCTGTGAATATTTCTTATATGAAAAACCATGTTGAAATTATTGATTTCAAAAAAAATGTAGATAATTGGTTAAACGACTTAGATTCTGCAGATGTAATTGTTTCAGGCGGAAAAGGACTTAAAAACGAACAAGGTTTTAAAATTCTGCGAGATTTTGCATCTTCTATCGGTGCAACTGTCGGAGCGACAAGAGGTGCCGTAGAAATGGGACTTGCTCCTGTATCTATTCAAGTTGGTCAAACAGGTAAAACAGTTCATCCTAAAGTTTATATTGCTTGCGGAATATCAGGGGCAATTCAACATACTGTCGGAATGAACGGTTCAGATTATATAATTGCGATAAATAATGATGAAACCGCTCCGATATTTGAAATTGCGGATTGCGGAATTGTTGGAGATGCTTTTGAAATTCTTCCAAAATTAACCGAAAAATATAAAAATCTATAATTTTAAAAGAGAAATATCATCATCCAATTTTATTTCAAAAGCGGTATATTGAGGGATATTAATTTCTTCACCTCTTTTAAAAACGCAAATAACAGGGGCTACAAACAAATCCGCCAACTGCAATATTGCTCCACCCAAATAATAGAAAGGTCGTGCCGGAGTAACAACGCTATCACAAGTATATTTGCATGGATCTTTATAAACCTTATCAATCGTAATTGTTCCGTTATTTGCCGTTTGAGTTAAGTTGTCTTTATAGATTGGCACCCCTGCCAAAACTCCTGCCATAACGTTCTTTTTACCCATTTTAGTGATGTATGCTTCAGCAGGATAAGTTATTTTATCAACTTTAATCTTATTTATTGCAAGTTTAAGTGTGCTACTTCTTCCAACCAAACGAGGAGGTTTGTTTTCGATTATTTCACCTGTGAAAGTGACTTTTGAAGGAGCAGCATCAGGGAAAATCGAAACATTTTGAGGTGTTTCAAAATCAATTATTGAACCAACCGGAGTGTCAGATGACATTGGCTGTAGCGAACGAACATAAAATTTTTGATTTTTATTTAGTTTAAAAACTTCTAAATCTTTAGATTTTAGACAATTGTATGCAGCAACAATTTCTGTTCCTGTGTTTAGTGTTAATTTATCTAGAGAACATGGCTCATCTGCCATTGCAAAATTTGAGAATAACAAAAACGCAGACAATAGTCCTAAGAAAACTATTTTCTTCATATAAAAAATGACTCCTTGTATAAGTAAATGTATATTTAATAATTTAATTTCGGTTCTTTAACATGACCGTATATATACAATATTAAAAAGAAGAATAGAAATAATCATTCAAAAAATGGATTGCAAAAATATTTATTTGATTAGTTTTGCTTTTCAAAATGTTTGAATTTATTACAAAATTTTGAAAATTAGGCAATTTTTTCAATTGCATATAGTTTATAATAATATAAGGTAAGGGAAAATGATTACACGATTAGGTTTGAATGAAATAAATAGTGTTTTGGGGAAATCTCTCAAAACGGTTTCAAAAACTATCCATAAACCGTCTCCTATTTCATTATGCGGAGAACAGGTTTTGCCTGAAATAAATTTAACCTCTAAAAGAGTTAAAATGTTAAATTTGTATAATGATAGAAAGATTAAAGATTATTTATTTAATTTTTCTTCAAATGGTGAAATCAATGTAACTCAAAGAGTGCATGGTTCAGCGGACTTAGATTTTTTAGAGCATATAAAAAATAAAACATATTCAAAACCGCATACTGTACCTGCAGGTACTTATCCTCGTACTCCGCAAGCAATTGCACAGAGTAATGAATTGGCAAAAAATATAATAACAGAGAATGACAAAATCCCGAACGGATTTAGATATTGTGGGGCGGATGCTAGATTTGATTCTACAGGAAGGAATATCTCAAGATTTAGAAACGGAAATCAAGAAATAATAGTTGTAGATAGAAATCTTGACCAAAAATTAAATAAAACAATTGGAGCATTCAAAAATAGAATTCAAGGAAAAAATCTTTCGGAAGAAAGCAAAATCAATGAATTAATGAAATTTGTTGATGAAGTATTTTCCGTTGAAAAATCAGGTTCTGCAACAGAAAAACTCGTAGCTAACATGGATTCTTCAAATCAAGTAGAAGTCTTATTTGGAGATATTATAAATAGCGGTGCAGGAGTTTGTAGGCATCGAAGCTTATTAACAAAAATTCTTGGTGATGAAATAGGACTAAAAACAAGACTTGTTCAAGGTTACTATGGTAAAGGCGGGCATGCTTGGAATGAAATAATTACTAAAAATAAAAAAACTTACTTATTTGATGCAATGCACAGAAATGTATTTGATATTTCTAATCCAGATAAACTTCTTGTTCCTCAAACTTTTGGATATAGAATAACAAATCCAAAAGATCCTGATAAAATTGTTCAAAAATACTTAAATCCGAAAAGTAAGGTTAGAAATATATATTTTTATTTAACAAATAAAGCCAAAATAAATACAAATGCGGGAAGTTTTATTCCAACTTCGCATGGTTATGTAATTTCTCCGACAAGTGATTTAATTTTAGTTAATGGGAAACGAATTAATGAACCTGTAAATGTTTCTACCGGAGATTGGGTGCAAATCAAAGATTTAGGTTTTCAAATTATTTAATTAGAATAAATAAATTAAACTAAGCTTGCAGCATTATATGAACTTCTAACAAGAGGCCCTATTTGGAAATGTTTTATTCCAATTGTTTTTGCAAGTTCTTTCAAGTTTTCATACTCTTCCGGTTTGTAATATTTTGCAACCGGAAGATGTTCTTTTGATGGCTGAATATATTGCCCAATTGTCAAAATATCGCAATTAATATTATATAAATCGGTAATTGTTTCTCCAATTTGGTCAATTGTTTCCCCTAAACCAATCATAAAACCTGATTTTGTTTTGATATCGGAATTTTCTTTTATATATTTTAAAACTTTAATAGAAGTGTCATAATTTCCCTGAGGTCTTGCAGTCTTGAAAATATCTCTAACTGTTTCGATATTATGATTAAAAACATCTGGATGAGCTTTTATTATAGTCTTTAGAGACTCTTCATTACCTTTAAAATCCGGAGTTAAAATTTCGATTTTTGTATTTGGAGAAATTTTTCGAATTTCATAAATACATTTTGCAAAATGTTCAGCTCCGCCATCGGGTAAATCATCTCTGGTTACAGAAGTTATAACAGCGTATTTTAACCCTAAATCTTTAACGGCATTTGCTACTCGTACTGGTTCCTCTTTATCCAAAGGTTCCGGTTTTTGACAAGAAATGTTACAATATCTGCAATTTCTAGTGCAAACATTTCCCATAATCAAAAATGTAGCTGTATGTTTGGTGTAACATTCGTTTTTATTAGGACATCTTGCCCCTTCGCAGACCGTGTTCAAACAATTCGTCTTTAAAATTTTACGAACTTCTCTTGTCTTATCTGTATCAATAATCGGTCTTTTTAAAAATTCAGGCAATCTTTCACGCAATTTTTTTACCCCTTTTCTTTTTATATATTATATAACAAATTTTTTTATATTTGATTTTTAATTAATTACGTTATATAAGTATAGTAAGTCAATCAAAATAAATAGGAGCCACAAAAGATGAAAAAATTATTAATGGTAATCGCAATTGCAGCAATCGCACAAAGCTCAAATGCCGCAGAACCGTTGCTATTAGAACCATTGAATTCTACAGTATTGTCAACAACTCCCGGAGTAACCGCTAATTCTCCACAAGTTGCTGTTCCAGATCAATCAGGTGTTTACGAAGCAACTTTCACGCCTGCAAATAAAGTTATAACCGATCCAAATATGGTTCCACAAAATGCAGCAGCAGAAGGTTTACCTGTTCCTCAAAAAAGAGAACCCAGAGTAAAAATTCAAACTAAACAAAGAAGCCAGGGCAATTCATACTGGAATCCGGGCGGAAAAGGAACAAAATCATATTTCTAAAAATTCACAAAAACAGGGTTCATAAATGACCCTGTTTTTTACTTTTACAATATCTCTTTTAAAATTTTATAAGCAATATGCAATTTATCATCGGACGAATTCTCTAACTTACTCGTAATAAAATCAAGTAAATCTTTGCGAGATTGTAAATGCTCCGTTTCTAAAAAATCAGAAACAGGGGTGTTTAATTTTTGTGCAATTTTATCCAACAATTCAAATGAAGGGAAACACCTACCACATTCAATTTTACTCATGTGCTTAGGGTCAATTTCAACAATTTCAGCCAATTCAGACTGCTTTAAGCCATTCTTTTTTCTAATCTCCTGAATACGTTTACCCAAATACTTTTTTGTATCAGCCATAACCCCTCCATAGTCAAGATTAGATTATATTCTAGAAATTATAAACAATTTATTATTACGATATATTGACATAAGTATGCAAATAAAGCATAATACTATGTATAAAATGACAATTTTATCAAAAATATCGCAAAATCAGAAAGGATTAGAAAAGGAAAAAGAATAATTACAATAAATTCTTTTGTTCACTTTTTCTTTTTGATTTCGATGCAAAAAGAAAAAGTGGAACCGAAAAAGAAAAACACGAATGATTAAATGGTTCGAGTCATCAGGGGCTTTGCCCCCGAACCCCCATTTAGAACAAGAAGAAAGGATGTAATAATGAAAGATAGCAATAACAATGCAATTGTAGTACAGAATAATATAAAAGATAAAAACATAAAGAACTTAGTGCCTCAGTGCCCTAGTGCCTTAATGCCTCTTAAAAAGAAACTTGCATTTACATTGGCTGAGATCCTAATCACCCTTGGCATAATTGGTGTAGTTGCCGCGATGACTATTCCAAATTTAATAACCAATTACAAAGCAAATAGAATGAGAACACAATTTTTAAAATCATACTCTACCGTTCAACAAGCGTTCAAATTTATGCAAGAAGATGATGTATCAATAGATATAAACACATATTCTGCCAAAATGGGTTCTTTTTACGAAACATTTAAAATTTATTTTAAAGGAGCACATTTTTGCGGATACTATAAGAATACAAGTAATATTTTGCCTTGCACCGGATTTTTATCTCAGAAATACAAATCTTTAGACGGAAAATATACGTTAGATACAGATTATTTTACAGACGGACAAATTGTTTTACCCGATGGGACACTAATTTTAATTGATAACCCCAATTGGGGAGATTTTGTATATATTTTTGTCGATTTGAATGGGTACGGAAACCCTCCTAATAGAGCGGGATATGATTTATTTGCATTTCAATTGATTGACGAAGAATTAAAAGCAATGGGTGAAAGAGGCACTACATATACCGATTTTGAGACATACTGCAACCCAAAAGAAGCAAATAAATTCAATGGAATTGCCTGTGCTGCATTAGCAAAATCAGACACCGAATATTTTAAAAATTTACTTAAAAATAAAATGTAGATGTCATTATGAGAGCTTAGAAAATTTATAAAAAAGTCTATAGTAATTTAAAGGGACAAGGAAAAGGGAAATAAGTTCATTACGATTTTTATCTTTAGCGTCAATCTACTTTTAAGTGCTCATAGATACTTCGGACTACCGTCCTCAGTATGACGCTCCATGTCATTGCGAACGGGTTTTAAAAAGATATTCTTTCAGATTAGACAACAATCTCCAGTGTCGCAATCCCTAACAAGTTTCGCAATTGCTTAATTTATTCCCCCTCCCTAGAATTTCAAATACTCATAATAATTCGTATTGAAATTCTACCCCTCCCGCAAAGTGGAGGGGATAGGTAAGAGGTGTCGAGGTGTCACCCTGAACAGCACGAGCTATTGCGAAGTGCGTGATTCAGGGTCTATCCATTTGATTTGTTATTTAATCAACATTGATAGATTCTGAATAACAAGAAAATTTTATACTCATCCTTCGCATAAATTTTCTAAGTTTTCAGAATGACATAAAAATGTAAAGAACCTATTTCCTTGTGCCATTAGCTCCAACTTAAAACAACAGTTCAAAAATTCCTTCTGAATATGTCGGATGGGCGAAGCAAACTTCTTTTAACTTATCAACAGTTATATCATTTTGCATTGCAATAGTAATTTGTTGAATTAGTGCAGATGCTTCTTGCGAAACAATATGAGCCCCAACAATTTTTCCGTTTTGAGTCAGAAGTTTTATTATTCCATCGGTTTCTCCGTCACTTTGGGCTTTGCCAAGAGCGGAAACAAGTAATTGCGACTTCTGATAATCCATGCCTGCCAAGTCTTGTTCTCTTTTACCGACCCAAGCAATTTCAGGCGACCCATAAACAACAGAAGGTACAAGAGTTTTGTTAAATGGGATATTATCAACCTCTTGAATTGCTTGTTTTATTGCGTAATGTGCAAGTTGAATTTCACCACAAACATCTCCTATATAAGTAACACCTTCAATTTTTTCGACTTGATTAGGCGTTCTGCCAACAGCAACAAGTACAACTTCAGGTGCTAAAACTTCATCATTAGACAATATAACGTTATCTGATTGAATAGTTTTAATAGAGGTTTGAGTATAAAATTTTATCTTATTCGCTTTAAAAATTCGCTCTACTCGTTTTGAAATTTCAATATCTGCAAGTGGCAAAAGATGAGGTGCCAATTCTACAACTGTTGTTTCTACTCCAAAATTTGAAAAAATTCTTGCCCATTCAATTCCAATAGCACCAGACCCGACAATAAGAATACTTTGGGGCAGTTTTTCAAGTTTCAAAACATCATCTGAAGATAGCAAAAATTTACTGTCAAATTCTAACCCCTTAATAACTTTTGGAAGGGCACCAATTGCACAGATAATTTTTTTGCAAGAATAATGCTCTCCACCTGCTTCTATTTCAGTTTTAGATTTAATTTGAGCTTCTGAATTAATTACTACGACTTTGGAATTTTTCAGTGCAAGCTGAATACCTTTTCTCAATTTTTCGACAACATTATTTTTTCGCTCAATTACTTTCGAATAATCCAAGGTGATATTATCTGATGATATCCCAAATTCTTGAGAATTTTGGAACTTTTTAAATAATTCAGAAGAGTGAAGAATTGTTTTAGTCGGGATACAACCCTTATTTAAGCACACACCGCCAATATTATCTTTTTCAAAAAGCACAACTTTTTGACCTAATTTTGCAGCGTGTAATGCTGCCGTATAACCAGCAGGCCCACCACCAACAATACCTAAATCAAATTCTTCCATTTTGTGACCTCGTTATCTTGTGTATACTCTTGGTAATCGAACTTTTAGACGACAAGTCAATTCATAGTTAATTGTATTAAGAATTTTTGCCCAGTCATCTATTGAATGTTTTTCATCATCAAGAAGTGTAATGATATCACCAGGAGCAGCCTCTACTCCTGTTATATCAAACATCATTTGATCCATTGTAATATTGCCGACTTGAGGAACTTCAACACCATTCAATGTTCCCGTAATCTTATTTGACAAAAGACGAGGAATTCCGTCAGCATACCCAAGAGGTACAGTTGCAATTGTTCTATCGCCTTTTGCAGTATATGTGTGACAATAGCTTACGCCTTCACCATCTTTTGCAGTATGAATATTAACAATTCTACCTTTTAAAAATATCAATTGTTTCAGTTTAGGTTTTCTGAAATCCACACCTTGAGGAAAATCAGGATACAAACCATACAGTGCAATTCCAACTCTTCGCATATTTGTATTCGGAACATCATAACAAATTGTTCCAACCGTATTTAGAATATGCAATAACAAACCTTTTGTATCAATATTATCAATTACACTATTCCATTTAGCAATTTGTTCTTTTGCTTTATCGAGTTCTTCGGCTGCCGCAAGGTGAGAAAAAATTCCTTTAAGTTCAACATAATCACACTGCTGAACTTTTTTAATAAATTCAACAGCCGCATCTGCTCTAACTCCTATTCTATTCATGCCTGTATCAATTTTGACATGAACTTTCGGTTTTACACCTGTACGATTGAAAGTCTGTTCACAAGCTTTTAAATGTTCTTCTGTAAAAACAGCAATTGAAATATTATTTTTCACTGCACTTTCAATTGCCCAAACAGGAACGGCTCCAAGAACCAAAATATCACAATCAATTTTAGCCTGTCTTAAATCTACACCTTCATCAATTGAAGCAACGCCAAGCATATCAATTCCGCTAGCTAAAATAGTCGGAGCAAGCATAGTTGCACCATGACCGTAAGCATCGGCTTTCACAACTCCAAGAAGTTTAACTCCTTGCGGTACATTTTTTCTAATCTCTCTAATATTGTTTTCTAAATTTGAAATATTAATTTCAACCCAAGCATCTCTATGGATGTTTATATTTGTTTGTCTTGTATTTTTCATAGTAGTTTTAGTATAAAACAAAATAATATTATCAGCAAATTATTATCAAATTAATTTCCTCAATTCTTCTTCAACCGGATTAAAAACGCTATCCCAATCGCCATGACCTTTTTGCCTGAAAAGTTTTACACTATCGTACCAGTCACATTTTGTCAAATCAGTGTGCCATCTCCAATTATAAATATAAGGAAGTAATACCCAACAAGGTTTTGTCATTGCCCCTGCAAGATGAGCCAAAGAAGTATCATTACAGATGACTAAATCCATATTTTCAACGGCTCCTGCGGTATCAGAAAAATTAGAAAATGTTTTTCCTAAATCAATAACATTATATTTGTCTTTAATTTTCTCAAATTCTTCAGAGCCTTCAAATGTTTGACAAGAATAGAACTGAGTATTCGGAAGTTCAAACAATCTGAAAAAATCCTCAACCTTCAGAACTCTTTCCTTGTCATAAAAAGTATTTCCTTGCCATTTTATTCCTACTTTAAATTTATCATTGTTGAAATATCTATCTTTATAATATTGAATTTTGGCAGGATTAGCTTTTAAATACCCGTCATCATGATGAATAAAAGTATCTTCTCCTGATATACCTAAAGTATACGGCAAACTCAAAAATGGAAGATGATAATCAAAATAAACATCTTTTTCAAAATCATACAACTCCATTATTTCAGCACCATAAGAATTTTCTCTGAATAATGATGCTAATTCTTTCTGCGATTTGAAAATAACTTTTTTAAACATTGATACAAGTTGAGGCATATATCTGTAAAACATTAATACATCTCCAAAACCTGCTTCATAATATGTATATAAAATTTTGTCTTTCAAATCCGTTTCTTTACCTGTCCAAATCGGTTTTTCTTTCATCAAATGCGGATAAGTTTTTTCTTGCGATACAATTGCACTATATCGACATAATCTGGACTCGAAGTTCTTTAATCCGTCCTTATAATCCTTCACTTGCATTTGAGCAAGTCCTAAAAAGTAAGAAGATTCCCAATCATCAGGTTTAATTTCCAATGCTTTTTTATAGCATTCAACAGCATCCTGCGGACGATTTTCATTAAAACAAAGATATGCAAGATTGAAATAGGATTCATGACTTTTCGGATTTAATTCTATTGCCTTTTTATAACACTCTTTTGCCTTGCCCCAATCATGATGATTTTTGTATGCCATAGCAAGGTTGAATTGATATTCATAATTTTTTGGAAAACCTTCACTCAAACCTTTGTAATATTGAATTGCAAGGTCAAATTCTCCTTTATCCAAATATAATTTTGCCAAATTTTCGTAATAGTATATCTCAGGTTTAATTTCAATGGCTTTTTTTATACATAATTCGGCTTCCATATACTCTTTAACCTGATAATACAAAACCCCTAACAAATCCCAAACTTCAGAATTTTGAGGTTCTGTTTTTAGAATTTCTAAATACAAATCTCTTGCTTGGGTTAATTTACCGTTTTGATGTAAAGAAAATGCTTCTTGAAATTTTTCTGATTTTTGCATATAAAAGCCTCAAATTTTTACAAATCAATACCTAAAAATCCGAACAAATGATTTATATTTAACAAATTGTACTGAAAAGCCAAACCAACCAACGTACTTACCAAAACCAATATGCCGATAATTATTGCAGTATCTTTTTTGTCATTGTTTTTAGTTAGCAATACAAGAACACCTAAACCTCCTGATGTACTCAATCCTGCAATTAAAGACCCGAAACTGATTGTATGTTTTACAAATAGAAGCGTCAGCATTACAGAAATTGCACAGTTTGGAACCAAACCCAACAATGATACTAAAAACGGTTGAATTGGAGAATTCATCAAACAATACCTTGCCAAATTCTCTTCTGTACCGACTTTTGATATCAAAAATGCCAACACAAGAGAAACAATTAAAATAAATACAAATATGTTAAATGTATGCTTCAATGGATGAAGCCAAAAATCTTTAGTTTTTGAAGCATCTACCAAATGGTGATGACAACAACCCGTTTCTTGTTCAACTTCAATATCTGTAGGTAATTCATTCTTTACCGGAGTTGGTTCTTTTGCTTTATAAGTAACAACTAAATCTACCAAATACCCAACCGCAACAGCAATTACAACTTTTATAAAAATAATCGGAAGTATTAAATAAATTTTACTCGGATAAGTCAACAACACAGGGATAGCTTCATCTGATGTTGCAAGATAAACTGCCAAGAGAGTTCCACGGCTCAAAATCCTGCGAACGTATAAAGTACTTGCAATTACCGAAAAACCGCACTGAGGAATTGAAGCAAACAAACTTCCAAATAACGGACCAACTTTTTTAATGAAAAATACAAACAAATGTTTTTTCTTTGTAAAATATTGCTCAATAACCTCAATAAGCAAAAATACTACAAACAAGAACGGAACAAGATTTATGCTGTCAACCAATGCATCCTTGCTCCAATCGGGTAAAAAACTTATCGGCTCAATAAAATGAGCTGGTATTTCTGTTAAAAAATTAAATCCATGAATTATAAACTGTAATACTTCGTGCATATTTATATCCTATTTAATGAATGAAATAATCTTTTATCGAGTCAACTACATACATATTGTAATATACAGCCAAACCTACAAGAATAGCAACGACAACAAGAATTACCGAAATCAAAATATTGTCAGCACTTTTTTGTTGACGCTTAGCCAATGTCAATAATCCTAAACCTGTTGTTGAAACCAACCCGGAAAGCAAAGCAGGGAAACTTATTATCCCTTTTACATAAGCAACAGCCAAAACAACAGATGTTACACAATTTGAAATAAGTCCGAAAAATGCTGTTCCTATCAACTGATATGGAGTATTTATTCCAATGTAATTTGCTAAATTATCAACTGAACCAAAAGATTGAATTGCACAATTGATAAATGCCAAACTCAAAAATGTGAACATAAACATATTAAAAGTATGAGTCAATGGGTGCATCCACCAGTACGGAGGATTTTCCTTGGTATGTATTCTATGGTGACAACATGCCGGTTCATACAAATCAGTATTTATAGCATTGATATCTTCCATAATTTGTTTTTTTCTATGAAAAATTGCAGCAATTATATCAACGGAATAAGCAACAAAAACACCAACAATTATTTTAATAACAACAATCGGAATTATCACAAAAGCTTTATGTAAATCCATAAACAACAATGGCAAAGCATCATCTGAACAAGAAATATAAAATGCCAAAAGTGTTCCTCGAGAAATCATTTTTCTTGAATAGAATGTACTTGCAATAACCTGATACCCGCATTCCGGAATTACAGAAATCGTAACCCCAAACAATGGACCTAACTTTTGAATAAGTCTTATTAAAAAATTGATATGAGTCAAGAAAAACCTTTCTAATAACTCAATTCCATAATATAAAACATACAACCATGGAATAAAATTAATACTTGCAATCAATGATTCCTTAATATATTGCGGTAAAAAATCACAATGATTTATCAAAAAAGCAGGAACGCCTAAAACTTCCTGTATATGCTGTAAAATTTCTTCCATAATTCTTAAAACCTATAATCTTTCTTCCGTCTACTATTTTAGCATAATGATTAAAAAGTTGTATCAAATAATTAGAGGAAAAACAAAAATGCTATTCCTAAATTTATTAATGGAATAGCATTTTACAGACATACAATAATTATTTCATCTTTTTAACTATATCATCCGTAATATCTTCCCCTCCCGATATTACCATTCCTGTCGGCAAAACAAGGTTGTAATTTGATTTTTTAGCTTCATTTGATATCAATGTTTTAATCTTTGAATTTATCAAGGTTATTTTTGAATTGTACTCCTGATCCATATCATTCTTTTTCTTTTCAATCTCTTTTCTATAAGTGGCTTCTATTTGAGCGGCTTTAGTTTGATCATGCTCATTTATTATTTCATTTTGAGCTTTCGAAATCAAAGTGTTGAGTTCTGACATCTGCTTGTCTTGAGACCTTTTAAGAGTTTGAATTTCTTGTGAATTTGTCAAAACAGTCGATACATCAACAACCGCAACTTTATATTTCGGAAACGATACAGCTACATTATTCATATTGTATCCGACAAAGAAAACTAATACACACGCAACAACAAACCAAATGTTATTTTTCATAATATCCCTAACCTTTCTGAACAATTAGATATTACTTTTGTATTAAAAAGAATTTAACCTCCTGTTGGATAAAAAAATATCCCCCAATTTGGGAGATATTAAATGAAAAAAATATTATGTAAACAAGAAAAAGGAAAATTATTATTGAGGAATTCATTTATTATGAAAAAATACTTTTTAAAGAGTCCGCATCGTGTTTTTCATCCTTTTTTGAACCGTTAAGAAGTTCGCCGTGATAAAAAGGATTTGAACCGTCTTTGTCTTTAGAAGCTTCTGCCGTAAAAATACTTGCAACATTAACACCTGAATGAGTTTCTGCGACTTTTTGAGTTTCAGTAACAACATTATTAAGAGCAGGCATGTATTTTCCATCAATTTTATTATGAATAGCAGCTTGAGAATTTAGATATTGAATAGATTGAAGAGTTGTTTGATTAAAATTGTATTGGAAAGAATTGTTCATTGCGATTTGTTTTTGAACAGATGTTTCAACTCTTCCTTGATACAAATCAACTCCCAATTCTTGAGGTTTTGCAAATGTATTAACTTGATTTGTTGTTGCAGTTGAATTAGTGTATTGAGAACTTTTTTGAGCTGCACGGCGTAAGATTTCTTGAGATACGTCTTTTAATACAGAGGTATCAATACCTTTTTTGTATAATGAATTGTAGTTTACATTTAGACTCATTAGACTTATCCCTTTGTTTCCTTACAAATATTCAATCGGAATAAATCTCTAAAACTTTAGGACAACTGTAGTAGTTGTTAATATTTTGTTACAAACTAATCAAAATCAATCAACTTAGATAACGGAACGTCTAAAGTATCCGCAATCAAAAATAATTTTCTCAAACTTATATATTCCTTACCGGTTTCAATGCAGGCAAGATGTTCTCTTGAAAAATTTATCATTTCTGAGAATTCATTTTGAGATAAATTTTTCTGCTTTCGATAAAACTTAATATTTTGCCCTAATTTCATAAGCCTTGACATAAATTCATTTTGACTCAATAATATTAACAAATATGTAAGGTGACACCTTACAAAATTTAAGAAGAAAGGAATATAAAGATGAAAAAGAATTTTAAGGGAATAAGGAAAAAGGAACAAGGAAATAAGTTCGTTACAGAAGATATTAAACGTCATACTGAGGACGATAGTCCGAAGTATCTACAAACACAAAATCATGTCATTACGAAAACGAACCGAGCAGAGTGCGGAGCTGTCTGCCAAAACGATAGGCTGTCCGCAGGACATATTTGGCAGACACGGAGTCACGTTTATGGCGAGGTGAAGTGTCAGGCAGAAACACAGAGTGACGTAGTAATCCATAACAAATTAGTAAATGGTGAAACTTGTCAGGGATTGTTACGTCGCTTCGTACACAAAATTACAAATAATAACGAAATTTCTCCTCACAATGACATGGATAATAAAACTGTAAAGAACTTATTCCCTTATTGCCCTATTTCCTTTTCCCTTAAAAAGAAATTCGCCTTCACCCTTGCCGAAGTCCTCATCACCCTTGGAATAATTGGCATAGTTGCAGCAATGACAATTCCGACTTTAATAACAGCTCATCAGAAAAAGCAAACTGTTGTTAAACTTCAACGTGCAATTTCTGTATTAAATCAAGCTTATAAATTATCTTTCGATGATGTAGGAGAACCAAGTGCTCAAGAAGCTTATGATATGGGAGGAGAAGCTTATTTCAAAAAATATTGGGCTCCTTATGTAAAAGTTTTAAATTATTGTCCAACAGCTAGGGCTTGCGGATATAGTAAAACATATTTTGACACCCTGAATTATACAAATAAACCTTGGATAGTTGTCACAGAGTTTGGGGCAGGAACTTCTTTTCTTACGGCAGATGGCTTTTTCTACACTATTAGAACTTCAGGTGGAGATATGACTTATCCGGCTCGAGAGATTTTTGTAGACATAAATGGTGACAAAGCTCCTAATATGATAGGAAAAGATGTATTCGTCCTTCAAAGAAAAGAAGATGGAGAAAAAGGAGGAGTTGTTATTCCTTATGGTTCAGAACTTAATGCCCGAAGAATTGAACAATTGTGCTCTTCAGATGGTACAAATCTTTCAAATGGCTATGCTTGTGCTGAAAAAATAAAACGTGCCGGCTGGGAGATTGATAAAAGTTATCCTTGGAAATAAATATTAACATTTGTAACGATTTAAGCCTTTCTTGAAATTAGATACTATTTATATACTTTATATATATGAAAACATTAAATAAACACGAGAGATATTAAGAGAGAAAATTTAAATTCCGTTTAAATAAATGAGAGAAAATTCCTATTCCTAATTCCTAGAAAAATTTTACCCCGCACTTGCGGGGCTTTCTTTTGTTAGAGTTCAAAATTGCGATGAAAAATGTAAAAAATTTGCAACTAAATACAAATCATTTTAGTTTTTTCATTGTATAATCAATCTATGAATAAAAAATTATTTGTAATATCCGGATGCTCAGGAGTTGGTAAGGGCACCGTTTTAAAAGAATTTATGAATCGAAATTCGAAAGATTTTATGCTTTCTGTTTCGTGCACTACAAGAAAACCTCGTCCTGGGGAAGTTGATGGTGTTAATTATTTTTTCTTGACGCAAGAAGAATTTCAAGACTGCATAAAAAAAGATAAATTCCTTGAATATGCTCAATTTGCCGGAAATTTTTATGGGACAAAACAGAAGTATATAAATCAAAAATTTGAAGAAGGAATGAATATTATTCTAGAAATCGAAACCCAAGGGGCATTGAAAGTTAAAAAGAAAATGCCTGAGGCTGTTTTGATTTTTATCGCACCGCCAAGTGTTGAAGAACTTGAACATCGTTTGCGTGGTCGTCACACAGAAGATGAAGAAACAATCCAAAAACGGTTAGATTTAGTTAAAACAGAACTCGAACGCTCCAAACAATATGACTACATTGTAGTGAATGATGATTTGGAACGAGCAATTTCTGAGATTGAAAATATTACAAGAAAAGAACTTCTTTAATAAAAATAAAATGATTGAAAATAAAACAATTTTAATAGGTATAACAGGCGGAATTGCTGCATACAAAATGTGTGAACTTATTCGCAAATTCAAAAAACAAGGGGCGAATGTAAGAGTAGTTTGTACTCCGAATTCGCTGAACTTTGTAACAAAACTAACTCTTCAAAACTTAAGTCAAAATGAAGTTTATGTGGAAGAATTTGATGTAAAAAACTGGAAGCCTGAACATATATCTTTAGCTGATGAAGCCGATATAATGCTAATTGCTCCCGCAACTGCAAATACGATTTCTAAAATAGCACAAGGAATTGCAGACAATCTTTTAACCTCAATTGCATGTGCTTTCTCAAAAAAAATGGTTATCGCTCCCGCAATGAATTGCAATATGTGGAACAATTCGATTATCCAAGAAAATATCGCAAAACTAAAAGCAAAAGGGGTTGAAATTCTTGAACCTGAAAGTGGTTTTTTAGCTTGCGGATACTTAGGTAAAGGTAGATTGTGTTCGTTAGATAAGATTTTTGATGCGGTTGTTGAAAATTTACAATATACTCAAAAATTAAACGGTAAAAAGGTTGTAATAACATCAGGCGGTACGATTGAGGATATTGACCCTGTTCGTTATATTTCGAATTATTCTTCAGGCAAAATGGGAAAAGCGTTAGCTGATTCGGCTCATTCAATGGGAGCTGAAACCGTCTTGATAACAACAAAAAATTTTGAAGCACCTTATAAAATAACAAAAGTTAAATCTGCTCAAAATATGCAAGATGCTGTGAACTCAGAATTTGAAACAGCGGATATAATTATTATGGCAGCAGCAGTAGCAGATTATAGAGTCAAAAATTACTCAACTCAAAAAATGAAAAAAGGAGAAGAAGATACTTTGACTCTAGAACTTGTCAAAAATCCGGATATATTAAAAAATTTGTGCGAAAAGAAAATGGCTGCTTCTCTAGCAAAAGCACCAATTATTGTCGGATTTTGTGCCGAAAGTGAAAATTTATCAGAAAATGCCAAAACGAAAATTCAAAAAAAAGGCTGTGATTTCCTTGTCGCCAATGATATTTCAAGAAAAGACATCGGATTTTCATCTGAAGATAATGAAGTAATGATTTTAGATAAAAATGGAAGAATTACTCCGCTTGAAAAAGCTCCAAAAACAGTTATAGCTCGAAAAATTTTGGAATTTATAACAAAATGAACAAATATGAAATCACAAAACGAATAGAAAATTTTGCACCACTTGAAACCTCTGAAAAATGGGATGCATCCGGTTGGATTGTTGATAATCCGAATTGTAACAACGTTTCTAAAATAATGCTTTGTTTAACCCCGACAAAAAGCACTATTCAACAAGCCAAAACCCAAAATTGTGATATATTGATATCTCATCACCCAATGTTTTGTGTTGATGTGGATTTAGTTTCAAAAGATTTTCACCCTGATATAAATATCTACTGTGCTCACACAAATATGGATAAAGCAAACGGTGGAACAACAGATACAATCATAAAAACGCTTGGGTTGGAAAAATACAAACAAAAAATTAACCATGAATTTTTGAGATTTGTAGCTTTTCCTAACGGAATTTCTGTTTCAGATTTTTCAAAAAAAATAGCCAAAATTTCACCAAACGCACGCATTGTAAATAACAATAATTTAAAAACGTTACACTCTATTGCTTTTTGTGCAGGAAGTGGGACTGAATTTATACAAGAAGCCCAAGAGCTCGGTGCGGATTGCCTTGTAACAGGCGATTTGAAATTCCACACCGCTCTTGATAGTGAAATTGTCGTTTATGATATAGGACATTTTGAGTCTGAAATCTTAATCCTTCCTGTTTTTGAAAGAATTATCGGAAAAGATGTTGAAATCATTTTTGCAAATGAAACAAGCCCATTTTCACCGATTATTTAACCGTTTTGACTAAAATTTTAAAATAGTCAGTATCCGTTTTTGCCTTGCTAGCACACGCAATTCCGTTAGCCGGATTTGTCGTTTCGGGATTACAGTACGCATTCATATTAGTGAATGCTGTTCCTGTACTTCCCATTGTCCTTAGTTCTCCATCCAAGAATTGGAATGTAAATAAATCATATCCCCAACGATTTGGTTTGTTATTATATCCGTTTATATCAACAGAGACCCAAAGTCTGTTTGAATCTCCACCGGTAACATCTGAAGCATAATTTTCAAACATTATTAACATTCCGTTATTTAAAGCAATTTGTCCATCATCAAAATTTTGACCTAGAACATTTGTTTTACCATCCAAAGATTTATATGGTGCAAAATTTTCATCTCTATCATCCGAATCAAAATAATAACAAGGCAAAAACTTCTTTCTATTACAATCGGTTGCACCTTTTAGATATTTCATAAAGGTTTTATAAAATTGACCTGTTGGATAAGTTGTCGGATCTAAAGAAACATCATCAGCTTCCATTTGTTTGAACACTTGTTGCACAATAGAATAAGCTTCCAAGAACTGCGTCCTGAGTCTTTGAGCTTTGTAGTGATTTATAAGTCCCGGAATAGTTAATGCTGCGACCACACCGATTATGCCAAGGGTGATTAATACCTCTGCTAATGTAAATGCAAATTTCACCTTTGTTAGTGGCAAATCTACGTGCGTAGCACCTTCAGCTAGGGTGAAGGCAGCTTTCTTTTCCCTTATTCCCTTAAAAATTTTCTTCATTTTTACATCCTTTCTTTTTTGTTCTAAATAGGGTTAGGGTCACGTCACCCTGAACAGCACGAGCGAAAGCGAAGTGCGGATTCAGGGTCTATCCATTTGATTTGTTATTTAATCAACATTGATAGATTCTGAATAGCAAGAAAATTTTGTGCTCATACTTCACACAAATTTTCTAAGCTTTCAGAATGACATTAGTGTGATTCATTTATTTTTATTTTTCATACTTTATTCCTTTCTTTTAATGCTTATGTATTCATACATAGCGAATCCATTATACTGTGTAATTATGTATGTATGCAATACAAAAGTCATAAAACTTTACAACTGAACAAGGAGTTTGGGAATATTATAAATAGTTTTAGGCAAGCAAAAAATAAGAACAAATCCCGACTTCAGTTTTGCTATGAATATGATTTAGATGCAGGTAATTTATCCCGTATTGAAAATGGACTAATTGACCCTAAATTATCTATGTTATGGAGGCTGTCTGAAGCTATCGACACGCCACTATCTGAAATATTTAAGTGTTTAGAAAATAAATTAGGGGAAAATTTTTCAATCCTTGATAAGTAAAAATTTTAATTAGTAGTAATTTGGTTTTCGCCAAGGATGAAAACTTTCCAAGCTGATGATTCTTCTCTTATCGGCTTATAAAAATCTTTAACAAGTATCTGCTGTGTTTGGATTTGGTTATAGCCTTTGCCCTTTAAATAATCACCCAATTTTTCGGAATTTTTAATATATTTTTTCTGTTTAACCAATGGATAAAAAGCTCTTTTCTTCCTTGCAATTTCACACAACATTACATTAATAATATCGTCATAATTAAAGTCATAACCGCTATTTGTTGTAATATCCAAAATATAGTTCAAATTATCTCTCGTTGTAATTGAGAAATATCCTAAAATCTTATTACATTCTTCTATTACAAATCTTGTTTTGTAATAATCAACAAATCCTTCAAAAATCGGATCCTGAAATTCCTTTTTATCTCTTAATAGTGAAGGTTTATACATATTGATAACTTCGTTATTATACAAATCTTCTATTGCTTTTGAGTCAGAGTTTTGGGCATATCGCCAATGTAGCGGAGATTTTTCCGGAGTTGGCTTTTCGATTTTCCAAAGAGTTTCTGATGCACATTGTCTAAATCCGCAACCATTAATAAACAGATTAAACAATTCATCATGACATTCATCTATTGTTACGGTGAAAGAAGTTGCTCCTTTTGCACCAAATTTTTGGATAATGAATTCAACAAGTTGCTTCCCGACATCATACAAATTTTCCTTGAAAATCAGCCTTGTAATATTTATTTTATATGGATTTCCAGGGGTTTTAATTGTTGTTATCAACCCTAAAATCTCATGATTTTCTACAAGAATAAAAGATTCAGATTTAAATTTCAAACTAAGCGGAAGCATTGCATTGACAAGTCCGATTGGTTCTTCCATTATTGATTTTGCCAACTTGTCATTATCGTCATTGCAAAGATATGAAATCATTTTCTTCAATTTTGGATAATCAAAATATGTTAATCTTCTTATTCTCATAGTGATATTATACCTTAGCCTCGTTCAAGTTCAAAGATTTTGAATTCACTCGGTTCAAGTTTTTCGAAGTGTAAAGTGTCTGTATTTTCAACTTCTTGAGCCTTGTAATCTTTTTCGCCTAACACATATTCTGATTTTAAATTGTAATCCCCCGGAATGTGAATTTGCTTGTCAAAAATAGCGTAACCTTCAACAATTTCTTTATAATTTTCACCGGTTGCTGCTGTTCTTGTAACTTTTTCAGTCGGGTATTTGTGGTTAGATACAACAAGATAAGCTGTTTTCATTGGTTCTTTTGTGATTAACCATGCACTAAAACCGTCTTCATCATCAACAATAATTTGAGCTTCACCATCTGTTATAATGCTATTATTTTTTACAAAACGGTCAATAGCATCAAATTTTGCATAGAAATCTTCATTGTCAGCTCTAGACATTGCAACTTCTTCTCCAATGGTGTATTCCAAACCTCCTTGGGTATAGCTTTCATCTCCGTCTGCGTACATCACCGGACGTTGAGCATATTTTCCTCCAGGGAGAAGTTTATATTTTGCCCATTTGTATAAAGCTCCTCTTTCACCAAGTTGCCCCGGATATTGGTCTATACAATGGAATTCCCCATCTTGATTGTTATAAGTTTTCAAGATTGAAAGCATATTTCCTTTTTTGAATTTGATATTATAATTTGTTAAATATTGGTTATCTTCGGTAATTTTTTCCGGAGTTTTATCAAATTGTGAAATGATATCATTTCCCCAAAGAACATCAAACTTCATATCTTCGTGATATTCTTTGTAGAAATTATCCCATAACATATATTCTGCAAGGGTTGCAAAATAAGGAATTTTCTTTTTCATTGTAATGTTCAACTTCTTCAAAACATAACGAGGGGCACGATAGCTAATCGGTCTGCCGTTTTGTTCTGAAACCTCATCTACAATATGGTCTATATGATCAACTCTGAAACCGTCAAAATTGTAATCTTGTTGAAGTTTTTTCATATTTTCGATGAATAAATCAATTACATCTTCATTATATTTCCCATTTTCAAGATTTACGAAATAGTATGGAGTTTGACAATCAAGGTTTGCAAATGCCGTAACATCATCCCCTTTGAAGTCAAAATGTTTGAATAAAGGATATCCGCCACATTCGCTCATTCCATCATAAACAGGAACTCCCGCAGAACACCATGCTCCACCCGGTGCCGGCCACAAACCTTCAAGCATCAGAGCTTGGATTGTATCAATTTGTTTTGTAATATCTTTTTCTTCAAGTTTTTGTTTATCATTTTTAAATTCATGAACTTTTGCAACTATTTCACGAACTCGTTTTTGAATTTTCAATTGATAAGAATGTTCAAGCATTGAATTTGAAAATTTCTTCTTATGTTCAATCATTATGCCTTCAAAGTTGTTATAAATTTCTTGAAAGGCAGGACTCAATTCACCTGAATTTCCTTCTAATCTTTGGATATAAACATCTTTAGCAATTTGAATATCATCTTGATCATGGTCTTTTGATAAAAATTCCGCAACTTCATTTACTTTTGCTTTCAACTGTTTTTGAAGTTCTGTTATATCATACCAACGTGCAACTTGCGGATTTGCAAGTACAAATTTTGAAAATCTTCCTGTTTGAGGCAAAATATCATAAATAACCGGATGACCTGCAAGTTGAGCCATTTCAATGAATGCTTGAACTTGTCCTTTAGCGTCAAGACCTGTTATTTCTTCAATATATTCATCTTTCAGTTTAGAACTTACTTCACTGCTTTTTGGAAGATAAGCACAACCGAATTCTCTCGGATGAAACGGGATTAAATAAATAGTTGTATTATAAATTCCGTTTTCTAAGTTCCCGGTCGGAAGAATTAAAAGTTGTTTTAACCAATCAAAGAATTTCCCTGTTTCTTTTGATTCATTCCCGTTGCCAAGGGCTGCAAGGTTAAGAAGTTTTATATTATGACCTTCTTTTTTAAACCAATCAGAAGATTTTTCCTGATAACGAGCAAGGACACTTATTTGATTTTGTTTGTATGAAAATTTTCCGTTTTTGAAAACATTGTTTTGTTTCCATTTTTCTTCAAGGGCAAATAATGTTTCTTCGTTTGTCAATTCTTCTTGAGCTTTATGAAAAGAGTATGTTAAATATCCATACTTTTGGATATGCATGGACAAGTATTTTTTTCTCAATTCCGGAATACTGTCAAACGGATAGGCTTTTTTCAACTCTTCATAAATTTTATTTAAGTCTACATTTTTTGCAGTTTCCTGCTCTTTTTTTCCAAATAAAAACTCTAACATAAATATCTCCCTATTATATAAAAATTATACCATAAGAAAATTTTTATTATGCAAATCTTTTTAATACTACCTAGTTAGCTAATAGAATTTGGGAGTTTAAGTTATACAGTGAAAGTAACCTAAGGGGTTATGATAATAAAATTGGAGAACTAAATTATGACGAACACACAAAAGAAAATTTCAATCGTGATAGTAGAAGATTTTAAATTAACAAGAGTAGGTTTGCGTTGTGCACTGAACACAAATCCTGATATGGAAGTCATTGCAGAATGCGAAGATGCAATTGAGGGATTAAAACAGATTGAAAAGCTAAACCCGGATGTTGTTTTAATGGATTTGGGACTTCCAAAAATGAACGGGATTGAAGCAATGGTTAAGATTAAAGAATTTTCTAAAAGCATAAAAATTATTGCACTAACTTCCCATGACCGAGAGGAAGAAGTTGTTGCAGCACTAAGTTCAGGAGCCAATGCTTATTGTCTGAAAGATATTGATCCGTCAAAACTTGCTGATGTAATTCGTGATGTATCACAAGGTGTTTGTTGGATTGATTCTGTTGTTGCGAACCTTGCACTAAAAGCTATGCCAAAAGTAGATAATGAAGGACTTTTAGGACATAAAGTTTCTGAACATACAAGAATTCCGTTAACAGAAAGAGAATTAGAAGTTCTAAATCACCTTGTTGCAGGGAAAAGCAACACCGAAATTGCAAAAGAATTAATTGTCAGTGTTCATACTGCAAAAGCTCACGTCTGTTCAATTTTGCAAAAGATGTGTGTAAACGACCGAGTTCAAGCAGCCGTTAAAGCTGTAAAAGAAGGTATGGTTTAATAAAAAGTTTATAAAGTGTTTTTACTGGTACTCTTTTAGCTGCTATAAAACAAGGGGTTGAGATTTTCTCAGCCCCTTGAGTGTATCTGTTTTACCACTTATTTATAAGAATCTAAAATAAATTGAGCCGCACCGGAAGCCGGTTCTACAGTCGCATCGTGAAATACAATAGGGAAAACATCTGCCAAATGTCCTGCATTATTTGTAACAATACACCCAGAACCTGAACCTACTCTATTCTCGCCAGATGTACATCTTACTTCAGTGTTTGGTAATGTAACTCCATTTACGTCAATAAATCCAAGGCAATGTGACAAATCATTTCCATTTACAGGACCTGAGAACATATCCTGAGTTATTCTATTCCCTATAGATAGTTCACAATTTCTTGCATTTGGATCAAACGCAATCAAAGTCCCGTCAGCTAAAGAATATGACAAATAATTTTTATAATCATCATTTATGACATCTCTTACTTTTAATTCATAAGTTCCATCAGCTCTTCCATTGCTCATTTTTTGCAAGTCACCGACTTTTCCGTTGTAAGTTTTAGCTTTAAGAGTCGAATTAAAAATTGCACAAAAAGACATTGTTACTTCAGGATTTTGAGCAGCAGCAATTGTTTTATCATTTCCGCATAAAGCATTTGCACCTGCAAAATTATATTCATAATTAGCCTGAGCCGTCAATCCTGCTTGATTTAGAGTTGATACAGCTTTCTTATACTGATTTCGGAATTTTGCATTATTGATATTAGAAAACAAGACAGGAATTGTCATCGCTGCCACAACTCCGATGATGCCAAGAGTGATGAGGACTTCGGCTAATGTAAAAGCAAACTTCACCTTTGTTAGTGGCAAATCTACGTGCGTAGCACCTTCTACTAATGTGAAAGCCGTCATTCTGAGCCGCACGAGCTTAAGCATTAAGGCGAAGCCGTATCCGTTTAATGCGAGTGCGTTTGGCGAAGAATCTAGTTTCTTTTTAATGGAAAAGGAAATAGGGAAATCAGGGGATAAGTTCGTTACGCTTTTATTAATTGCGTCATCCTGTATTTCTGTCTGACAATTCACCTCGCCACAAACGAGACGTCCTGCGGACAGCCTATCGTTTTGGCAGACAGCTCCGCACTCTGCTCGGTTCGTTTTCCTCGTAATGGCATGTATGATATCTTCTAAAAAATTCTTATTTTCTTGTCCCTTTTTCTTCATTCCATTAAAAAAATTTTTCATGCTTATTCCCAATCTCTAAATAACCAATCCAATATATTAATATTATTTACGTTGTGTTTACTTTTGTCAATCGTTATCCAATGTTTTTTAACAGTTCCAATAATGTTTTTGAAGGTAGTCCGATGACATTATCAATATCACCGTCAACTTTTTCTACAAAACCGTCCGGCAATTCTTGAATTCCGTATGCTCCGGCTTTGTCAAACGGTTTGTAATTTGTTATATAAAAATCAATTTGTTCTTGGGTAAGTTTTTTAAATGTAACGTAAGTTGTTGTTGATTTGATTTTATAGTTGAGGTCTTTTGAATTAACAATCGCGATTGCTGTTACTACAAAATGAGTTTTGCCTGAAAGTTCTGAAAGCATTTTTTTAGCTTCTTCATAATCTTTTGGTTTTTCAAGAATTTTATTCCCAATAACAACAATTGTATCCGCCCCTATCACAAGCCTTGATTCGTTTTGATATTCTTTTGCAACATAAAGAGCCTTGTTATAAGCAAGATTTTCAACAAAATCATAAGAGAAATCCGTCCTATCATGCTTTTCAACATACGAAGACGGAATAATTTCAAAATCCAATTTTAGTTTTTTCAATATGTCGGCTCTTCTTGGAGATGCTGAGCCGAGGATAATTTTTCCCATGGTGTATGCCTCCTTAAATCTATTTTATCAAAAATAGATTTAATTCGACACAAAACTTTTTACTGTTGTCCCATAGATTTTTGATACCTTGCGGTTCGAGCGTTTATAGCATAACATGCAATGTTCAATCTTTGACGAAGTTCCATCATATTACGAACTGTTGCTGCATAATCATTCATTGCTTCTAACATTTTATTTGGGTCAACCATTGATTCTACTGCATCGTGGTTATCAACTTTTTCTTCTTGATATTTCTGTACTAACATCTTGTCGATGTAATCTTCAGCACCAATGCCCATTCGGTGTCCTCCCTATTGATTTGTTATCCTGTTCCTGTGTTTAAGAAATTTATATATCCTAGATATTCCTTATATATAATTAAAGTATTTTGTGTTTAAAAAATTGCCTTTTTATTGTTCAAATATTAAGTTTTATTAACAGATATTTTTTAATTTCGCTATTTTATTCAAAATAGTAAATAAATCTTCAAAAAGGGTTAAAAAAATTTTTTTTGGGCTATTATATATATAGTAGAAAATTATTAGGGATAGAAGCATGACTAATACAAAATCAGAAGAAAAAGTTATCGGCATTCCAAGAGCAATGTCCTTTTACAACAATTACCCTTTCTATTACGGATTTTTTAATGATTTGGGTATAAAAATAATATTATCAGATGTAACTACAAAACAAACAATGTCTGATGGTGCGGCTTTGGTCGTTACAGAAACTTGTTTGCCGATTAAAGTTTATATCGGACACATTTTAAATCTTATTCACAAAGGTGTTGATAAGATTTTAGTTCCGTCTTTACAATCTATTGATTCAAAAATTTATAACTGTTCAAAAATCAGAGGATTGCCTGATTTGGTTAGAAACGTTGTTAAAGAACCTTTTACAATGGTAGAAGCAACTCTTGATAAGTCTGAAAAAAATCAAGGTCTTTATGAATTTCTAGCTGAAACAGTAAAACCTTTTGGAATTACAGATATGAAACTTATCAAAAAAGCTTCAAAAGCAGGTTGGAGATGTTATAACAATTTTTATGTTATGACAAAATCAGGTATGCCTTATTCAAAAGCTTTAAGTTATGCTCTACAAGGCAAAGTCGTAATTTCTAATACAACAAAAGAATATCCTATTTCAATCGCACTTGTTGGTCATGGATACAATATTTATGATGAACGCGTGTGTATGAAAATTTTCGATAAATTGGAAAAAATGGATGTTAAAGTTTGCACATCATTACAATTGTCATCAGAACAACTTGATGAAGGAATTGTAAGTTTAGGCAATGAAAAGTATTGGGCAAACGAAGATGAGATGACCGGTAGTGCCGGACATTATTTAAAAGATAATAAAGTCGATGGTGTAATTACTATTACAGCATTTGGTTGCGGGCCTGATTCATTGATGGTTGAAAGAATTACAAGAAGAGCAAAACAATTCGGGAAACCTCTTTTGAATTTGACTATTGATGAGCAAACAGGAGAAGCAGGTTTTGTAACAAGATTGGAAGCTTTTGTCGATATGTTATTCCGTAAAAAGCGTGCAAGTATTGTGAACAAATTGGATATGGCTTCTCAAAAATCTGAATTCACTCCAAATACAGATTTTATTGAAACAAAATCAATAAAGTAGTTCATAAAAAAATATATAATTAAATAAAAATGGGTCACAATATTTTGATGACCCGTTTTTTATTTTCCAATTAGAGTAAAATCTGTTCCTAATTCTTTTTCAAGTTCAATAATAATAGTTGATAACGGGATATCTAACCCTTCTGAAATTCTCCATAGAGTCGAGATTTGGGGGTCTTTAATAGCTTTTTCTAAATCAGCCCACATTGATTTAGTCATTCCGATTTCGTCAGAAATCAAACTAATAGATTTATTTTGTTTTTGTCTATGCATTTTGATAATTTTTGACAAAACATTTTGCAAATTTTTTTTGTTCTTCAAGTATCCGTCTTGCATATTTTAAATTTTAGTGCTAAATTAAGAACAAGCTGTGCTAATATTAGAACAGATATTTTGGCAGAATCAGAAACGGAGAATTTTTTAGGGTCAAAAAGTGAATAGGGAAATAAGTTCATTACGTAATAAAAGAAAGGATATAAAAATGAAGAAAAATTTTAAGGGAATAAGGAAAAAGGAACAGGGAAATAAGTTCGTTACATTTTTTATGTCATTCTGAAAGCTTAGAAAATTTGTGTGAAGTATGAGCACTAAATTTTCTTGCTATTCAGGGTGACGTGACCCTAACCCCATTTAGAACAAAAAAGAAAGGATGTAAAAATGAAAGATAACAATAAAACGAATTACACCAATATCACTCTGAACAGCACGAGCAGAGGATGTAAGGCGGAACCGTATCCGTTTAGTGCGAGTGCGGTGATTCAGAGTCTATTTAAAGCAACATGTCCTCCTCTTGAGGGAGGACCGAAATCTTTGATTTCGAGGAGGGGTGAAAATACGGGGAATTGCTTCAATACTTACAATGACAAAAAATGTCGTCATCCTGAGGGCAATAGCCCGAAGGATCTACAAACATTTGAGAGTAGATTCTTCGCTTACGCTCAGAATGACGCTAAAAACGTAAAGGACTTATTCCCTTATTGCCCTATTTCCTTGTCCCTTAATAAGAAAATAGCCTTCACTCTTGCTGAGACCCTCATCACTCTTGGCATAATTGGAATAGTTGCAGCAATGACGATACCGACGTTAATCTCAAATCACCAAAAGAAAGTAACAGTTACCAAAATAGAAAAAGCTATTTCTTACTTAAACCAAGCATACAAGCTATCTTATGATGATGTTGGAGAACCTACATTAGAAGAGTCCTTTGAAATGAATTCCAAAGACTATTTTAATAAATATTGGGCACCATATCTCAAAATATTGCAATACTGTGACACTTATTCAGGCTGCAATTATAAATCCAACACACCATACAAAACAATTAATAATAACGATATAGGCACTATGATAATTCACCCTAATGGGGCGACATTTTTGACTTTTGACGGTTACATGTTCAATATTCGAAGCAACTATGCAAATCAACTGTCAAGACTTATTATTCTTGATATAAATGGTTCCCAAGGGCCTAATAAATTTGGGAAAGATGTCTTTTTCTTATCAAGAGTTGAAGAAGATGGCGGAGGAATCAGATGTTATTGCTATGAAAAAACAGATACAGATATTAGTGAAGAATGTTCAAATAAAGGTGAAGGTTATTGTTGTGCCGAAAAAATCCGTCGTGCAGGTTGGAAGATTGAAAATTCTTATCCTTGGAAGTAGATGCAGTCATCCTGAGGGATCTACAAAAACAAATACATGTCATTACGAGTCACAATGTTGAACAAGAAGGACAAACGTCTGTACGAAGTGACGTAGTAATCCCTAACAAATTAGAAAATGGTGAGACTTGTCAGGGATTGCGACACTGGAGACTATTGTCAAACTTGAAGAACAATTTCTCAAAACCCGTTCGCAATGACATGGATAATAATAAAAAGAGATCGTCATTGCTATGTCGACAATTAAATCGGCTGGATTGCTTCGCGTCCGCTCGCAATGACGTAATTGATAGAAACGTAAAGATCTTAGTGCCGCAGAGCCTTAGAGCCTTCTTTACCCTTATAGCCCTATTTCCTTGTCCACTAAGTATTACACCATTGACATTATTTGTTCTTTCACAACCTTACGTTTAACTTTACGGGTTGCAGTACGTGGAAGAGGTTCTTTTCTAACAACAATATTCACCGGACGTTTGTATGGTGCTAACTGAACAGACAACGTTTTTACTTCATGAACAATAAAGCTTTGTAATTCATCATCGTTATTATATTTTGCAAGAATTTCATCTGTCGGAACAATTACAGTCATAATTTCTTCTGTGCCGTCTTTTGCTCCTGAGGTTCTTTTTGCACCAAATACGCAAACTTCAGAGAAGTTTTCATCTTGTTCTAAAACCGCTTCAACTTCTTCAGGGAAAACTTTTTTACCACCTGATAGAACAATCATATTTTTAATTCGACCTGTGATATAAAGTCTACCATCTGAATCGAATTCACCGATATCACCTGTATGAAGCCATCCATCAGGTTCAAGAACTTCAGCAGTTTTTTCAGGATTTTTGTAGTAACCCTTCATGACAGATGGCCCCTTAACCATTAATTCTCCTGTTTCAGAATCTATTTTGGCATCATAAGAATCTAAAACAGGGCCGACAGACATAAGTTTTCTATCGTTTCCTCTATCCACAGAAATAATAGGACTTGTTTCTGACAAACCGTAACATTGGAAAACTTTTATACCAATTCGTTCGAAAAATTCACCAACAGTTGGGTCTAATGGAGCTCCTCCGGTTATAAATCCATAGAAATTTCCGCCAAATTTTGCCAAGATACTTCTGAATAATTGACGTTTAATGTCATAATCTGTTATATATTCTGCAGCAGCGTAACTTCTTTCAAACAACAATTTTTCTTCGTTTGGCAAAACTCTTATATCTGCTTCAATTGTGTTTTTCAAAAGTTTTAAAAATGCAGGAACCACAATCATAAAATCAATTTTCTTTTCTCTCATATCACCCAAAACATCTTTCGGTTTTAAGCTTTGAGGATAAAAAATTGAAGAACCTCTATTTAAGAAAGTTGAAAATCCGACAGTCAATTCAAACAAATGATTCATAGGCAAAATTGACAAAAGATTTACATTTTCGTGCGGTAAAATTTCCGGCAAAATCTTTGACATCTCTAAAACTTGGGTTGTCATATTGCCAAAAGTTGTCTCAACCCCCTTTGGAGCACCGGTTGTTCCTGATGTATAAATAATTAAAGCAGTATCTCTTAATGATCTGTGACGCCATTTGCATTCTCTACCTGTCGGAAGAGTGTACAAACTAGGATATTCAGAAGCATGACGAGGTTCATCCATAATAATAATATGTTTGATGCTTTGAATTCTTTTTTGAAGTTCAAGACCTTTTTCCAAATTAGCCTGTGAAACAGCAAGTACAGATGGTTGACAACTTGTCAAAATTGATTCTAATTCATAAATGGTTAATTTATTATCTAGAGGAACTGTTACCATGCCTGAAATTACGGATGCAAACAAACAGGCACCCATCTCCGGCATTGATTCTGAGAGAATAGCAAGCCTTTCGCCTTTTTGCATTTGCAAATCTGTTATTAAATAGCTTGCAAACTGCTTAGTCAAAAGCCCTAAACCTTTATAAGTAAGTTCTTTCCAACCATATTTATTACGTTTCCCAAGAGCAATTCTTTCACCGTAAAGTTTTGTATTTTGATCTAAAAGTGATAAAACATTCTCTTTCATTTATATATTCTCCCCTTTTCCCCTGCTATATATTGAGGTTTGTTAATAGTTCCTCGAAATATTTTCAACCATTTTTCAAAAAAATTATAGCACAAATCCGCTAAATCGCAACATATTGAGCTTTGAGTAAACAAACTTCAATACCTGATTTTGCATCTTTTATCAAATGAGTGCTTTCTAAATTTTGATAGTCAATTTTTACTGATGTTACAATATCATCACCATATTTGACTTCGTGTTTGAAATAAATATCCAAAGATTTTAGATTATGTTTAGAGCGAAAATCATAATCTAAAGCTTCCATTGCCCAAGTTACATAAACAGTATTATTTACATGCCCGTTAATATCCAAATCATCATAGCGAACGTGAAAAACTTTTTCATTATCAAAATCTTCTTGCGGGCGAATTTTTTGGAGTGACAAATCATCATCTCGCTTTTCAAAATTTATAAAATCAGGGACTTCATTTTGAATATTTACAATAGACTTGGTATTCAAATTAACCAAAAACCATGAGGTCAAAGCTCTAAATAATCTTTTCCCCGTTGCAAGGTCATAACATTCAAAATCACGATAAGTTGTCATTCGATTTACACCACGACATTCTGTGAACATTTTGACAGCTTCAACCCCAACGGGATAATTATCAAATTCTATACGGTAACGGATTAAAAACCACCCTAAACCTTTTTGAACCAAATCCTCGCAAGATAACCCCTTATCTATTTTACTAATTGATTTTGAAGCTAAATCTTGCATAAAATTCAACAATGCCGCTGGTTTTATTGCCTGAGCCCTATCAAGTTCCGACATAGAAACTTGATAGGTACCACTCAAAACATATTTATTACTTTCTTCATTATTTATCATAATATATTTAAACCGTCTTATCTTGTTGTTGAAATTGGTTCTACTGAATAATTTTCTTTAAATGTTTCCAATGTTTTGGCAAAATCATCAATATTTGTATCTTTTAATTGATTTTTCAAAACGTGTTTTGGAATAGAAGAATTTACTGATTGAATAATATTAGTTGCAATATTTGAACAGTGATCTGAAATTCTCTCTAAATCATTCAAAATTTCAGCATAAACAAAACCACGTTTGATATGAATTTTTTCTTTTTTTACACGTTTGATATGATTTTTCTTAGCAGTATAAGCTATATCATCCACAACCTGTTCTAACGGTTCAACATGGTATGCTTGTTCTAAATTGTGTTCAACAAACGCATTAACCGTAACATCGAATACCTCTTTAACAGCATTAACAACATGTTTCAATTCTTCAACTGTTTCAGGAAGAAGTTTCCATTCTTTTCTGTGCATTTTATTTGCTAAATTCAAAATATGAATTGCATGGTCTGCAATTTTTTCAAAATCCGAAATTGAAAGAATAAGCTGAGAAATTTTATTACTATCTTCATCTGACAACTCTTTACCTGAAAGCTTTTGCAAGAAAGATTCTAAAGTATCTTGGTATTTATCAATAAGAAGTTCATTTTTATTGATAACTTCTGCAACTTTTGGATTGTATTGCTTCAACATTCTAACAGACATTACAAGAGTATCTCTTGTAATTTTAGCCATTGTACCGGTTGTTTTGTAGCACTGGTTAATTGCAATAGATGGAGTAAGAAGTAATCTTTCATCCAAAATAACTTCTTTTTCATCTTTCTTATCTTTAACCAAAACATACGCAAGTTTTTCCATTTGTTTTGCAAATGGGAACAACAAAACTGTTGTAGCAATATTAAATATAGAATGACAAACAGCAATACCGAAAGGATTTGTCGCTTCAGCAAACGGATAATTTATAAAATAATGACCAAATTCATAAATTGGTAAGAAAATCAACGCACCTAATACGTTAAACATAACGTGTACGACAGAAACTCTTTTTGCGTTTGTATTTACACCAATACTAGATAAAACAGCCGTTATACAAGTACCAATGTTTTGACCGATAATAATCGGAACAGCAACCGCATAAGAAATTCCACCTGTCATTGACAAAGCTTGCAACATACCAACAGAAGCTGCTGAACTTTGAATGATTGCAGTAACAATTGCACCAACCAAAAGTCCTAAAATCGGATTTTTGAATAAGGTCAGTGCATGTGAAAATCTTGGGTCATCTGCTAAAGGAGCCATTGAAGTTGACATCAATTGCATTCCATACATCAAAACCGCAAAACCTATTAAAAAAGCCCCTACATTCTTTCTTCTGGACAAGTTGTTTTTTGATGTCATTATCAATACTACTGCAACTAATGCCAAAAGCGGACAGAATGATTCGGGCTTTAAAAATCTTATTATAAAGTTAGAACTCTGTATTCCTGACAAACTTAATATCCAAGATGTTACCGTTGTTCCAACATTTGATCCCATTATTATGCCGATCGCCTGAGAGAGTTTCATAATCCCTGAGTTTACAAACCCAACCAACATAACCGTTACTGCTGATGAACTCTGGACTGCTATCGTAATACCGGCACCTAATGCGAAACTCTTTATCGGATTAGAAGTCATCTTCTCAAGAAGTTTCTCCATTTTTCCTCCGGCAATTTTTTCTAAACCTGCCGACATGACAATCATTCCATATAGGAAAAATGCCAACCCTCCACACAGCGTAAATATCGAAAATATATCCATGGCTTCGAAATCCTCCATATTTGCGATTAGGATAATCGTTAAATTATCATAATCTATCCATACAAGTTTATTATCATATAAAGGAAATTTTTTGACAATAGATTAATAATAAAATCCTCTTGAAAAACAAGAGGATTGATAGAGTATTGAGATTAAGATTAATTCAGGGGTAAATGAATATTGTTGTTTTAATTTATGTAGAAAGTAAGGTGAAATTCTTATTAGTCTACAATTGAAGAAATTAACATTGCGACTCCTGCAATTCCAGCTACGACTGCCAATGTTTTTGTTCTTTGAGAATAACAACATTCAGGTCTTGGCGGTTTGTGCATGTCATTTCTGTAATCGTATCTTTGTTCATATCTTGGAGGATTCATTCTGTGGGGATCTTTATTTGGATGATATCCGTCAAATCTTCCTGCTGCAAAACAAGGTGTTGTCATAGCAAAACATAGAGCTGTTGCGATAACTTTTTTCATCATAATGAACCTCCTTTTATTTTTCTTTTTCCTGCTACATTTATTTAAACGATTTAGGAATTCAAAAGTTCATTTTTATTTTAAAGGAATTTTTATTTCAAAGTAACAAACCTATTGACTTATCCGCTTATAGACCAATCAACTTTAAAAAATCCATATTTCCTTGGCACCCGAATAAATTATCTGCATTCAATGGTTGCCATAATTAGTTTGTAATACATTTCCAAATCCTTACGATTTGCAGTTTCAATAATTTGAATTAATTCATCTTGAATAGATTGTCTTGTCTTCATGTGCCCAAAATCAAATAAGTCTTTCACATTCACTTTCAACGCTTTAGCAATTTTTTCTATATTCTCCTCCTTTGGAAGCTGACCACCGTTTTCTAACTTGCAAAGGTTTGTTGTTTCCATACCTATAATCTCAGCGAGTGCTGCCTGAGTCATTTTATTCCGTTTTCTTAGTTCTTTTATTCGTTGTCCTAATAACTTGCTTAAAATTGCCATAAATATCCCTTTTTATATAGAATACACTTATTTTGCATAATTAAATATGTCTTTTTGTAATAATTACACTTGACAAAATTGGCATGATATGACAACATATATATAGGAAGTTGTTATTAATCCATAAGTATTAGTGATAAAGTTGGGTTGATACAATAAGTATTTTAAAAAAGAAAGGATTAAGAGATTATGACAAAAAGATTCGGCTTTACTTTGGCAGAAGTATTGATTACTTTGGGTATCATTGGTGTAGTTGCTGCTATGACTATTCCAACATTGATTTCAAACACTAACGGTGCAAAATTTAGATCTCAATTCAAAAAAACATTATCAACATTGAACCAAGCAGGTTTGATGGCTCAAGCTCAATATGACTTTGACTATGCAGGTACTACAGACTTATGTTCTACTGCTATTGGTGCAGTTGCTGCAGCTGATGGAAATGCTGGAAATCCTGGTCAAACTTATGCAGCACACCATCCTGATTCAGCAATGTCATTCTGTGCAATCTTGAACGGTACTTTGACTGGTCAAACATTATATCAAACTCTATCAGGAGATAGTGGTATCAAACGTAATAACAATGGTACTGCAGTACCTTATGCAATCGTAGGTACTCGTTCTGCAGCTATTCCTAATACTTACACTAGTTATGTAGCATATACACTAGCTGATGGTTCAATTGTTGCATTTAATCCTAATGCTAGAGGTTGTGAATTACCGATTGGAACACAATTAACAAACACCGTATTAGGTGCAGGTGGAGCTTTAGCTAATTGTTTAGGTCTTATTGATGTAAATGGTGCTACATTACCTAACAAAGAAGTTACTTGTTCAGATGGTACAGCTACAGGTTTGACAGTACAAACTCCATGTGCAGTTAAAAACGATGCTAACCACATGACAGATGTATTCCCTGTAGTATTCCACGATGCAACAGTAGAACCGGCTTCTAACGCTGCTAAATACGTATTAACAACTTCTAAATAGCAGTTAGATTAAGGAAAAAGAATTCAGGTCACTTCGGACTTGGATTCTTTTTCTTTTTAACAGTCGATAGAGTTTCCGTCATGCTGAACTGGTTTCAGCATCCAAAGTAAAATTCAGGACAAGAATGACAATAATAGTCATTCTAAAAGCTTAGAAAATTTTTTGCGTTGAATGAGCATTAAAATTTTCTTGCTATTCAGAATCTATCAATTCTGATTGAAATTAAGGGAATAAGGAAAAAACACAGACTTTCTTTTAAAAGTCAGGTGATAACCGAATCACTTGATACGCTTTACATTTTTGGCATCGAATCACCGTTCGATGCCTGTCTTTATGGATTGAATTCATGTCATTGCAAACGGATTCTCAAACCCGTTCGCAATGACATGGAATTTTAAGGAAGAAGGGAAAAAGTTCATTACGTTTTTACGTCATTCTGAAAGCTTAGAAAATTTGTGTGAAGTATGAGCACTAAATTTTCTTGCTATTCAGAATCTATCAATGTTGATAAAAAGTCTATAGGTCAATAAGTGGATAAGTCTGTTAAATAAAGTAGAGTGGGCTCACTAGCCCAACATTAAAAACTCCAAATCAAATGGATAGACCCTGAATCAAGTTCAGGGTGACATAAGCTTCGTCATCCTGAGGGCAATAGCCCGAAGGATCTACAAACACTTGGGAGTAGATTCTTCGCTCTTCACGTTCGCAATGACATGGATAAAAGTAGGTCTGATTAATAAAAACGGTAAAGAACTTATTCCCTTATTTCCCTATTCCCTTCTCACTTAATAATAGAGATAATCAAGACCCTGCGGAGGATAAATCCTCCGCAGGGCATACCTTATTATTTAACTTTTTCAAAAGTCAAAGCATCATCTTTTACATCAATTTTAATTTTGTCACCCTTCAAGAAAGTTTGAGCCAAAATCAATTTTGACAAAGGATTTTCAACTTGTTGCTGAATAACCCTTTTCAATGGTCTTGCACCATATACAGGGTTGAAACCTTGAGTTGCTAAGAATTCTTTAGCATCCTCTGTAATTTCAAATTCCAATTCTTGATCTTTCAACAAGTTTCTCAAATAATCCATTTGAATATCAACAATCTTGCTCAATTGTTGCAAAGTCAAAGCCTTGAAGAATATTGTTTCATCAATTCTGTTTAAGAATTCAGGTTTGAAACGTTGTCTTAATACAGCCAAAACTTTTTCTTTTGTATCTTTGAATTGTTCAGGTGAAAGCATTGAATTTAAAGAATCTTCAAGAATAATATCTGAACCGATATTACTTGTCATAATAATTAGAGTATTTTTAAAATCAACAGTTCTTCCTTTAGAATCAGTCAAACGACCATCATCAAAGATTTGCAACATGATATTGAATACATCCGGATGAGCTTTTTCAATTTCATCAAACAAAATTACTGAATATGGTTTTCTTCTAACAGCTTCTGTTAATTGGCCACCTTCTTCATATCCGACATATCCCGGAGGAGCTCCAACAAGTCTTGCGACATTGTGTTTTTCCATATATTCTGACATATCAATACGGATTAGGGCATCTTCATCATTGAACATAAATTCTGCCAATGATTTTGCAAGTTCTGTTTTACCTACACCAGTTGGTCCTAAGAACAAGAACGTACCAATTGGACGTCTTGGATCTTTCAAACCAGATCTAGCCCTACGAATTGCATCTGATACAGTATCGACTGCTTCATCTTGCCCAACCAAACGTTTGTGCAAAATGTCTTCCATGTGAAGTAATTTTTTCATTTCAGATTCAACAAGTTTTGTAACCGGAATACCTGTCCATTTTGAAACAACTTCATCAATATCAGTAGCTGTAACTTCTTCTTTCAAAAGTTTGTTATCTGTGTGTTCTTTGTTTTGACAAGCTTTTAATTTCTTTTCTAATTCAAGAAGTTTGCCATATTTCAATTCAGCAGCTTTTTGAAGATCGGTATTTCTTTCAGCTTCTTCAATTTGGGTTTTAACTTTGTTGATTTCATCTTTAACATCTGCTTCAGATGTAATTGATGCTTTTTCCTTTTCCCATTGAGCTTTTAGAACATTGATTTTGCCTTCAAGTTCAGATACTTGTTTTGTAATATCATCAACTTTTGCTTTAGCTTCGTCAGAATCTTCTTTTTTCAATGCTTCACGTTCAATTTCAAGTTGAATTTTTTGACGCATCATAGTATCAATTTCTTCCGGCATTGAATCAATTTCAATACGCAAAGAACTTGCAGCTTCATCAATCAAGTCAATTGCTTTATCCGGCAAAAACCTGTCAGTAATATATCTGTCTGACAATTTTGCAGCTTCAATAATCGCACTATCTAGTATTCTTATACCATGGTGAACTTCATATTTTTCTTTCAAACCACGCAAGATACTAATTGTATCCTCTACTGATGGTTCATTAACCATTACGGGTTGGAAACGTCTTTCTAATGCGGGGTCTTTTTCAATATATTTTCTGTATTCATTGATAGTTGTAGCTCCAATTGTTCTAAGAACACCACGAGCCAACATTGGTTTTAACAAATTACCGGCATCCATTGAACCTTCTGTTGAACCTGCTCCAACGACAGTATGTAATTCATCAATGAACATTACTATTTCACCATTTGAAGATTCAACTTCTTTCAATACGGCTTTCAAACGTTCTTCAAATTCTCCACGGAATTTAGCACCCGCAACTAATGCACCTAGGTCCAAAGAGATAAGTTTTACATCCTTCAAACTTTCAGGAACATCACCACGAATTATACGTTGAGCCAAACCTTCTACAATAGCTGTTTTACCAACACCCGGTTCACCAATCAAAACAGGGTTGTTTTTTGTACGTCTGTTTAATACTTGGATAATTCTTCTAACTTCTTCATCCCTACCAATTACAGGGTCTAATTTACCTTTTCTTGCCAGGTCTGTTAAATCAGTAGAATATTTTTCCAAAGCTTTCATATTTTCTTCTGCATTTTTTGTATCCACTTTGCTATTACCTCTTATATCTTTCATAATTTTTAATATAGAACTTGATGTTACTCCATTAGAATTCAATAGAGATTTAATATCGCTATTATCAAGTTCTGTCATTGCAAGAAGGATAGATTCAATACTTACAAATTCATCCTTCAATTTTTTACTTTCTTCCATTGAAAGTTCCAACAACTTCATTGTTTCTTGGCTTAAATATAGCCCTTGACTATTTACAGGTCCGGATAATTTTGGCAAACTTTCAATTTTTGAAACAATTTTGTTAATAAATCCTTGGTTTAAAAGATTTAATTCTGTCAAATAATCCTTGATTATTCCGTCAGCCTTAATCATCGCAAGCATAATGTGTTCCGGGGTCATTTGAGAATTTCTGTATTCCCCCATAATAGCATTGGCACTTGAGATAATTTCTTGAGAATAATCAGTGAATTTATCAAAATCTAACATCTATAACAACTCCATTCTAAAAAAGATTTCTGTGAAATTGTTATTCACAATCCACATTATTATATTAACGTATTTTTTAATAAAGTCACATTCTCTTAACTATTATTTAATGATTATTCTTCGATATATTGAAATAAGTCATTAGTAGAGCATCTTAAAACTTTGCACAATTTATCCAACGTTTGGAAATCAATTCCTTTAGTTTTCTCGTGGTAAATTTTATTTAATGCATTTTGGCTTATACCCGTAAACTTGGAAAGCTCTGAAACACGAATTCTTTGCTCTCCTAATATTATTGATAGGCGATTCTTAATCATAAACTTATTGTAACAGTTTGTAATTTAAGATTTGAAAAATACAACTATACATGGTAAATATACATGTATAGTTGTATAGATTTTTAATAAATCTTATAAAAAAGTCTATATGTCTATAAGTTGATAAGTCAATAAGTGGCTTACAAATTAAAAAGTAGGTTGGGCACACTTGCCCGACATTAAAATAAGAAAGGAATAGAGTATGAAGATTTTTAATGGAATAAGGAAAAAGGAAATAGCTTTCACTTTAGCGGAGGTCCTAATCACCCTTGGCATAATCGGCATTGTGGCTGCGATGACGATTCCTAATCTAATGACTAACTATGCAAAGAAAAGAACTGCACTTCAAGTTAAAACATTCTATTCAAAAATTAACCAAACTTTCAAGTTGTCATCCGCTGATAACGGCGATGTTGATGGTTGGATTACGCAAAAAAATTATACTTATGAAGAGAATGTAGAATTTCTGAACCAATATATATTTCCTTACATGAAACACCTCGACTATAACAATTGTAAAGAAAATAATGTCTGTGTAAAATTGATAGATGGCGGGTTAATGACATTTAAAGTAGACAGTAATGGCGGAGATATTTCTTATTGGACAGATACTAAAAAAGCAGAAGAGTATTACAAAAATAACAATATTAAAAACAAACCTCGCTACTATTTTATTTTTCAGTTTGCAAAATTTGTAGATCAGACACATGAAAGGATAAACGCAAAAGAATTTGTAGAACCTTATACATTTGACTGGGATGGAACAGATGAAAATCTTGTCGAACACCACCTTTTGGGATGTAAAAAAGGGTGCTATTACTGTGCATTTTGTACAAAAATGATTCAATTAAACAGTTGGGAAATCCCGAAAGACTACCCTTGGTAAATTTATCTGTTCACGCCATATCCAAACATTGCAAAATCATATTTTATCGGGTCAATTGGGTCAAATTGCTTTAAATTATTTGTAATTTCAATTACGGATTTAAAATCATTTGCGTTACGATTTAGCAAGCCCATTTCTCTTGAAATTCGTCCAACATGAACATCAAGCGGAATATAAAGTTCTGCCGGAGTCATAAAATTCCAAATGCCAAAATCAACAGGACCTTTTCTTATCATCCACCGCAAAAACATGCACATTCTCTTCATTGCTCCACCTTTTTTCGGATTTGGAATCATGAAATAAAATCCTTGACCCAAATTTTTATCTGCTTTTGAATAAAAATAGTCAGTAACGGTTTCAAACAATTTTCCCTGCGAATGCCCATGATTAAATAGTGCTTCAAGACCACCATCTTTGGTGTACAAATCTTTCATTATAGAAAAAATTGCAGAAAAATCTTCACTTTTCCCAAAACGATAATTAAAATCGCCAATAATTTTAGGTTCAAAATTTTCAATAAAATTCAACGGCTCATTTTGTGCAAATTGAAGGAGTTCGTTGAGTTTTTTGATAAAAACATCCCTTCTACCATAAGCAACAAGTGATGAGATAAATCCTGCAATTTCAATATCTTTTTTATCTGTAAATCTATGCGGAATTTGAATTGGGTCATCTTTTATAAAATCAACGGTTTCATACTGTTGAACCAAGTTATCTATTTCTAATTTTGTAATCATAAAAAAATTATACCACGTGCAAACTAAGAAAAACAAAAGGCGGTAGTGATGTTACCGCCTATTAACCAGATTTACACTATGTAAGTGTTCAGAAAGGATCTTTTTTCAATCCTAAAAAAATTTAGGATTGATGGATTAATTTTAAAAATTAACCCTCTCCCAAATTTAATTGAGAGAATTGAACAATTTTATTTTTGCCACGCTTTTTAGCATTATATAAAGCGTGTTCTGCATATCTAATTATTGTATTTGCATCTTCTTCTGTATCAGGCAAACAAGGATACGTTGCAATTCCGCCTGAAATAGTAATCGGATGACGTTCTTCTTCGCCTGCAGGAATGAATTCCATTTTTTCGATATCTTTCCGAAATCTTTCTGCAAATAAAAATGCGTTATCTTCTGATGTATTTGGAAGAACAACAACAAACTCTTCATCTCCGTAACGAGTAAGAATATCTTCTTTTCTAATTAAACCTTTTAATTTATCGGCAATTGATTTAAGAAGGACATCGCCCCATTCGTAGCCATAAATATCATTAACAACTTTAAAAAAGTCTAAATCAAAAAGCAATAATGATAAAGCATTGCCATAACGTTTTGCTCTGGAAATTTCTTGATCCATACGTTCAAGTAAATATTTTCTGTTGTGTAATCCTGTTAGTTCATCAGTTGTTGCAAGAGTTTTTAACTTGTCTCTCAATTCTCTGATTTTCAACATGTTTCTAACACGAACAACCAATTCTTGATTATCAACAGGAGTTTTCACATAATCAAAAGCAACTGCTCTAACAGTACAACCTTTAAACGTTTCACCGATAAACAAAACCGGATATTTAAATTTTGTAACCATTAAAATATCCTTAATATTTGGAACGCTTTCGATAATGATTACACTAGGGTTAAGTGTTTCGTAATCCTTCAAATTTGCAGCATTTTCAAGTCTTACACTTGAATCTTCAATAGATGAAAACAATTCTGCTAAATTAGAAGAATTTTTATCTGTATATATAATGATATTTTTCATACTTCATCCTTTCTTTTACAAATTAGCATATTGTTCGCAATCAAGCAAAAATGTAAAGTTTGTTAATATATTCCAAAATCAACTAAAAAGATGGCAGTATTTTAGATTGGAAATGATAAAATACGTATGAATATTTTGAAAAAGAGGCTTAATTTATGAATTTTGAAGAAGAAAATAATAAAGATAGAGAATATTTTGCTCAAGATTTTTCCCTTGTTAAAGAACTTTTATCAAGAATTCGTGGGGCATTGACTTCAAAATTTCCGGTAAATATTAATGACTTAAATCTGTCAGGAATATTTGATTATGATAGAGATATTTCATTCACATATATCACTCTTTTTCAAGAAGGGCTAAAACCTATTCGTTGGGGAGCTTGCCGAAAAACGATAACAGAAACTATAAATCGAAATATTGAAAAAATAAAGGCATATAAAACATTTCCGCAATTTGAGGTTTGGAATGAAGATAAATGCAGAATTATGATTGAATATGTCACAAAACAAATTCCAACAAAAATTGAAGATATAAAATCTTTTTCGTTTGTTCCGACAAGATTTGAACCCGGAGTTACAGGACTCAAAATCGTTTTAGATAATACTCCATATATTTATATGCCAACAGATGCTTGGGTTCAAAGTCAAATGGATTTGAAATCAGCACTTAATACTTTAATTAGAAAGACTCCGATAAAAAATAAGACAAATAAAATATCTGAAAGAATAGCGATTTTAAAACAAACTCCACATCAATGTTATTTATTGAAAAGTCGTGCTTTTGTAACATATAAAGATGATATTCTTCCATTGTATCGTGGAAATGTTTTGTACGAATATTCGGCAGATGAAATTAAAAATCAAGCATTATCAGGAGCTGATTGGATAATAAAGAATACTCAAGATGATGGAAGGTATTTGTATTATTATGATTGCAAAGATGATAACTACAAAGACCATGAGCACCCAAACGCCCCTGATGATAATCTTTATTACAACGATTTAAGACATTGTGGAGGAGTTATTACTCTTATCAGGGCGTATCAATTGACTAAAGAGGCTAAATATTTAGAATTGGCTAAAAAGGGAATTGATTTTATTACAACAATTACAGAAGAACACTTGGTTGAAGATAAACCCGCAGCTTATGTTTTTTATAATAAGAAAGCAAAATTGGGCGGAACTGCAATGATTTTGATTGCAATGATGAGATACAGATGCGAAACAGGGGACAAAACTTATGATGAATACATAAAAAAATACACCCGTCATTTGTTATCTCGAATTTATAAAACAGGTGAAATGCTTGGTTATTACATCAATCCGAATGTTCAGAACGGTCAACCGCTCACTGATATGAGTGAAGAAGAAAGACGCGAAACATTCTCATTTTATTACCCAGGAGAAGCCTTACTTGGTTTAGCATTATTTGCAAATTATTTTGAAGATGATGAAGATTTAAGACAAGAAGTATTGATTAAAAGCAAGATTGCACTAGACTGGATTGTAGATGAAAGACCAAAACTTTATGCCGATTTGTTTACACCATTGCCATCAGACGGTTGGCTAATGCAAGCTATAGAAGAATGGGTAAAAAATCCTGATTTCCAAAAAGAAAATTATATAAGTTTTGTATTTACGGATGCTGACACAATGGTTGAAAAAACTTATAAAAAAGATGATTCCCCATATATTGATTTTGAAGGTGGCTATTATTATAACTACGGTGATCATTTTTACCCTGATGGAGCAAGAAGTGAAGGGCTTGTTGCAGCATATTATTTGGCAAAATTCTTAGGTAAAAAAGATTTAGAAGCAAAGTACCTTGAAGCTTGTCGAAAAACAGCTAAATCTCAAATGGTTCTATATAATTCTGATAAAAATAATTATGCACACCTAAACCCTAAAAAATCAGAAGGTTCAATCAGATTTAAAGCCACAAGACAATGGGTTAGAGTAGATTCTATTCAACACGTTGCATGCTTTTTTATTCGACTATATTTTGCAGAAAAAGATATTTAACTTCTTTTGTGTAAATAAATGTCATAGTCTAAAATATCAGCAATTTCAACCAATTCGGAAACTCTAAAAGTTTTGTTTCGAAGTTTGTTGCTCAAATTTCTGTTGCTGTCAGTTTTGTTATATTTTGCATTAACTTCTTGCTTAACCTTTGTGATAGTCAAACCTTCAAGGGCGGCAATATATTTCAATTGGGATGCCAAGTTTTCTGTTTCTAATTTAATAACTTTATCCATTTCTTGATTTTACTATTTCAGTGAATAAAACTCTTATATATTGACAAAGTTCATTATATAATGTATTAATTAATCAAATAGTGAAGATGTTTTTCTATGGTTAAAAAGGAAGGAATATAGGATGAGCAATAACAATGCAAATCACACCAATGTCTTCCTGAATTTATTTCAGGAGCTTAATAAGGGAATAAGTTCGTTACATTTTTTATGTCATTCTGAAAGCTTAGAAAATTTGTGTGAAAAATGAACACTAAATTTTCTTGCTATTCAGAATCTATCAATGTTGATTTATTTACAAATCAAACGGATAGACCCTGAATCACGCACTTCACTACCGCTCGTGCTGTTCAGGGTGACGTCTCAATAACCGTTATTCTGAGGCCACGCGAGCAAAAAAGTAGGATGAACCAACCAATAAAACTGCCGAAGGGCGTCATTCTGAGGCTTTAGCCGAAGAATCTAAGTACAAATCGAAAAAGAAAAACACGAATGATTAAATGGATCGAGTCATCAGGGGCAAAGCCCCGAACCCCCATTTAGAACAAAAAGAAAGGATAAAAAATGAAAAATAAAAATCATGTCATTACGAGAACAAACCGAGCAGAGTGCGGAGCTGTCTGCCAAAACGATAGGCTGTCCGCAGGACATATTTGGCAGACACGGAGTCACGTTTATGGCGAGGTGAAGTGTCAGACAGAAATACAGAGTGACGTAGTAATCCATAACAAATTAAGCAATTGTGAAACTTGTCAGGGATTGCGACACTGGAGATTGTTGTCTAATCTGAAGAATAGCTTCTCAAAACCCGTTCGCAATGACATGAGGCGTCATCCTGAGGGCGGTAGACCGAAGGATCTACAAACACAAAATCATGTCATTACGAGGAAAAATATTGAACAAGAAATGCAAAAGTCTATACAGAGTGACGTCGTAATCCATAACAAATTAAGCAATGGTGAAACTTGTCAGGGATTGTTACGTCGCTTTGTACACAAAATTGCAAATAGTAACGAAATTTCTCCTCACAATGACATGAATAATAATATCGTAACGAACTTATTCCCTTATTTCCCTATCCCTAAAAAGTTAAGGAGATTCCGGATCAAGTCCGGAATGACATTTATTAAACAACCTGCCTTTACTTTAGCAGAAGGTGCTACGCACGTAGATTTGCCACCAACAAAGGTGAAGTTTGCCTTTACTTTAGCAGAAGTCTTAATCACCCTTGGAATAATCGGCATTGTTGCGGCGATGACAATCCCGGGATTGCAAGCACACTATAAAGCAAAAAGAATGAGGTCACAATTCTTGAAATCTTATTCTCTCGTTCAGCAAGCTTTTAAACAAATGGAAGCTGATGATGTTTCTCTTGATCCTTCAACTTATCCGTCACGTACTTTTTATAAAACATATATGAATTATTTCACGGGAGTTACTGATTGTGGTTTTGCTGGAGAAAAATGTAGTGGTGCGGCAGGTACACATTACAAGGGGCTAGACGGAACAAACGGATCAATAAGTGAAGACGGAAGATATTCTATCTTTGATGACGGGCAATTTTTATTAAAAGACGGAACATTAATTATTCTAGAAAATGCTTATGGTGGGGGTAGTAGAAACTTGTGGGTTCACATAGATATTAATGGTTATAACTCTCCACCAAATATTTTAGGATATGATTTATTTACTTTTCAAATGGTAGACGGAGAACTCCGAACAATGGGCGATACAGGTACAATGTATGAAGATTTAGAACAATATTGTAATTTTGACTCTAAAACTAAATTTAATGGTATTGCTTGTGCTCAAATGGCAAGAACAGATTCAACTTATTTCGAAAGATTGATAAAAAAATATAAATAATTAAATAAAAGTGGGGATTTCGCTATAGCGAAATCCCCTTAAAATACTTTTCAACAAAAGATAATAATTACTCACCTAACAAAATATTGTCGATAAGTCTTACTCCACCGACTTTGCAAGCGATAAACACTCGTGTTTTATCATCAGCTTTTTTCATTTCGTCAAGATTATCTTCATTCATAAATTCAAGATACTCTAATTCATGATGCTCATTCAAAAACTTATAAGCAGTTTCTCTTAGAGCTTCGACATCTGTAATTCCTTTTTTATAACACAATTTGATGTTATTTAGGATTTGGCTCAATGCAAGAGCATATTTTTTATCTTCTTCTGATAAATATTTATTTCTTGAACTTAGAGCAAGACCTGAATCCTCTCTCACAATTGGGCAAGGAATAATTTCAACCGGAATATTCAAATCTTTTACCATTTTTTTGATAATGATAAGTTGCTGAGCATCTTTTTGACCAAAGAAAGCATAATCAGGCTGAACAATGTTGAATAATTTATTTACAACAGTGCAAACTCCGTCAAAATGTCCAACACGAGATTTTCCACATAGTTTATTTACATAGAAAAACGGAGGAATTACGTAAGTCAAAAAATCATTGGTTCTCATTTGACCTTCACCATACATTTCAGTTGGAGTTGGTGCAAAAACAATACTTACACCATTATCTTCACAAAGTTTTTTATCAGCTTCAAGTGTTCGAGGATATTTGTCTAAATCTTCCCCAGGGCAAAATTGTATTGGGTTTACAAAAACTGAAACGACAACCTTATCACATTTTTCAACAGCTTTTTTTATAAGGCTCAAATGACCGTTGTGCAAAGCACCCATTGTTGGAACCAAACCAACAGTTAAGCCTTCTTTTTTCCATTGTTTAACTTGTTCTCTTACTTCTTTAATTGTATGAACTAACATTTTCTTCTCCTCTTTAATTTTTGTTATTCATCTGATGGAGTTCTAATTGTTTCGCTTCATCCGGGGTTAATTTAAAAACTTCGTCATCATTTGGATAATTTCCATTTTTAACATCTTCATTATACTTTGTTGCACAATCTAAAATCAAACTTTTCATATCGCCATATTTGCGAGCAAATTTCGGTTTGAATTCTGAAAACTTACCAAATAAATCATCGCAAACAATAACTTGTCCGGTGCAATATCTTCCGGCACCACATGAAATTGTCGGAACGTTTATATTTTCAGATATAAATTTCGCACTTTCTTCCGGAACCATTTCCAGCACAATTGAAAACACTCCGGCTTTTTCAAGTTTTTTTGCTTGCTCTAGAATTTCTAAAGTCGCATCTACATTTTTACCTTGAATAATATGACCGCCAATGACGTTTTGAGATTGAGGAGTAAAACCTATATGCCCCATAACAGGCACACCCATTTGAGTAGTTCGGGTAATCAATTCTAACATGTAGTCGTTACAACCTTCAAGTTTAACGGCATTCGCTCCAAGTTTGACCATATTTCCGATATTTGTAAGTGCATGCGGAATATCAATCGTATAACTCATAAATGGCATATCAGTCACAACCATTGCACGACTAACGCCTTTTGCTACCGCTTTGGTAAAGATAGCCATCTCTTCCACACCGATTGAATTTGTATTTTCATAACCAAGTGCGACCATTGCAAGGCTATCACCAATTAAAATTACGTCAATTCCTGCTTCATCCAAATACTTTGCGGTTGAATAATCATACGCCGTAAGCATTGAAAACTTTTCATCAGCTTCTTTTATCTTTTTTAAAGTTCTTACAGTAACTTTTTTTACCATTATTTTTGCCTTATTTGAAAAATCCTGTAGATTTCTTTTGTTCTTTTCTGAACCAGTAGTAAACAGCTCTTGCTACTCTGTTTGAACTATGGCGAACAAGTCCCTCTTTACTATCTTGAATAAGTTTTTTCGCAACAATTTTTATTCCAAGTTTTTTGACTTCCGGAGTGTCCAGTTTAACAGGGTAAGAACCTGATTTTTGATAAATATCAGCCAATTTTTCAGGCAAATAATCATTAACTAAAACAGCATCAACGATTTTATTTGAACCTGAATGTTGAATTAATGCTTTCAAGTGGTCTGAAACAGTATAATTATCAGTTTCACCAGGTTGAGTCATAATATTGCAAACATAGATTTTTTTAGCTTTTGATTTAATTATTTCTTCTGAAATTTGTTTAACCAAAAGGTTCGGAATTACACTGGTGTATAAACTTCCCGGGCCTAATATAATCAATTCTGCATTTCTTATTGCTTGAATTACATCTTCTAAAGCCTGACAATTCGCAGGTTCGGTGAATAATCTCTTGATTTTGCCATGAGCTTCCGGAATAGTAGACTCACCATGAATAATTCTTCCGTCTTCCATTTCTGCAACAAGCTTCATATCATCCAAAGTTGCAGGAAGAACTCTTCCTCTGATAGACAAAACTCTAGATGAAGCTCTAACAGCAGAAACCATATCACCTGTGATATCATACAATGCAGTTAGGAATAAATTTCCAAAACTGTGTCCTTCAAGACCTTCACCATTTTTAAATCTGTATTTAAATAATTTATTAACTAAATCTTCATCGTCAGCTAAAGCTGTAATACAGTGTCTAATATCCCCTGGAGGTAAAATTCCCATTTCTTCTCTTAGTCGTCCTGAACTTCCGCCGTCATCACCAACGCTAACAATTGCTGTTAAATTATTTGTAATATTTTTTGCTCCGCTTAGTAGCATTGATAAACCTGTTCCGCCTCCAACTGCAACAATTCTTGGTCCTCTGTTTAATTTTCTTCTTTTATATAGATTTTCTAATAAAACATCATTGTTTCTGTCATCTTCAATATCTAATATAGATAAGTTGGTTTTTTGCCAACCTTTAAAAAATATTGCAGCACCAATCATAACAATACCAAAGGCTAACCATTCAGTTGAAATTCTTGTTGCAATTTTTTGGATAAACTGCATAGTGTTCCAAATCGGTTGAAGGTCAAATAATATCAAAATCCCGACAGTCATAAGAACAGCTCCGACAAAAATCAAAGCGAACCATCTTTTTACTTGTAATCCCGGAATTAACCATCCGGCTTGTTTTGGCATCTTTATTTTCTTAATCATACTTATCCCTTTTAATCTCTATCTTCTATTCAACCCAACCCGACTTTTGAGCGTTTTTATAATTATAAGGCAAAGGTTCAACTATCCCTCTTGCTTGCATTATCAAATCTTTTGAGTTTGACAATTTATTTGAAAAGTGAATACTGTCAGCTCGAACAATTGTTTTTCCACCCACATTGTTTGTAACTTGAGAATTCTGCAACAAGTCTTTTAATCTTTGGATAGAAATATTTGTATTTTCTAAATCTCTTGCTGAAAAATCAATATTTCCGTTTGAGTCATAAATCTTTTCCAAATGAACTTCATGTGCAACTTGGATATTCTCTTCTTCTGATATTTGAGCCAAATTATCACCTGTTGCCCCATAATAAACAAGCCATTTAGAGCATTTTTTAATAGCTTTAGCAATAGTTCTTGAGAACTCAATATCTTCTGCAGCTTGACGATACATAGCTCCATGCGGTCTTACGTGTTCAATTTCCATGTGATAAGCCTTTGAAAAAGTCATCAATGCCCCAACCTGATAAGTTACAAGAGCATCAAGTTCATCCTTATCCAAATCCATTTGTCTGTAACCAAAACCTTGGATATCATGAAATCCGATATGAGCACCAACCACCACATTTTTTTCTTTGGCTTTTAATAAAGCTTCTTTAATTGTTAAAGGATCTCCTGCATGAAAACCGCAAGAAATATTAACAGAACTTGCATAATCCAATAGCCCAAATTCAGATGAGTTTTTATAAATTCCGAAACTTTGTGCCAAATCACAGTTAAAATCTATATTTTTAATCGCTTTTCTCTCTAAAACATTTTGCATAATAATCCTAATTTCTACTAAATCTATATCCTACTATATTATATAGCATAAAGATAATAAATCTATCTCTTTACATATTTTTAATACAAGCTGTTACAATTCACTATCATTGAGTTTGACTAATTATTAATATAATCTTAATTCTTTAAAACCTTGATTTCTCACAAAAAATAGGATATAATACATATAATACCTGTTGGAATTTAAGTAGGAAGATTGATGAAAAAATATTTAATAATTACAGCTTTCGTTTTGAGTTTCGGGCTAGAGTGCTTAGCTCCGGTATATAGTGCCACAACGCCAACCAAAAGCACTGACCACATTCAAATAAAACTCGGCAAACAATCATCAATTCGAATTCCACTAGGGAGAAAAGATGTCCAACCCCAAACCGATAAAAAAATTATCAAAGCCGTAAACCCTCAACAAATTTCCTATCGGATGAGGTAATCGTGAAAGTCAATTAAGGAAAAAGGGAATAGGGGAATAAGTTCGTTACGTTTTCTTCTTTCACGTCATTCTGAGGCGTTAGCCGAAGAATCTACTTAGAGTCGATAAGTCAATAAGTTCTTTACGGTTTTATTATCCATGTCATTGCGAACGGGTTTTGAGAAGTTATTTTTCAAATTGGATATTAGTCTCCAGTGTCGCAATCCCTGACAAGGTTTGCAATTGCTTAATTTGTTAGGGATTACTACGTCACTCTGTACTGACTTTTGTACTTCTTGTTCAATATCATTCCTCGTAATGACATGTATAATATCTTCTGTAACGAACTTATTTTTCTTTTCCTTTTTTCCTTAAAATTCCATGTCATTGCGAACGGGTTTAGAAAAATTACATAAAAGAAGTTGGGCTTTCTAGCCCAACATAAAATAAGAATATAATATGAAAAAAATAGTAATAACAATACTATACAAACTAATGTTATCATGAACAAAACGAGCAGAGCATGACAACCTACTTTTCTTTTGAAATTATTCTACCGAATATTTAAATACCTACACAAAGTAAAATTTATTTCCACGGATAAGTTTTGTCAATTTCCCAACCCGCACGGCGAATTCTTTCAGCACAAAATTGACCCTGACCCGATGAAGAACAGTTTTCGTTAACCACCCTATCAGACCTATCCATTCCCAACGTTTGGATTCCGGCTCCATCTTTTTCTACTCTAGTTAGATAAAACACATCTCGACCGAATTTATTAGGACCTTCAGCTCCGTTAATATCAACTATTACCCTATTGTCTTTTTGTTCATTCCCCGTAGCTCCAATGTCAGTAAAAATAACATATAAAAATCCATCAGCAGTATAAAAAGTAGCTCTACCGCCTGGGGAAATAACAGCAGTTTCATTTTTTTGATTGTTAGCAAACACCCAAGGTTTTAGTTCCTTGTACCCGCATTGTTGATACGTTGTACAAATTAGAGCGGTTTTTATATATGGAACCCAATAAGTTTGAAAATATTGTTCAGCACCCATATTAAATGCCTCTTGAGCACTTGGTTCTCCAACATCATCAAAAGATAGTTTATAAGCCTGATTTAATATAGAAATCGCTTTTTGAAGTTTGGTGACAGTTTGCTTCTTTTGATAGTTTGAGATTAATCCCGGTATTGTCATCGCTGCCACTATGCCAATGATACCAAGGGTGATTAATACCTCCGCCAATGTAAATGCAAATTTCACCTTTGTTGGTGGCAAACCTATGTGCTTAGCACCCCCAGTTAGAGCAAACGAAAGTGTAGAGTTCTTTTTCATGTGATATTCCTCCTGTTTAGAAACATTAATATCACATTTTTACTTCTAATGCAAGAAATAATTTTTCATTGAAGTTTTAATTCTATTAGTTAACATTTGGTTAGGATTGATATGAAAGATAAAATTTGCACTACATTAGGGAAAAACATTAAAAAGTACAGAAAATTAAGGGGATTAACCCAAGAAAGAATGGCTGAACTTTCCGGAATAGAAGTACGGACTTTGAGTTTAATCGAAACTGGAAACAATTTTGTATCTTCAAAAACTTTAGCCAAGATTTCTGAGGTTTTAGACGTTAACCCAAGCGATTTACTCAACGATATCAACTCAAACGAAACAGAAAAGCTATACAAAGACTCCTTAAAAGCTCTCGAAATCCTTAAAAACAATCCCGCAAAACTAAAAACTCTTCACTACATCCTTAACGGTTTATTATAATAAAAATTAACAAATATATCTGTATCCTTGCAAAAATTATTTTTTTCGTATTTAATAAGGGTACTCACATCCTCAGTAGAGTAAAATGTGCAAATTCATTACTTGCACAAAGCAAAAGGAAAGGTAATTAAGAAAATGGCAAATATTAAATCTGCTAAAAAAAGAGTGTTAATAGCTGAAGCAAACAGACAAAGAAACGTTGCATTCAAAACTTCTATTAAAACTGCTGTAAAAAAAGCTTTAGAACTAGCTAAAAGCGAAGATAAAGAAGCTTTAAATTCAGCAATTTCTAGAGTTTATCAATTATGCGACAAAGCAGTTGTTAAAGGTATTTTACACAAAAACACTGCTGCTAGAAAAAAATCTAGATTAACTCTTGCTGTTAAAAAGTTAGCTAACGCTTAATTAAGAATTATCAAAAAAAGAGTAACGAGCGAGATGTCAAATGGCATCTCGCTCGTTGTCTTACGAATTAAGCAATTACAAGACTTGTCAGGGATTGCGACACTGGAGATTGTTGTATGACTTGAAGAATAATTTTTCAAAACCCGTTCGCAATGACATTAATAAAATCGTAACGAACCTATTCCCTTCTCATAGACCTATCCACTTTTTTAAGTTTTATTGCTTGAAGGTTTGCATAAATCTATGTTTTGAGTATTATATTAATGGTTACATTAGCCTGATAGGTTCGCCCTAGTCCAAACATAATTTTAACCCGAATTTATGCGTAAGATGAGGCTTTTTAACCCGTAGTACAATACATTAAAACATAAGGAGAAAACCGATGCCAACAGCATCTATGATTGAACTTTTAGAAGCAGGTGTACATTTCGGACACCAAACACAAAGATGGAACCCAAAAATGAAACCGTATATTTACGGTGCTAGAAACGGTATCTATGTTATTGATTTAAGAAAAACTACAGATTTGTTAGATGAAGCATACAATCTTGTTAGAGATTTTGCTGCAAAAGGAAAAAATGTTCTTTTTGTTGGTACAAAAAAACAAGCTGCTGAAGTTGTTGCTGAAGAAGCTAAACGTTCAGGTGCTTACTACATCAACAGAAGATGGTTAGGCGGTATGTTAACTAACTTTGAAACTATCAGAGGCAGAGTTAACAAACTAAAAGAAATGGAAGAATTTATCAATAACGGTTACGTTGATAAATTACCTAAAAAAGAAGTTGCTCAATTGAACAGACAACTTTCTAAATTGTCTAAAACTTTAGGCGGTATTAAAGATATGCGTGGTTTACCTGATTTGATTTTCGTTGTAGACCAAGCTAAAGAAGAAATCGCTATCAAAGAAGCTAACAAATTAGGTATTCCTGTTATTTGTTTAGCTGATACAAATGCTAATCCTGACGGCATCAACTACATTATCCCTGGTAATGATGATGCTATCAGATCTATCAAATTGATTACTTCAAAATTAGCTGATGCTGTTTTAGAAGGTAAACAATTGAGAGAAAACAAAGCAAACGAAGCAAAAAAAGTTGAAAAAATTTCAGCAGAAGATGCTGGTGTTGCTGAAGAAGCAAAAGCTTAATAATTAAGATAAACGTCATTCTGAATAGCACAAATGTGTGTAATGTTCAGAATGACGCTAATCTATTTTTATAAACTTTAATAAGAAAAGGAGAAATCATGAATATTACAGCTCAAATGGTTAAAGAACTTCGTGACAAAACCGGTGCAGGTATGATGGCTGCTAAAAAAGCTTTGGTTGAAGTTGACGGAGATATGGAAAAAGCAACTGAAATTCTACGCCAAAAAGGTATTGCTTCTGCTGAAAAGAAAATGGGCAGAATCGCTGCTGAAGGTAGAGTAGAATCTTATGTTGATGATAAATGCGGTGCTATGGTTGAAGTTAACTGCGAAACAGATTTCGTTGCTAAGAATGATGAATTCAAAACTATCGCAGCTAATATGGCAAAACATGTTGCAGATTTAAATCCTGCTGATGTTGACGCTTTGCTTGCTGCAACTTGCCCATCTTGCAACAAAGTTATCGCTGATGCTTTGAAAGAAAAAATCGCTTCTATCGGTGAAAAAATCACTATCAGAAGATTTGTAAGATATGAAGGACCTGTTGCAACTTATATCCACAACGGAAAAATCGGTGTTCTTTTATCAACTGATAAAGAAGATAAAGAATTGATGAATGATATTTGCTTGCACATCGCTTCATCAGCTCCAAAATTCGTTTCAAGAGCTGAAATTCCTCAATCTGAAATTGATGAAGAAACAAGAATTGAAATGGGTAAAGAAGATTTGTTGAAAAAACCTGAAAACATCAGAGCTAAAATTGTTGAAGGCCGTGTAAACAAACTTATGGCTGAAAGATGCTTACTTGAACAACCATTTGTTAAAGATCCAAACCAAACAATTGCTCAACTCATCGAAGGTAAATTGACAATTAAAGCATTTACAAGATATGAATTGGGTGAAGGTCTTGAAAAACGCCAAGATAACTTTGCAGAAGAAGTTATGGCACAAGTAAAAGGCTAATTCATTTTACATATTTAAGCAAAAAGCAGTTTCTATTTTTAGAAACTGCTTTTTTGTTAACCATTTCATATTTGTTGGATTAAACTAAATCTTTTGCCCAAATATAGGATTTTAAACTTCATCTTACGCTCTAATTTATGCAACTTTTTAGTCGAAGTCACAACAATATAACCATTAAAAGTATTGTGTTTGAATTTTTTGGTTTTTACATATTTTTTTATTGTTGGTTTAATTTTTGAATAAAAATACAATACTTCCCCGTCATAATAATACTGAAGACTAAATCTTTCAGTAAGGCAATATGTGGCTAGTTTAGAATTTTGAGTTTTAGCTATATTTGCAATATTTATCAAATCTCTTTCGCCAAAATCATACCAAATATTAAAAATTTTCGGCAATAATAAGCCAAAAATTAAAGCAACAAATATTATATTTGCCTGAAAAACTTTCATCATATCATGCCTGAAAAGCCCCCAAAATGAAATTGCAAGGAATATTAAAAATACAATTAATAATGGGACTATAACAGGTTTGATAACAGTATATATAAATTCAGACAAGAACAATTTTGAAAAAATTAAACCAATAAATAAAAATAAGAAAATTCCATAATTTATGACTGCAGACAGTTGGAGTTCTTTAAAATACTTTTTACAATCACTCCAAATAAAAGCCAACAATATTGCACTAAAAAAATACATCGGCAAAATATAAGTCACTAATTTCGTTTTTGACAATGTAAAGAATACAAATGTAAAAACAAATCCGATAATATTCATCATTACAAAATCATTAGATATATTTTGCCAGATTTTCTTTATACTGCATAAAAATGATGCCGTCCAAGGAATAAAACCTACCAAAAAGACCGGAATATAATAAAGTAAAGGTTCAGATCTATCAACTTCACTACTTCCGATAAAACGTTTAAAATGATGGAGAATAATATATTCGTCAATAAATTTATACCCATGAATATGGTACATAATAATGTGCCAAGGCAAACAAATTAACAAATACAAAAACCAACCGACACAAAAATATTCGGGTTTAAAAAATTCTTTTATGTTTCTTTTATATAACCCAATGAAAAACATTGTTCCAAATGGAACAACAAAACCCGGGATACCTTTTGCTAAAACGGCAAAAGAAGAAAAAATATAAAAAGCCCACCAACAGTATTTTTTATTTTTTTCTTCTACATAATAAGTTCCAAATCCGGCTAGTATGGATAAGGTTATAAAAGTCATCAAAACCATATCCAAAATTGCAACACGAGAAAAAACAATAAATTCAAAACTTGTCCCGAGAATAAGTATAGCTTTTAACGCAATATCTTTAGTAACAAATTTTTTCAACGAGAAATACAATGCAATAATTTGTGTTAATGCACATAGAACAATCGGAAGTCGAACACTCCATTCATTTATTACTCCTGATATTTTATACGACAAACATTCAATCCAAAAATATAGTGGAGGTTTATCCCAAAATATAACACCATCCAAATACATTGTAATATAATCCTTTGAACGATACATATTTCGAGCAATATCAGCATATCTGGTTTCATCTGTATCCAAAAGCGGATAAGTTCCAAGTAAATGAATAAAAACTAAATAAAAAATGAATAAAATACCAACGCATTTTAATATCTTTAGATAAACATTCTCTTTATTATGCATTAGCTTCCTCTTGTTTTTTGAATTGCATATCGTATAGAGTTTTGTATGCCCCATTTTCAATTTGTAGGAGTTCTTCGTGTGTACCTTGTTCAGCGATTTCACCTTGGTTAATCACAACGATTTTATCTGCATTGCGAATTGTTGAAAGTCTATGTGCAATTACAAATACAGTCTTATCCTGCATTAGGTTATCTATCGCTTTTTGAACAATTGCTTCTGCTTTGTTATCTAGTGCACTTGTTGCCTCATCCAAGATAATAATAGGAGCATCTTTTAAGAAGGCTCTTGCGATTGCAACACGTTGTTTTTGACCGCCCGATAGTAAAATTCCGCGTTCGCCAATTTGAGTATCTACTCCATCTTTTAAAGTTGAAATGAAGTCATCCAAATATGCCATCTGAATAGCTTTTTGCATTTGTTCTTCTGTTGCATTTTCATTTCCCAGCATAATATTTTCTCTAATTGTACCGGAGAATAAAAAGTTATCCTGAAATACCACTGCGATACTTTGTCTTAAAGAACTTAGGGTATAATCACGAATATCTGTACCATCTATAGAAATAGAACCTGATTTAACGTCATAAAAACGAGGGATTAAGCTAACTATTGTTGATTTCCCACCACCAGAGTTTCCGACAAATGCGATTGTTTCTCCTTTTTGGACATCCAAATTTATATGTTTTAACACAGGAGTATTTTCTACGTATTCAAAACAAACATCGTTAAAGCGAATATTTTGAGGATGTCCTTCCAAAATTTTTGCATTTTCTTTATCTTTAATTGTTGGTTGTGCATCTAATAAATCAAAGATTTGTTCAATTGCAAAAAATGAGAACTGAACGGCATTTAAATTATTTCCAATATTTTTAACAGGGGTATAAAGCAGGATTAAAGCGGTAATAAATGATACAAAGTTACCACTTGTTATTTGGTTTGTCATAATCAAATGTGAGCCATAACCGATTGCTGCGGCAATACCCACAGACACAATTACGTGCATCATTGGCGATAGCCATTGCGTTTTTTGTACCATTTTTATTCTTAAATTAAATATATTTTTTAATATCCAATGGAATTTATTTGTTTCATTATTTTGCAAGTTATATGAAGTGATTGTTTTATTTCCTGCAAATACTTCGTTATATTCGGTAATAATTGCCGCATCAGCTACAACAGTTTTGTTCATAACTTCTTTTATACGTTTTTGGAGTTTTGCAACAGGAGCAAACGCACAAGCTAATACAACACAAGCAATCAAAGCAAGTTGCCAAGAGTTATAGAACAAAACGCACACCAAAGAAATAGATGAAAATATTCTTTGAGTAAACACGCTCAAGTTATCCAAAAGTCCTGAGCACGCGGTATCTGCCATATTATTAAATTGAAATACGACATCACCTGAATTTCTTTTATCATAAAATGAGGTTTCAAAAGTCAAAAGTTTTTTGAATAAGTCAAATTTTAGTCCATTTGTAATACTACCACCAACCCAAGTTGAAAGATACGCGGATAGGTATTTCAAACCGCCTTGGATTGAGGTAAAAGCAACAATTCCAAGTGGTATATACCAAGGAGATGCTACACTTTTTTCAACCATAACCAAATCCATATATGGTTTAAGTGCTAGTGCGATAACTGCATCCAACGAACCGATTGGAATACAAATGAGCATTGAACATAAAGCTCTGAACCAAAACGGTTTTACGTACGGCCACATTCGTTTGTAATTAACAACAAATCGTTGCGAATTTAAAAATTCTTTGATTTTATTTAATACTTCAGTTTTTAGCATTTTCTCTTCTTCTCCTTAGTAATTTTGTAATAAGCATAAGTCTCTCAATGATTGCACATATTCCTCATCTGAAACATTTCCCATTTTTATAACTTCCGGTTGTATTATTTTCTCTAAAAATTCATTGTTTTTAGTATTATTTTCGGGATAAAGATATGGTCTTGATAAAACACCATTACTCCAATGAGAAATACCGGAATATATTGGATTGTCGAAATTTCCCCAATGAATAAATCGCAAATTTTCGAAATAAAAAGTTTCAAATTTTATATCAGTAATTTTATTCAAATAAGTAAAATAACAATCAAGATTGAAATTTACATTTGGATAATTTATATAATCAAAATCATCATAATGCTCTTTTAATAACTTAAACCAATCAATTGTATTATCTATATAAGTAATACCAAAACTCCAATGTTTGCCATCTGTTATTGATTTCCACATATCAAGAGAAAAAGCCGCAATATGATTTTCTTTAGCGTAAATTTTGATTTTTCTCAATTCATTTACAAGATGCTCACTATACATTAAAAAAGATGTATCATCGGCATCTATATTCCAAAAATATTTGATGTTATTTTCTCTAGAATGGAAAAATGTCGTCAAATGTGCATAAGCCGCATTTTGCCACCGTTTATTCGCAACTCTTGAAGAGATAGCTTTTATTTCTCGAGATTTGCAACTTTTGATAAATTTAATATTAGAACCTTTGAATTTAATCTTTTTCAAAACGTCTTTTTTCAAATCATTATCATCGCAAATAATGTAAAAATCGGCACCAAGCAAATTTGCAATATCAATCCACTTTTGCAAACAAGCAAAAGTATAATTCTTTTGACGATTTATTTTCAAATAAAATACGGTATCGGAATTATTTCGAATCTGATTATCAATTGATAAAAACCGGATTTCTTTATTATTTATTCCTTCAATATACTTATAACGAAATATTGGAAAATCAAAAATTCTAACCTCTCTCAATATTCCGGATTGTACATTAATTTTAAATTTTTCGTATATTTTCATTGTTACTTAATACCTGTACATTTGGAATATTATTTACAATTTCAGTCAAAAGTTGCTCTTCTGGAATTTTCTCTGCGTTATATTCATATACACAATTATTTGTTCTAGTTTGAGGCAAATATTTCAAACTAAAACCATTCATTACAAAATTTGCAGCAAGATAAGGGAGATCCTTCCCTCTATCTTTAAATGGTTTATATAGTGCAAAAATTTTAGAATTTGAATTTGATATAATATCTAATAAACCTGAACGAACACCAATTATTGCAGATGCACTTTCAGCAAAATATTTAGCTTCCGAAAGAGATAAATAACAATGTTTGTAAGATGAACTATATAAACCTTCAGGAATCGTATTAAAGAATAAATCATAACCTTTATTATACAAAGCTAGAACCAATTTATCCCAAAATTGTCGAGATAAACTATCATTTGATTGAGCTGCTGGAGCAATAAAAATATAAGGTTTTGTTATACCTAACATAGCTTTTTTCGTATTTACACCTTCAATTACATCTTTAGAACAGGTAGGGAAACATGAAATTTCTTGTTCTGACATTCTATTTTTTATTTCAGAATAAAAATTCACAATATTTCCTTTTTGCAAGCATTGTTCCAACTTCATAAAATGAGAATTTGGAAGGAATTGTAAATAATTTTCTGAATTCTCATCACAAAAATGTAATTCAAAAAATACCTGAGGAATTTTTACAAACTTGATATCAGGATAAAACATTTTACAAATTGACTCTAAATAAGAAAAAGTAGAAACAAATACTGGATTGTTGATATTACTTTTTTGAAGATACCTTTTCAAATGATGCAATAGTAAAAATGTTTCGCCACTTCGATTAAATAATGCAATTATTTGAGCATCAGTTATTTTGGCTTTGTGTTCTACATACTTAACCAAGAATGGTTTCAAAATTTTAAAACTAAATTCTCTTGGGAGACGGAATTTTAAAAATTTGAATAAATAAATATCAGAATAACCAGCCCAAAACTTCATTGTTATTACCTTTATTCCACATAACCTAAGTTCTAACACTTCTCCAGGGTAGTTATTAAAATCAAATTTTAAATATACCATTCCCAATAAAAACTTTATTTTTTTTATTAATAATTTTTTTTCTTTATCCATATCCTAACTAACTCCTACCTCTTAACAATATTTTGAAAAATTTTTTATCAGATTTTATGCGTTCATAAGCAATAACTAAGTCATAAAACTTTTGCAAATCTGCATACTGTTCATTATCACCACCATTACCTAAACGGAAGTCTAACCAAAATTTAAATCTCTCATATTGTTCTCTATAAACATTATGCACATGGTGTAATAAATATTCTTTATTAACCGCCTCATACTCAATTGCAGTATAAATTTTTTGCCAATAATTAAACAAAAAAATTAAAGAGTCTTTTAATTGGTCTGAATTCTGACAGTTACACAATTTTCTTAATGCTTTTAATTTTTTCTTCGCCAAACTATCCCAATTTTCAATAAAGGCTAATAAAACATTCTTAGAATAAGCACCACTTTCTATAGGCCCCTTTAAATTCCTAGTAAAAGTTCTAGCCAGTCTTAATTCCTTATTATCAAAATATTCAATCAATTTTATTGAGTAATTTAATTTATCAAAATTTCTTTTTTGGTAAAAATCCCAAATTGCAATAATTGCAGTATAAACAATTGCAAAAGAAGAAATAGTTTCTTGATACCTATGAAAAAAATCGTAAAATTTACAACTAAATATAAAAAATAAGCCTATAAATATCAAAAGAAGACTCCACCTATTTATAATTATTTTTTTTAGAACATGCATCTAACTACACTCCTTTTCTTCTACTTTCTGACTATCATCGTGGGGCAATTTGGAGAGGGAGAATCCGGACATGACAGGTTCTACAGGCATATCCCAGTTCTTTAACATGCTTGTACCAAGCAACCTCATCTATAGCTATTTTTTTACCTTGCTCATTCAAACCTCGTTTGATTATAATATCGTCTTTAAATTCCATTGAATTAAAAGGTCTGCAACGTGGAGTTGAATCATTATTATCAGAATAAGATAACAATTTGCCTAAATTATTTAACAAATGCCTTAGGGGAGAAAATATTAACACTCTTTTACATCCTCCAAAATATTCAAAATTTCAGGATAACATTTTAAAATTCTGGAAATAGATTGATTTCCAGATAAACCATCACCTTTTTTAGTATTTATTTTGCATAAAGTACAATTTTGTGAAGAAGGAACAATTTCAAGAGATTTGGAAAACCCGTCAACTACTTGAATTTTTGTACCTTGCAATACAGCCATTGCCCAAAACCAAATATCATCTTGAGTTGGGAGAATATCTAAAAATTTATCACTATTTACTACATCTTTATAAAGAGAATTCGGAGGATACAAAACTCCTCCGCACCCAATAATTGTGTTATACAAACTTGGATTTTTATATTTTTGCCAGTTCCATATCATTTCATTACTACGAAAAAATGATAGTAACCTATCCTTACAAAATTTGACTCTATACCCTCGATGAGAAGATATACACTGAGGATTAGCTAAATAAGCCTCATACAAATTTTTAATAGTATCTTTATCATAATAAATGTCATCGTCAAAGGTGATAATTATATCCTCAGGACATTCAACCAAAGACGGTACCAATTTTTTATAAGACCTGATATCTTCACACCAATTTATTGTCAAACCAAACTTTTTCAGATTTAATAAATTCTCCGGTAAATCAGACTCCAAGTTCGGGAACTGTTCTTTTGCAAGCCACAAATACAATTTGTCAGGCTTGACAGACTGAGTTAACAAAGATTCTATCGTATAATGAACATAATTTATCCTTTGAGGAAAAGAAGTCAATGATACTGTAATTTTCCTACTTCTTGAATTTGTATTCAGCCCATATTCCTTTATTTTTCGATATTTTAAATTACTTCTTGATTTAGACTTCAAACGAATAGTAATTCCGAACAAATTAATAAAATAATGAGAGTCCATAAATTTAAAACTCAAAAAATTCGGAAATTTAAACCAAATAGGGAAAACAGAAAATAACCAAAAAGATTCTATATTTCCGCATTCTTTAGTCTTTAAAATTGGAATATTCCAAAAATACTTTATATTTTTAGTAATATTTTTATATTTTAAAGGCAATTTTAATCCATTATTTTGATAATAATCAGCTAAAAAACACTGAGAATTATAGAAATCTTGCTGACGTTTAGAACTTTTTACTCTTTTTACAATAGAATTTTCACGAACTCGGTAATAGTAATTTGTATTTGGAACAGTGACAATTTTATCAATTTTCTTTAATAATTCCAAACTCCAATATACATCTTCAAAATAAATTTCTTCTCTAAATTTAATATCTTTTATTTTTTCAGTACGATACAATTTATTCCAAACATAAGAACATTTTGGAATATTTATGACATTAATTTTGTCTTCTAAAGTTTCATATATTTTTTCATTATTATAAAAAACACGATATTTAGAATAAGTTTCACGTTTACGAATAATCGTTGCACATGCAACATCAACATTATTTTTTAGAATTGAATTGTATAATTTTTCATAAAAATCTACATCAACCCAATCATCACTATCAACAAAACCGATATATTCTCCAACGGCTGACTCTATACCGATATTTCTAGCATGTCCAAGCCCTTGATTTTTAGGTAATGATATTATTTTTATCCTTGAATCTTTTGAAGCATAATCCTTTAAAATTTCTAAAGAACTATCAAGAGAAGCATCATTTACACAAATAATCTCAATATCTTCCAACGTCTGAGAAATCAAGCTATCCAAACACTTTGAAAGATAATTCTCTACATTATATACCGGAACTATGACAGATACCCTCGGCAACTAAATCTTCTCCTTACCTCAAATCTGATTACATTATTAGGATATAATCATTAGGTTAATAAATAAATTAGCCAAATGGCTAATAGCAGGAAACGAAAATTTAGCTAAAAAAAATAAGAATTTGTTATCACAAATTCTTATTTTACATTTCTTGAAAGCACCTTAAATAGTGAATTACAGGTCTTTATTTGTACTTATAATTGGAGCACCGATTACACGTTCAAGCTCTGCTGCATTTACATTGTATTGTAGTACAGTAGAGTAATAATCCAGTTGTGCATTCAAATATGTATTTTCTGAATCTTTTACAACAATTGAATCTTCCAAACCGACCTGATAACGTCTAAATGCTTGGTATTGTTGTTCTTTTGCTTGTTGAAGAGCGAGTTTTGCAACCCCAATTCCATCTCTTGAATTCATCAAATTGATATAAGCACTTTTTACATCCAAATAAACATCCTGTCTTGCTTTTTCGTAATCTGCAACAGATTTTTTGTAAGTCGCAGTCGCTTCATCAATTTGTTTTTTCAAATACATCATATTCAAGTTTGAATACTGCAATTGCAACCCTACTTGATAACCGTAATCTGAATTAATTTTTCTACCACCATGTTGATAAGAACCAAAAGCCCCGATATCAGGAGTAAAAGCTCTCTTTGCACTACGAACATTTAGTTCTGCTGCATCCATTTGTTTTTTAGCAGAAAGCAATGACGGACGAGTTGATTCCGCAGTTTTGATTAAGTCCGGAAAATTAACTGAATATTCTTTTGTATTCATTGAATCTTTCAAAATAGCATTCGCATACTCCGGAATACCCATAGCATTAGCAAGTTCTACAGATGCCAATTCTAAAGTATTCTTCGCTTTAATTAAGTTTAATTTTGCTTTTCCTAAGTTATATTCAGCGTAAGTAACATCAATTTTTGCCTTTTTACCAATATCATAATATGCTCTTGCTTGTTTTAGTTGAAGTTCAAAATCCTTAACTGTTTCTTCGTAGACTTCTTTTTGTTTTTTTGCAAACAACATATTGTAATACGCAACTTTAACATTATAAATTACAAGTTCAATACTTGTTTCCGCGTCATATCTTGAAGATTCATAAGTTCTTCTTGCGGTATCTGCGGCAGATTTTGTCTTACCAAAATCGAATAATAGCATATTTGCGGAAATTGTCGGAACATAATACATATCGTATTTTTGAACCATCATTCGAGAGAAATTTCCGCCCATAGTATTCAGCATATCGTTTCTGGAATAACTCACACCGGCACTCAAAGTCGGAAAGTAATTTGACCAAGCTTGCCCAATTCGTGATTTATAAATTTCAGAATTACTGATTGCGGCCATAATTGTCGGATTGTGAGTAATTGCAAGCTTTATACAATCAGCCAAAGTTACAGGTCCAATATCATTATATTGAATATTACTGTCAATTGTCGGGAATTTTGTTTCATACATTCCCTCGGCTTCTTTCGAAGTATTTACTCGAGTTTTTTCATTAGATTGAAGTCGTTTAATTTCAGTCCGCTGATTAACCTTTTGATTTTTCTCATCGACAATTTGAATTTCTTTATCCTTTTTTGCAACAAGTGAATTATCAATATTTTTTGATTTTTTAGCCATTGCAAAATTTGAACTCAATACCAAAACTGAAGCAATTAAAACTATATTAAATACCTTTTTCATTACTCATCTATCTCCAAATCTTTATCGGTAATTTCTTTTTTAGGGAATTTATCTACAAATTCTTGAACAAGAACATAGAACCCCGGAGTCATAACAGCACCTAACGTACAAGCGGCAACCATACCACCAAATACGGTAGAACCAACTGAAATTCTTGAATTTGCACCGGCTCCCGATGCGAATATCATAGGCAATACACCAATAATAAATGCAAGTTCAGTCATCATAATTGCCCTAAATCTCAATTTCGCAGCACTAACAGCAGCTTCTTTTACTGATAAACCCTGTTTTTCATGAGCCTCTTTTGCAAATTCGACAATCAAAATAGACTGTTTTGCAGCCAAACCAATCAATGTAATCATACCAACCTGAGAATAAATATCAAAAGATTGGTTAATCATCATTTGGAATAGCAAAGCTCCTAAAGCCGCAACCGGAGAAATCAACAATACTGCAACCGGTATTGTATAACTTTCGTATAATGCAACCAAGAACAAATATACAAAAACTAACGCCATTGCAACAATTACAATTGTTTGTCCTGAAGCTTGTTTTTCTTGGGCAGAAGTACCTGACCAATCAAATGTCATATCAGACGGCAATACTTTTCTTGCAACTTGTTCCATCGCTTTCATCGCATCACCAGAACTCTTGCCTGATGCTTGTTGACCTTGAATTTGAACAGATTCATACTGGTTGTATCTGGAAATTGAAGCTGTACCAACGGTTTGTTCAAGTGTTACGATAGATAAAACAGGAACTTGAACACCGTTTTTATTTTTCACATAAATTCCGGATAAATCAGTAGCTTTATCTCTAAATCTGCTTTCTGCCTGCAATTGAACCTTGAATACTCTACCATATTTATTGAAATCATTTACATAATATGTTCCGAGCATTGAAGATAAGGTTGAATACAATTCTTGCAAATCAACATCTTGTGCCAAAGCTCTTTCATAATCAATATCAACAATATATTGAGGAACATTAGCTTGGAATGAAGTATTAACACTGGATAAACTTGGGTCTTGATTTGCAGCAGCAACCAATTTATTAGCCCATTTTTCCAAATCCTGAGCGGTATAATCACCTTGAGATAACATTTGGAACTCAAAACCGCCCATCATACTCATACCCATAATTGCAGGAGGTGAAAAAGCCATAATTGAAGCTTCTTTTGTATTACCTGCAATTTGTCTGATTTGAGAAAGAATTGCAGTATGAGAAAGATTTGTCGGACGACCTTGAATTTTGCGTTTTACCCACTCAATAGGGCCGACTTTTCTATCAGCATAATCATTCAACTGTATAATCGCAGTTGCAGAGTTTGTTGCACCATTACCGCCAAAGATTGTCAATTTACTAGCATCAACACCGTCTATATGTTTAACCTCGTCAACAAATTTTGTTGCAACTTCTTCGGTCCTTGATAGTGACGCCCCATCCGGTAATGTTATACTTGCAAGCAAAACACCTTGATCTTCATCCGGAATGAAACCTGTCGAAATAGTTTTGAATGAAATTAAAGTCAAAGCAACAATTACTAAATAGAATGTAATTAAAAGTTTTTTGTCATAAACAAATTTTCTAACATATTCCATATAGAAATCTTCAACTTTATCAAAACCTTCATTGAATTTTTTAACTATTACATCTGTTTTAGCAGAAATTCTTGATTGAATATGTTTAAGATGCTCTCCTAACGGAGTTTTTGCGGGTTTGTCTTCTTTCTTTTGTCCTAAAAAGTGAGAACACATTGCAGGAGAAAGAGTAAGTGCACAAATTGCAGAAATAGCAATTGAAACAGCAATACAAACAGCAAACTGTTTATACATAACCCCTGTCATACCGCCCATAAATCCGATAGGAACAAATACAGCCATTAAAACTAATGCCATTGCAACTAAAGAAGGTCCAACTTCTTCCATTGTCAATTGAGTAGCAATGATAGCAGATTTACCTTCATCCAAATGTCGTTTTACATTTTCAATTACAACAATAGCATCATCAACTACAACACCAACTGCTAATACTAAAGCAAACAATGACAACAAATTGATTGACATTCCCAATGCTTGCAAAGCAAAAAATGTTCCGACTAACGATACCGGAATTGTTGCACAAGGTACAAGTGTTGCCATCCCGTCACCTAAGAACAAGAAAATAATCAAAACAACGATTAATGCAGTCAAAAGAATTGTGAATTCAACTTCATGCATTGACTCTTGAATATAATCAGCATCATCCTTAATCGTCATAATTTTGATACCGTTTGTCATTCTGGAATTCAGTTCATCAATTTTTTTATGAACTGCTTTTGACATATTAATAACGTTAGCATCAGGCAACTGAGAAACCATAACAATTGCAGAAGGTTTCCCATTAACCAAACCTAAATTCGAATAAGATTGAGCACCTAATTCAACACGAGCAACATCTTTCAATCGAATATTTGAACCGTCCATATTTGAGCGAATAATTATATTTTCAAATTCTTTTGCATCAGATAATCTACCGTTAGTTTTCAATGTGAGTTGAAGTGCTTGCGGATCATCTGTAGGTAAAGCACCTAAAGCACCTGCTGTTACCTGAGTGTTTTGGTTAGAAATAGCAGTTTTAATTTCGCTTGTTGAAACATTAAGTCCTGCCATTTTTTGCGGGTCAAGCCAAACTCTCATTGAGTAATCTCCGGCACCATAAACGTTGATATCTGCAACACCATCTACACGTTTCAATTCATCTTTAATATATATAGAACCATAATTGGTTAAATCCAATTGTGACCAATTTCCTGATTCAGGATACAAAGTTAAAATTAAAGCACCCGAACCTGAAGACCTACTGATAGCGGTAACACCTGTTCTTTGAACATCCTCAGGCAATTGAGATTGAACTTGTTGAATTCTGTTTTGTACGTTCATCAGGTTAATGTTTTTATCAGAACCAACCTTAAAATACATCGTCAAAGAATAACTTCCGTCATAAGAAGTTGATGACATATATGAAAGATTTTCAACCCCGTTCAATTTATTTTCTAAAACCGTTGCAATAGAAGACTCAATAACTTCAGCACTCGCACCTTGGTAATTAGCACTAACTTGAACTTGCGGAGGTGTTACATCAGGATAACTCTCCTGTTTTAAACTGAACATTGAAATCAATCCGACAATCACAATACAGATTGAAATTACAAGTGCAAATCTTGGCTTTTGTATAAAAAAGTATAATTTATCTTTATCAAATATTTTTTTCACTATTCTTTACCTGCTGCTTCTTTTTTAGCGTAAGTTTCCGCATCAATAATCTTAACTTTTTGACCTTCTGCTGCAATATTTTGAATACCTGACACTACAACACTGTCATTCTTATTAAGTCCGCTATCAACAATCCAATTGTTATTAATAACATCAGATACCTTAATATCTTTTCTTTCTACAACTTTTAAACCTGTTTTATCTTTTTTATCATTTTTAATAGTCCAAACATAATACCCACTCATAGCATCCCCTTTTGTACAAGATTGAGGAACTGTCATATAAGAAATTTTTCTCGGAGCAATTAATTTAACTTTCATATAATCACCCGGAACTAACCAATTTTTAGAGTTGTCAAAAGTTGCTCTCATTGAGATAGAACCTGAATTTTTATCAATTTGGTTATCTACAAAATCAACTTTGCCGATTTTGTCATACCAAGTACCGTTATCAAATTGAATTTTAACTTGAACATCTTTAAATCTGTCACTGGCTCTCAAAAGTTTTACAAAATCACTTGATTTTAAACTAAAAGACACATAAACCGGATTTGTACTTGAAATATTAACTAAAGAACCAGAAGTCGGAGTAACATAATTTCCTTCTGTTATATTAACCTTACCAATTCTACCTTCAATTGGAGATTTTATTGAAGTATAGCTTAAATTTACCCTTGCAAGAGCCAATTTTTGTTGAGCAGAGTCTAAAAGTGCACGGTTTTGATTTCGAGCTGCAACACTAGAATCCACATCAGAATGGCTTATTAAATCCTCTTTTATTAATGCATTTGCTCTATTCAATTCTTGTTGAGAATTTTTTAACAACGCACTATATTGATTAACTGTTGCAGAAGAATTATTTACTTCCAATTGATATTCTTTCGGGTCAATTTGGAATAACATTTGACCTTTGTGTACAAAATCGCCTTCTTTAAAATATTTTTTCAATAAAAAGCCTGAAACCCTTGCAATAATATCAACAGAATACTTAGCTTCAACTCTGCCTGTTGATTCTGCGGATACATTGATTTCTTCCATATTCGGATTATCAGTAACAACTTCTTTTGGCATCATCATTGCCTGACGTTGCAACAATCCGCCGATTACCCCTGATACTTTGTTATATATAATAGGAATTATAATCACTAATAGAACGGCAATAGCCATCTGTTTTCTTGTCATTTTAAATTTCATTTCTCTCTCCAGTTTATCTTATTTCAAGGTAGAATTTTCCACGGTAATAATAATTTATATTAAAAAACTTGTCAATCCGGGATTGCATTTATACTCCATACATAGTACAATTAGAATTGGTACGGGTTGAAAAGGAAACAGGTATGGAAGAAAACGAGTCTGCATTTAATGAATTAGAAACAAATTTGGCATATCAAATAGATTATACCGCAAATTTTAATAAATCATTCAGAAGAGAATTTCAAGCAAAAAAAATAACAGGATGTTGCTCTCCTGATGAATTCACAATCCTTTATGCACTGCATTACAATCCCGATATTTCTCAAACAGAACTTGCAAAACTGCTATTCAAAGGTAAAGCACACGTTGGCAAAATCCTCAATGACATGGAAGAAAGAGGACTGATTAAAAGAATTGCCGACACAAAAAATAATATTATAATTAAAAGAAACGAAGTAACACAACAAGGTCAAAAGATATTTAAAAAAGGGAATGCCGAATTTCTGAAAATTAAAGATAAAATTTATCAAGAATTTTCAGAAGAAGACTTAAAGCATTTTATTAAATATTTAAAAAAATATAGAGAGATTATCTCAACAATAGTTGACGTAAAATTGAAGTAATATAAAAACTTTAATAAGGACAAATTGGAGAACAAGTAAAACAAAATTTACAAAAAGAAACCGGTCTTATACCGAAACTAGCTATCGCTAAAGAATTGGCTAAAGAATGTGATAGAAATCTTGCTTTGAATACATATACCAAAACAGTAAACGATAATCTTATAGCTCAAAAACTAAATGAACTTTTTGGCTAATACAAAATTATCAAAAAATAAACAAGATAGATTAAAAGGTGCAATCAAATGCACCTCTTCTTTTTATTGTTCAAGTTTTTTAATTATTTTTTTATCTCTATCTGTCTTTACATAAACTTCCGAATTATCGCCAGACACTTTTGCAAAACGATTTTTTGTTTCCTTACTCGGTTCAAGAGCTTTTTCTTCATTCTTTGGCTTTTGAGTTTGGAGTTTTTGCTTAAGTTCTTTAGATTTTACCTCTTCTTTTTTCAGCCTTAAACCATCCATTTTCTGAGTTTGAGGAGTTTCAACCTCCGGAACTTCTGCTTTTTCAGTCTTTTGCTTTTTAAATTTTGAGAAAAACTCTTTTAATGAGAATTTTTTCTTTTCTTTTTTTAGCTTAACTTCTTTTTCAGAGGAATCTGATTGCACGGTAGAAAGCTTTTGAACATCCGTTTTTGCCTTCTCCGCAATCGCAGCTCGCACTGTTTCATCTTTTTGAGCTTGAAGTTTTTCTTTTGCTTCAAGTTTTTGTTGTTTTGCTAAAGTTTGAGCCTCAATTTTTCTTGCATTGGCTTCTTTTTGAGCCTCTAACCTTTGAGCTTTTAACTGAGCAAGCTGTTCTTTTTCCGTCTTTTTCGCTTCTTGTTTTGCTAAAATTGCCACCTGCTTTGCTTCTTTTGCTTCTGCCAATTTTTGTTCTTTTGCAAGCTTGGCAGATTGTTTTGCATTTTTTGTGGCAGCTTTTTTATCTTCAATTGATTTAATTTTTTCAGCTTTGGCTTGTTCTTTTTGAAGTTTAACTTCTTCAAGTTGTTTTGCTTTCGCTTCAGCTTTTGCCTGTTTTTGTGCTAATTTATCCGCCAAAAGTTGTTCTTTAGCTTCTTTTTGCTGTTGTTTTGCAGTAGCCTTTTCTTCAAGTTTCTTCGCAAGAGTGTCTTTTTTAGCTTCAATTTTTGCATTTTTATCTGCTTCTTTTTGTGCTTTTAATTGTGCAATTTCTTCAAGCTTAGCATTTTTTTCGTCAAGTTTTGCTTGTTTTGCCTCTTCTTTTGCCTTTAATTTATCAGCAATTTCTTGTTCTTTCTTTGCTTGAAGTTCAGCCTTCAATTTATTTTTTGCATCTAATTTAGCCTGTTTTACGGCTTCTTTGCCTGCTTTGATTTTTTCTTTTTCTTCAATCTTTTGTTGTTTAGCAAGTTCAATCGCAGCTAATTTATCAGCCTTAATCTTATCTTTTTCAGCTTTATCGGCAAGTTTCTTAGAATCCATTAGCTTTTCAACTGTTATATCATCGGCCTTATCCTGAGTTTGAACATCTTCATCAATAGCAACTTGAGGTCGAAGAGCTAATTGGGAAGTAGGCTGAGGCTGCTCCGCTTTGTCTGTTTCAACTTCTGATTTTTCAGCAATAGAAGCTTCTTTTGTTTCAATAGTTTTTTCTACATCTGATTTTGGAGCATCCAATTGCGGGACTAAAACAACTGGAACAGCTTCTTTTTTCGCTAATTTATTTGAAGCTTTTTCAGGTAGGACAATTTGTGGAGCCTCTTTTTCTACTTCATCTTTAGAAACTCCAGAAACCTTCACATCCTCCTGAGAAACAACGGAATTAGCCGGTTCTTCTTTTTGAACATTCAAACCTGAAAAACCACTTTCAACTTGTGTTGGATTTTTCAATGTATAAGGTTTATTCGCAAGAGCCATTTCAATATCTGTCATGTAGTTTTCAGGTGGAAGTTCAACTATCTCATCATCATCAGAAATCTGCGGGGCTTGATTATGAATTAAATCAAAATCTTTAGGATTTACATCCGCATGTTTTTCATTGATTTTTGGTTGGGATTTTACCTCCGGATGACCAAATTTTGAATCCGGTTCTTTCAAACTCGGTTCGCCGTTTTTAGTCGGAAGAATTTCCGGGGGCTGAACTTGTGCTATTTTATCTTCTGCCTGTATTGTCTCAGGTTCAACATTTTTATAAGAAACAGTGAAATCAGGGGTTTGTTTAATTTCATCTGCTACAATTTTTGTTGGTTCTGATTTTTTCAGCGACTCATCAGCTTTTGGAGCATTTGTTTTCACTGGTTCAACATTTGCAACTACTTTTGGCTCTTCTTTTTGCACCACAGGGTGGTTATCTTCATTCAAAATTTCAGAAACCACAGGAGGAATTTCTTCTGTTGCAACAGGTTTTGGTTGAATAGCAACAACATCCACTTTCGGTTGTTGAATATTATTATCAAACGCAGCCGTAATCACAGCCCCCAAAGATTGGGAAGCCAAAACTTGTGCAATAGACGGTTTAGAATCATTTGGCAACATATCAAGTTGATTTGTTGTAGCTGTTAGTAATGGCTTAGCCTCTTGTACATCTTGCTTAACATCCTGTGGAATTTGTGCCAAAAGAGATGCTCTATCTTCCTGAGACAATTTTGAAGAGTATTTTTTATAAACAAAATCATCCATTGTTGTCATTTTGTAATCAGGATTTGTATAAACAAAACTTATCCCCAAATCATCAAATGTAGTGCGGATATAATCATATTGATTATCAATATCATCCAATGATATGCTCAATCCACCTTGCAAAATCTGAGGAAGTCTTGATTTATAAAAATTATCAAAATTTTTATAATCAGATAATGAAATACTTTCTCCGCTCAATGATTTTTCATAAGAAGAAGTAGCATTTTCAACTTGATACAACTTTGCAATAATAGGATTTTGCAAGGCTTTTAACAAATCAGTCTTCACCCCAAAACCTTGGTCTTTTAAAATCTTTGATTTTAAATAATACAAATAGTTGTCTAAAGTTTTTTCCTTCGGAGAAATATTTCTAACATCTGCATTGTAAATATCTTCAACTCCGGTTTGAATTTTTTCAATATCTGCAACAGCTTTTTCACTATTGCCTAATTTATATTGAGCCAAAGCCCTTAAATATAAAACTGAATTGTAATTTGAAACATGTCGGTACAACAATCTTGTGCATTCATCAATTACCGAATTGTAATCCCCTTTTATATACTGAGCAATTGCACGATAATATCTGCTATTATAATCATTAATATTGAATTTTATTGCCTTATTAAAATTATTAATAGCTAAATCAGTATTCCCGATTTGCAATTCATTTAAACCAATATAGTAATAGTACAAATAGCAATGAGGATTATATTTTAAAGCCTTATTAAAATAATCAATTGATTTTTTTGAATCAGTTTGGCTAAATGTTTTCTCTGCATTATTAAAATAAATTTCCCCTAAACTCGCCATAGACTCAAAATCATAAGGGTTATTAGCCAATGCATTATTAAAAGAATCAATTGCTTCGTTTTCTTTATCCAATCCAACAAGTGAAACACCCATCAAATAATGCCCCAAATAATATTTCGGATAATTTAAAGTCAAATATTGAACTTTATAAACTGCTTCATTAAAATGTTGTTTTTCAATATCTTCAACAGCACCATAAATATATTCATCAACCCCTTGCGGATTTAGAACTTTTCCATATTTTTGCGGACAATTTATCTGAGCTATATCAGATTTTTTAGGTTGCGGAAGATAAATATGAGAATTGTATTCAACTGCTTTTGAATAAGAAGTTTCGTAAGCAGGGTTGTTCAAAGCTTTTTGAGCATACATAAGTTTTCCATACAAATTACCAAGTTCTGGGTTTTGTAATTGTTCTTGCTTATCCGCACCCAAAACAACAGCTCCAATAACCTTTGTATTTGTCACAAATTTATCATCAGATGTTTTTATATCAATAGCACTTTGGAAATCCTTTTGAGCTAAAACATACTGTCTTAGGGCATAAAAACAATCTCCACGAAGTTTGTAAGCTTCATATTTTTTAGGTTTTGAACTTATATATGCGGTTAAATAAACAATTGCAGACTGGAAGTCTTTTTTATCCATACATTCAACAGCCTTGTCAAAAGAATCCTTATTTCCTTTGATTTGTTGCTCATCAATCGTCAAAACACTATCAGCTGCCGAAGTTACAGCATCATCTGCCATCGCAAAATTGCAAGCACCAAGTGCCATTAAAAACATAAATATGCAAATTTTCTTCTTATTTTTATCCATTTTTACCCCGTACAAATTAAGCTCTGACAAGATTATACAATAGAAATCCTATTTATTGAAGGTTTTATTACGGAAAATTACCGGACTAAATTACGAACACTGTTAGAGATATTATCAAATTTTAGATGTATAATTAACTAAAAACGGAGATTTTATATGAAAAGATGCTTTTGGGTTGATGAGAAATCCGAACTTTATAAAAAATACCACGATGAAGAATGGGGTGTTCCAAAACACAACGACCACGACCTTTTTGAGCTTCTTATTTTAGAATCATTCCAAGCCGGATTATCTTGGATTACAGTTCTAAAAAAGAGAGAAAATTTTAGAAAAGCTTTTGACAATTTTGATGTTCAAAAGGTTGCAAACTACTCCGAAAATAAAATCCAAACGCTCCTCACAAATGAAGGTATTATAAGAAGCAAAGGCAAAATTGCAGCAGCAATAAACAATGCAAAAATATTTATCGAAATTCAAAAAGAATTCGGAAGTTTTTCAAACTACATTTGGGAATTTTCAGATAACAAAGTGATAAAAAACACCACCAATGAGCATTTAGTAAGTTCTCCCCTATCAGACACAATCTCGAAAGACCTAAAAAAACGTGGAATGAAATACGTAGGGACTGTAATTATTTACTCCTACCTGCAAGCAATCGGTATAATCAACGACCACGACAAAGAGTGTTTTAAATACTGACTTATCAGATACATTTTAATTAAGGGAACAAGTTCGTTACGATTTTTATCCTTAGCGTCATTATGAGTCGCACGAGCAGAGGATAAAATCCGTTTAATGCGAGCGTGAAGAGCGAAAATCTACTCACAAGTTTTTGTAGATACTTCGGGCTTGTCGCCCTCAGTATGACGCCACATGTCATTGCGAGCGAATGCGAAGCAATCCAGCCTATTTAGTATGTAGGTTGGGCTTTCTAGCCCAACATTAAAATATGAAAGTATAGTAACAAATCAAATGGATAACCACTAGTAAGAACAGAAAATTAGGTTTCGATTTCATCTCAACTTATTTTCTAGTCTGTTCAGAATAACATAAATAATAAAAGCACAAAAGACCGGAAAAATTTCCGGTCTTTTGCAAAGTTTGAAATATTTGTCCGCAGGAGTCTTGATTTGCCAATATTATAAATCGGGAAATCAACCTACGTATAAATTCTGACTTATTCAGCAGCTTCTTCTTTGTTCATATCTTTTACACTCAAAGCAATTCTGTGTTCTTGCGGAGTGAATTTTTTGATAAGAACTTCTACGCTATCGCCAACTTTGTATTTGTTGAACGGATTAACGTTTTCTTCTGCCATTTCAGAAACAGGTAACAATGCTTCTACTCCAGGGAAGATATTGATGAATGCACCAAAACCTGTAACTTTGTTTACTGTACCTGTGATAATTTGCCCTTCTGAGAATTGACCTTCGATTTGTTGCCATGGATCTTCACCCATTCTTTTCAAAGACAATGAAATTCTCTTCAATTCTGTATCAATTTTAATGATTTTAACTTCTAAAGTTTCACCTAAAGAAATTACATCTGAAGGGTGTTTAATTCTTTGCCAAGAAATTTCTGAAATTGGAAGTAAACCGTCAATACCGTTGATGTCAACGAATGCACCAAAATCTGCAATTCTAACAACTTCACCTTTAACAACTTGATCTTCATGAAGTTCTGATAAAATGTTATCAACAACTTGATCTCTTTGTTCAGCAACAGCTTGTCTTTGAGATAAGATAAGTTTGTTTTTCTTAGGATCAGCTTCAAGAACTTTAACTTCGATTTTTTGGTCTAACAAACCGTCAAATGGAGTTCCTGTTCTAAGTTGAGATGAAGGGATGAAACCTTTCAAATCTGCAACGTCAACCAAAACGCCGCCTTTAACAACTGAAACAACTTTTGCAAGAATTGTATCACCTTGAACTTTTGCATCATTAAGTTGAGCCCAAGCTTGAGCAAATGCAAGTCTTTTCAATGATAACAACATGTTGTCTTCATCATTTTCTTCTTTTAATACGTAAAATTCTTTAACATCACCAATTTCAACAGGAGTTGCCTCATCTGCTGATGAGATTTCTCTGTTTGGTAAGAATGCTTCTGTTTTTGCACCACGAACGCTTACTAAATAACCGTCTTGTTCTTTTTTAATAACTGTACCTTCTACGATATCAGCTACAGAGTGGCTGTTTGAAAAACTTTCTTCTAATAGTTTTTCGAAATCGTCTAATGTTGCTTGTGTCATTTGTTTTTATTCTCCTTTTCTTTGTTTATGACTTTATTTTATTTTTTCTATAACCTTTTGGATTACACTATCAGGAGTTGAAGCTCCTGCTGTAATCGAAATTTTTTGAGATTTTTCAATTAAATCTTTGTATTCATCAAGTTCTTTTTCAGTTTCGATATGAATTGTAGGCGTTATATCTTTCAAAATTTCGGCTAAGTGAGTAGTATTAGCACTTTTTTTAGAACCGACAACAATCATAAGGTCACTGTTTTGGGCAAGTTCTTTGGCTTCTGATTGACGCATTGAAGTGCTTTTGCAAATTGTATTAGCTATCAACAGCTCTTTAGTTAAAGGTGTAAGATATTCAACAATTTTGTTTAAAGTTGAAAGCATTTGAGTTGTTTGAACAACAACCCCAATTTTTTTTGCAGATTTCAATTCTTGTTCAAAAGGTTCTAATTCTTTTACATCTTCTGCGACAAGAACATTTTTTCCAATTTGTTCAGCATTAGCCTTTATTGCAACGACTTCCGGATGTGTTGATTTTCCGACAATCACCAAATAATAACCGTTTTGCACAAGTTCGATTGCTTTTTGTTGAACTTTTTTAACATCAGGACAAGTTAAATCGAAAACTTCAAATCCGGCATTTTTAATTTGTTCAAAAACTTGTGGGGTTTCGCCATGGCTTCTCACAACACAAACTCCGTCCCCATGTTGAGGAAGTTTTTCTAAAGATTTGATACCCATATCGTTTAATTCTTCAATAACCTGCGTATTATGAATAAGTTCTCCTAACACACAAATGTTACGATTCGGGCAATCTGTTTTTAACTTTTTTACAGTGTCAACGGCTCTTTTTACTCCGTAACAAAAACCTGCAAACTTTGCTAATTTAATTTCTTTCGGCAATTTGTAATTGTCTTCTTTCAAATGAACTCGCGAAAATAACTTCGCTGTAAAACAATTACAACACGAAAATATTTATTTCGCAAGAGTTTGTAAAGAAATTAAGCATTCAAATAGAACGGACCTTTGCGTTTCATTTTGTCATATTGTCCTCTCATAGACATTTTATTTGAGCCGATTGGCAAACCATCTTCAATTGTCGGAAGATTATCTTGCATTTCAGGTTGAGAAGATACTGCGGTTCTCATTCTGTCGTGACTAGCTTCTTCCCACTCAGGAGAACCCGGAATAGCTTTTAAAAGGGCAAGAATTTCACTTCTGTAATCAAGTGGCATATATTTCATATACTCTTTGATTTGGTCATAAGTCATTGAGCCCTTATTATTTTTTAAGTAGTCCATAAGGATTTTATTATCGACTTTGCCCTCTTTAACAAGTTTTGAAATGTTATCTTTTGACAAGTTCCCTGATGAAACCATTTCATTGATTCTACTTGAAGGTAACAATTTGATTAAATCAAATTTCAAGCCTTCATTATTACAGTAGTTTATCAATTTGATAATTGTATCAGGATTTCCTTTGTAATCATTGGCAAAGGAAATAATATCTGCTTCTTTACCTTGAGTTGCAAAAGCTTGCATGAATCTGTCTTTACCTTTATCACCTATTTTGTCGATAAGTTGAGAATACGCAGCACTTACGCTATTTTTTTGGAAAATATCAGTAATAACAGCTTTTAGAATTGACTGTTCTTCTTGGGTCAATTCTACTTGACCTGCAACTGTAGGAGCTGCGGTTTCTTTTGCTTTTGCTTGAGAAATTTCTGATTTTGAAGCTGAACTGTTTGTTGTTTTATCAGAACTTGTCGAATTTTGAATTTTTTCTTGTTCTTTTTTTACAGCTTTTTCTGCTTTATCAAGTTCATAAGATGCAATTTTATTTATTAATGCTTCTTTTTTCTGTTGAAGAACTTTTGCTTCTTGAGTTATTGTATTTTGACTCGGAGCTGTTTTAGTTTGTGTTTTTTGAGATTTTGAAGCATTTGAAGTTGCGGTATTTGAAGAAACTCCTGTTCTTCCACCAATTTGTTGAGTAGAACTTGAAGTTTTGCTGTTTGATTGACCCTCCACAGCAGAAGAAAGTTTAGAATTATTTGAAGCTTGGCTATTAGATGAATTTACAGAAGTGGGTGCATTTTGAGATAGTGTGCTTTGCGAAATTTCACCTGTTTGCATTGCTGTTTTAATAGCGGCTTGTTTTTCCGGAGGATAATTTTTTATAGCATCCTGAACATAAGAATTGTATTCGTTTCTTACACTTTTATCAACAGATTTTGATGCTGCTGCAAGTCCTTCATTAACGGCCTCATTTCCAAGTTTTGACAACTCTTGAGCGTAAGCTTTTTGTCTTTCCGGAGTTGGAGCAGTTGCAACTGCAGATTGTGTAAATAGTGCTCTTCCTGAGTCTGATACATCATCTCTTTTTAAAATAGCACTGGTTGTTTTTACCGGATCAGGGTCAAAAGTATTGATACCTTTTGTCAAGTCATTGACATATTGAGCGTGGTTATTGATAATATTTACACTTGCAATTTCTTTTGATTCGCCTGTTAATACATTTGCAACATTATAAGCGGCAACAGAGCAAGTTTTCTTATCATTAATCTTTGCACCCAAGTCCATACTAGCACTGTACATTCTGCCGTCATTATTTCTAACGGCACGAATCATACCTTGTTGGTGTGCTTGGCTCTTTTTGATGATATTGTTGATTGTAGCCTCATCACAAATTCCATTTTCAAGTGCTTGTTGTTTGATTTGATTGATTAATTCAACATCTCCACCTGTACGAATAAACATTGTTGTTAAGAATTTTTGACGCTCTTCAGGTTTTTTAGAATTTAAATTAATAAAATCATTTTTAATTACAGTTTGGATATCTGTGTTATTTTGTGCTGCAATATCTTTATAGTCTGGAATTATTCGGATTTGTTTATTTTTTCCGTCATTAAAAGCTTTTTCTAACCCCAAACTTGCAAGAAGTTGTTTTTTATCTTTAGCATCAATTGATTTGTCGTTTTTAATTAAACCAGACAATTCATTAATTGTTGGAGCTTTTCCGTTTTTAGAAACATATTCGCTAATAGTTTTATCTAAAGCTTTATCAGCAGGAGATACTTCTATCCCCTTCTCTTTTTGGTATTTTTTTGTAATTTCAAGTTGTCTGTCAATTGGGTATTCCAGAAATTCACTAGGGCTTATGTCTTTTTCTGTCATTATAGCAATTGAAGTCATTGCTTTTGAATAAAGGTATTCTTTAGAATCATCATCTAACTTGTCCCAATTTGGAACAAATTTAGATATAAGTTCATTGCCTTTTGTTGAAATATATTTTTGCTTTTCTTCCGAAGATAGTTTTGAATAGTTAGGGTCATTTTGAGTTAAAAATACGTCAGCATAAGTTTTTAACTTTTCATCTGCGGATTTATTTTGCCATTCCGGAGTTTTACGAATGTCATCTGAAACAAGATTTTTGATATTTTTTACATAGTTTAATTGAGAAGTTTGGTAAAATTTCTTTTGTTCCGGACGGGAAAGATTGTTGTAATCTTCAATAGACATTCCATTGGCATTTAAATATTCCAAAAGTTCAGGAACTCTTGACATATCGCCTGTTGTTAGATATTTGTTTGTTGATAGAGACTTTGCAAGTTCTGTTGTTTGTTTGAGAATATAATTTTTTTTCTCAGAGTCAGACATATTTTGATATTTTTCGTCTGTTTTTGAGAAATATTTATTGGCAATAATTACGTTTTTTTCTTGTGGAGCCTTATTATTCCATTCATCACTCAACATTTCTGAATAAGAAACAAGAGGCTCATTTTTTGATTTATTTTGAGTTTTAGAATCCTTTTGAGCAAAAGACTCTTGAATTTGAGAGAATAATTTTTCTTCTTCCGGAGTTTTCTCTAACTTACTTGCCAAATGACTGCGAAGAGAATCAATATCCATGTTGCTGAGCTTATTTTTTTCAATATAAGAATAAGCGGCTTTTTCAATCTCAGATTCCTTTCCGGTAGGTTCAGAAGCTTGAGGACTGGTTGTTTCAGGCGTTTTATTTGATGTAATTTTAGCATTAGCTTGTTTTGCAATAGAAATAGCCTGATTAATTTGTTCATTTGATGCTTTAGGCATATACTTTTCTTTTAAAGCTTTTACTTGCTCTTCAGGAGCTAATGCCTTAAATTCATCAGAATTTACAAAATTTATAAGTTCATTATTTTGATCTTGATTAAATTTTTCTATTTTAAGCTTAATAGGTTGAGATGTTGAGGAAGCAGAACCGCTGACAACCGTTGTTGGGGTTGTCAGGGTAGTTGAAATATTTTGTTGTAATATTTTTTTATCTTTACTTACTTCCATTCTTTACAATCTCTTTATTCACATCTTAAATACATGAACAAATATAAATCTTGGCTATTTCAGAGTTGCAAAAAATATTTACATTCTGTTACATCTATTTTACAACAGTCTGACGTAAATCAGGTGTGTGTACAACAGTAACCTTTATACCAGTTCTATTCTTGAATTTTGAATCTCCGGAAACAAGGTCTATAATTTCATTTGCTGCTTCGTTAGACAATCTGTATTCTTTTCTTATATTGCGTTCTTTCCCATTAGCATCTGTTTGAGTTTCGACTGTCCAAATTCCACAAAAATCTTTATTGTCATCTCCTAAAGCGTGAACAACAAGTTCTTGAACGGTTGCAGCACTGTTTGAAATACTATAGTGTTTTCCAGGGTTTCTTGGAATATAATCAATAATTCCAACGTCATCTTTTCCGTACGGTGTAAAAGAAAGATAAGCTCCGTCACCGGCCTCCATTTTGAAAACTGAATAATAATGTTGTCTAAAATATTCCTTTTGGAAAGTTGACATTCCGCCTGATTGTTGTGGAGCCATTACGTAAGTTGCTGCTTCGGTTTCTCTTACAGGATTTTCTGCAACAATTTCTGTTAAAGCACCGGTATTTAACGGTGTGAATTTTTCTGCAGTTGCGGCATTCAATAATGATGGAGTCATTGACATCATTACTACAACCGGAACTGTTGCAGCTTTTCGGATATCTCTTCTTGGGAATTCATATCCATCATCTTCAGAGTTATCATCTGTTTTTGCTCCAAAATTAATTTTGTTTTGATTTGTTCTAACACTAACACTGTTAATAGGTAATATAGCCATACTAACACTCCTTTTTTGTATTCAATTTTTAAGGATTAACCCCTTAATCCTTCTACTAATTTCATTAACCTTAGCTACAATTATAGCAGTCGTTTTATGATTTGTAAAGTATATATGAGTTTTTCATACATTTTTACGATGAGTTATTAAAAACTCAAAATGAAAAATTTTGCTATTTTTTTAACAAATATTAAGAAAATAGGATTGTAAAACTTTTGTCATTTTTTGTTTGAAAGCTGAAAAAATGTGCTAAAATCGAGTTATGTTTACTGGTATTATTGAAGAAGTCGGAGAAATTAAATCATTTGTAAAATCTTCAAATGGGGCAAATATTATTGTAGGATGTAACACTGTTTTGCAAGATACAAAAATTGGTGATAGCATCGCAATAAACGGTTGTTGTCAGACTGTTGTTGAACTTGGAGACGGGTATTTTTCCGCAAATGTTAGTGATGAAACTCTTTCAGTGACAAATTTCAACAATTTGAAAAAAGGGGATAAGGTAAATTTAGAAAGAGCATTAACTCTAAATTCAAGACTTGGCGGGCATATTGTATCAGGTCATGTTGATTGTTTAGGAAAATTTGTAGGAAAAGAACAGTTGTCAGATTTTTATAATTTAGAATTTGAAATACCACAAGATGATACAAAATATGTGGTATACAAAGGTTCAATCACTGTGAACGGTATTAGCCTCACGGTTGCAAGTATTGAAAATAATATATTCAAAATTGCCGTAATTCCTCACTCCTACAATAATACAAACTTAAACTGTTTAAAAATCGGGGATTATGTTAATATTGAAACAGATATATTAGGTAAATATGTTGAAAAATTATTATCTGCGAAAGATAATAAAACTAGTATAAGTATGGATTTTTTAAAAGAAAACGGATTTGTGTAATATGGAAGAAAATAAATTTAAATTTGACAGCATTGAAGATGCTTTAGAGGATTTTAAAAACGGAAAACCTATCATCGTTGCAGATGATGAAGATAGAGAAAATGAAGGGGACGTAATTGTTTCAGCTCAGAAAGTTACCCCTGAAGTTATAAACTTTTTGGCAAGTGAAGTCAAAGGTTTGATTTGTCTTGCGATTTCTTCTGATATAGCTAAACAACTTGATTTACCTCAAATGGTAGAGCAAAATACCGAAGAAATGAAAACAGCTTTCACTATCAGTATTGATGCTGCTGAAAAATACGGTGTAACTACGGGAATTTCAGCTTTTGATAGAGCTAAAACAGTTGAAGTGGCGACAGCTTATGATGCTCAACCATCTGATTTGAGACGTCCGGGGCATTTATTCCCATGCGTTGCAAAACGAGGCGGAGTTTTAGAAAGAACCGGTCACACAGAAGCAGTTGTTGATTTGGCAAGACTTTGCGGTCATCGAGAAGCAGGTGTAATGTGTGAACTTATGGCACCTGACGGGCACATGGCAAGAAGAGATTATTTGAGAAAATTTGCAGATGAACACAACATGAAATTTATTTCAGTTGCAGAATTGATAGCATATAGAATGAAATCCGAAAAACTTGTAACAAGAGAAGCTGAAACAACACTTCCAACTCCGTTTGGAACATTCACTTTATATGCCTACAAAAACCACATTAATGGAGCAGAACACGTTGCACTAGTAAAAGATGACGGTTCTGACAAAGTTCCGGCAGTAAGAGTTCACAGTATGTGTTTGACAGGAGATGTTTTTCACAGTTTGAAATGTGACTGCAATTCCCAATTGCACAATGCCCTAAAATATATCAACGATTACGGTAAAGGTGCCGTTGTTTATTTAACAGACCACGAAGGTCGTGGAATCGGTCTTTGCAACAAAATTAAAGCTTACAAATTGCAAGAAGAAGGGCAAGATACAATCCAAGCAAATATTTCTCTTGGGTTTAAATCTGATTTGAGAGATTATGGAACAGGAGCCCAAATTCTTGTGGATTTAGGATATACTGATTTTAAACTTATAACAAACAACCCTAAAAAAATTATCGGCTTGGAAGGCTATGGATTGAATGTTATTGACACGGTCAAAGTATCTTCAGAAATAACGCCATACAACAAAAGATACTTGGAAACCAAAAAAGAAAAAATGCACCACTCATTATAAGGAGCGAGATTAATAATGCCTAATATAAAACTTTTAACAGCAGATAGCTATGGAAATTTTGAAAATTTGTATGAAGATTTTCGCAAACGTGCTGCAAAAGAATATAATTTTGAATTAGAACCGTTAGATTATGACGGATTTTTGAATGCAATTGACAAGGATTTGATAAAATGTATCGTCCTTTATGATGAAACCAACACCGCTCAAGCTTTTTTGGTTTATACAACCGCAATATCAGAAGCTATTGAATTAAATATAATTCACTGTATTGATAAAGAACATTTTCTTGAATATTCAAAAGAACTTTTGAAAAAATTTATTGATGTTACTCAAAATTTGAGAAAAGAAAAAATTGTTTGCTACCCAATGTTAGGGGAACAAAAATCATTAATCAGTGTGATTGCAAAGCTTGGATTTAAATTCGTCGGTATTGAAGTTTTGAGATTTAAAATCCAAGAAAGCAAATCAAGAGAATTATTTACTCACGCGAGAGTTGTTCGTTTGCCGGAAGAGTATCAGGTTGTGTCTTGGAATGACAAATACACAGAAGATGCCGTAAATGTAATCCAAGAATCCTTCAAAGACTCATCAGATGCGTTATTTGACCCAAGATTTAAAACTCTTGACGGGGTTAGAGATATAATTCATAAAATTGTTAAGGATATTTATGCAGAATTTATGCCAAAAGCTACAAGCGTCTTGCTTTATAAAGGCGAACCTGTAGGATTTTCTTTTATGAATTTGACAAACGGTACAATTGTAAATATCCCGCTTGTTGGAATTCGAGAAGAACATCAAGGCAAGGGGCTTTCAACAATTATGCTCAAACATTCAATGGATAATATTTTTAAAGAAATTGATATCTATAACAGCCCAATTTCTGAAATCAACACAACAACAGAAACCAACAATTTGCAAGCATTGAGATTGTACAAAAATATTGGATTTTTGGAAGATTACAGTTATCCGCAATCTTATATGCCGATTGAAAACTAGACTTTTGTAAAAAAATCAGTTAAATTAAATGTATGGCTGAGATTGATTTAAAAAGATTTATGAATAATTTTGCCAGACAGCAGATGTTTACGGCAAAAGGAACTTATAATGCCAATTTAGTCAAACCTCAATCTCCTCAAGTTCAGCAAAAAGCTCCCGAATTGCAACCACAAGCCCAAACCCCAAATGTTATGCGGTCTGAAACTATCAGGATAGAACAGAATTTGCAATTTAACACGCTGCAAAGTATGGATAGAGCAATTTATGCCAAAGATTTGATGCAAATGCCCAAAAATATAAATGAATTTATTTATATGCTCCAAAGAGGAATGACTCAAAGTCAATTCAATCAGATGTTTGCAAATCAATTGGCTGCCCAAAGGAATTCACTGTCTCAATTGCAAGCACAAATTCTTGCTCAACTTCAAGGACTCGCCACAAGTACGGCAAAAGAAATGGTCAATGTCCAACTTGCAAATCAATTGCAAAATTCTTTGTCTTTGAAAAATCTTGATATTTTATCAGACGGAATGATTAATTTATCTGAAATATCCGTACTTTTACAAAAAAATGGTAAAGAAGCATTGACAAAACTCATTATGTCAATGACAGAAGCTTCAAAATCAGGAATAACAGATTTGACCCAAATGAAAGAAATGGCAAAACTAATAAATGCAAGTATTGCTGTAGCATCGGAGAATAACCCGCAAAAAACATTGAAATTACTCCTTATGCTTTATCTTCCTTGGCTTCCACTAGAAGATGGTGTTGGATTTGATTTAGAAGTTGAAAGCAAATCTCAAACAGCAGACGATAAAGATAGCATTTTGACAGTCACTATTACAACGGTTAATTTTGGACAAGTCATTGCAACTCTTGTTTTGGAGACTTCAAATTCGGTTCATTTATCTATCGAATGTTCTGATAAATTCCCGAAAACAGAATTGCAATTCAGATTAGATAAAGATAAAAAAAATTATTCTGTAGATGCCGTGACAAGTTTTGAAGAAAAAAAAGACATAAAACCGGTTGCAAGTAAACCATCTGCCAACATTAATACCTCACAAACAAACGAAGTAAATCCCTATCTGCTTTTAATGGCACATTCAATAATCAAACACGTTATAGATATTGATAATAATACAAGCTTAGGTCTGACATCTCATGCTGATTGAGGAAGAGATATATTAAGGGGAATAACTTATCAACTTATCAACTTATCCACTCATAGGCTTATTGACTCTAAGGAGATTCTTCGGGATACCACACTCAAAATGACTTAAAAAACAGAACTTAGAGCCTCAAGTATGACAGTTGGAGTCCAACAGGTTACACCATATTAATTAATAAATGATGATAGTTATTTCAAGAATTTAAAATACTAAAAGCTGAACTCAAATTCAGAACATATAAGGGGTTTAACTAATGATACTCATATCTTTTGTTACTCATTGTAAAATCTATTAAGGAAGATTAAACAATTGAATAAAAATTGTATTATATAAAAATTTTTCTTGTTGTATAATATGAAAGTAAGATTTACGAAATAAGGAGAGGGTAAATATGGAAACATTAACCGCAACAGAAGGTTTAATTACCAAAATTATCGGACCGGTAGTTGACGTTGAATTCCCTAGTGGAGATTTGCCGAATATATATACAGCATTAAACATGTTCCAAGAAGACGGAACAAAAGTTGTTGCAGAAGTTCAGCAAATGCTTGGTTCTAATAAAGTTAGAACAGTTGCAATGTCATCAACAGACGGTCTTAGACGTGGAATGAAAGTTTTTAACACAAATGAACCGATTAAAATTCCTGTTGGGAATGCTATTTTAGGTAGAATTCTTAACGTTGTTGGAGATGCGGTTGATAATCAGGGCGAAATCAAAACTGATACATATCTTCCAATCCATAGAGAATCTCCAAAATTGGTTGACCAAAACACAGATGTTGAAATTCTTGAAACAGGTATCAAAGCAATCGACCTTTTACAACCATATCAAAAGGGTGGTAAAATCGGGTTGTTCGGTGGTGCCGGTGTTGGTAAAACAGTTCTAATTCAAGAATTAATTCACAACATTGCAATGGCACATAACGGTGTTTCAGTATTTGGTGGTGTTGGTGAAAGAACTCGTGAAGGTAACGACCTTTGGAATGAATTCAAAGAAAGCGGAGTTTTAGATAAAGTTGGTCTGATATACGGTCAGATGAATGAGCCGCCCGGAGCAAGAATGAGAGTTGGTTTGTCAGCTCTTACTGCTGCTGAGTATTTTAGAGATTACTCTAAACAAGACGTATTGTTATTCATTGATAACATTTTCAGATTTACTCAAGCAGGTTCTGAAGTTTCAGCTTTGTTAGGACGTATGCCGAGTGCCGTTGGTTATCAGCCTACACTTGCTACTGAAATGGGTGAATTGCAAGAAAGAATTACATCTACAAAAGACGGTTCAATCACATCAGTTCAAGCAATTTATGTACCGGCAGATGACTTGACCGATCCGGCTCCGGCTACAACATTTGCTCACCTTGACGCTTCAACTGTATTGTCAAGAAACATTGCATCTTTGGGTATTTATCCTGCAGTTGATCCGTTGGAATCAAGTTCAAGAGCTTTGGATCCGCATATTATCGGTGAAGAACATTATGAAGTTACAAGAAAAGTTTTGGAAATTCTACAAAAATACAAAGAATTGCAAGATATCATCGCAATCTTAGGTATGGATGAATTATCAGAAGAAGATAAAGAAACAGTAAACAGAGCAAGAAAAATCCAAAAATTCTTGTCTCAACCGTTCTTCGTAGCAGAACAATTCTCAGGTATTCCAGGGAAATATGTTAAAGTTTCTGACACAATCAGAGGCTTCAAAGAAATCATCGAAGGTAAACATGATGATTTACCGGAACAAGCTTTCTATATGGTTGGAACAATTGATGAAGCCGTTGAAAAAGCTAAAACTATTGAGGAATAATTGTTATGAAATTAAAAATTATTACGCAAGAAAGAGTTGTTTTTGACGAAGAAGTCGAAGAAATCTATTCTAAAAGTATAGACGGAGAATTCGGTATTTTAAAAGGTCATATTCCGGTTATGACAGCTTTAGATATCGGAGTTACAAGAGCTAAACAAGGAAATGATTTCAGAACATTCACAACAATGGGCGGAATTTTACAGTTCAAAGATGAAGAATGTTTGATTTTGACAACTTTGGCTGAGCCAGGGGAAGAAATTGACGAAGCTCGTGCAAGAGAAGCTCTTGATAGAGCGAAAAGACGCTTGAGAGAGGCTAATGCGAGATTGGATGCCAAAAGAGCCGAAGCAGCTATTGCAAGAGCGGAAGCACGATTGAAGGCAAAATTAGCTCAGTAAAATAATATTTACATACAACAAACAAAATCCCTGAAATACAAAAAAGTAATTCAGGGATTTTTTGTTGGGAAAATATAAAAAAGGAGAAAATTTATATTAAGCTTTTAAATTCATTGGTTGATATACATTGTTATCTTGTTTTGCGGCTTCATCAGCAGCTTTTGCACGGGTTGAATTTATATAACTGTCAATCATAGCACCAACGCCAAATCCGGCTAAAGCAACAGCAGGGCATGCTATTCCTAATTGTTTAAATTTAAATAATTCTGAAAATTTTCCACCCTTTGAAAAGTCTATAATTTTACCCGCAGCAGGAGCCAAAAATCCTAAAATTCCTAATGAAGTTTTTGCAATGTCTGTTCTTTTATAAGGATTACCATTCTCAATCATACTCAGATTTTTATCACATTTTAATAATGTATTTGTTAATTGTGACTCATCAATTTGGGGTTGTGATTTTGTTTCTTGCGGATTATTTCCAAAACTTTGAGAAACTGTATTTTCTTCCACTTGATTTTGTTGTGGCAAATTATTAGCAGTTTGAGAGGTAATGGTATTTGATTTCAAAAAATCAGGCATCATTATATCTTCGTCATAGTTACTGTTGAAAGTTTGAAGATTTGAATTTTTGTCAGTAGAACCAAACAAACTATCATTACCAACAGATGATTTTTGACCAACTGTTGAAGTTGTGTTATTCAATTGTTTGTTATTATTCAACAAATCATATTGCAAATTATTTACTGAACTTAAATTTGTATTCATCCCTACTGACATGAAATACTACCTTTCACAAAAGTATAATTAACCTTACCCACTTATATAAAGTATTTTTAGTGGATAAAATTGCATAGATTTGGATTTTCTTAAAAATCTGTTACATAAAACTTTTTTATGCAATACTAAAAATATGGATAAATCATTTTACAGTATATTTAAAACGTTTTTTAAAGTCGGAACATTGTTACTTGGGGGCGGATACGTAATTCTACCATTATTAACAAGCGAACTTGTGGAGAAAAAACACTGGATTACATCTGATGAATTATGTGAATTTTACGCACTTGGGGCAAGCTTACCGGGGATCATCGCTGCTAACACTGCAATTTTTACAGGAAGAAAACTTTTAGGCAGAAAAGGTGCAATTGCCGCAACTTTAGGTATTGTCATGCCTGCATTTTTGGCAATTGTTTTACTTGCGTCAATCCTAAGTGAGATTGTCGGAAACCAACATGTTCAAAATATATTTTGGGGTGTCGGAATTGGTGTAATCGTATTACTTTTCCTTGCAGTGAAAGAAATGTGGACAAAATGTGTTGTAGATAAGTTTTCAATAGCTGTTTATACAGTTTGCTTAATTTTAGCATTCACAAGAGTAATTCCGCTATCTTTAATAGTAATTCTTGCACTTGTTTCAGGAATTATTTTCCAAAGAATTGAGGACAAGAAAAACGCTAAAAAAATAGTAAATGAGAAAGGAGAAAAATAAATGAAATTATTTGTTCAATTGTTTCTCCAATTTTTCCATGTCGGAGTGTTTTCATTTGGCGGAGGGTACGCTACATTACCGTTTTTATACGACATTGCAGAAAAATATCACTGGTATAGTGCAAAACAACTTACTGATATGCTTGCTATTTCATCCATTACCCCAGGGCCTGTTGGGGTAAATGTCGCAACTTTTGCGGGCTTTGCAACTTCTGGAGTATTAGGAGCGTTGATTGCAACAACGGCAATAATTTTACCGTCATACATAATCGTAACTATTGTTTATAAAGTATTGGACAAATTCCGTACTAATCGAAATGTTAAAGGTGCAATTAGAGGTTTAAAACCTGCCGGATGTGCATTATTATCAGCGGTTGGGATAAAATTATTATCCACTTCAAACTTACACCTTTTAGGCTCACTCATTTTGATTGCTTTTGTTATTACGAGCCTTAAAAAGAAACAAGACCCGTTGTTCTATTTAGGAATTTCAGCGATTTTAGGGCTTGTGATAGGTTATTTCAATTGGATTGGTGTATAAATAAAAAACGGACAAATCCGTAAAATAGATTTATCCGTTTTAAAATTTCTATGCTTCCATAATTTCTTTCAAATCTTTATCAGGAGTTGTTACAGGTTTGATTTTGAATTTTTCGACAAGAAAATCCAAAATGTGTGGTGATACAAACGCAGGAAGTGTCGGCCCCAACTTCATATTTTCAATACCTAAAGATAACAGCGTCAACAGAACACAAACTGCTTTTTGCTCATACCAAGATAGAACAATAGATAGTGGTAATTCATTTACACTACATTTGAAAACCTCAGCTAGAGTTGTTGCAACTTTGATTGCCGAATACGCATCATTGCATTGACCCATATCTAAAAGTCGTGGAATTTCGTCAATTTCACCTAAATCGAGGTCATTAAATCTATATTTTCCGCAAGCAAGCGTCAAAACAATGCAATCTTTTGGAACTTTTTTGACAAATTCGGTATAATAATTTCTCCCCGGACGTGCTCCATCGCATCCGCCTACTAAGAAAATTCGTTTAATTTTTCCCTCTTTAATTGCATTCACAAGTTTTTCAGCTACTGACATAACCGTATGATGCCCAAAACCAACAGTTAGCGTGTCGCCACCATTTATGCCATGCATTTTTTTATCTTCTTTATACCCGCCAAGTTCTATTGATTTCTCAATTATTGTTGAAAAATCTTTTTTGTCACAAATATGCACACACTCAGGATACCCGACAACAGATGTTGTAAAAACTCTATCCTTATAGCTGTCTTTTGGCGGCATTATGCAGTTTGTGGTAAATAAAATCGGAGCTGGTACTTTATCAAACTCTTTTTGTTGGTTTTGCCAAGCCGTACCGAAATTTCCTTTCAAATGCGGATATTTTTTCAATTCAGGATAAGCATGACATGGAAGCATTTCACCATGCGTATAAATATTTATCCCTTTATCTTTTGTTTGCTCTAATAATAATTTCAAATCGTTCAAATCATGCCCTGATACAATAATGAATGGGCCTTTTTCAATGTTTGTCGTAACTTTTGTAGGTTCAGGATTACCAAAAGTTTCGGTATTAGCTTTGTCTAAAAGTTCCATACATTTCAAATTCACTTCCCCTGTTTTTAAAACAAGGTTTGTCAATTCATCCATATTTGAAGAATTTGAAATCTTTTTTAAAGCTTCATAGAAAAAGTTGTTTACTTCTTCATCTTTATACCCTAAAACCCAAGCATGGTGGGCATAAGCTGCCATTCCTTTGAGTCCGAACAGAATCAATGATTTTAAACTTCTTAAATCTTCGCTGCAATTCCAAACTTCATTTATATCAAACTTGAAATCACAATCTATTTTACTTCGAACTTTTTCAGTCAAATCCTTTATATCTTTATTGTCAAAATTCACATTTGTAATTGTTGTAAACAAAGAGTCGATAATTAGTTTTGTATTATCATCGTTTTTGGGTACACAATTTGCAAATTCAATAATTGAAGAGGTCAATTCATCTTGTAAATTCGCGGTATCAGCTTTTTTCCCGCAAACTCCATTCACTGTACAGGCTTTATGAAAAGCGGTTTGTTCGCATTGAAAACAAAACATACTCATATATTTTTACTCCTTATAAAAAAATCATACACGCCACGTTGAAGGCATATATGATTTTTAAAATAGATATAAAATTTTTGATATAGGCAAAAGGTTTAACCCGTTAGTGGGATTGATGTTTGCCATGTTCTCGGTGGAAAGTATTCCATTTGAAGCTTGGATAAGTTTCTTTCATCTGTTCCCAAGCAACATGGATGTCAAAATTCGGCATTTGTTCTTTGCGTTCTTTTTCCCAACCTTTTATAAAATCAATGCAGGCATGGTCAATAAAATGGAGTCTTTCTGCACATAGAGTAATATTTTTATCTTTTGGCAAATGTTCTAATGCATCAATCAATGTTGGCAACTGTAAAAATGTGATATTCCCATGGATTTTTGCAACAATTCTATTTTCTTCTTCAATATTTTCTGTATCAATATCAACTTTCAAAACTTTATAGGCACTTTTTATAAATGCACAAGCAAAACCAATCAAAATACCTTCAAAAAGATTTGTGAACAAAATCGAAATGAGGGTAATTAAATAAATTGCAAATTCACCTTTACTCAATTTATAAATATATCTTGCCGCTTTGATATCAATAAGTTTATATCCTGTGTAAACCAAAATTGCCGCAAGTGCACAAATCGGAATATATTTTAAAACCCAAGGAAGTAATGACACAAATAATAACAACCAAACACCATGCAAAATTGCAGACAATCTTGTTTGAGCATCAGCATTAATATTTGCTGCACTTCTCACAATAACACCGGTTATCGGAAGTCCGCCAACAAAACCTGATAAAGAATTCCCAATCCCTTGAGCAATAATTTCTTTATCGTAATTTGTTTTTGACCTGTCACACATTTTGTCAATCGCAGCAGATGTCAAAAGTGTTTCCGCACTGGCAATAAATGTTATAACTAAAGCATTTATAATCACACTTAAACTAAAAATATTTGTAAAAGCTGACGGCTTGATAAAACTTACACCGCTCCAAAAATTTGAGCCGATTTGGATATAATTTATATCAAAATGGCACAAATTGGCAACTAATGATGAAATAATAATTCCCACAAGAGCAGCAGGTACGACCTGAACTTTTTTAGGCATATAAGTATTCCAACCCAATATAATTGCGATAGTTAATAATCCTATCATACACGCATGGTGATGTGGAGAACCGTCAAACGGCAATACCGAATTATAAATTACCCTGAACAAATCTGCAATATTGGCGATAAAATTATTTTTTGGAGTATTATCAAGCATTATGTGAAATTGAGATAAGAAAATAGAAATCCCGATACCTGCAAGCATACCCTGAATAATAGCCGGTGATATTGCTCTGAACCATTTTCCAAAAGACAAAAGTCCGAAAATAATTTGTAAAATTCCGACTAAAAAGATTATTAAAAATAATTGTTCAACACCCATTTTTTGGATAATTTCAACAATAATCAAAATTAACCCTGCAGCAGGGCCTGAAACTTGTAACGAATTGCCGGAAAACATTCCAACAACAATTCCACCGATTATGCCGGAAATAATTCCGCTATAAATCGGCAACCCACACGCTATAGAAATTCCGATAGCAAGGGGTAAAGCTACTAAAAAAACGATTATAGAAGCTAAAAAATCTTTTTTTATTTTATCAATCATATATTTATTCCTTTTTTACATTCAAAATTTTATCATTTAAGTGTAAAAAATACAATTAAGAACTGTAAATGATTAATAAGGCATTTGAATTTTTACCTGTTCATTTTCATTGAAGTCAGACGGTCGAGCTTTCTTTTCGCTATTCCCAAGCATCACAACCGCGTCAACTTTTGCTGTTGTTTTTCTTGTATTTGCAGGAAAAACTGTGATATCTTTATATTCATAACTTTTGATAAGTTTTCTTATCCTATCTTTATCTATTGAAGATAAATACATTGATTTTACAGTAATATCAGATATTCGCCCATACTTATCGACATTGAATGAGTAATAAAACCAAGATCCAACATCATAATTGTCCAAAGATTTTATATACATACTGTCATCAATGATTTGGTTAATAAAATTACTTTTCCAAGTATTCCAATCAATATCTTTTACAATATAGCGATTTCTTTTAACCGGTTCAAAATTGTCAGAACTTGCTTTTACCGGTTTATTTTTGAAACTGTTTTCAATACTTTTAATTTTTGATTTTTGGTTTTCGTAATCATTAAGCTGCCTGTTAAATTTTGTATCTTGCGATTTGAAAGACTCATCCGAATTTGAATAATTCGTTTGTTGGTTAGAATAATTTCCACTCACATTATCAAAATTTGTATTATTAGATTTTATATTAATGCTTTTGTTTGAGGCTGAAATATCTTTGTTTTCAAGTTTTGTACCACCCAAATTTACATTAACTTTTTCATTTTTTACATCTGTATTTTCATTGTTTAGAACAAGACTTTGATTTGTGAATTGGACCTTTTTTCTTTGAGATGAATCATCTACTGCCAAAACAAAGACCGTAACCGCAACAAAAACAATTATTCCAGATGTAATAAGCCATTTTTGCATAATTTATCTAATCCAACATTGATAATAATTCGTTATAGTTATTTATTTTAAACATTGTAGAACTCAAAAGATGAGTTTCTGCAATCAATAATGCTGTAGGGACAAGTGCTGTAACAAAACTCAAGAACATCCCTTGAATATCTCCACCGATTTCAGTGATAAAGTAAGATACGTTCATTGTAAATTCGATTAAAATAATAAAACATGCAATAAACATAACTACATTTTTCTCTCTTGAAAGATTTCTCATAGAATCAATACCCAAAACAGTTACGCCATGACTATTGTAATCATGAAATCCGTCAAATTTGATAATTTCAGAACCCTTAATTTGTTTTGAAATAGTGAACGCTCTAACAAATGAAAAGAACGCAAATATAATCAAAAATGTTGCTAAAACCAAAAATATCGGACTAAATCTCAAACCTGAAATTCTTACCCAGTTTGCGGCTTCAGGGAAACAACCGGCCAAAGTGTTTGAAACACCATAAGCCAAAAATGGAGCAGTCAAAATTCCGATAAACATTTCAACAATCATTTTCAATTGGTTGTTAACCAAGTTACTTTTGACTGTGTTAATTCTGTTTTCGCTGAGTTTATTTACAAAATTGTTAATCAAGATACGGTAATTTTTCATTACTGATTCAAAATCTTCTCTGTATTCACAGTTTGTCAACTGATGTTGATAATTTTTAAGTTGAAATTTGAAATAACCACTCGCAATTGCAACAGTAGTCAAAGAGCCTACAAATAACAATGAAATAAAAAATGATGCTACCGAAAATCCCGGAACACCTTTGTAATAGAACAAATTCATCACATACAAAATAAACATAAAGAATACTGAGATCCCAATAATAAACTTTTGTGCAATATCAGAATCGCCTAATCGTTTATTTTGATTAAAATCTAATAGAGCGTAAACACCCTGTTTCAAAATCAAAGAAATTGCAACAACTATTGCCGAAATACAAACCAAAAATCCTACATTTGTTGTTAAATTCAAAACAGAGGACGAATTATCAACTTTCAAACCTAACAAAAAGTTTGTAATTCCAAATGCACTCACAACTGACAATATAAAAATTGCACAATTCAAAATGAAGTATGTAACATTCGCTGAACGAATTGCATTTTTTAGTTCAACTAACTTATACCCGATTTCTTTGATAATAGAAATTCTATTTGTTTCAACCGGACTATTAAAAATATCTTCTTTCCCGCCGGTCATTGCCTGAGTTACAACAGCTTGGGCTGCTCTATTCATTGTAGAAGGTTGAGCAGAAGCCCTATGAGGTTGACCAGCATTAGGCAATTCAATTGAAACATCAATGTTATCATGAAGTTCCGGTGTACTTAACACAAAATGATTTGGAACAAGAATTTTTGAAAACGGTTTATTATTAAATAAAACAGATTTCGCTCCTGTCGAATTTATCAAAACATAATTATTATACTTTTGAGTATAAATCAGTTTGATAATTGTCCCATCTGTAATCTCATCCACAACAAAATCACTATTACCATTGCTTCCAATAACAATAGTCGTTTTATTTTCAAACTCTTGAACTTTGTCCAAGTATTTTATAACAATTTTCATATAAAGCTCGCTCCGGTATATACTTTTCCTTAACTATTATAGATTATCTTCCGATAGCTGTCAAAAATTTTCTAAGTGCTTTATTTGAAGTTAATTCAGTACCGATAACCAAATGATCTTCACCCAAAACAGGTGTCAATTTTTCTTTCACCATATCCAATTTTTCAGGTGCAGCATATAAAAACATCATAGAAAAATTTCCGGTTTGGTCTTTAACCTGAGCAACTTCATCAGGAAAAGTGTTCCAATTGATTTGTTTTGAAGCATCACCTTCGTTTTCCAAATCGCCAATAACAACAACTGCAGGAACATATCCTTCTTTTTGCATGTTTATTGCGTGATTAAATGCTTTTTTCAATGACAAACCGTAAGCTGTGCCAAACTCTTTAGAATTAAATTGAGTAAATTTCTCCATTGATTTGCGAACTTCTGCACTGGATTGAGGTGACCCTTCATAAATCAAATAAGATTCTTCTGAAACTCGGAGAATTTTGATATTATCTTCCGGATCAAGCATTGAACATAGTTGTCTTATGATGAGTTTTTGTTTTGGCAATTCTTTTTGGTTAGAAGCTGAAGCATCTACTACAAAAATTACTGCAGCTTTATGGAAATCATCAACTTTTAATTTGGTTAATCCAAACAAAGACAGGCCTATCAATATAAAACAAACTGCTGAAAATATAATTATTTTAAACGTATTATTCATAATCTTAAAATACCACAAAATTCAAAATTTCAAAATCGTGTAAATGAATGAAGAAACCCTGCAAAATATTACATCTTACAGGGTTTTTCAAAATTATTATTGACTAAACCGAATTAGTTAAAATATCTCTTTAACAACCCGTCAAAACCTTTACCATGTCTTGCTTCATCTTTAGCCATTTCGTGAACTGTGTCATGAATTGCATCGTAACCCAATTCTTTTGCTCTTTTTGCAATAGCCAATTTACCTTCGCAAGCACCTTGTTCAGCATCTGCTCTTAGTTCAAGGTTTTTCTTTGTTGAATTTGTAACAACTTCGCCCAACAATTCAGCGAATTTTGAAGCGTGTTCAGCTTCTTCAAAAGCATATCTTTTGAAAGCTTCTGAAATTTCAGGATATCCTTCTCTTTCAGCAACTCTTGCCATTGCAAGATACATACCAACTTCAGTACATTCTCCAGCAAAGTTTGCTCTCAAGCCTTCCATAACTTCTTTATCTTCAACAACACCGTCACCAACGTTGTGTTCAGTTGCGTAAACTTTTTCTCCGCCACCTACTTCTTTAAAAGTTGTAGCTCCACATAAAGGACATTTTTCCGGAGCTTTATCAGATTCTGTTGACCAACCACATACAGTACATACGTATTTCATAATTTAACCACCTTTCTAATTGTCAGTTATTTTTTGTTATATTATTTTTTTACATGACAATTATAACAAATAAGATTTATTTTGTAAAGTGGTAATTATTTTCACTTTTTATATCTTTACAATTATAGGTTAAAATTTAAATATCTGCTCCGCCGTTATTTTTCATTTTTTCCATAACTTTTTTTGCTCCTTCTTTTTGTTTTGTATAGTTCAAAACAAATTCTGTTGCTTCTTGATCACGAGCTATGGCTTCTTGCAATGATAAAATATCTTCCATCGAAAATTTCTTTACAGCTTCATCAGAATTATCAATCAAATAATTTTTAAACAACTGTTGAGTTTTAAAATCAAACCCAGGAAGATTAGATTTCATCGAATACCAACGATAAAAATGGTGCAACATATAATATGGTTCAATATTTCCATCTCTCAAAATGAACATTGGTTTAGTTTTAAATTTTATCCCTTGTCCTGTAATTATTGAAAGATAAAGGGCGATAAGTCCTTCTTGTTCAAAAATTAACCCTTCTTCTTCTTGAATTAAATTCAACAATTTATCTGCATTTTGAATTTTAAAAACAGGTGTATTTGCAGCTTTAACATAGTTTAACAACTCATTGGGATTGCAATTTGTCTTTTTTACAATTTCAGAAACATTTGAATTCACAAGTTCAATAAGCTTTTTTGTTTCCGTATTGAGTGTAACATTTGCGGCAGTTCCAAAAATTGTTTTAGTTGTTTTGTTGGTAAAACTGCGTTTGGTGGTATTTTTTAACTTGTTTTGCAAATTTTTTTCCTGCAAACTCAAGAAATAATATTTGATTTGTTTAAAAATATTTGTCATAACGGATATTATAATTTGTTCCTTTACGGCTTAGTACATCTAAATATATGATTGTAAATTTATGATATAATTCAATTGGATATGAAAAGGATTATTACTACATTATTACTGTGTATATTCATTCAAACATCATCTTGGGGGATAGAAGATGTCAAAAAAGTTTACCTCCAAGGTGCAATTGATGCCGCACTAAAAAACAATATTGACTTGCAAACCGCAGAATTGAATATAAATATTGCAAAAAATGATATCAAATCCGCAAACAGACTTCAAAATCCGTCTTTTGATGCGTTTTATAACTTTGGAGCTTCCGGTTGGACAGAACCAAGGCAGTTAGGGTTGAGTCAAACTGTTGAAGTTGCAAAACGCCATGCCAGAAAAAATTTAGCTCAATCTAATTTGAAACTCGTTGAAACAAATGTCGGTTATACAAAATTTGACCTGAAAATGGATGTAAGAGAAGCTTATATCAATTTGGTCGCAACAAAATCAATATTAGAAACCCTGAAACAGCAACAAAATTTGCAAGAAGAATTACTTTCGATAGCTAAAAAAAGAGTCCAATCCGGTCAAGTGCCTGAAATTGATGTAATTCAAGCTGAAATTGCACTAAATCAAATGATTACTCAGGTTAATACCGCAAAAGTCAACGTCAAAAGTGCATTATTTAATTTCAACAAAATCATAAATGACCCAAACAGTGTGACTTATGACAGTATGGATAAGATTTTCTCAGAAGAAAACAATTTTGATGAGATGCTTACCCCTCCACCTGATACAAAATTTCCGTCACTGAATGAAATTATGCCACTTGCCTTAAAACACAGATATGATATCCAAATTGCAAAACAAGAAATTGATGTAGCAGAAAAAAATCTTACTGTTGTTGCAAGACAAAAAATTCCTGATATCTCAATCTCAGGAGGTTACGCTTACCAAATGCCAAAACACTCAGATGACGGGCGGTTTAATAGCGGTGGATATGTTGGAGCAAGTATTATAAACATCCCATTGTTTTACAATTATTCTCCCGAAATTCAAAATGCAACCCTAAAACTTCAACAGGCGGAATTAAAATATCAATCTGCTCAAAACAAGGCGGAAAAAGATATTGGAGCCGCTTATGACAAATTTTTAACGGCTGCAGAAAATCTTAATTATTACGAATCAAAAATTTTAACAAGTTCTGGAGAATTGATTAACATATCTAAAAAAGCCTACGAATCAGGCAAATCAGATATCACAGCCCTAATTGTAATGAAACAATCCTACAAATCTATAATTGTCGGTTACACTTACGCACTTGCAGAATATTATAACAGTTGGACAAACTTTTTGAGAGAAGTTAATGATGAAACTTTTGTCCTAAACTAGAGTCTTAATCCATTTTCTTCACAATATTTTGTTAAAAAACTCTTTTGTTTTTCAATTAATTCTTTAATATAAGTATTACGAGTTTTCGTTGTCACAAGTTCGAGAGCTTTGTCATACATTTTTGAAGCTCCTTTTAAAAGTTCCAACTGATTTTGAGCTTGAACCGAACCGATATCTTGATAATACTTGCCATATAGTAAATACAATTTAGATAACAAATCATTCATGCTATATTTTTTAGCAAGAATTATTGCAGATTCAAGACTAATTTTTGCACTTTCAAAATCAGAAATTGCAATGTATGCTTTTGCAATAACAATTTTTAATAAAACGATAAAGAACGTATTATTTATTTGAGGATTTTGTGCAATTTCAAGAGCCTGATTTGCAATATCTAAAGCTGAACGAGGATTTTCGGTAACAATAGTTGCTTCTGCTATCAAATACCAAGATAATAATGCCCCAAGTGCCATTTTTTCATTCGCAAAATATGTAATTTGTTGGTTATAAATATCAATGGCTTTTCTTGCTTGTTGTTCATCTTTGAACATTTTGCCAAGCAGAACTTTCAAAATATTTTTAGTAAAACTGTCACCGGTGTTATTCGCAAAAGTAACAGATTCAAACAGTTGTTCTCTAACCCCGTCATACTGTTTTTGCATAAATTTATTTACAATAACGCACAAGTTCCAACGAGAAATTATTTCACTATCCATAACATCTGCACGATAACTTCCGTTGATACCCTCTAAAATCTCGTTTGAAGTATTAAAATCACCTTTCATTGTGTTTGCATAAGCTAACACAAGTTTTGCCTTGCACATAAGCAGTGGGTCATTGATTTTGTGTTTTTCAATTATCTCAAACAGCACAGTCAAAACCTCAAAACATCTGTCATTACCTTGCAAAGCCAATGCCATTGCAAGTTCCAACTGAACTCTTAACCACGTGTCATACATAAACCCGACCGGAATAGATTTGTTCATTTTAGGTTTTGCCAAAAATGACGTAATTACAGGCATGATATCACTATCAATAAGACTTATAACTTCACCACAATTCCCGATGTCAATGAGTGAGGATATTTTAGTTGTTTTTAGTATTGCGGTTTCGACTTTTTGCTCGGGTTTCATTTTTTTGAGAACATTATCAACACATTCAACATCGCCGAAATAATTACCTGTCTTTTTGCAACACAAAGCTAAATATCCGAGAAGTTCGATTTCTTTAACATCATTATTCATTGCTTTAGCGTTTGAAATTGCATCAGGCAAGAATTCTAATGCCTCCTCAGGGTCATATTCTGTTAATAATTTGCCTAAACGTTCACTAATATTGTAGCGAATATTGAGGGTTTCATTTTCGTTAAATTCATTTAGCAAAGCTAAGCACTGTTTTTGTGCAATTACATAAAGATTGATATCACCGACAAAAGATGCAAGTCGTGTAATCTTTGTCCAAATATCAAATGCCATACGATTTTCTTTCAAATTGTGAGCAATCATTGCCATTGTTGCATTTGTATTTAGGGTAAAAACACTTATTGCCTTACCTATTTTTACATTCAAATCTTCAAAAGAAATATCTAAAGTTATACTTTTTAAAACCGTTTCCCAAAGTAAAAGGTTATTGAATTCATAACTTGTGTCACTGTAAGGTCTTATAAATCCTGATTTTGCAAGGTATGACATTATGTCATTAAATTCTTGAGCATTATAGCCAAAAATCTCTTTCAACAATGCAAGATTAATTCTGTCCCCTAAAATTGAGGCTCCACACAACACTCGATATGCACTGTTGTTATTTTTGTTCAAAACAGCGAGTCTTGCTTTTATCAACTCTGAAAAACTGTTCGGCAAAATAAATGCTTTATCTGAAATTTGGCAATCAAAAGAATAATTTACTGCTTGCTCTACAAAAGCGGGATTTCCACCACTTTTTTCGAGAATAACTTCAACTTCTCGTTTTGTGACATAAGTCCCTGCATCTCCGGTTGATTTGACACATTTTACCAATTCTTTTTTGTCTAGCGGTGCAAGATTGATATCTACATAAGATTTTATATCTCTATTGTCAAATCCGAAAAACCCGCTAATTGGTCTATGCTCATTATATAGAGCTATAAATTTCAGGTTTTTCCAATTTTCATCTTTCTGCATAAAATGATTTAAAAATTCAACCGAAAAACCGTCAATAAAATCAAAATTATCAATAACAAAAACAAATCGTCCAGTTTGAACAAAAGCATCAAATATTTGCATCAATATGGAATAAGTTTTTCTTTTATTAATAATGATATCTTCATAATCCCCGTCTTGGAAATTGTATAGAAAATTTATAAATAAAGAAATTTCATTTGAGTTTAAAAATTTAAATTCATTACTGAAAAATTTAACAGCATCGTTTTGCATTTCTTCATTATTTATACAGAAAGTTGGCAAATTGAACAAATTCAAGAGCATATCCTGAATTACGCCCCCAGGGGTTAATTGAGTTAACGGTGTACATTTGCCGATACACCATTGGAGATTGTTTTTTGAAAACTTTTCTATAAGTTTGAAAAGTAAAGTGCTTTTTCCGATGCCTTTGTCTCCTGTAATAGAAAAGATTTTTTTATCCTTATCCAAAATTCCGTCAGATAAAATAGCAAAAGCTTCTTCTCTTGTGTGAATTTTTGGAACAAAGCCAAGATGCAACGGTTTTTCAACCTCAATTTCTGATGTTTTAGCTTTGTTTTTTTGTTTTGATTTTGTTTTCTTCACAGGTTGACCGAAAGGCAAACCGCATTTTCTACACTTGGTTGCACTTGGGAAATTCACACTGTTACAATGTGAACAAACCTTTAACAAATCCTGTCCGCATTTTTTACATACAAAATTCCCGACAGGGTTCACAGTATTACAATGACTGCACAACAAACCTACTCGAGTTTTGCAATATGGACATTTTAACGCCGAATTAGAAATATTTTTATTACATACAGGACATTTCATATCAAAATCTGTTATTCAATAATATCTTTAACTTTTTCCATCAATCTGTATAACCTTTTTGAAACCTCAGATTGGGAAATACCAAGCTCTTCAGAAATTTCTTTCTGAGTCATGCCTTTATCATAACGCAAAGTATAAATATGTAAATAAGCTTTTTCGGGATTATCTCTATCAATATCTCTCACTGTATTAGCTACAAAATCAATGATTTCCTTTTGGATAACAATTTCTTCCGGAGTTTCAGGAAGATTTACTGCTGAATAATTAACGTAAACATTAGAATAGTCAACATCATTTTTTGTTTCAAGAGAAACTTCTTTTGTTGACATATAACCGCTTCTAGAACGGCGTAATCTGCCTGAATTTTTCAAAACATTGATTATTGAAGTAGTCGCAACACGTTTAAGATATGCTTCAAGTGTAGATTCAGAATCAATTGCATTCAGAATAGCAACGGAACGTTTACATGTCTCGTTGAAAAAATCATCATACAAATCCTCGTTATTTGGGTATTTGCGGTCATTTTTTATAATTTTACTAATTAAATCAATTTTATCCTGCGTTAAATCCACACTACTCTTCCTCAAGTTTGTCCAAAAATATTATAGCATAATTATAGATAAATTTTAAGTATCACAGTTGTACTTTCGTCATTTCCTATGCTATGAGGAGCTTTGAGCACTTTTAAAGTTTGGTTAACAGTTTGTAACACTATGCTATCAATTTGTGATGAACCGCTTGAAACTAAAATCTTTGCATCCTTGAATGCACCGTCTTTATCAAATAAAACGCTCACTCTAACTTGATCTGAGTATGCATAATCAGTTGCCAACAACAAGTCACTTGTTAGTGATAATTTCAAACTCTTACCTGCTGATTGGAAATACTGTCTAAAGTTTGCATTACGTGAAACATAATCAGGAACTTCCCAAGAAATTTTTTGAACTTCCAAGTAAGATGTTGCAGGAATTTGTTTGCTTGCACTTCCAACTGTTTTTGGTGCAGCAGTTGAAGTAATTTGTTTTGGCTTAGCCGTTGTTGTCGCAGCAGGAAGATTAGAATTATCCATATTTACAACATTGTTTTGGTCTACATTTAAAGTATTGCTATCATTCACACCATTATCAGAACTTGTTGGAATTGCGGTATCTGTAATAGGTTCAGGAGCTTCTTCTTTAGAAGACTTAACCATTTTTGAAACAGAAAATCCGATAATTCCGACAATAATTATAACAATAACAACACCAACTAACCCTAAACCAAGAGCCAAACCACCATTGTTATTTTGTCTGCCACGAGTCAATCTTCCCGGATTTTGAAGCATTGTAGGATTTGATGAATTATCGTCATACAATTCTTCCAATTGCTCAGGACCTTCTTGGATTTGCGGAAGTTCAGGATTGTTAATATCTATCGGAATTTCGCCCGCTTTAAAGGTTGTATCACTTATCACGGTTGAATTTGCAACTGCATTGTAAACTTTTTCAACCGGAGGCTCTTCTGTAATAAAATCTTCATCACTCAACTCTTCAGGATTTTGAGCTTCTTCAGAAGTTTCAGGAGGAAGTTCTACATCTTGCAAGTTGTCATAATTAGGTTCTTCTAACCAATCACTTTCTTGTGTTGTAACTTCTTCTGCCTGATTTTGAGGAACAATTTCTTCATCTTTAAATTCTTCTTCATCAACTTCTGTAGGCAATTCTTCGTCTACGGTTGGAATTTCTTCATCTTGTTGAGGTTCCAAAGATTCAGCCAAAGTATTTTCAAAATCAATATCTTCAAGAGAAATTTCATCATCTTCAACTGTGAAATCAGGAGTTGAAGTTTCGTTTTCAGACTCCGTAATTTCTGAGATATTACCTTCATCCAAAACCGGTTCTTCTGAAATATTAAGACTCACATCATCTGAATTTTCAGGAATTTCCAGACTCGGTTCTTCTTCAACCGATGAAATTGTATCTTCAATTGAAGTTGGTTCAACTTCTGCCTCAGTTGATGTTTCTTCAACCAAAGGTTCTTCTTCTAACGGACTGCTTGTAATATCTTCGTCCAAAGTTAAATTCATATCTAAATCGGAATTATCACCCAAATCTAAACTCTCTTCCGCCAAAGGAAGTATTTCTTCTTCTGAATCAGAATTTTCATGTTTATCTTCTTTATTTTCAGGTTCTGATTGTTCATTTTTGTCTGAATTTACAGCCGCCAACAAATCTTCCGTAAAATCATCATCCAATGTTAAATCATCTTCATTGGTTGAAGATATTGTTAAAGGTGAACCCATATTAAAATCAAGCAAACCTTCTTCTTCCGGTTCATCATGACCTAAATTGATATCGAAATTGTCCATATTTGAAGTTCCATCATCATTGATAACAAATGATGACAAATTAGGTAAATCCATTTTTTCGCCTTCATCACCCGAATTCAATTTTTCGTCTAAATTTTTTACCGGTGTAGTTGGAGAATTAATTTGAGAGATATCCTCTAAATCTACAACTCCGATTTTATCGTCTTCTTCAAATTTTTCTAATTCAAAAGACTCCATTTCGTTCAAGTCAATTGTTTCTTGTTCAACATTGTCTCCATAGCCTTTTGGTTTTGTATTCACTTGTTGAAGAGAGTCTAAATCTGTTGGAGAATCAAATTGACCGGATACTTCTGCTTCGATATTAGCTTCAATTTTTGCTTCGGACAAATCATAAGCCGCAATGTGTTCAGGAACATCATTGGCATTTGTTGTTGATTTTGCGTAATCAATTCTGTCTAAATTCTTTTGTTGAGATTCCAAATTTTTATTAACAAGATCTTTAACAATATCGCCGGAAACATTAGCAAGCTTTATTGCTTCTTGAGAAACAGCACCGGCAGCTTGAACCCCTTCTACAATTGCAGAAGCAGCACTTGCAGCGTTAGCGGCAACAGCGGAAGCTCCGGCAGTAGCGGCAGCAGTCGCAGTAGTTTCTAAAGATTTTTTCAAAGCATTTCCGATTGCTTTTTCTAACGGATTTTCCACTTCTTTAGGAGCCGCAACCTCTTCTGCTTCTTCAGTTTTTGTTTCAACTTCATCTTTTACTGTATCTTCATGATTTTCTTCTTGTACAGAATCAACATTGTCACTATTTTCAATAACCGGTTCAGATTCAATATCAAAATCGTCATCATTTAACAAATCTTCACCGTTCAAATCCAACAAAGAATTATCAAATGTCAAATCTTCATGTGCTTCAAGCGGCTCAACAACATCAGAAGTTGTTTCTTCAAGAGTTTCTAATTCCGGAAGCTCAGAAATAGGAGCTTCTTCTACATTTTCAGAATTATCAACAGTTGAAACGCTTTCCGGAGCTTCAACATCTTCTTCTAACAAAGAAGTTGAATCATCAGCCATATTAAAGAAATCATCATCAAGTGTTAATTCTTGTTCTTCTGTAGTCGAAAAATCAATTTCAGAATTTTCAATTTCGTCTTCCCCAACTAAAGTATCCTCTTCAGTTGTTTCTTCATCTTGAGGGTTTTGATTTTCATCCTGAGAAGTTTCTTCTTCTTCTGCTGCTGCTGCCTCTTCTTCTGCTGTTTCAGCTACAGGAAGAACCTCAGCTTCTATAATAGGCTCAATAGAAGGTGCTACGCTATAAGATAAAGTTTCAAAGTTATCAAATTCCAAAACAGTATCTCTTAATGAATCACTTGACAAAAGCAATCCTAAAAATTCTTTCAAATCTTCATCAGATATATTATGGTCAGCCATAGCAACTGAAAGTTCTCGACCTCTGATAAAATCCTCATGATCCATGCCTCTTGAAGTATTGCCGACAAAATCTTTTACGAATTTGGTAAAAGTAGCAGAGGAGAACAATTTTTCTTTTTCAATAAAGTAATAATCTTTATTTTCATTTTTCTTATTTAAAATTTTAGGTTCAAAATATCCTAAAAATTCAACATAAGAAAAATCTTTTGACAATTTCAAAACTGCATAAGCATCAGGAACAAGTCCATATTCAAAATGACTTTTTGGAATAAAAATTTGATTTTCATCAAAAACTACACGAACATCAATATGAATATTCGGAAGCAAGATATCTGAAACATCAAACTGTTCTAATATTTTTGAAATCGAATGAATATTATGTACATTATTCGTATCAATACCTTCAGACTTTAGGTATTTCATAACAAGTTCTGCCCCCAAAGCGTTAATATAAGCTCTATTTTTCACGGAACCCTTTACAAAGCTTCTTGACATAAATTCTGCTTCTGTTTTGTTATCTTGTTCAATATATATCAATGTTTCTTGTTTTTCTGTCATTTTGAAATCTCCTCCCACATGATTAATAGATGACACGGGAATTGAAAATATTCCAAATTAATTGTAAATTTTTGTAACAAATATTTGCAAAATAAGATTATTCAGTCAAAATTAAATCATTAGGTGTTTTATATGAGAGTGTAATAATAAGTGTGTAAGGAGGTTTTCTCATGGCGGTCAATTCAATTTCGAGTGTTAATTTTTGTGCAGCAAACAATGTAAATACAGCGTCTAGCATGTTAGAAAGACCGGGAAAGTTTGCTAAACCGGCAACTCCAACAGCAGCTCCGGAAGCAAATGAAGAAAAAAAATCAGGTGTAGGGAAAAAAGTAGCAGGTACAATCGTAGGATTGGCAGTAGTAGCTGCAGCTTTAGTGGCTCTTCCAAAAGTTTTCCCTAACGCAATCAAAGTTTTATCAAAAGATGAATTAACAAATGCTAAATTTATGCAAAAAGTAGGTCACTACACAGCTAAAGTGGGTGAAGCAATCGGCAAATATACTTACGAACCAATTGCAAAATTATTCAGCAAAAAGGGAGCAGAAGCCGCTACAAATGCAACAGCAAACGCAGGTAAACCTGCTGCAGATGCTAAAATATATGCATAAGTAAAAATGTAGAATACAATCTAGAGAAAACCTTTAACGGCAGTCAAATAAATTTGACTGCCGTTTTTAAGTTGACGAAAATTAAAAAGGTATGGTATAATAGGTTTGTTAGTTTTCATCCGATATAAAATTTTAGTCCTAAAAGAGCCGACCGGATATGTCAGAAAGGATATTATGACATCTAGTGTTCCGTACTCTTTTGTTCCTGGGACAAAAGCAAAAGCAGAAGAAGTTAATGCGAATTTTATTTCCGTTTTAAATAAAATAGAAAACGCAAACCTAAAAATTGAAAATCTTAATTCAGAAAAGTTAAAAACTGATTTGTCAAACATTGATGAAACAGGGAAAGAAGTTTTAAACGAAAAAGCCGACAAAACAGAAATTGACGGCAAATGGACAACGAAAACAGAATATATTGCAAATGAAGTCACAATGTCAACAACTTACGACAAGACTTTCGATTTGTCTCAAATTTTGCCAAAAGATGACAATGTATACGAACTTCTCATAACAGCAATCATTAGAACAGGTTCAAATACAAACAATTGTACCGCACTATTTGTGGGCTCATCAATTTGTAAAACCATAGCAATTTGTAGAGCAGTAACTCGTGTATCAGGAGCAAACCAAATTGCCTCAGGAAATTGTATCGTCCCAATCGGAACAGACCGAAAAATAAGATTTTTCTCTGGTTCTGAAGCAACTGCATCAAGCCAAGCAAACGGTTGTTCTTTCAGAACAGTCGCATACAGAAAAGTAAGTTAATTTGAAAGGAATGTTTAACATGAAATACTATATTCACACAGATAATAATAAACTCAACGGACATGGAATTTGTAAAACTTCTGATAGTTCAATCGAAGTAACAGAAGATATTTATAATGATTACAGCCAAAATCCTTTAAAATATACACTTAAAGACAATAAAGTAATTCCAAATCCAAACGCTGAATCAGAAATCACACTACAAAATAACTTAGAAAAAATCACACAAATCGAAAACAAATTGAAAACTCTTGATGAAAAAAGAATAAGAGCAATTTGCGAAAACGAAATAAAAGATACTCAAACAGGCGAAACTTGGTTAGATTATTATAACAAACAAATAATCAACCTTAGGAAAGAATTAAAGGAGATAAAAGCATAAAAAGCACTGGAGCCTCCTAAAATTGGAGGCTTTAAGCTAAATAATGCACCATTTGAGCTTGAATATCATCATTTATCAATTGAGAAGATAATCGGCCTATACTTGGAGAATACACCTGATTGAGCATAAGTTCAGGGTCTAACTTATTGGCAAAAGAGATTTCACTGATGCTTGTCCCGGGAACAATGAAGCAATCACCTTCTGCACCATACTTGAACTTTTCATCAATCTTAAACTCCGCATCGTCCATTTTTGCAATACGTCTTGTTAATTTTGCAATATAAGAAAACAGTGGAAGTGTTCTTCTCTCAGGGATAATTTCGTTATAGTTAACTCGCATTTTGGGAGGAACATTAAATTCAAAATCCCAAGGGCCTTCGGTTTGAACATGGATATAGTCAGGTTTTACAAACTTATCGGACTCATCCATTTTACATTTTCTCAAAACTTGATTATATTCAGTCAAATCATTTCCTAAAAAATCGTTAGATAATTTGAAAACCAAATTATTAACTGATTTAAACGCTCTTTCGCCTTCTTCATCTGCAACTGAGGCTGCTTTCAAACAGCAACCGCCAATGTTACTCAATCCTGTAAAATTTATATTATTAACCATATAAATTTTAAAACAGCTAATAAAATTTTTTGCTATTTTTTTGATATAATTTTAATAAATATAGGAGAAAAAATATGACTACTGAAATTAGAGAAGAATTTATAAATCAAGCAAAGCACATAGCAAGAAATGCCGAAGTTCTCCCTGGGGGAATTGAGGAATTAGCTGCAAAACTGCAACATTCTGCAGATACAAACACTCCGCTAAGAATAAAACTTGGAATGGATCCGACAAGGCCTGACCTTCACCTTGGACATACGGTTGTAATGAGAAAATTAAAAGAATTCCAAGCTCTTGGACATAAAATTGTCCTAATTGTAGGCGGTGCAACCGCTATGGTTGGAGACCCTTCAGGAAAATCTGAAACTCGTCCTGCTCTAACCAAAGAACAAGTAGAAGAAAATGCTAAATCTTACTTTGACCAAATGTCAAAAGTTCTAGATGTAACAAATGCAGAAGTAGTTAATAATGCTGATTGGCTACACAAAATGAGTTTCACTGAACTACTAAAATTATCAGCACAAGTAACAGTTGCTCAAATGATGACTAGAGATGATTTTGCAAAACGTTATGCAGACGGCAGACCAATCTCTATTCACGAATTTTTCTATCCCCTAATGCAAGCTTACGATTCTGTAGCAATTGATGCGGATATTGAATTAGGTGGAACGGACCAAAGATTTAACACTCTTTTAGGTCGTGATATTCAAGCAGCTTACGGTAAAAAATATCCGCAAATGGTAATCCTTCTACCTCTACTTGAAGGAACTGACGGGGTTGTTAAAATGTCTAAAACATACCCTGAACACTGTATTTCACTAACAGACAGTGCAAAAGACATGTTCGGAAAATTGATGAGTATTCCTGATAATATGATTACTCGTTATTTTAGCTTGCTTACTGATGCAACTAAAGAAGAACTTGAAACTTATGACAAACAGATTTCTGACGGTTCAATCAACCCAAGAAATATCAAAATGAAATTAGCTCACCAAATTACCGAAGAATATCACGGAAAAGACGGTGCTGACAAAGCTCAAGAAGAATTCATCAATGTTGTTTCAAACAAAGGAATTCCTAATGATATTCAAGAGGTAAAAGTTGAACAAGGTAAAAATATCCTTGATTTAATAACCGAACTAAATTTCACAGCAAGCCGCGGAGAAGCTAAACGACTAATCCAAGGTGGCGGAGTAAAAATTGATGGCGAAAAAATTACTGACATGGCTTATACAATTTCTTTTGATGAAAGCGTAGTATTACAAGCAGGAAAACGTAAATTCGCCAAACTAATCAAATAATCAAAATCAAGAAGGTCAAAAATGTTATCAACAATAAAGCGTGGAATTTCAAAAGTAAAAGAAGACATTCAGGTAATTTATGAAAATGACCCTGCAGCCAAAAATTTTTTAGAGGTAATTCTTTGCTATCCGGGATTGCACGCTCTTGTTGCATACAGATTAGCCCACAAACTCTACAAATGGCACATTCCCCTAATTCCTAGAATGATCTCATACTTTACAAGAATAATTACAGGGATTGAAATTCACCCTGGTGCAAAAATCGGCAGAAGATTTTTCATTGACCACGGAGAAGGCGTAGTTATCGGCGAAACCACAATAATTGGGAATGATGTTCTTGTTTATCAGCAAGTTACACTTGGCGGAACAGGTAAAGAAAGCGGCAAACGACACCCAACACTTGGCAATCACGTAGTTGTCGGAGCCGGAGCAAAAGTTTTAGGTAATATTACAATTGGCGATAACGTCAGAATTGGAGCGGGTTCAGTCGTTATTGAAGATGTCCCGCCACATTCAACAGTTGTCGGAGTTCCGGGAAGAATTGCTCACCGAGCAGTAGTTGATGAACAAGGGAACTTAATGCACAACAGAATTCCAGACCCTCTAAAATGCGAAATTAACAAACTCAAAGCAGAAGTTGAATTGCTAAAAGAAAAAATACAAAAAAATATTGAAAAATAAAATTCATGTTGATTTAAGGCAATAGGAAATAAGGGAGAAGGAAATAAGTTCGTTACAAAATATATTACTTGACATGTACAGCAATGACATTGATAATAAACACGTAAAAAACTTATTCACTAGTTCCTTATTCCATTTTTCCTTGTGTAACGAACTTATATCAACTTATAAACTCTATTTTCATTCGCATTAAAAGAGCGACAACAATTTAAATTGTTGTCGCTCTTTTGTCCTTAATTCTTGTCCAATCTTAAAACTTATGCATCTAAATGTTCGACAACAAGTTCTGACATTGATTTAGAAGTTTTACAAATTTCATCTTCATTGAAATAGATTTTAATTTCTCTTTCTGCACTTTCAAGACAATCTGAACCGTGAACGATATTGTATTCCTTAACTTGTGCAAAATCAGCTCTGATTGTTCCAACTTCTGCTTGATCCGGAACAGTTGAACCCATAAGATGTCTTACTCCTGCAACTGCATTATATCCTTGAACAACCATTGCAACAATTGGTCCGCTTTGAAGATATTTGATAAGACTTGGGAAAAACGGTTTGTCTTTATGTTCTTCATAATGAGCTCTTGCTTGGGCATCGGTTACTTGAATCATTTTAAGTGCTACAATTTTGTACCCTTTTGTTTCAAATCTCTTGATAATTTCACCTACAAGTCCTCTTTGAACCCCGTCAGGTTTAACTGCAACAAATGTTCTTTCTTCAGTATGCATAAATTCAGTCTCCTTTTTAAACAATATAGTCGCATTATAGCATGAACATAGTATATTTTACAAATCAATAATTTTTGCACTCGGATATTGAGAATTTTTAGGTGGATTTTTAGATACATCAATAAGAGATTGACTAAACAAGTCATTGATTTTCACTTCTGCACCATTTATTAAAACCTTTGTTTTAGGGAGATTTTTTAATACTTCAAAACCCTGTTCTCCTCGTCCGATATATGGGTCAATGGTTGCAGTAAATTTTCTTTGCGGGTCAATCGGGTTTGAATTATCATCTAACAATTTTTCGCCATTTATTTCAATTTGAAGGATTTTATATGTATCATCTTTTTCATTCCCTCGACCTGTTACGGTAACATTTTGAGAACACTGAATAAATCTTGAATTACCTTGATTTCTTAACATTCGATTTTTTGTTGCATTTTCAAAAACTCGTTTCAATTGTTCTACTGTGATTTCAATTTTTTCGATAGTTGTTTCCGCACAAATCACTCGCTTAATATCATAGTTTGTAATAATTTTACTATCTTCTATTTTTAAAGGTGCCATTGTATAACCTGTTGAGTGAAATGCAATATCAGTTTGACCCAAACGTTTCATATTATCAGAAATAAAAGTTCCTAAAGGACAAAAATCAGAATAACATTTAACTAAATCCAAAACTCTATCTGCTATTTTTTCTTTTAAGTGAGTTTTGTTTTCATATTCTATTATTGGTTTTTCAAATTCTGAAATCATTTCAAATTTATCTACAGGGATTTCTTTAATATTTTCAAAATCCTCACCAAGGGTCATCTTATATAAACTTCTTGCAAATGAAAAAGGATAAAATATTTTATACTCAAAATCAGGTTTTATCGGAGAATGTTCATGCCCGCCAATAATCAAATCTATATTGATATTTTTAGATTTTGCAAACTCTTTTAATTCTTTGCTATAAGGATACCAATGATGATTTAGAACAATTATTTTGTCATAAGGTTCTTTTACTGATTTGATAACACTTTCAATGCAATCAATAGGTGGTATCAATTTGTAACCAAATTTATTTGCACAAGCCGTATTCACACAAAATCCTGTCACTAAAATTCTTTTATCATTGGGGAAATTAATAATTCTGTATCTGGGAACCAAGTTTGACGGTTCGTTCGTCTTTTGGTCAAACAAATTTCCACAAACAAAATGAATACCTGCCTGACAAAATTTCTCAATTGTTTCTTTCAGATATTCAAAATCAGGCTGATAAAAACCAAAGTCATTATTTCCTAAAGTCAAGACAATTTCAGATTGCGGAAGAAGTTTTTTTAGCTCAATATAAGCGTTAACTGACAAATCTTTATCATAAATTCCTTTGAATAAATCTCCGCAATCCAACACTAAGAATGGATTTGTCAAATCTTTTTCAAAATTATAAATTTCGCTAAGAAGTGTACTTAAATTTCTGCTCTCTTGGTGCGAATCTGTAAGTGCGTAAATGTTTATGCTCATAATTTTACTCTATATAAAATCCCCCGAATAATAAATATTCGGAGGATTAATTTATCTAAAATTGTAAAAGAACTTTCAATGTATCTTTTTCTTTATTTTTTTCAAAAGCTTCAATTGCATCATCAATTGAATAATTTGCTGAAATCATTGGAGAGAAATCAATTCTGTTTGATTTCAACATTCTTAATGCAGCAGGGAATTGTCCGCAACGAGAACCCAAAACGGTGATTTCATCAATTACAATCGGTGCTAGATTGAACTCTTTAGAAGCAGCTACTGTACTTTTCAAGACTAAAACGCCACGTGGTTTTGTTAGAGCTAATGCAGTTTCAAAACCTGAAATAGAACCGGTTGCTTCAACAACCACATCATATTTCTTTTCAATCGGGAAGTCATTTAACAATGCTGTTTCAACCCCTTGACCCTTTGCAATATCTAATTTATTTTGGTGTTTTCCAACTAACGTTACATCTATATTTTGAGCATTAAGAGCTAATGCTGTAATCAATCCTAATTTTCCATCACCCAAAACAACAACTTTTTCAAATGGTTTGATGTGGTGTTGTTCAGTAATTTCTAAAGCTGCAGCTAATGGTTCAACAAATACAGCCTGACAATCCGGAACATTTTCGGGAACTTCAAACAAAACTTCTGTAGGCATTGTAAAATATTCTGCAAAAACCCCGTCTTTTCTAAAAATTCCCAATGTATGACGATTTGGACAATGACGGTATAATTTTTCCGCACACCAAGGGCAATTTGGATCTTTGCAACCATAGCTGATTTCAGGAACAACTCTCTTTCCTACAAGGGATTTGTCCTCTCCATTTACTTCTTCAACAATACCAACAGCTTCATGACCTAAAATTCCGTCATAACCCATATATCCTTTTGTGATTTCGTAATCAGTATTGCAAATACCTGCAAGTGTAACCCTAACAAGAGCTTCACCCTTTTGAGGTACCGGTTTTTTGTAATCATTTAAGAGTTTTAACTCGTTATCTTTTGTAAATACAACTGCTTTCATTTATTTTCTCCTTTTTTAGTCTTCCAGTGATTTCCATAGAACAGAAGTTTTGTCTAGAATTTTTTTTGTATCATCTTTTCCTAACAAAATTTCTTGAACGGAAGCATTTATTATATTATTTATATCTTTTTGATTTTTTTGAGTTTTGAAGGTCGGTTGAACTTTATTCAACTGTTTTGCACTGATTACTCTTGCCTTTGCCATCAAATCGTTTTCATCATACTTAGTGTAAAATTCGTTTTGAAGCGTTTTTTCATTCACAGCCAAAACATTCGTCAATTTTGCAAGTTCTAATTGGTTTTTATCATTCGTTAAAAATAATGCAAATTTCAAAGCTTCATCTCGGTGTTTTGCTCTTAGCGGTATTACAAAATTCATCAAAGAAAAGTCATTTTGCCCTAACTCTCCAACAATTTGAGGTGCAACATCTGTTGTTGCATAAGTAGATGGAGCATTCTCTTTAATCATATTCAAAAAATTTGCTCCGGCTCCAATCAGTGCAATATTTCCTGACATATATTTTTCCAAAGACTCTTGAAGTGTCATTGTAATTGTTTCTTTTGGGATTAAATCTTTTGAATACATTTTTCTAAACAAATCAAAAACGTCAACAGATTTATCAGAATTTATTTGCTGCGAATTTGTAACACCATACTTATTTAAGATTTTTAGCATTGTATCATTTTCTGTAATATTTGGAAGAATTATATAACTTCCTGTATTTTTTCTCACAATGGGTGCAAATTGAGAAATCTGAGTATAAGTTTTTGGAACAGGAATTCCTGCTTTTTGTAAAATCGCTTTATTATAAATAGTAATAGCACTTGTTGCATACCAAGGAATAGAATAAATTTTACCATTCGTTTTCAATGAATTCAAAATTTCTTGATTAAATTGGGAAGTTTTATCCAGCGGAATTTCATATAAAGCTCCTTTATGAGCTAAAGTTGATGAAAAATCAGGATTTAAATTCACCAAATCAGGAGGATTGTCACTCAATACAGATGCTAAAGTTCGTTTTTCTCCTTCTGAAAACGGAACATCAACCCATTTAATTTTAATTTGCGGATTTTGATGTTCAAATTCAGAAATAACACCATTTATATACGGAGCAAAATCACTCATTTGCAAAGTCCAAAATACAACTTCGTCTTTATTCTGTTTTTTATTATTAAAAGCAAAAAATATTCCTGTCAAAATCAAAAAAGTTGTAACTATAACAATCCAAAAATTTTTATTCAAATTAATAATCCTTTGTAAAATAAATTTACCCCTGCTATAATTATACTATGAATAATTTATTTACGGAACTCGAAAATCAAAATAAACAAATACCGCTTGCTGAAATTTTACGCCCGAAAACTATTGAAGATTTTTTAGGGCAGAGCAATGTAATTTCTCCAAACAGTCCGATTTTGAATTTGCTTAAAACAAACCGCTTGTTTTCGCTAATTTTTTGGGGCACCCCCGGTTGCGGAAAAACAACACTCGCAAGACTTATTGCAACTAAAACAAATGCAAATTTTATTGAAATTTCAGCCGTAACTTCCGGAGTTAAAGATATTAAAGATGCTGTTGATAAGGCAAAAGAATCCTTGCGAGCAGGTCAAAAAACAATCTTATTTATAGATGAAATCCACAGATATTCTAAAACGCAACAAGATGCACTGTTACCACATTTGGAAAACGGAACGCTATTTTTGATAGGTTCAACAACAGAAAACCCGTCATTCCAAGTTGTACCGGCACTTTTATCACGAGTTCAGGTTGTCAGATTAAATCCGATAAATGATACCAGCATGGCAAAAATTATTAAAAAAGGGTTTAATTATCTTGCAACACATTACACTCTTATGGAATGCGAAAGCGGAGTGTTAGATTTTATTATCAATTTAGCCAGAGGTGATGCAAGATACGCATTGAATATTGTTGAAAATGCTTATTTTGCAAGTGACTTGAAAGACAATAAAAGAATTTTGACAGTCAAAACAATTGAAGAAATTTGTCAACAAAGAAACACCAGATATTCAAGACAAGAGCATTATGACTGTGCTTCAGCATTCCAAAAAAGTCTGAGGGGAAGTGATCCTGATGCGGCAATTTATTATCTTGCCAAAATGATAACAGCAGGAGAAGATCCTCGATTTATTGCAAGGCGACTTATAACATGTTCTGCTGAAGATGTCGGGAATGCTGACCCAAACGCACTAAATATTTCAATCAACGCATATAAAGCAGTCGAACTTCTCGGACTTCCGGAAGGTAGAATTCCTCTTGCTCAAGCAGTAATTTATGTTGCCAAAGCACCAAAATCAAATGAAGCGGTTTGTGCAATAGATATGGCTTTATCTGACATTGCTCAAGGAAAAGATTACGCACCTCCAATGCATTTGAGAGATGCACATTATAAAGATGCTTCAAAATACGGTTTTGGAGTCGGCTATGTTTACACCCCAGATAACCCTGACTATGACCAACAGTTCATGCCTGACGAACTTGTTGGAACAAAGTACACAAGAAATTAATCTAAGATAAATAGCAAGGAGAGAAAGATTTATTATGATTACAGACATGACAAAGGGTAATCCCTTAAAACATATAATTTTATTCTCTATCCCATTACTAATCGGAAATATTTTCCAACAGTTATACAACATTGCAGACCTTGTTATTGTTGGCAGAACTCTTGGTGTGAAACCGTTTGCTGCGATTGGTGCGGTTGCTCCGTTATTTTTTCTTGTGACGTTTGTAATTATCGGATTAACAAACGGTTTTGCAGTTATTACAGGACAAAGATATGGTGCAAAAGATATGGCAGGAGTAAAAAATTCTGTTGTTGTTTCAACTATTTTGAGCACTATTGTTACTGTTGCTTTTTCAATAATTTCAACCGTTTTTATGAACCCGATTTTGAAATTGATGCATGTACCGCAAGAAATCTATCATAACGCATATTGGTATGTTGAAATAATCATTATCGGATTAATTGTTACAACGTTTTATAACATGTTAGCAAGCATAATCAGGGCGTTAGGTGATAGTAAAACTCCACTGTATTACTTGATAGTTTCATCTATTGCAAATATCATTTTGGCAATTATTTTTGTTAAAGATTTGCATTGGGGTGTTCCAGGGTCTGCGGTTGCAATGATTTTGTCGCAAGGTATTTCAGTTATTTTATGTTTATTTTTAATAAAATACAAATTCCCTATTCTATGCCTAACAAAAGATGAATGGAAAATCAAAATAGATAACAAATTTTGGCAATCTGTCAAAGACCACTTAAATGTCGGATTACCTATGGCGTTTCAATTTTCACTAATAGGATTGAGCATAATTATAATCCAAGGGGTTTGCAACACATTTGGCTCTGATGTAATTGCAGCTCTAACAGCAGCTCTTCGAATTGAACAAATTGCAACCCTTCCAATGATGTCATTTGGCGTTGCATTAGCAGCTTATGTTGCCCAAAATTTTGGAGCAAAAAAATTCAAACGAATAAGATTAGGTGTTATTAAAACTTCTACAATAAACCTTGTTATAAGTATTGTAATGGCATTTGTGATGAGAATTTGGGGAACAAATATCATTGGAGCATTCATCGGAAGTGCGTCAGACCATGTTATAAACATTGCTCACCAATATTTGTTAATCAGCACAATTTTCTACTTTTTCTTAGGACAAATTTTTATATACAGAAACGCATTACAAGGTATGGGCGAAACATTCTTCCCATTTATGGCATGTTTATTCGAACTGTTCGCCAGAGCGTTCAGTGCAATTTATTTGTCCGTAAAATTCGGCTATATTGGAATGTTTTACGCAGGACCGATTGCTTGGATTTGTGCATCATCTATAATGTTTGTCGGATATTTTGGAAGTACAAAATACATCATCAAAAAAGTCAAAAAGAAAATTTTGATAGATTTAAATATTGCACATTAATTTGTCATTACCAATTCTTTTATTATAGAACGTTTCAATTTTCTGGTTGTCGTTCTAGGAAGATTTTCTTGCCTTACGATAATATTTATTGGTCTTTTGTATGGTGCAAGGTGTGTTGATAAAAATTTTACTTCCTTTCGAATAGCATTTTCTAAATCTGAAAAATTACTGAAATTTGCCAAATACTCAGGTGTTGGAACAATAATTGCCGCAATTTCTTCACAACCATCCTTTTCTCCACCCGTTTTAGAAATTCCTGTAACACAAACTTCTGTGAAGTTTGGACTTTGCTCTAATACAGATTCAATTTCTTCAGGAAAAACTTTTTTGCCACCTGACAAGACAATCATATTTTTAATTCGTCCTGTTATATAAATAAGTTTGGTTTTCTCATCAATTTGAGCAATATCACCGGTATGTAACCAACCGTCAGGAGTTATTACATCGGATGTTAAATCGTCTCTCTTGTAATATCCTTTCATAACAGAAGGGCCTTTTAACATTAGTTCTCCTGTTTCATTGTCAATTTTAGTTTCAAAAGAATTCAAAGCAGGACCAACTGACTTCAAATCCTGATATTTCCCTCTATTAACAGCAACAACAGGACTTGTTTCTGACAATCCGTAACCTTGGTAAACTTTTATTCCAATTCTTTCAAAGAATTCTCCAACACTGGCATCAAGTGGGGCACCCCCTGAGATACATCCAAAGAATTCCCCTCCGAACTTTTTATGAATTGAACTGAATAAAATTCGTTTCATTTTTATAGGCAAAAACTTTGCAATTTCATAATTAAATTTAAATGCAAATTGAATTAGTTTAGATTTTTTACTCAATTCTGACTCTATTGAAGTTTTCAAAAGTTTCAAAAATGCCGGTACCGTAATCATAAATTTGATTTTCTTTTCCTTCATAACTTCAAGAATATCTTTTGGTTTCAGACTTTGAGTATAATAAATAGAATATCCGTGATTTAAAAATGTGAAAAATCCAACAGTCAATTCAAACAAATGATTCATCGGGAGAATTGAAAGCATTCGCATCTGTTCATTCGGAAGGATTTCACAAAGTGCAATTCTCAAATCATGCATTTGAGCTAACATATTTTTGAATGTTATTTCAACACCCTTAGGATTTCCTGTCGTACCTGATGTATAAATGATAAAAGATGTTGAATTCAGTGGACGTCTACGCCATTTTGTTGAGTAATTTTCAGGAATAGAATACAAGCTCGGAATAGTATCGTTTTCAAAAGGAGAAGAATCCATTAAAATAAGATATTTTAGTGACGGAATTTTAGCCTGCAACTCTTTTGCTTTTTCAATATTATTTGATGATGTTAACAAAACTTGCGGCTCACAATCAGAAAGAATTGAAACTAACTCATAAATTGTCAATTTATTATCTAATGGAACGGTTGTTAAACCGGCTAAAAGTGAACCGAAAACACAAGCTCCGTATTCCGGTTTAGATTCAGACAGAATTGCAAGTTTTTCACCCTTTTCAATTTTTAAATCATTGATTAAATAACAAGCAAGCCTTCTTGAAAGTCGTCCAAGACCTTTGTAGGTAAACTCATTCCAACCCCATTTGGACTTCATTCCTAATGCAATTTTTTCTCCGTTTTTTATAGTAATCTCTTCCAGTAAAGAAAACACATTTTCGTATTTCATAAATCCTAACCCCTAAATTTCACAATTTATTTTACCCAAAAATTACGCTTTTGCAAATAGATATCTTGCGAGATATGCCGATTTGTAATATTACTATAACATAAATATGATATTCGGAATTAGAACCTAAAAAAGGGAATAAGTTCTTTACGTTTTTATTAATTACGTCATTGCGAGCAGCACGAGCAGAGGATGTAAGGCGGAGCCGTATCCGTTTAATGCGAGCGTGAAGAGCGAAGAATCTGCTTTCAAGTGTACTTAGATACTTCGGGCTATCGCCCTCAGTATGACGCCCTCGGTCATTGCGAGCGGATGCGAAGCAATCCAGCTTATTTTTTAATTGGCAACTTTGTAAAGCCAATCTACTTTTACTACTATACTGTCATTCTGAAAGCTTAGAAAATTTGTAAGGAAGTTTGAGTATAAAATTTTCTTGCTATTCAGAATCTATCAATGTTGATTAAATAACCAATCAAATGGATAGACCCTGAATCATGCACATCGCTACCGCTCGTGCTGTTCAGGGTGACGTGACGGTTTCCCTCCCCACTGGTGAGGGAGGGTTAGAAAGTAGGTTGGGCTATCTAGCCCAACATTAAAATAAGAAAGGATGTAAAAATGGAAGATAACAATAACAATGCGATTGTAGTACAAAGGGACGCAACAACATGTGCCCCCCTTGTGGGGAAACCGAAATCTTTGATTTCGAAGGGGGGTAAAAATGTGTTGGACTATAATCAAGAACCCCCTCCCGAATTTGTAAGTGATAAAAATAGGCTGGATTGCTTCGCATTCGCTCGCAATGACGTAAGTCGTCATACTGAGGCCACGCGAGCTCAAGCATTAAGGCGGAGCCGTATCCGTTTAGTGCGAGTGCGATGATTCAGAGTCTATTTAAATTTAACGAATTAGGCAATGGTGAAACTTGTCAGGGATTGTTACGTCGCTTTGTACACAAAATTATAAATAATAACAAAATTTCTCCTCACAATGACATGAATAATAATATCGTAACGAACTTATTTCCTTTTCCCTTCTGTAAACGACTTATCCACCTATAGACTGACCCTATTAAATCTTGTACTCTAATGTCTTATTACCTCTTATTTATACTGCTTTCTGCCGATAAAATCTTTCCAGTACGAGCCATTACCTTTCGGGCTTTTATCGTTAATTGCATAATATGTACAAGCCAAAGAATTTTCTCCTCCACTACAATATCTTGACTCCGCTTTTATGGTTCCACCAGCATAATATACTGTAGTATAGTCATTGTCTAAGTGATCAGTTCCTTCTGGAATTATGTGCCCATCTGTAGTAAATAGGAAATAAAAGATATCTAAACCAATCTTATTTGGCTTTTTATCTCCATTTATGTCAATGCATAATCTTGGACCATTATGCCCAGATTTTGGAGCGTCATCAAATAAAATATATTTTCCTGCAATATCACTTCGGAAACCAGAAACATCACACGCCAGACCTGATCGAGTTCCGTCCAATGTGTAAATTTTATAAGGCGTTGTTGTTATCTTTGAACCATCTTCATCTGTGTCATCATATCTCCAATCAGAAAATTTGTTAACCCCTTTGAGATATTTAGGAATTTCATTAAAAAACACTCCATTTCCTTTTTCTGCCACAAAATCAGGGATAGATTGTTCGTGGTCTTCCATAAACTGCATGCTTATTTGGTTCCACTCAGAATATGTCTTTTTGAGTTGAACTTGCAAATCTTTATTTCTAACATTTTCCATAAGATTAGGAATTGTCATCGCTGCAACCACACCAATTATACCAAGGGTGATTAATACCTCTGCTAGTGTAAATGCAAGTTTTGACTTTATTGGTCGCAAATCTACGTGCATAGCACCTGCTAATGTAAACGCTTTATATTTCATATTTCTCCTTTACGTCAGATGAATATATTTTATCAATTATGAATATAATTCATGATAATACATATATTTTCATAATTTGTCAACAAAATTTATAATAAAGAAATGGATATACGTGATGAAGTAAAAATTATGTTAACCTCCAAAAGGATGTCTATGACAGAGTTGGCGAGACGAATGACAGAGCTTTCCGGCAAGAATTATTCTCAGAGTTTGATATCACACAAATTAAAAAGTGAATCTTTGCGATATTCTGAAATGAAGCTTATTTGCAAAATCCTTGGATACCGAATTTATATTGATTTTGATGAAATCCGACTTGGGCGTTAAAATTTTTATTTTATGTTATAATCTCTATTAACAAGGAGATAATTATGTCATTACGAAACGAAAGAGTTAGAAAAGAATTGATGCGTGATATTTCTGAAATCTTACGCAAGGAAGTTAGAGGACTTGAAGGCGTGGTTTCTATTGTTGATGTTGAAGTTTCGCACGACAATTCTTTTGCAAAAGTTATTTATAGTGTTTTGGGTTCTGAGGAGCAAATCGAAAAAACTAAAACCGTTATCGAAAAAAATACTCCAAAAATCAGATACCATGTTGGAAAAGTTCTTCGTTTGCGTTTGACTCCGGAACTTAGATTTGTCTACACAAACGGACTTGAAGAATCTTCTAGAGTTGTTGATTTAATCAATAAAATTTCTCGTGGAGAAATTAAGTAACTCATAGGTTAAAATAATGAGTGGGAAACAAAATACTAATCTTTTCGGATTTTTGAATGTTTATAAACCTAAAGGAATGACATCGTTTGATGTTGTTGCTATTTTGCGTAGGGTTACTAAAATAAGACAAATCGGTCATACCGGTACATTAGATCCTTTTGCTGTTGGGGTTTTGCCTATTTGTATAGGAAAATCAACAAGGCTTATTGAATATTTGAATGATGATAAAGAATATCTTGCAACCGTTCAATTTGGTTCTGACACTGATACTTATGATTTAGAAGGTCAAGTAATTAGAACTTACGACCAAAAAATAACTAAAGAAGAAGTTGAAAATATTCTCAAATCTTTTGAAGGCGAAATTGAACAAATTCCTCCGATTTATTCTGCAATAAAAGTGAATGGGAAAAAGCTTTATGAATACGCAAGAAACGGTCAAGAAGTCGAAATTAAACCGAGAAAAGTTTTTATTTCTAAGATTGAATTGAAAGATTTTGATACTAATCTTCAGCAGGCAAAAATTCTTGTGGACTGTTCAAAAGGAACATACATCCGCTCTATTGCATTTGATTTAGGTCGAAAAATGAATTGCGGAGGGCATCTTGTCGCTTTAGAAAGAACAAAAGCAGGAATGTTTTTGAAAAAAGATTCAACGAAGTTAGAGGATATCAAAACACTTGAAGATGTTGAAAATTTACTCATAAATCCGGTTGAAGTTTTAGACTATCCGAAAATAAATTTGACCGATATTGAAAAAGAAAAAGTATCCCATGGCATGAGTATTGCCAACAGTTCGGGGCAAAATTCAGGTGTTGTAATTTTGGTTTATGGTGGTAAAATATATGCGATAGGAATTGCACAAGAGAGCAAAATTTCTATAAAAAAAGTATTCGAGGTATTATGAAAAAGATTTTTTTATTGTTGGGAATGTTATTGATTGCAAATAGTTCTGCTATGGCTAATTGCGAATATAAATGCGTTGCACCTTATAATATGAATAACAAATTCAGAACTTTTGTCGGAGCAGTTTCAGGTGTAAACTTTTCTGCTGAAAAAGTTGGACAGAAAATTATCAAAAAAGCATTTACAAAAACTGCAAGCAATGACAATTTGAAAGTTAAATTGGATTCTTATAGTGCAAAAGATTTGAAAAACGGTATTTTTAAATCCTTGAGCATTAAAGGGGAAAACGTAAATATTAATGATATTTATCTTTCTTATTTAGAATTAAACACACTTTGCAAATTCAATTATATCAAGCAAGTAAATAACGAAATCGTGTTCATGGAAGATTTTCCAATGTCATTTAATATTGATTTGACAGCTACAGATATCAACAAAACAATGCAATCCAAAAATTATAAAAGAATAATTTCTGATTTGAACAAATTAGGAAATTCATTTGGTGGCGGATTACAAATTGCATCAACAAAAGTTGCTATAAGATCAAGTAAATTCTATTATATCATAGGTATTTCAATTCCGTTTATTAAATCAGAACAAAAAATTGTTATAAATTCTGATTTGGTTGTTAAGAACGGTAAAATTGATTTTGCAAATACAAAATTAGTGTCTGATGCGTTCAGTTTGGATTTGAAAAAAATTGACTTTATACTAAATTATTTAAACCCTCTTGATTTTTCCGTAAATATACTTGATAATAAAGAAGCACAGGTTTCTGTTGATTCTGTATCAATTCAAGGAAATGTTATCAAAACTAAAGGTATTGTCGTAATACCTAAAGACTAAGTTTTAAGTAAGGATATTGCTGTTATGAATAAAAATCAAAAAATGCTTTTAATATTTATCGGATTTTGTATGTTTGTTGTTGTCGGTTTGATTGCTTTCAATGTTTTGATGCCAAAACCTGAAATTAAACCTGATGATATTCAAGTTTCTGAGCGTTCTATTGAAGAAGAACAAGCAGAACAACCTGTAAAAAAAGAAAAAGTTTATGTAAATATTTACTTTATCGGAAAAAATGAACACAACGAAGAAGTTTATAAAGCTGTAAAACGTGAATATAACAAAGATATTGACGGCAGCAAAATTAAATTTGCAATTAATTCTCTAATTAGAGGCCCACAACCTGCAGAAAGACAACGCGGGGTTTATACCGAAGTTCCGTCAGGAGCAGAAGTGATAAATATTACAGAACAACCGGACAAAGTTATTGTTAATTTGAACTCTGCATTTGTAAACGGTGGTGGTACTGACAGCTTGTACAAAAGATTGTACCAACTAATAAAAACAGCTCACCTAAATTCAAATGTGCCGGTATATTTGTACATTGACGGTCAAAAAGCAGATGTTGTCGGAGGGGAAGGTATTATGATATCACAACCTTTGAGCAATTCATCTTTGGACAATTAAAAATACAAAAGTAAATTTTAGTAAGTAAAAATATGAAAAAAGATTTAGATTATTATTTGAACTTGAATTGGACCCTTGTTGAAGGGCAAGATTTGGATTTTGACGGCAATCCCTATTATTATATAGAAATTAAAGAAATCCCAAGTTTTACCTTCTGTGCGAAAACTTTAGCAAGAGCAAGAGAGAATTATAAAAGGCAATTGAAATTATCACTAATGGTAATGCTTGAGCGTGGCGAACATATTGTTGAACCTGGGGAAGAAGAGGACGAACCGGATTGGGAAAGCCTGTGCCCGTAATTTTTAAGGGATAAGGAAATAGGCTACAAAAGGGAAAGGCTCTATGGCACTGAGGTCTTTATGTTTTTATTATCTTCGTAATTCTATACAAATGCTGTATTGTCATTCTGAACTGCGGATTTTGGCAAGAACGAAGCTCGTCCAGGAGAGGGCTGCATTGAGCCGGCCGCCTCGCCAATAATCCAAAGACTGTTTCAGAATCTTATTATTCATGTCATTACGAGGAACAATATTAAACAAGTGACATAAAAGTCTACACAGAGTGACGTAGTAATCCCTGACAAATTAAGCAATTGTGAAACTTGTTAGGGATTGCGACACTGGAGGCTATTATCAAATTTGAAAAATAGCTTCTCAAAACCCGTTCGCAATAGCATGAAGAATAAACGCGTAACGAACTTGTTACCTTTTTCCTTATTCCCTTAAAAATAAAATTACCAAGGATAATTATTAGGAATCTTCCAACTGTTTATCTGTATCAATTTTGTACAATATGCACAGTTTCGTGTTTTATAACAATTTTTGTTACACCCTTGAAAAGAACTATTAATCAACTGTTCAGTTTCTCTATTCCAAAAATAAATATAAGGTTCTACAAAATTTTCAGAAAGAATACTCCCTTCTGTAAGACCTTTTTTAGCAAATTGAAAAGCAAAATAATGCCTTGGCATATTTGGAATTATGGTTCTATTTTTATAAAAATCCAAAACTTTTTCCTTCTCTAGATTTATATAATAAGCAATGTCTCCACCATTACCGTCAACACGAAAAGTCATGATACCGCCATCCATTAAATAGATACAAACACGATTATCATCACCATTTGCACAGTTTTCATACCCAAGAGTCTTCATATAAGGAAAGAAATAAGTTTTCAAAAACTCCACATTCTCATCATAAGTATAATTTTTATTTATAGTAATCCAACCTTCTGGATCTCCGTTATCTGCAATTGACATTTTTACTGTTTGATTAATTTTTGAATAAAAAGTCTTTAGTTGTGTTTCGGTTCTCTTTTTGGCAAAAGTTGTCATTAGAGTAGGGATTGTCATCGCAGCAACCACACCAATTATGCCAAGGGTAATTAAAACTTCAGCCAATGTAAATGCAAATCTAGCTTTTGTTGGTGGCAAATCCACGTGCATAGCACCTTTCCACAACTCAATAATCCTTGAGATAATTTTACCTTTCATATAAATTCCTTTCTGATTATAACCCGTTAATAACATGTTATAATATAAAACATATTCCATCTTTTGTAAAGTACATGTTATAGACAATGTAACAGATGGTGAGATATATGGAGAGAAAATTTTTTAGAACAGGTAATGGTTGGTCTTTGTTCATACCAAAAGTGATTATTGAATTGTTAAAAATTGACCCTGAAAATGACTTTATTGAAATGCAAATAGAAAACGATGTTTTAAAAATAAAAAAAGTTAATAAGGACAAGGTGTGAAGTTAAAGTCAATAAATCTATGAATGAATAAGTCGTTTACAGAATAGAAAAGGAAATAAGTTCTTTACATGTTTATTATCCATGTCATTGTGAGGAGAAATTTCGTTACTATTTGCAATTTTGTGTACAAAGCGACGTAACAATCCCTGACAAATTAAGCAATTTTGAAACTTGTTAGGGATTGCGACACTGGAGGCTATTATCCAATTTGAAAAATAGCTTCTCGAAACCCGTTCGCAATGACATGTATAATAAACGCGTAACGAACTTATAGACCTATTGACTTAAAGGAGATTCTTCGGACAAAGCATCAGAATGACGTAAAAGTAACGAACTTATCCTTGCCCGTCCAACAAGACTCTAACCTTAGCCAAGGACAAACCAATGGAACAAGTACGCAAAGCAAATACCAAAAATTGCTCCGATTAAAACTTCCAAAGGAGTATGTCCTAAAAGTTCTTTCAATTTTCCCCCAACTGATTGCAAATCGTGGTGATAAAAATCTTCCATCATTTTATTAAGACAAGCGGCTGTTTTTCCGGCTGCACGTCTAAGTCCTGCAGCATCATACATAATAATCAAAGAAAAACCCAAAGATACGGCGAAGATAATTGAATCAAATCCTTGCAAAATTCCGACCATTGTAGACAAGCCCATTACGCCCGCAGAGTGAGAACTAGGCATTCCACCTGTTGTTGAAAATATTTTGAAATTCACTTTTTTATTTTTAATTGTGAACAAAATAAACTTAATAACCTGAGCAAAAAAAGCAGATGCGACTCCGCAAATAATTACTTCATATCCATTGTTTGCAATTGCAGTTCTTGCTGCGTCTAAAAACATTAAATACCTACTCTCTTCATTATTTTCTTAATCATTTCGTCAAAGATTTCTGATTTCAAATCTTGCTTTTCCATTATAGCATAGCATTCTTTAAATAGGCAAGAAAGTTTACATTTCGCCTCATCCAAACCGTACAACGAAACATAGGTAAGCTTCCCTTCTTCTTTATCTTTACCCAAAGTTTTACCCATTTCTTCAAATGTTGAAATTTCATCTAAAATATCATCTGCAATTTGAAATGCAAGCCCAAAAGTCTTTGCAAATTCAGTCACAGCCATAAGTTTTTCATCATCCGCCCCTGCAATAATAGCACCGGTTCTCATTGAAAGTTGAAACAAATCTGAGGTTTTGTGAATGTGCAAATATTCTAAAATCTTTGGTTTTTCTGACTCAGGATAAGTATTATTTTCAGATTCAATATCGACAACTTGTCCTGCGATTACTCCTTCTGCTCCTGCAAAATGAAAATATTCATTCAAAACTCGAATGAGTACGGACGGCGACAAATTTTTTGAATACTTGGTAATTGTTTGCGGTGCGAAAGTTAAAAGTGCGTCCCCTGCCAAAACAGCAATTGCTTCTCCAAAAACTTTGTGATTTGTAAGTTTACCGCGTCTGTAATCGTCATTATCCATACACGGCAAATCATCATGAATTAAGGTTTGAGCATGGAGCATTTCGATTGCACAAGCTGTCGGAATTGCATTTTCAATCTCTCCGCCTAACATTCGACAAGTTTCCAAACACATAACAGGGCGTAATCTTTTCCCTGGGAGGGTAACAGTGTATTTCATTGATTTAAAAATATCTTGCGGATATTCTATCTTTAAAAATTCGTCCAATTTATTATTTACAAATTCTACATAATCATTCATCTGCATTTTGTTCTATTTCCTTATAAATCATTTGTTTTTGCGTATTACGGGCGGCTTGTCGTTTTTTGCCGCTAATTTTTGCTAAAACTTTATTGTTATTAATTTTTTGAAAAGTCTCTTTTTTCACCCCGTTATATTTAACTTTTTCTTTGTATTCAAGAGCTTCGTTTACAAATTCTATATAACTTTCGTAACGAGTTGGAGCGATTTTATCAAGATTTTTTAAAACTTCGCAACCGGTTTCGTTTATATGTAAGCAATTTCCATACTTACAGAAATCTCGATATTCAAGCATTTCATTAAACAGCAAATCAACTTCGTGCGGAAGTATAAAATCAAACCGTACATTACTAAACCCAGGAGTATCAACAACACTTGTGTTTGAATTAATTGAAATAATTTCACAGTGTCTGGTTGTGTGAGTTCCGCGTTTTAATTTGTCACTGACTGATTTTGTTCTCAAATTTACATTTGGGTTCAATGCATTGACTAAACTTGATTTTCCAACACCTGAATTCCCGCAAAGTGCTGAAATTTTGCCATCCAACAGTTTTTCAAAATTTTCAATTCCTTTTTTTTCTAGGGCAGAAGTAAAAACAACCTTGTAACCAAGTGGTTCATAGATTGATAAAATTTCATCCTGAATATCAGATTCCAGCCCTAAATCTTCTTTATTAAAACACAAAACAACAGGAATTTTGTAATATTTTGCGAGTGCAATATAGCGGTTTAATTGATGAAAATCCAAATCCGGATGTTTTAGAGCCGAAACAACAACGATTTGGTCAACATTAGCAACAGAAGGTCTTGGAATAAATGTTTTTTTAGGCAGAATTTTAGAAATTACGCCATTATCAAATTCAACAAAATCACCAACTACTATTCGAGTTTTAGCTTTTTTCAAAACTTCACGCACTTTACATTCAAAAGTCTTGCCTTGACAACGAACGCAAAACAAATCTGAATGAATTTTGTAAATTTGACCTTCCATAAGAAAATTATACTATAAAAGAATGCTTTTCGGTTATATAAGATTACCAAGGATAATCACTTGGTAATTCCCAACTGTTCATTTGGATTAGTTTTGTACAATAAGCACATTTATAATCTTTCTCGCAACCCACATAACAACCCCTACCATTTCTACTTTTCAGATGTTCACGTGTACCGTCCCACGCAAAAATATAAGGTTCAATAAAATTTTCAGAAAGAATCTCCCCTTCTGTACGACCTCTTTTAGCAAATTGGAACGAAAAAGCATATCTTGGTCTATTTTGAATTATGGTTCTATTTTTACAATAATCCAAAACTTTTTCCTTCTCTAGATTTATATAATAAACAATGTCTCCACCATTACCGTCAACACGAAAAGTCATGATACCGCCATCCATTAAATAGACGCAAACACGCTTATCACCACCATTTGTACAGTTTTCATACCCAAGAGTTTTCATATAAGGAAAGAAATAAGTTTTCAAAAACTCCACATTCTCATCATAAGTATAAGTTTTATTTATAGTAATCCAACCTTCCGGGTCTCCGTTATCTGCGATTGACATTTTTACTGTTTGATTAATTTTTGAATAAAAAGTCTTTAGTTGCGTTTCGGTTCTCTTTTTGGCAAAAGTTGTCATTAGAGTAGGGATTGTCATCGCAGCAACTACACCAATTATGCCAAGGGTAATTAAAACTTCAGCCAATGTAAATGCGAATATAGCCTTTGTTGGTGGCAAATCTACGTGTGTAGCACCAGCTAATGTAAAATCATTATTTTTCATAACTTCTCCTTATAATTATTCGTTTTTTAGTTAAAAATCAGAACTTTAATTTCAATATACCATATTTAATTATATTTTTCAATAAAAATAAGAAGTTTGTTACGGTATTACAAATATCAGAAATAATTTATAATATGACAAGATTATGAATAACTTACAATTATTTGGAAAAAGAATAAAAGAGCTCAGAAAAGCAAAAAAAATCACACAAGAACAACTTGCAGAAATTGTTGGACTAGACTCAAAGCAAATCGGCAATATTGAGACCGGTGCAGGTTTTACAACGATGATGACATTAGAAAAATTGGCTCAAGTGTTTGAAGTTGAGCTTTTTGAATTGTTTAAATTTTCACATAACGACAATAGAAAAGACTTGGAGAAAAATTTAATTTCTATGATAAAATTATCCAGTGATAAGGATTTGCGATTGATTAGCAAACTTGTAAATGCAATCTTAAAATAATGAATGCGGTGTTTATTCCGCACACATATTATTTGTTACTTTTTCCCAATCATAGGCTGTTTTAATACTCTCATCGAGTGTATGTTGCGGCTGCCAATTTAAAATCTCTTTTGCTTTTCTGTTATCGGCAACCAGACTTGCAGGGTCGCCTGCTCTGCGAGGTTTGATTTCAACCGGAATAGTTTTTTCTGTAACTTTTTCACAAACTGAAAATACTTCTTTAACTGTATTTCCATCATTTGTTCCGAGATTGAAATAGTTTGTTTCTCCTCCATTATCCAAATATTTAAGAGCTAAAAGGTGAGCTTGAGCCAAATCTTCAACATTGATATAATCTCTTACGCAAGTTCCGTCTTTTGTATCATAATCATCCCCAAACATTTGGAAAGTTTTGCCATTATTAAATGTTGACTTTAAAATATTTGGTATAAGGTGTGTTTCAGGGTCGTGCCATTCGCCAACTCGACTTTTAGAATCAGCTCCTGCAACATTAAAATATCTCAATCTTACTGATTTTAAGCCATAAGCCTTATCATAATCATCCATAATTTTTTCAATCATTAATTTGGTTTGACCATACGGATTGATTGGGTTTTGCGGATGTTTTTCATCAATTGGGATATAGACAGGTTCGCCATAAGTTGCAGCAGTTGAAGAAAATACAATCTTTTTCACGTTATTTTCAAGCATTGCTCTTAAAAGATTAATCGTTCCACAAACGTTGTTTATATAATATTTTTGAGGATTTACAACAGATTCCCCAACTTGAGAAAATGCTGCAAAATGTACAACTTTATCAATATCATAATTTTTGAAAACAGAATTTATATCGTCAAAACTCGTCAAATCTCCTTTTTGAAATTCAACGTGTCCGTATTTTTTCAATGTTTCAACAGTTTCAATATGTCCGGTTGATAGGTTATCAAAAATTACAACATCATTATTTTGCGCTAATAGTGCCATAACGCAATGGCTTCCGATATATCCTGCTCCACCTGTTACTAATATCATTTGTGATTTCTCCTAAAGTTATTATTGTTGTTTCAATAATATCACTTAAAAGATTTTACACAATCAAGCACGGTTTTAGCATATTCATTGTGCATGTGATAAAATATATGAAATATTACAACCTGATAGCAACTATCAGCCAAGAAGAATTCTTTAAATAAAATCAATTACAACAATCTCAGGCGGACAATTGAATCTCACAGGCAAAATACTTGTCCCAATCCCTTTAGTTACAATTATTTTTCGACCGGTTTCTTCAATCAGCCCCATTGAATACCTGTTACCATATTTTGAAGGGATGAATACCGCACCCCAAAGAGGAATTCGAACTTGTCCGCCATGAACATGCCCGGCTAAAGTCAGATTTACTCCTAAAAGAACTTTTGGAAAAACATCAGGAGAATGAGTCAATAAAATCGTTGGATTTTCGGTATTTTCAAGAGCTTTCTCAATATCAGGTGTTCGAGTTTTCAAGTCCTCAACCCCTGCAATATAAATAGTTCCTATTGATGTGTCGATTTTTGAATTAGAATTTGCCAGAACTTTTATCCCATTTTCTTGCAAAACTTTTGAAATTTTTACTCCGTCAAAATCCCAATCATGATTTCCAAGAACAGTATAAACCCCGTATTTTGATTTGATTTTATTTAAACCTGAAGCAATCTCTTCTATGGGCATTGTTTCTTTTTCTCTGTACCCGTTTACAAAATCTCCTCCTGCCAAAACAATATCAGGATTTTGTTTATTTACTAAATTGACAATTTTTTGAAGTCTTTTTTGCCCATTTGGTCTAATATGAAAATCACTGACAAAAACGACTCTTAAGCCCTTCAATTTTTTATCAGGAATTCTGTAAGTCTTTGTTTGAAGCATATTAGGTTCAATTACAAAACAATAAACCAAAAACAAGATGCAAATAATTACAAATGCTAAAATTTTCCACAAATGGTTCATTTTTAACCTTCAAAATAATTGATTTTCATTGCTTTTCGAACGTCATGAAGAGTTTCTTCTGCGGCTTTTTTAGCAACCTTGCAACCTTGTTTTAAGATTTCATAAACTTCAGGAGTTTTCTTTTCCCAAACTTTTCTGCGTTCTCTGATTGGTGCAAGTTCTGTTTGAATAACGTTATTTAAAAATTTCTTAACCTTAACATCTCCTAAACCACCTCTTTGATAATGAGCTTTAAGTTCATCAAGATTTGCATAATCAGGTAAAAATTCAGCAAAATGTTCAGGTTTGCTGAACGCATCCAAATAAATAAATACAGGATTGTTTTCAGTTTCCCCCGGATCTTCAACCCTCAAGTGGTTAGGGTCAGTGAACATAGACATAATTTTCTTTTTGATATCCTCAGATTCATCTGATAAATAAATACAATTGCCAAGAGATTTACTCATTTTAGCTTTCCCGTCAATTCCAGGGAGTCTTAAACAAGCACTGTTTTTAGGCAAAAGAATTTCAGGTTCAACCAAAGTTTCGCCATAAACATTGTTGAATTTGTGAACAATTTCTCTACATTGTTCAATCATCGGTTTTTGATCTTCCCCTGCAGGAACAGTTGTTGCTCTAAATGCCGTAATATCAGAAGCTTGACTTATCGGATATGTGAAAAATCCAACAGGGATATTTGCTTCAAAATTTCTCATCTTGATTTCTGTTTTAACGGTCGGATTTCTTTTTAATCTTGCAACAGTAACAAGGTTCATATAATAGAAAGTCAGTTCAGTCAATTCAGGAATCATAGACTGAATAAAAATGGTTGTTTTCTCGGGATCAATCCCGCAAGCCAAATAATCCAAAGCTACTTCAATAATATTATCTCTAACTTTTTGCGGATTTTCGGCATTGTCAGTAAGAGCCTGTGCATCAGCTATCATTACATAAATTTTGTCAAAACCACCTTGATTTTGGAGAGCAACCCTTTCTCTCAACGAACCAACATAATGTCCAACATGAAGTTTGCCTGTTGGTCTATCACCTGTCAAGATAATTTTTCCCATTTAATTTTCTTCCCTTCTGCTATATAACCTTTACCTGTTGGTATTATTGTATAGACGAATACCTTTGTCAACAGAAGAAAAAGCATTCACCTACAGAATTAAATTTCAACTTCTTCATTAATATCTGTTTCATCTTCAACCGGAACAGGTGCCGGATTGTTTCGATATCTGTACCAAAGTATCATGTCTGTGAGCAAAAATGCCATATTTACAATATACAGCCAAATTACAACATCTCTTGAATATAACAACTTATGAGTAATTCCACAAATATATCCAAGCATTATAAGTAGTGAAAAATAAATACTTTTACCGTGCACACATTTACATTTATAAGTCTTGTATGCAGCAAGCGGCCAACTTACCCCAAAACATATCATCATTCCGGCTTCAAAAATACTCATATTATTATCTCCTTTTGAATTTACGTCAATGTATTCGTGCAGATAATAAAATTTATTAGTGTACTTTATACATTTATTTTTACAAGTTCATTATAACGCTTTTCTAAAATTTGTAAATAGGATTAGCAAAATTTATTTTTACATGTATTATTAAATTTAAAGAGGAAATTTTTAAATATGAATAATGTATCATTTACCGGAATAAATAATGTCAAAATTTTTACAAGACAACGCTCCCAAATCGGAAGCTATCCTGATGTTAACGGGCAAATTAAACAAGGCGAAAAACTATACACAGAAATCAAACTGCACTGCAATTTAACAAACGATAAAAATGGAAATGACTTAGATGATTTTTATGATACCATCTCAAAAAGTCGTCCCTGCTATCAATTCAATTGCATAAAAAAAGAGAACCCAAATGGTTTTAACTTAGATTTAAAAAGAATTGATGTGAAAGATAATCTTATGAAAATAACAAAATCTTTCTTCCAAATTAATGACTATGACATTATGTTTGACGAAAGAAAAATCTTGCCATTGGCTAGTTTTATCGCCAAAATAACTAAAAAGCTTTCAAAATCTCCTGAATTATCAGAAGAGCAACAAAAAATTATGAAATTTGCAAATCAATCCATAGCAAAAGAAGCAGAAGATTTTATTGAAAATTCAGCTTCTATTTAAAAAGAGGAGAACAATGCCAAATAATCAAACAGAACAAATTGCATCAAAATTCTTAGGAAAAAAAACAGCAGGAAGTGAAACCTATGATTCATCACTATTAGTTGCTGTCCCAAGATTTGAAAACAGGCAACAATATAATATCCAAAATGACAATTTACCATTTGAGGGATGGGATGTTTGGCACGCTTATGAATTCTCCGCAATGACCCAAAACGGTCTTCCCGTAACAAGACTTCTAAAAATTAAATACAATTGCACAAGTGAATTTATTGTGGAGTCAAAATCTTTAAAACTATATCTGAATTCCTTCAATATGAGTAGGTTTGGCGAAACGATAGAGGATTGTTTGATTGTATGTAAAAAAACAATTGAAAAAGATTTGAGCGAAAAATTAAAAACAGATGTCGTAGTGAATTTTTTAGATAACACTTCTCCAAGGATTAATATATTCCAAAATTTTGATAATTTGATAGATTTTATAGACCAAAAGGCAATAAAAATCGAACATTTCAAAGAATCACCGGAACTTATTGAAACTGAAGATGACATTGAACCTCAAAAGCATTATTTAATGTTTGACTCTTTGCGTTCAAATTGTAGAGTCACACACCAACCTGATTTTGGGGATGTTTTTATTTATTACAAATCCCCAAAACACATAAAAGAAGACAGTTTGGTTAAATATTTAATTTCATTCAGATCGGAATATCATTTTCACGAAGAATGCTGTGAAATGATATATAAAAGACTGTTTGACAAATTAAATGCGGAAGATGAGTTGTTCGTTTGTGCATTGTATACACGAAGAGGGGGAATTGATATTTGCCCTGCCCGTTGGAGTAAAAACTGCACAGTAGAAGGTGTTTATAACCTTCTTGATATAACTCAATATGCAAGAAATAACTTCAAACAAGGCTAAGCCGACTATTAAATCGACTAAATCGGCTTTCCACTTATCTCTCAAACTTCAAACACTGGTACAGATGCAAAACGGTCTTTTCATTAATCAAAGAATTAATAATCTCTTCTTTCATTCGGGACACTGGGATATCATTAAAAACAAACAATTCATAGATTTCAACCCCAAGGGCATTGGCAATTGATGTCAAGTTTTCGGCAGTGGGGTAGTTGTTTCCTTTTTCAATACGGCTAATGTTTTTGGGGTCAATTCCAACAATTTCAGCAAGTTGTTCTTGCGTGATTTTCCGCTCTTTACGCAGTTTTTGAATTCTTTGCCCCAAATCTTGCTTTAGTGCCATTATCAATATCCCTTTCTAATAAATTAATAATGACTTGTAAAAACGGTTTTTGTAACCACCTCACAAGTGGATTTTTTACAAAAATTGATTTCAAGGATTGACAAAATTCTATTCATAAGATATAATTATAGTATATTTCTATATAATAAACAGAAAATTAAGTTTCTGTCACTTTAATGGAAGTTGTAAATTTATGAAAAAAGAAAGGATTAAGAGATTATGACAAAAAGATTCGGCTTTACTTTGGCAGAAGTATTGATTACTTTGGGTATCATTGGTGTAGTTGCTGCTATGACTATTCCAACATTGATTTCAAACACAAACGGTGCAAAATTCAGATCACAATTTAAAAAGACATTATCAACATTGAACCAAGCAGGTTTGATGGCTCAAGCTCAATATGACTTTGACTATGCAGGTACTACAGCAAAATGTTCTGAAGCAGTTGGTGGTAAAACTTATGCAGGGCACCATCCTGATTCAGCAATGTCATTCTGTGCAATCTTGAACGGTACTTTGACTGGTCAAACATTATATGAAGATGTTACAAAGATTACAAGAAATAATAATGGTAATGCTGAAGCTTACGCGTTGAAAGGTACAGGAGGGGTTCTTGGAGGAACAACAGCAACACTAACAAACTATGTAGCATATACATTAGCAGACGGTTCAATTGTCGCTTTTGATAAAAATGCTACAGGTTGTGAACTTCCTATCGGTTCCCAATTAACAGAAGCTTCATTTCAAGCCGCAGATGCAGATGCTGGTACTGCTGCAGGAGCATTAGCAAATTGTACAGGGTTTATTGATGTAAATGGTGCAACATTACCTAACAAAGAGGTAACATGTTCAAATAACGAAAATGGGCAGCCGGTAACTACTTCTCGTGCAGTACAAACCCCATGTGCAGTTAAAAATGATGCTAACCACATGACAGATGTATACCCAATCGTATTCCACGATGCAACAGTAGAACCTGCTTCTAACGCTGCTAAATACGTATTAACAACTTCTAAATAGTAGTTAGATAAAAGAAAAAGAATTCAGGTCACTTAAGACTTGGGTTCTTTTTCTTTTTAACAGTCGATAAGTGGGCATTAAACAATTGCGAACATTGTTAGGGATTGCGACACTGGAGGCTATTGTCTAATTCGAAGAATAATTTTTCAAAACCCGTTCGCAATGACATGACTATTATTGTCATTCTGAAAGCTTAGTGAAATTAAGGGAACAAGGAAAAGAACACAGACTTTCTTTTAAAAGTCAGGTGATAACCGAATCACTTGATACGCTTTACATTTTTGGCATCGAATCACCGTTCGATGCCTGTCTTTATGGATAAAAGTAGACCAGATTGCTTCTCGTCCTCTCGCAATGACATAAGCTACGTCATCCTGAGGGCAGCCCGAAGGATCTACAAACACTTGGGAGGAGATTCTTCGCTCTTCACGCTCGCATTAAACGGATATGGCTCACGCTTTCATCCTCTGCTCGCGTGGCTCAGAATGACGATTTGTTTTTCTTATCCCCTCAACTTTGCGAGAGGGACATACGAATTATTATGAGTATTTGAAATTTTGGGGATGTGGAAATAAATTATGCAATTGCAAACCTTGTCAGGGATTGCGACACTGGAGACTAATATCCAATTTGAAAAATAACTTCTCAAAACCAGTTCGCAATGACATGGATAAAAGTAGGTCGGATTAATAAAAACGGTAAAGAACTTATTCCTTATTTCCCTATTTCCCTCTCCCTTAATAATAAAAGAACCTATTGACTTATCCACCCATAGGCTTATAGACTTTACCCCTATTGTAACAACTTCTTAACAAAACAAGCAAAAAGCTAAAGTTATTAGAAAAATCTTCCGATATATAAAATGTAATTAGAAACCAATAAATTTTCCTCCTTTTCCCTACTAACAAATCGGAACCTTAAACGGTTCCTTTTTTATTGGGTGTGTTCATGATAATATTTTTAACAGTTTGAAGGAGGATTTATGACTATTTTGAAAATTAAAAGATTATCACATAATGAAAATGTACCGCAATATCAAACAGCAGGTGCTGCAGGAATGGATTTGTGTGCGGCAATTTCTGAACCGATTGAACTTAAACCGTTAGAAAGAAAACTTATCCCAACCGGATTAAAAATTGAGCTTGAACATGGATATGAAGCCCAAATAAGACCTCGTTCAGGTTTATCTATCAAACACGGAATTACGTTAATCAACTGTATTGGCACGATTGATGAGGATTATAGAGGAGAACTTTGTGTTCCTATCGTAAATATTTCAAACGAAGCTTACACAATTCAGCCTCAAGAAAGAATTGCTCAAATGGTTATTGCAAAAGTTGAACAAGCTAAAATCGAAGTTGTTACCGAACTATCTGAAACTGAACGTGGTGAAGGCGGTTTTGGCTCAACCGGGAAATAAATCTACATTAAACGTATGATTTAAAAATTCTTTATATAACTTAGAATCTCCGTATATTGTTTTCCTAAGCAATGTAAATAAGTGAAAAAGGAGATTTAAATTATGGTTGAAGAAAGAGATTTGAACCAGTTGGAAGGCAAAAACTGGATGGCTACAATGATGTCATGTTGGGCGTTAGGTCCATTCGGGGCTCACAGATTTTACACAGGTAATACAGGTTCTGCTTGGGCAATGTTAATTATGACATTAACAGGATGCTTAGCACCAATCAGTTATATTTGGGCTCTTGTTGACGGTTTTTCTATCGCACTTGGTGCATTCAAAGCTGCTGACGGAGACGATTTATATGAAAGAATTGATTGGGTTGGATACTTATATATGGCATTAATGGTATTGGCTATTCTAGGTGTTATTGCGTACTTTGCACTAATCGGTGTTGGTTTGTCTTCAGCAATGAGTGGTGCTTCTACTTCAACTCCGATTGCTCCGTAGTTTTTAGTTTATGTAAAAAAATTAAGTCCTCCCTCGTGGAGGACTTTTATGTTATAAAAAATGCAAAAATATGTAAAAATCATAAATAGAATATTTGTTGTCGGACTTCCGGTATATTTTTTTGTACTGGCAAATTTATTTACTTCTGCGAAGTTTAAAGTATTTTGTCTCAATAAATTATTATTTCATCAGGAATGTTTTGGGTGCGGTTTAACTAGAGCGTTTGCGGCATTAAGTCATTTAGAATTTCAGAAAGCTTACGAATTAAATCATTTGGTTTTTGCTTATGCTGTGTTGTTTTTGGTCCTATGGGTTTATTTTTTGATAAAGGTGTTTAAACAAAAGAATTTTTAAGGGACAAGGAAATAAGAACAAGGAAATAAGTTCGTTACAAAATATATTATACGTCATACTGAGGGCAATAGCCCGAAGTATCTACAAACACTAAACAATGTCATTACGAGGAAAACGAACCGAGCAGAGTGCGGAGCTGTCTGCCAAAACGATAGGCTGTCCGCAGGACATATTTGGCAGACACGGAGTCACGTTTATGGCGAGGTGAAGTGTCAGGCAGAAGTACAGAGTGACGTAGTAATCCCTAACAAATTAAGCAAATGCGATACTTGTCAGGGATTGCGACACTGGAGACTAATATCCAATTTGAAAAATAATTTCTCAAAACCCGTTCGCAATGACATGGATATTTCATCTTATTTTTTTGAAAAAACTTGTCAAAAGTTCATCGCATTCTTCTTCCATTATTCCGCCATAGACATTTGGTTTTGATGTTGAAATATGTCGTAAATCAATTTTAGATGTGAATGCCCCATAATTGGTATCATAACTCCCAAAATACACTGACTTAATTCTTGATTGCAAAATTGCCCAACCACACATCGGGCAAGGTTCAAGTGTCACATATAATTCACACCCGTCAAGTCGCCAATTGTTCAAAACCTTTTCCGCTTGTCTTATTGCCAAAATTTCAGCATGAGATGATATATCGTTATCTTTTTCCCGTTCATTATGAGCAATTGCAAGAATTTTGCCATTCTGCACAACAACAGCCCCAACCGGAATGTCTGAAGATGTTTTTTTTGCTTCTTCTATCGCAAGTTTCATGAAATCATTCATAAACTATTCCATTTCACCATTTTCTTTTGCGGTATTTAGCACAATTGTTGCACAAAAACCATACTCATCATCAGACGTTAGAGTTATTGTCCCTTCCATTGCTTCAACAAGCCCTTTTACAATAAATAAGCCCAAACCTGTACCACGAGTAGTTCTTGTCATTTCGTCATCAAGTCTTACAAATTTTTCAAACAAACTATTCAACTTGCGTGGAGGAATTTTATCACATTGGTTTTTCACTTTAATTATTGCCTTATCACCAACGACAGAAGTTTCCACAATAATCGGAGTATTCGGATATGAATACTTTATTGCATTTTCATACAAATTAACAAAAACCTGCTCCAATCTGCCTTTATCGGCATAGATTTGAGGAAAATCATCAGCTAAATGAACAATAATTTCATGCCCGTCACGTTTTCTCAACAGTAATTCAGATTGTTCAAAAACTTCATCAATCCAAATATTTGAATTCTCGGTTCTAAGTCGCATACCTTCAATATCAGGAATAGTCAGCAAATCCTCAATCAAACGTTTTAATCTTTCTGACTGTTCCTTAATAATGCGAAGTGATTTCTGTTTGGTTTCCTCATCAATCACGATATCCTGACGCATAAGTCTAGATGTATAACCTTGAATACTAGTTAGCGGGGTTCGCAATTCGTGACTTACCGTATCCAATAAATTAGACCTAAATTCGTTCAACTGTTTTAATTCGACATTCTTTTTCTTCAATTGCAGATAAGATTTGTGAATTTCTGATGCCATATTATTGAATTCTGTCGCAAGAAAGACAATTTCATAAGGAGTAAATGAAGTTGTAAATAGTCTGATTTGTCTTTGGTAATTCCCTTTGGACAAGGCAATTACAGCTTTAAACAATTGTCTTATATTTATATAAAGGTAATAAATATAAAAACCGATTAAAACCATCATCGACAAAATTGCGAACAACACAGATAAAATAATTTTAACTCGGTTATTTAAAATAGCTTTTTTGGCAATGTTTTGGGTCGTATTAACAACAATTGTCAAATCAGGATTTTTTCTATGCAAATAAACAATTGGTTGATTTTTTTCATCCCCAAACACAATTGGAGCTTCAACTTCCAAATTCTTAGGCAATAAATCAATCGTTTCTTTGAATACATCTGGTGTGAAATTGTGAGAAGACAAAAGATGATTATCTTTATCCATAATATAAATTTGGCGGTTATCTTCTTCTAGAGACTTGAATAATTGACTATCCCAATTATTTGCGTTAAAAACAATTACCAAAAATGAACCGTCATTCATCTGAGTAGATAAAATCGGTTTTTCGTTCAAATGAGCATCTGTTGTCGTTTTGGCAAGTTCTTGAGGATTTTTTGCGATAATAATATCTTCGCAATTCGGATATCTTTTGGCAACATCTTTGATAAATTTTGTTTTCAACTTTTTGGAAGGCAAATATTCCAAAGTATCGGCAATTTGGGCAAGTGTTGACTCATTAGTTTTCAAAAAGAAATCTATTTCATCAGATACCATACTTGCAACAAGAATTGCAGACTCTCTCAATTGGTGACGGATAGACTGTTGGTTGATATTATTAATAATAAATCCGCTTATAGACATCGGAATAATTACAGCGATAAAAAATACTATCGCAATCTGTTCAATAATTTTTAATCTTTTAAATTCGTATTTTTTCATCATTACTCTTGACTAAACGGTGTTAACTTATATCCTACATTCGTTACTGTATGCAAATATTGAGGCTTTTTGGCATTTGGTTCAATTTTGTTTCTCAAACCTCCAACATGAACCCTCAGCATTCTCACATCTTCATTGCTGTCATACCCCCAAACTTCGTCAAGCAAAGTTGCAAGAGTTACAGGATGGTTGAAATGTTGCAACAAGCAATACAAAATTTCAAATTCTGTAGGGGTCAATTTAACCTTCTTATTAACAATTACAGCCTCTAAAGATTCAGGAAAAATTTCAATATCCCCAACCCTCAAAATTTCGTTAGATAGTGGAGTTTCTTCAACATTAACAGAATTTCTTCTAAGTAAAACCCTAATCCTCAACAAAACTTCTTGAATATCAAAAGGTTTAACCAAATAATCATCCGCCCCGCAATCAAAACCGGTAGTTTTGTCATCAATTGTACCCTTTGCGGTTAACATCAAAATAGGAATAGACAATTTTGCCTGACGGATATTTTGGCAAACATCAAAACCATTCATTTTAGGCATCATAACATCAAGCAAAATCAAATCATACGTGTTATTCAATGCCTTATTAAGTCCTTCTAGCCCGTCTTTTGCAGTGTCAACAAAATACCCGCTACTGCTAACATCGAATTCCAAAAGATCTCTAATCTCGTCATCATCATCAACTATTAAAATTCTCTTCTGAATATCTCCCATAAAACACTCCTTTTTATAAATTTATTCTATAAAAAGGAGTACAATTTTTCAATGAAAATAAAAAATGTTTAATATTTATTAAGTTCGCTGGAGAAGGAAATAAAGAACTTGTTCCCTTGTTCCCTATTGCCTTGCCTTAATAATTAACCCCTATGCTTCAAATTATTTATTCGGCGTAATTCTTGAATTTCTTCTTTAAGCTCGTTAGATTCATGTTCTAGCCTGTTGTATACTTGCGAATTTATTTCTCCACCAATCAAAAGAAGAATTGAGGTATAGTAAAGCCAAATCATCAAGATGAAAAATGCCCCAATTGTACCATATACAAGGTTATATGTACTCAAATTATTTACATATATTGAAAATCCCCAAGAACCAACTAACCAAAATGTTGTAAAAAATACGGTTCCGGGAAGTGCACTTTTTCTTTTGAAAGAGTCTTTTCCTCTTAAGTCCGGCAAAATGTAATAACTTAAAAATGCCATTAAATATAATGCCAAAAATGCAACCGGCCAACGCAAAGTCAGTATTGTAATTGCAACACCTGTTGACATTCCAAAATGAGTAACCAAAAACATAATTATTACTTTTCCGAAGATAATTATATTAATCGTCAAAAACATAACCAAAACATTGACAAAAACCATTAAAAAAGAAAGTACCCTTGTATAAACAAAATTTCTGGTTTCCTCAACTTTATAAGCCCTGTTTAACCCTTTTAATACAACGGCAACCCCGTTTGTGGAAAGTACGATTGTAGTGGTAATACCGATAATTGCAAGCAGTGTTCCGTGGTTGAAAATCATTGTTTCTTCCAAAACAGATTTTAACAAATTCATTGCTTGAGTTGGCATAATATTTGATAAAACTCTTAAAATTGAATCAAGATAAGAACGGTTGCCCATCCAACCAAAAATTGCCATCAAAAATAACATAAACGGAAAAATTCCGACAACAAGCATAAAACCCATTTCTGCCGCCATTCCGTAAAAATCATTTTTAATAATGGATTTTATAAGTCTTACTAAAACTCTTATTGATTTATGTTTTAATAGTTTTTTTAGCATAATTTTTGTTTCTTAATTTCTTCAAGAATAAGCTTTACCGCATGTTGAGGATTAGCCTTAATTACAGCTCCTGCTGCCAATTTGTGCCCCCCGCCACCAAAAGATGAACAAACTTTTGCGATATCTTTAGATTTGCTTCGCATTGAAAGCTTTGATGTTGTTGAGTTTAGCTCTTTAACAACAAAAGCAATTTCTGTTGTTTTGATTGCCCTTAATTTTTCTGTCAACCCGTCTGTAAAATCTTCACCGTTATAGTTAAATTTTTCTAAATCCTTCTTATAAACTATAGTATATGCAATTTTATCATCGTTCACAAATTGAGCCTTGTTTACACTATAACTTTGGAATAATACCATATCTTTAGAATTAGATTCATAACATTTTTGATAAATTTCAGAAGGATTAACATCAAATGATAACAAATACCCTGCAAATTCCATTGTGCGTTTTGTGGTGTTAGAAAACTTGAAGCAGCCCGTATCTGTTACAATTCCTGTATAAAGACAAAGTGCACTATCTTTATTTATTTGCCAATTTAAATCTTTCGCAAGTCCAACAATAGTTTCAGCGGTAGCAGATGCAAAAGGTTCAATATAATTTATTTTTGCATAACCGATGTTTGTTTCGTGGTGATCAATATTGATTGTGTTTTTTGCCCTGCCAAAAAGAATTTGGGCATCTCCACATCTATCAATAGCTGCAACATCAAGATTTATCACCAAATCATACTCTCTAGATAAATCATATTCCGAAATATCTTTGACACTATTAATATTTGGCAAAAAATTATATGTTGACGGAATTTTGGAAACTGCTACCATATCACACTTCTTTTTGTAATTTTCTTTTATTAAAGAATACAACCCACACATTGAACCCAATGTGTCACCGTCCGGATTTATATGTGATACCAATAATATATTTTTAGAATTTTTTATGTTAATATCAATTTGTTCAATGGTCATTGCCATATTTTAGCACAAAAAACTTCGGATACCAAATATGGAAAAAATTCGCTATGTAAAAATTAAGTATATAGACGATATAATTGAAGATCTGATGAAAAATGCTGCCATCAGAAAAGCAATTACACGAGCCAATTTGTGCAAATTTTGGAGTAAAGTTGCCGGAGAAAAATTTGCCCTACATTCCAGACCATACTCAATGATTAAAGGTTCAATTATGGTGATAGCTTGCGAAACACCAACTGTAGCTCAAGAATTGATGCTTCGCAAAACTCAACTCCTTGTAAAATTCAAACCGTATGTAGAATCTTTAAAAATGAAATTAACAGACCTTAGATTTGACTCAAAAAAATGGGTTGATTTGAAAGATAAATAACTAAATTTTTATTTTAAAAACTTAGTCCAATAACTACCATTACCTGACGGACTTATATCTTTTAGAGCAAAATAAGCACAAGAATGAGCCGGACTGTTTGAATCTAAATCATAACTGCAATATCTCTTTATTTCATTTTCATCTGTCATATTAGGGCCTAAATCCGTCCAATAACGACCGCTATAAGGAACTACAGAATTGGTCTCAGTGAAAACAAAAACAAACCTATCAAACCCCAATCTGTTAGGTTTATCATTGCCATTTATGTCAACACAAATTTTAGGGCCATAAGAATAACCGTATCCTGTTGAAGAGTCATCAAAAGCATATAATCTTCCAATCGCATCCATAGCAACCGAACTCTCATCACATGGATATTTGTTTACGGCTGTACCATTTAAATTCTTTTGAGTAATATTATGGAATTGATCATACTGCCGCCATACCCTTCCGGTCGTTTTAGAATAACCTTTGTAATAGGACATAAACTTTTCCAAAAGCTTATCACTTCTCCTATTTCCTGTTTCATTAGAACCGCTATATAATATTGCATCAGCATCGTGAACAGAACATTCTTCTTGAGCATAAAACATTCTAGCTGCAATATTCAAATCTGCATAAGTTTTTTCAAATTGTGATTGCAATTTTTTGTGAGCCAAATGAGTCATCAATGTCGGAATTGTCATAGCCGCCACTATTCCGATTATGCCAAGGGTGATTAATACCTCAGCCAAAGTGAAAGCAAACTTCACCTTTGTTGGTGGCAAATCTACGTGCGTAGCACCTTCGGCTAATGTGAAAGCGGGTTGTTTAATAAATGTCATTCCGAACTGCGGATTTTGGCAAGAGCGAAACGATAGTGTAGCTCGTCCTGGGGAGGGCTGCGTTGAGCCGGCCGACCCGCCAATAATCCAAGAGAGGATCCGGAATCCCGTTAACTTCTTAAGGGACAAGGAACTAGGGAAATAAGGGAATAAGTTCTTTACATTTTTTATAATCATGTCATTGTGAGGAGAAATTTCGTTATTATTTGTATTTTTGTATACGAAGCGACGTAACAATCCCTGACAAGTTTCACTATTACCTAATTCGGGAGAGGGTTCTTGATTATAGTCCAGCACATTTTTACCCCCCTTCGAAATCAAAGATTTCGGTTCACCCACAAGGGGGGCACATGTTGTTGCGTCCCTTTGTACTACAATCGCATTGTTATTGTTATCTTCCATTTTTACATCCTTTCTTATTTTAATGTTGGGCTAGATAGCCCAACCTACTTTCTAACCCTCCCTCACCAGTGGGGAGGGAACCCGTCACGTCACCCTGAACAGCACGAGCGAAAGCGAAGTGCGTGATTCAGGGTCTATCCATTTGATTTGCTATTTAATCAACATTGATAGATTCTGAATAGCTTGAAAATTTTATACTCAAACTTCCTTACAAATTTTCTAAGCTTTCAGAATGACATAAAAAATATAACGAACTTATTTCCTTGTTCCTTTTTCCGTATTCCCTTAAAAATTTTCTTCATACTTTTTCCTTTGCATATTTAACACAATATTTAATATATCAATTTAATATTGAATAATTCAATATTACAATACATTATTTAATTTATTTAGTCAATAATTTATACTTTTTCTATGGATATTACGGAATGGAATAACGATGAAATTATGCGTCTTGTAATGGCTAAAGGACATATTACTCAGAAAATGCTGTTGGAAGATTTGAAAAAAGAAAATGGTGATAATATTCCTCAAAGCACTTTTTCTTGTAAAATCCGAAGAAATGCACTTAAACTTGAAGAGTTTCAAAAAATCTGCAAAATTTGTGGTTATTCGATTAAGTTAGAACGAAATTTGTAAAAAAAACATGTTCTTGTTATTATCTAATTATGAAAGATATGTTAGATAAAATTCTTCAAATTGAGAAGAAATATAAGGAATTAGGCGAAACGTTGTCAGACCCTGCCGTGATTCAGGATTACAACAAGTTCCGTGATTTGTCTAAACAAAGAAAGGCAATGGAAGAAACTGTTAATCTATATTACGAATGGAAAACAACAACAGAAGCTATAGAAGACGCAAAACAAATGCTTCACGAGGAAAAAGATGAAGAAATGCGTCAATTTTTGAAATCAGAAATAGAAGCAAACGAAGCAAAGATACCTATTTTTGAAGAAAAAATGAAGGTTTTACTTCTACCTCGTGACCCAATGGATGACAAAGATATTATGCTTGAAATCCGTGGTGGTGCAGGTGGAGATGAAGCTAACATCTTTGCAGGTGATTTGATGCGTATGTATTTGAGATATGCGGACAAAATGGGTTGGCAAACTCAAATATTAAGTAAAACTGATTGCGAAGCCGGTGGGGTTTCAGAAGTTATTATTTCAATGAAAGGGGATAGCATTTATTCTCGTTTGAAATATGAATCAGGCGTTCACAGAGTTCAAAGAGTTCCTGCAACAGAATCTCAAGGCAGAGTTCATACCTCAACTGCTACAGTTGCAGTTATGCCACAGGTTGATGATGTTGAAGTTAACTTGAATATGAACGATGTTGAAATCACTACAGCAAGATCAGGTGGTGCCGGCGGTCAAAACGTAAACAAAGTTGAAACAGCAGCCAGAGTTTTCCACAAACCGACAGGAATTATGATTTTCTGTACTGAAGAACGTTCTCAACTTCAAAATAAAGAAAGAGCTTTAGAAATTCTTAAAGCTAAACTTTATGATATGGAAGTTCAAAAACAAACCAAAGAAATCACGGATTTACGCCGTTCGCAAGTTGGTTCAGGCGACAGATCAGAACGTATCCGAACATATAATTTCCCGCAAGGCAGATTGACAGACCACAGATTGAATCACAACTTGAATGTATGGACTGTTATTGACGGCGATTTGGACGAATTAATCGACTTGTTAACAGAATATGACCAAAAATTGAAGTTAGAAAAATTGGCACAAGAGCAATAGGAGCGAATCATTGACAGATAGACGTTGTGTTAGTTGTTGGAAAATTAAAAATCGAAACGAACTAATAAAAATCACAGCAAAAAACACAGACGGCAAAGTCATTATCAATCCGAATTCTGTAACATTTGGCAGATCAGCATATCTTTGCTATAATGAGGCTTGTATAGAAGGAGCATTCAAAAAAAACAAATTGGCAAAACACTTGAAAGCCTCTATACCAAACGAATTGAAAGGACAGTTACTAGATGAGTTACGAAACAGTTAGAATAAGTGAATTAGCGAAAGAACTTGGACTTACGAGTAAGGAAGTTGTTGAAAAGTTCGCCAAAATCGGAGTTACAAACAAAACTCATTCAAGTACCGTTACTCAAGATCAAATCGCAAGATTGAAAGATTTTATTGCAAATGGTGGCGTTAAAAAAACAACTAAGCCAAAAGCGTTCGTTGTAAAAAAAGCTAAACCTCCTGTTGAAGCTCCTAAACCGGAAGAAAAAAAGGACGCAAAGCCTGAAACCAAAACAGAAGCTCCTAAAGTTGAAAAAGTTGTAAGACCAAAAGTTGAAGTTGTTAAGCCTGTAAGTCGTTTGGAAATTGTAAGACGTGCTCCGAGAAAACCGGTTGGCGAAAAAACAGAAAGACCTGAAAGACCAACAAGAACAGGTGAAAAGAAATTTTCAAGAGGCGAAAGACCTCAAAACGGAGAAAGAAAATTCCCGCCACGTGGCGATAGACCTCAAAAACCTTCTCAAAATGGAGAGTCTAAAGATTTTGCAGGGAAAAAACCACTTCAACGCCGTATTATTCCGCAAGAAATTTACGAAAACAAAGGACCGATAAAACGTAAATCAGACGGTAAAAAGAAAGAAAAAGATTTCAATTCTAAAAAAGAAGAACAAGAAAGAATTTCACTAGAAAAAGCTGCAGCTCAACACCACAAAAAGAAAATTCAAAAGGTAGAAGAAGTTAAAGAAGTAAAACAACTTGTTGTAACTCAACCTATGACGATTTCTGAATTATCAGATAAAATTCAAAAAACACCTGCAGAGATTGTAAAATTTTTAATGCTAAATGGAGTTATGGCAACTGTTAACCAACTTATTGATGTGGATATTATCAAAAAAGTTTGTGCAGAATATGACATAGAGGTTCTTGAAGAAGACTTGGATGCATATATAGAACAAGAACTTGAAAAAGAAGAACAAGCAAAAGCTTTAACAGAAGTTGATAAAAAATTACTTAAACGTAGAGCACCTGTAATCAGTATTATGGGACACGTTGACCACGGTAAAACGACATTGTTAGATAGCATTCGTGCTTCAAAACACAAAATTGTAGCATCAGAAGTTGGTGGTATTACCCAATCAATCGGTGCTTATACTGTTTATTTAGGTGATAACAACGAAAAGAAAATTGTGTTCTTGGATACCCCTGGTCACGAAGCGTTCACCGAAATGAGAGCAAGAGGTGCGAAAGCTACTGATATCGCGATTTTGGTAGTTGCTGCAGATGATGGTATAATGCCTCAAACAATTGAAGCAATTAACCACGCAAAAGCGGCTGAAATTCCGATTATTGTTGCAGTTAACAAAATTGATAAACCTGGTGCTAACCCTGATAGAGTTCTTCAACAATTGACAGAACATGGTTTAGTTCCTGAAGCTTGGGGTGGAGATACAATCACTGTAAATGTTTCAGCTCTTCAAGGTACAGGTATTGATGAATTACTTGAATATATCTTGCTTGTAGCTGATGTTCAAGATTTAAAAGCAAATCCTAAAGCAGAAGCATCCGGTGTTGTAATTGAAGCAAACTTAGATAAAGGTAAAGGTCCTGTAGCAACACTTTTGGTTCAAAATGGAACATTGAGAGCCGGAAATTGTATCGTTGTAGGAACAGCATGCGGTAGAGTAAGAGCTTTGCTATCAGATAGCGGTGAAAGAATTCAAAAAGCAGAACCTTCAACTCCGGTTGAGATTTTAGGTTTGTCTGAGGTTCCGCAAGCAGGGGATCATTTTGAAGTTGTTAAAAACGAAAAAGAAATGAAATCAATTGTTGCTGATAGAAAAGAAAAAGAACGTGACAAGAGATTAGAAAACATGCTTCCTGCACATATCAGACGTGAATCTGTTGCGGGTGAAGATGACATTCCACAATTGAATTTGATTATCAAAGCAAATACTCACGGTTCAGCAGAAGCAGTAGCACAAGCCATTGCAGGTGTTGAATCTAAAGAAATTACAACCAAAATTATTCACGTTGGTGTCGGTGATATTTCAGAAGCGGATGTTATGCTTGCAGCAGCATCCAACGCTTTGATTTTAGGCTTTACCGTAAAAGAAGACGGAAATGCCCTAGCATCTGCTGAAAGAGAAGGCGTAACAATCAAAAAATACGACATCATTTATCAATTGTTAGAAGATATAGAAAAAACTCTTCTATCACTTCTTGAACCGGAAGTTAAAGAAGTTGAACTTGGTAAAGCTGAAATTCGTCAAGTATTCACTATCGGTAAGATTAACAAAATTGCCGGATGTTATGTTACAGAGGGTAAAATTGTTCGTTCTAAAGATGCCGTTCTTTATAGAAATGGAGAAGAAATCTTCCGTGGTGCAATTGACCAGTTGAAACGTTTCAAAGATGATGTAAAAGAAGTTGCTCAAGGTTTTGAATGTGGTATTTCATTCAGTAAATTCAATGACATTCAAGTTGGCGATATTATTGAGGTTTCAACAAAAGAAGAAGTTGAAAGAAAGAGTTTGTAATAAGTACAAATAAATTAAATATAAGGTAGGGTGGGCTAGTTAGCCCACCCTACCTTATATTTAACAGACTTATAGACTTTTTATTAACATTGATAGATTCTGAATAACAAGAAATTTAAACCCTACTTATACTGTTTTCTGCCGATAAAATCTTTCCAGTACGTGCCATTGCCTTTTGGGCTTTTGTCATTAATTGCATAGTATGCACAAGTAATTCTTGCTGAAGTACAATAATCATTATCCTCTTTTGCTGCATTTAAAGTTCCACCTGTTCCCACCCCACTATTCAAATCGTTATCAGGGTGAGATTGCCCTTCCGGAATTACATGTCCGTCAGTTGTAAATAGAAAAGAAAATATATCAATTCCAAAAGTATTAGGCTTATTAGGACCGTTTAAATCGACACAAACTCTTGGTCCGTTAAATCCTTTTTTAGGTGGATCATCAAATGAAAAATATTTACCTCCAATATCCATACTCGTACCGCCATAGACACTTGAATCACATAGCATTAGAGTTTTTGCACTCTTTAAGTTATAAGTTAAATAAGGTTGGGCATCAACACTAACGATGTTATCATTATCATCTTTTGTTTGCCAATTCCAATCCGAATATTTAGTAATACTTTTTATGTATTTGTTTAGTTCTGATACAAAAGCTTTTGCATTTTTGTTTTTTGAATAATCGTCAGCAACAAAATCTGAAATTGATTGTTCGTGATCATTCATAAACTGCATGCTGATTTGATTCCACTCTGAATACACTTTTTTCAACTGGACTTGTAACTCTCTATTCCTTGCGTTTTCAATCATTGTCGGAATAGTCATGGCCGCAACAACACCGATTATACCAAGGGTGATTAAAACTTCCGCAAGAGTAAATGCAAATCTGGCCTTTATTTGTGGCAATTCTGACCTGCTTTTATTAATTCCATAACCCTGAGCATTGGATTTTTCTGTTTTAAAATGCATAATTCATCTCCTAATATTAAGTTTAAATTTCTATCGCGTTCGCGATAGGTTGATTTTTATATTACATTCAAAATTATAAATATGCAAGAGGGAAAGAAAAAAACTATTTGTACTGCATTGGCAAAAACAGTAAAACGTTTACGCGGCAAGAAAAGCCAATTTATTCTAGGTGCAGAATACGATATTCCATCATCAGTAATTAGCGATATTGAACGTTCCGTAAAAGATCCACAATTAACAACCTTGTTTAAGCTTGCTAATGCTTTTGGATTATCACTCTCACAATTTTTAAAAGAATTGGAAAAGGAACTTCCAAAAAATTTTTCAGTAAGTGATGATTAAATTTGGACACAAAAAAAGACAGATAATATATCTGCCTTTTTGCCTATATGATTTATCCCTATTTATTACTCTTTTAATCCTTTATCAACAATGACTTTTGCCAACAATCCATTAATAAAAGATGCACTGTCATCTGTTGAATATTTTTTAGCTAATTCAACGGCTTCATCTACAACAACTTTCATTGGTGTTTCTTTGATGTATAAAAGTTCTGATAGTGCAATTCTTAAGATGTCTTTGTCCATTTTTACAAGACGGTCAAAATCCCAACCTGAAGAACATCCCTTGATAAGTTCATCAATTTCAGTGTGATTTTGTTGGAATGTTTCGGCAATTTTTATTGCATAATCTTTTACATCATTTTGAGATTCCAATGTTGCAAATTCGGCAATTTCTAATGCCAAAAGTGCTTTATCAGCAACGTCAATCATTTCTTCAATTCTACCTGAAATATCAGAAGTCATCGGTAATGGAACAGGAATATTCGCTGCTGCCATCGGACGATTTAAATTGATTTCGTGTTCTGCTTCATAATCGTCAATTCTGTTTTTCATATCAATCAACGCTCCAAGTGAAACTTTCAATTCACTTTTTGAGTTATCTGATAGAATTCTTACAGATTTCAAAATGATATCGTCTAAACTTTCTTTTGTGTAGTTAATAATTTTTTTATCAAATTGAGAAAGCAATATAAACGCTAATTCTCTAGATGCTCTACGGGCTTGCATATTTTTACCTCTTTTAAATTTTTCAAACTTTCTAACTTATAATACCTATGCTACCATGAAAAATTTTTTGCGTAAAGAATACAGATACAAGCTTTAAAAATTAAATAGTTCGAGTCATCTGGGGGTTCACCCCTGAACCCCCATTAATAGAACTCATCAACTTATCCACTCATAGGCTTATTGACTCTAAGGAGATCCTTCGGCTGAACGCACTCGCACTAAACGGATACGGCTCACGCCTTTCATCCTCTGCTCGTGCGACTCAGGAAGACATAAACAACGTAACGAACTTATTTTCCTTGTTCCTTATTTCCCTTTTCCATTCGTAACAAACCTATCCACTTACTTTGCTAATAATATCCTCTGTTTGCATTAGTTTAAAGAGCGTGTACTATGGTATAATTTTTTATTATGGAATGTCCAAAATGCGGAGCTGAAATTGATAAAAATGCAATGGTGTGCCCTAATTGTAAAAAGGTGCTCAAAATAGTTTGCCCTGTTTGTCGGACTGTTAATACCAAAAATGTTTGCCGCAAATGTGGGGAAATCTTAGTGACTAAATGTGCCCGTTGCGGAAAAATCAATCAAACTAAAAACAAAAAATGTGTAAAATGCGGATATTCAACAGAAATTAGTGCCGTTCAAGGGGAATCTAATACTGACACTTTCGTGCTTTTGAGGATAGATTTTCCAAATAGTGATGTGGTTAAAGCAGCTTTGGGCTCAAACAAATTATTTACAAAATTTCGCTCTAATTTTGACAATATGATTTTGAATTGTTTGAGAGAATATCGCGTAAGACGACAAGTTGTAAAGGGTGATGTTTATCTTATCAGATTTAACAAGGATTATACCCTATCTTCATCTGCTGCTTCTGCAATGAAAGCGGTAGTTGAACTTGTGAATTTGATTACCAGAATAAATATTCGGTTGTTAAAGAAAAAAAATGTCGGATTGAAATGTAATTTTACACTAATGAAACGTGATGCGGATAAAAATCCTTATGATATTTCGTCAGGCTTTAATGCGAATATGGTTTATCAAGGGACACCTGCCAAAGAAATGAAGGCTCTTGATTTGTTTCAGGTTATTACAGACGAAGATTTGTACGAATTTTATCGCGAAACTTATAAATTAGACTCATTGAATTCGGCATTGGTAAATGGCGAAATGAAACGCTATTATGAAATTGACGCAAAACCGTTGGTAAATATTTCAGAAATTCTTCAGGGAGAAGAAGCCAAAGCTAAAGACGCAGAAGTTGAGGTTCCTAATTTTGTTCAAACAATGCTAACTGAGCAAGAAGAAATTACAAAAAAATCTTTAGATGATGAAAATTTAATTTCTGATGACGAGTTGTATGATGGTGAGATGATTAATTTTGAAGAAATTAATTGTGTTTTTTATAAAACCGAAAGTGCAGGGGTTCTTAATAATATTGCGGAGGTTTTGCAAGATGTACCGAAGGGTATTATTGCAATAAAAGCTCCTGATATTTATCAGCCTTATACATTGAAATTATTGTCTGTAGTTGATGCAAGCGGTTTGTACAAAAATATTATTCCAATCACTTGTAGTGATGAGATGCAGTATGTTCCTTATGCATTTTTTAGAGAATTGATTGCATCTGTTTTTCGATATACAGTTTCGCAAAAACTCTTTGGGCAAAACGATTTCTCAGCTTTTGCCGGAATTGACTCTTCCGGAATAATAAAAGATTTGGAATCCTTAACTCAACGTCCGATGGAAAATTTGGAATCAACACGAGAAAAATATTTTGATGTATTTCTTAATTTGTTGCAATCAATTCCTGACAGTTTAATTTATATTGAAAATTTTGAAAAAGTTGACTCCAGTTCAATGTACATTTTAGAGCAATTATTTGACCATTTTGAAGATTTGAATATCAGTTATTTGATTTCTCATGGCAAAGATTTTTCATTGCACAAAAATTGTCACTTTTTATTATCAAGACCCTATTATACAGAAATCACCCTCAAACCGACTCCGTTTGAAGATATTATTAAGGCAGATAAAGATTTTTATAAAAATATTGTTGACGATTTTTATTTCCAACGAATTGCAAAATATGCCTGCGGAAGCCCGTTATTTTTAGATTTTGCAATTCAATATCTTGTGGAATCAGGGGTTTATTCTTATACAGAATACTCAATTGTTATGGTCAACCCTAAGACTATTATTATCCCTTCAAATTTAGATCAATTAATCAAGAGAAGATTGAATTTGCTAAAAGATGATGAAAGGGCTTTAAAATTCTTAGCAATGGCAGTTCTTCTCGGGACAAGAATTGATATGAAAACTCTTGATGCTTTAGGGTTTGCCAATTGGCACGCAATTGCGGATAAACTTGCCGGCATGGGGTATTTATATTTTTATAATGACTGCATGTATTTTTCAAATTACGGACTACTTAGAAAGAATATTTTGGAAGTTGTATCAGAAGATAAAATGAAAGTTTTGACAAAAGATTTATTTAATTTAGTCTTTGCTGAAGATATGCCAAGTCCTGTCAAAGCCTTTCTTTACAGGTATTTTGACAATAAAGAACAAGTTATTTTTGAGTGGGAAAAACTTGCAAATATCAATTTGTCAATGGGAGACTTTTCATCTTATTTGAATTGTTCGGTAGAAATTTTGAAATCTTTGAATAAATATTCTGACTTATGGTCTGCACAAGATTTGGAAGCTTATAAAGCCTCAATTTATGACAATGTGGCAAATAATATGTTTGAATATGACCCTGACAAAATTCAAGATATTGCGGAAGAAACATTAGCAAGTGTTCAAAAAAACGGAAATAAAGAGACTTTTATTTCTCTTTGTACAAAAATGATTCAGGGGGCTTTAATGTATGGTGATTATCTGTACGCATTAGGGCTCACGCACAAAGTGTTGTCTGCAATGGATAATGTTTCTATAGATCCGTCTGCTGAAAATTTCGATTTGAATTTTTTAGTTATGTCAATGATTCATGTCAAAATTTTGTTTAATACCGGTGCTTTCGGAGATTGTCTTGATATCGGATACAATATTTTAAATGTGTTGGATTCAAATAAAATTGATAATATTCACTACACTTCAATTTCAAAAGAAGAGTTTAAACTTTTACTTACTGAATGTATTGCATATATTTCAATTGTGGATGTTGTATCGTTGAAAGAAGATGTAAATGAATTTTTGGACATTGCAAATAAATTATACAATTTTGTCCCTAAAGAATTTGCAATTTTCTTTCAACTGCAAAATCTTATTAAAGGGCAAAAAGTTGTGCTTTCCCAAAATTTAAAAGGTGATAATGTTTTTTCAGCTATTTTCTACCACCTTATGAATGCGTTTGTCAATTTTTCAGACAATCCTGTGACTTTTGCACAAGAAGTTTATAAGGCTAAACTCCTTGCGAAAGCGTCTTTTATGCATACGTTTGAAATGTTTTCGGATTTACTTATTGCATATTCTTATATAAGACTAAATTCTTATAAAAAAGCAAATACGATGTGCTACAAAATTATTAAAACTGCCGAAGAAAAAGGTATGGCATCAATTGTTCATATTGCATGGTATATTTTGAGCATATTGAATATAAAACTTGGCAAATATGATATTGCGTATGGAATATTAAATAATTCAAATATTCAAATGGAAAAGATTGGTGGAATTAGTGAATATTTGACAATGTTAAATAAATTTAATATGTACAAAGTTCTGAAATGCACTGATGCCGATGATAAAGCTCAAATTTGTTTAGACCAAGCATCTTATATTGTTCAGAAATATGAATTGAATTTTAACCTAAATGTTGACATCCGAAAACTTATGTCCGAAAATTCTATTAGTGATGAAAATCAGCCGAAGTTAAATCCGTTACAATCGGTTGAAATAGAAGATAAAAGTGAGCCGATAGAAAATAATAATACAAGTTTTGATAGTGAAGACGGAGGGGTTATAAATCCTGAAGATTTCTTCTCTAGCGATTAGCAATCGGTTCCGGAAAGAGAGGACAAATGAAAATTTTATTTGCATCAGCAGAAGTGGCACCATTTTCTAAAGCCGGAGGACTTGCAGATGTCGTGGGGAGTCTCCCAAAAGAACTTGAAAAAGATGCCGAAATTGCAATTTTCACCCCTCTGCACGGTTGTATTGATAAAGAAAAATATGGGATAAAAGAGCTTGAAAATTCTGAAATGTGGTTAACTTTCGGAAATCAACCACACAAATTTAATCTCTATATGACCAAACTTCCCGGAACAAAGATAAATGTATTCTTCATCAAAAATGATTGGTATTTTTCTTGTTTCAAAGAAGTTTATCCAAAATATTTAGACCCAAGATATGAACACGAAAGATATATTTCATTCTCTCTTGCTGTTATGGAATACGCTAAAGCATTGAATTTTAGAGCAGACGTAATCCACGCAAATGATTGGCACACTGCAATGTTACCATTATATTTGCATTCAAATTACAAGTTTGATGAATTTTGGAAAGATACAAAGTGCGTCTTTGAAATTCACAACCTTGCATATCAAGGAATTTGGTTCCAAGATGTTTTGGATTTTGCAAATATGAGAAAAGATATTGTTTATAACCAATGGGGCTGTGAACAATATGACCGTGTAAACTGGATGAAAGGTGCAATTCAATATGCAGATAGAGTTGTCGCTGTTTCACCAACTTATTCAAAAGAAATTTTAACCCCTGAATACGGTGAGCACATGGATTATACGTTGAGAGGCGTTCAATATAAGCTTCGTGGAATTTTGAACGGAATTGATTACACTGTATTTAACCCTAAAAAAGACAAAGCACTTGTTAAAAATTATGATGTAAAATCTTTAGATAAAAAAGAAGAAAATAAAAAAGCTGTTTGTGAATATTTCGGCTTGAAATATAACCCTGATAGACCTTTAATTGCTTTAATTTCACGACTTGTTGGGCAAAAAGGGATTGATTTAATTCGTGATATGCAATATGAATTGCAAAATTTGAATGCGGATTTTGTATTTATGGGCAGCGGAGATAAGAATTATGAAAATCTCTTCATTTGGCTATCAAATAATACCCAAAATATTCGAACTTACGTTGGATACGATGCAAAACTTGCAAATCTTGTTTATGCGGGAAGTGATTTCTTCTTAATGCCGTCAAAATTTGAACCTTGTGGCTTGAGCCAATTGATTGCAATGAGATATGGAAGTTTGCCGATTGTTAGAGCAACCGGAGGTTTGGAAGATACAGTAACAGGTTATCCTTTGGATAATTCAAACGGCTTCAAGTTCTGGAATTACAACGGTTGGGATATGTTGAACGCAATTAAATGTGCATTGTATGTTTATGGCGATAAGTATGTATTTAATGCTATGCGAAAATCTGCAATGGAAGCTGATTTCTCTTGGAAACGCAGTTCGAAAGAATACATGAATATGTACCACGAAATTACAGGGAAATAAGGAAAAAGGGAATAAGTTCTTTACGTTTTTAATTGTCCATGTCATTGCGAACGGGTTTTTCTTCAAGTTTGACTATAATCTCCAGTGTCGCAATCCTTGACAAGTATTGCAAATAAATTCTTTTGTTCCATTTTCCATTCTGTAAACGACTTATCAACTTATAGACTTATAGCCTTCTTTTCAATATTAACTTTCGTAACAATATCCTTGCAATTTAGCAAGAATAAAACTTTACGGGATTTGTATCATTGGAAACCAAGATAAGGAATCAGGAATGGACAACTCAATTACCCCAATGTCAGGAAGATCAGCTCTTGTAACTGAAAAACTTACTAACGATTTAATTCAACAACGAAAACAAATATCAAGACGTCAAGGCCTTATTGGAAAGGGTTTTGACAAAATAAAATCTGCAACAAACCTTGGGAAATCACAAAAAGGTGCTGATAAAATTATAGATAGCTTCCAAAAGGGTGAAGTTGAGTATTCGCAAGTCGAAAAATACTTGAAAGATTATCAATATACCCAAAGAGATGCTTCTGAACTTACTCTTGATATCCTTACCGGTTTAGCATCATTTGGCGGATATTCTGTAATGCAAAAGGGTGTAACATTTGCAACTCCGTTTCTTCCAAAAGAAGCTACTAAAGTTGTCGGAAAATTTTCTAAACCAATCGGGGTTGGAGTTGCGGTATTTGCCGGTATGACGAATAAACCTATCCTTAGGTTTATTGATAGAATTTATTTGAAGAGAAAAGAGAAAAAAGATAATAAAACATTCTGGAAAGATACGTTGACCGGAGCGTTGGATGGTGCGATGGCTCCTGTTGCGGCTCTAAAAGGTGCGATTTTAGGAATTCCGCTTGTAATGGGTGAAAACGCACTGCAAAGATATATTTTTGTGAAAAAAGGCGACAAAAAATCTACTCATGATTTCTTAGAACAACAAAAAGATAATTTGGTTCTAAAAGGTGTAGTGACAGGTTTTGCCGCTTATAAAGCAAGAAAATTTACAAACTCAATTTCATCTTGGAATAAGGCTATTGCTAAGGCAAAAGAAAATGTAAAAGATTTAAAACCATTAGAAAAAGTTTCTGTAGACTCAGATTTCCATGAGTTGATGAATTCAGCCAAACTTTTGCTAGATCCTAAATTAGCAATGGAGATTTTGACTGGTGGAAAATCAGTTGAAGAAAAAATGAAAATGATTGAAGATAAAAATATCTTCTTACCTAAGTTTATTCAAACAATTCCTGAAAATGTTCTTGGGATGTTTGGGGATAATTTAGAATTTATGGGAGTGAAATTAAATGTTGGCGAAGTTTCTGAAATTATTACAAGATTTAAAAGTAACTGCCCTCAATCAAGAACAGCTAAAGAAGCTCAGGATTTCATTTCAAAAACTTTTGGCGACAAATATACAATCATCAATGACAAAGCACTTGGTGTTGGAACAGTAGCGGAAACCTTCTTGGCAAAAGACAACACTACAGGAAAAGAAGTTGTTCTTAAATTCTTGAAAAAAGGAATGTCAGCAGAAAAAATTCAAAAAGATAGAGAAGCCTTCACCAAATTGATAAAAGCAAATAGTGGCGAAAATGATGAAAAAACAAATTTCTTAATCAGAAAAATTAACACTTTATATGATGCTTGGAATCAAGAGGTTGACTTGGCAAAAGAAATGGATGCCGCAGAAATTTTAGGCAAAAATGCAAAACATTACAATGTTGCAAAACCTATTGAAGTTAAAGATAACATTTATGTAATGGAAAAGGCATCCGGTGTTCAATTCAATGAATTTATAGACCAAATGACCAAGGAAGGTAAAAAAATATCTGAAAAAGAAATGGTTTCACTAATGAGAAATTATTTCCAAGTGTTCTTTGAACAACTTCTTTCTGTACCGAAAAAAGGTTCAAAGGTAATGCATGCCGATCCTCATCCGGGGAATGTGTTCATTGATTTAACAAATAAAGAAAAACCATTCACCTTTATTGATACAGGTAACGTTTTAAGATATACCCCTGAAGAAGCAATCGAAAATGTTCTCAACCACCTTGACTATTTTATCGGAAACGCTAAAGGGATTGCAAAAGCTCTTCTTCGGAATGCAAATTTACCAGAAGGAATGACAAAAGAACAAGCTCAAAATTTGGTTGAACAAGGTTTGAAAGAAAAAGCTTATAACGGTCATACAGACCTTCTTGATGGTCAAATTTTCCAAAATATCAACAATATCGGATTGAAAATTATGGAAGATAACGGAATTATTCCAAATCAAAATAATACAAACTTGTTAAAAGCTGAAGTTACATATCTTTCAAATATTACTTGTTTAAAAGATATTCACAAAATTATTGATAGAAACGGAGAAAGAATTCAGGAAAAAGAAGCTAAGGAACAGGCAGAACTTATGCTTAATGAGATTAAAGAATCTATTATAAACTCTGCAATCAACAATAAAGTGTATACTTCAAAACAATTAAAAGAAAGATTAAATTATATCGAAAAAAATAAAGAACAATTCTACTCAACAATCTTATCTTTTGCTGAAAGTTTTAAGATGTAATAATATTTCCAAGCCCTTTAAATTTGTGATATTATTTTTATAAGAGGGGAAATAAATGAGTATTATTGCAGACGATAACGATTTTGAACAAAAAAAAGAACACAAGAAAAATCCGGTTGTAAAACCGGAAGCTATCGACTGCGATAAGAATTTTGAGAACTGTATCAGACCAAAATCGTTTGATACATATATCGGGCAATCGGCTTTAAAAGACACCCTCAAAATAACAATTGAAGCCGCAAAAAAAAGAGAAGTCCCGCTTGATCACCTTTTGTTTTACGGTCCTCCGGGGTTAGGAAAAACAACTTTGGCAGGTGTTATTGCTCAAGAAATGGGTGTTGATATCAAAATAACTTCTGCTCCCGCACTAGAAAGACCTCGTGATATTATCGGAATTTTGATGTCACTTCAAGGTGGAGAGATTTTATTTATTGACGAAATTCACCGATTGAATAAAGTTGCAGAAGAAATTTTATACCCTGCAATGGAAGATTTTTACCTTGATATGACAACAGGTAAAAGCCAAACGGTTAAAACTTTAAGAGTTCCACTCCCAAAATTCACCCTGATTGGTGCGACAACTAAAGCAGGAGAATTGTCAGGGCCATTGAGAGACAGATTTGGGATTATTCATCGGTTGGAATTTTATACAAACGAAGAATTATCTAAAGTTATCAAAAGAACTGCCGGAATTTTAAATATCGAAATAGACGAAAAAGGGGCTCTTGCAATTGCAAGACGCTCTCGTGGAACGCCTCGTATTGCAAACAGGCTTATCAAAAGGGTTAGTGACTACGCTCTTGTTAAACACGATGGAAAAATTACAGAAGATGTTGCAAATAAATCTCTTGATATTCTAAAAATTGATGAATATGGATTAGATACGACAGATAGAAATCTGTTAAAACTGATTATTGAAAAATATGACGGTGGCCCTGTCGGGATTGAAACTATTGCCGCTGCGATAGGAGAAGATGTCAGAACGATTGAAGATGTTTGTGAGCCATTTTTACTCCAAGCAGGACTTTTGCAAAGAACCCCGCGAGGAAGAAAAGTTTCACCTGCTACATATAGGCATTTGGGGTATAAAACAGGCGGTTTTGGTTCTGAACAAAAAAGCTTATTTTAAAATTTCGTAATATTTCTTTTCATAAAAAGGCAATTTTCTCTAATAAATTGTTTTTATATTTGTACGGGGAAAATATAATTTATTGGAGGATATTGCAAATGGTTGAACCGGTACGTCTAAACGGTAGCGGAAACGCTTACTTTGAAAAAAAATACAATGAGGCAACACCTCAAGCTAAAGGTAAAGTTGCATACACTGTGAAAAAAGGCAACAGTTTATGGAGTATTGCAAGAGCCCAAGTCGGGAAAAATGCAAAACAATCTGAAATTGAAAAATATGTGTATGATATTGCAAAATTGAACAATAAAAATACACCTAAAAAAGCAAATAGCTTAAAAGTTAATGAAGTTATTTATTTGCCATCAAAAGAGGTTGAAAAGAAAGCTGCAACGCCTAAAAAAGTTTCAGCTCCAACAACTAAAAAAGCAGAAGCTCATCCAACAGCGAAAAAGGCAGCAACTTCTCCAATCCAAAAACCGCAAGCAAAAAAAGTTGCACCTCTTCCAAAACAAAAAGCAGCAACTCCACAAGCAGGTGTAAAAACTCATCAACTAACAATTCAACAAACAGCGGCACAAATCAACAAAATTTTAACTCATCCAAATCCGCATGCCAGTTATAGTGAAAAAACGATTTATAAACAAAATCAAATAAAAAAGATAGGTCAAAAACTTTATGCAGCACATGGCAAAGCCGGAATAAAATATTTTGAAGGCTTAACACAAAAAGGTTCCGGAAATCAATTTTATTATGAAAAGAGTTATGACTATTCAGGAAAACCTTCGGCTATTGTCATTAATAAAAAAGGAGGAAACCGTAAATATGGGGAAAATGAATCCTCAATTTATGTTCAATTAAATAGACAAGGAAAAGTTTCAGGATTTTCTTTTAATTCTCCTGGGGTAAATATCAATGATATTGCATACGATTACACCGTAGATTCAAAAGGAAATCTTAAAAGACCAAACAGTTATGGAGGTTATTACACAATAGAAACTCTTCCAAAAGGTGCCATCACTAAATTAACTCAAAATCTTCAAAATCTTGTAGATAAACAATTAAAACAATAAACTAAAAAAGGGGAAGAAATTAATCTTCTCCTTTTTTTATTTATCTAAATTCCAACGGATAACCCAGCACAAAGATTTATGGATTGTCCTGTTATACCTTTAGCATCGTCTGTTATCAGGTATTTAACAAGTGATGCCACCTCATCTGGCGATACAAATCTTCTTTGCGGAATACATTCAAGAATTTCTTCTTGTGTAAATTCGCCATCTTCAATTGATGCTTTCCCAAGTTCTGTATCGACCCAACCTGGATTGATTGTGTTTACTGTTATTCCAAATTCTGCAAGTTCTAACCCTGTAGCCTTGCTAAATCCAACTAACCCTGCTTTTGTTGCAGAATAAAAACAAGCGTTAGCTTCCCCCATGACGCCAGAGATTGAACCTATATTGATTATTCTCCCAAAATGATTTTGCTTCATATTTTTTACGGCACAAGATGCCAGATAAATAGGAGCTTTTAGGTTTACTTTTATAATATGGGATAAATCATCTAACTTTGTATCCGCAAGCGGAGAATAAATGTACTCACCTGCATTATTTACAAGTACATCAATTTTTGTCTCTTCAATAAAATTTCCTAAACGTGTAAGGTCGTCTTCTTTTGCCAAATCGCATACACAATATCCTGAAATGAAATCCAATTTTTTTAGGGCTTCTTCATTTCTTGCTGTTACAAAAATATTTCCAACTGTTGCTAATTTTTGAGCAATTGCTCGACCTATTCCTTTTGAAGCTCCGGTTACTAAAATATTCATTTATTTTCCTTCTACTAAAAACCCCGCATCTCAAAAAATGATTAGCGGGGATTGAATTATACTTTTATTTTCAAATTATTTTACAATTCCAAAACCGATTAAAAATGTGCAAATAATAAATACAGCACAAACAATGCCGGTTACTTTGTTCAAACCTTTTTCAGCACTCTTTTGAGAAGCAAATACGTGAGATGCTCCACCAATTCCTCCAATTCCATCTCCTTTTGGGGAATGAAGTAATATCAAAATAGTTAAAAGTATTGCCGCAACAGTTTCAATTGCCCATAATATATTTACCATTATTTATTTTTCTCCTTTTTTTATAAAGTGTGCTCTTTTTGAGTTTAACTCAATATTTTCAAAAGTATATAGCCTTGCCGGACGTTTAGAAGAAGATTTTGTATATTCTTCAAGCTCAATCAAACCGTTAGTTGCAAGTGCTTTTTTTCTAAAATTACGTTTATCCAATTTCTTTTCCATAATGAGTTCATAAGCTTTTTGCATTTCGGTAAGAGTGAACTTTTCAGGCAAAAGTTGATATGCAACAGGACAAAGTTCAAGTCTTTCTCTTGTTCTTTTTAGAGAATATTGGATAATTTCTTTGTGGTCATAAGCTAAAGGTGGCAAATCGCTAACTTTGTGCCAACCAAGTTCAGGTGTAGAAACAATTTTTATATCTTCTGCTCTTACTAGAGCGAAATATGCACAAGTAATTACACGAGCATTAGGGTGTCTCAACGGATCCCCAAAGGTATACAACTGTTCAAGATAAATATTATCAACGTCAGTTTTTTCTTTCAAAACTCTTAATGCAGCTTCATCAAGGTTTTCAGATAATCTTACATATCCACCGGGGATTGCCCATCTGCCTTTGAACGGTTCAGTTGTACGTTTTACAAGCAATACTTGAATTGCATTGTTTTTAATTGTCAAAATTACAACATCGACCGTAATCTCGTGTGTTTTAGTTTCGTTAAACATTCTTATAACTACCCTTCGCCTATATATAAATATATAATAAACATACTTGATACAATTAATCAATTTGTAAAAATAATTAATATTTGTTAACAAAAGAGTAATATTTATGCAATTTTTATATACTTTTTACCTTTATATAAATACAGGGGACATTAAGGGGATTATGATGTTTTTATCAACATTTCAAAACAGCATAAGTTTTAGCTCAAATCCATTTGCAATGGGTTTGATGTCAATGAACCCGAGAATGGACTTCTTTATGGGAATGGCTGCCGCTACTTCTCCTGTAGCTTTTGGTGGTTCTGTTTTTAATTATGTGTCACCTGTAATGAATTTCGGGTATAACAATCCGTTCGTATTCACTCCTAATTTCGGAGGGTTTGGAATGTTGCCACAAATGCCTGTAATGCCAACTTTGCCACAAATTACATTCCCAACAGTATCAATGCTTCCTATTCCACAATTGATGCCAATTCCAATTCCAAGTTTCGGTTCAATCACAGTTTCTTCTTCAAGAAAAGTTGAACCTCAAGGGGCTACTTTATCAAAAAATAAAAATCAATACGGATCTGAATTTTTAAACAAAGTTAAAGACATTTCAAAAAGATTAAATTGTAATTATAGAGATTTGTTAGCCGTAATGAATGCTGAATCAGGAATTAACGCTCAAGCAAAAAATAAAAGCGGTTCAGCTACCGGTTTAATCCAATTTCTTGAATCAACTGCCAAAAGTCTTGGAACATCAACCGCTGCTCTTAGAAATATGTCACCTGTAGAACAACTTGATTATGTTGAAAAATATTTAACAAGAGCAAAAGCAACAGCCGGATTTGCTTCTGGAGAAGCAATCTCAGGCGGACAACTTTACGCATTGGTATTTGCTCCTGCAAGAGCAAAACGTGGTGTTCTTGCAAGTAGAAGTGAAGCTGCTTACGCTGCCGGCGGAAATTCAAGAATGGATTTAAATAAAGACGGAAAAATTACTAAAGATGAACTTGATGCAAGAGTAAGAAATTTCTATGTAAGTGACAATTCTTTCTTGGCATAATTTAATATTTAATAACAAAAGTAAATAATTTCTTGAAGTCTTAAATTGTTTCGTGTACTTTATCCATGTAACCGAATTTTGGAAAGGAAAAAATGGATAAGGGATATATCGAGAACGGTTTCATTGTAGACTTGACAACTGCAAAGAAAACCTCAGAAATTATTTATGAACTTTCAAGAATTTTGGACATGCCTGAATCAAAAGGGAAACACATTTGTATGAAATTAGGTTCTGTAGATTTGTCTACTGCGGAATTAACAAGTATCAAAGCACTTGTAGAACTTATGGAATCCCAATTAGCATTTATCAGCACAAGTTCAACAACAACTCTTGAATCTGCAACAGCTTTAGGTATCAAAATTTCAGAATTTACAAATGCAATTGAAGCACCTGATTTTAACCAAGAAAAAGACTCAGAAGAAACTCCGGAAGTTTCAAAAGCATTAGATAATATATTTGGTGAAGAAACAGCTCCAAAATCTCAAGTTGAAGAACAAGAAGAAACTTCAACAGAAACTCAACAAGAAGTTGAAGAAGAGAAAAAAGACTCTGATGAAAAAGAAATAACACCGATTATTCAACACAATGAGTCAATTGCAGCTAATGTTGAAGCTCAAGAAGTTAAAGAAGAAAATGACGAAGAAATTTCAGCACTAAAAAATGAACCGGAAACACTTCCGACTCTATATTTGAGAAAAACAATCCGCTCAGGACAAAGCATTTCGTCTGACGGGAATATTGTTGTAATCGGGGATGTAAATCCTGGGGCTGAAATTATTGCAAAAGGTGATATCACTGTTTGGGGTATCTTAGGTGGAATTGCTCATGCCGGATCAGAAGGTAATAATTATGCAAAAATCAGAGCATTAAAATTAAATCCTGTTCAAATCAGAATTGGCGAAGTTTTTGCAAGACGCCCTGATACAGTAAATCTTCCATATATTCAAAAATCTTGCGAATATACACCGGAAGAAGCTTTCACCTACAAAGGAAGCATTGTTATAAGAAAAATACATGAAGAAAACTAAGGAGATATAAATGACTGGTAGAGTAATCGTAATTACATCCGGAAAAGGCGGAGTTGGAAAAACAACAACTAACGCTAACATCGGTACAGCTCTAGCCAGAGCAGGTAACAAAGTTGTTATGATTGATACAGACTTGGGTCTTAGAAATCTTGATTTGTTACTTGGTTTGGAAAATAGAATTGTATATACAATCGTTGATGTGGTTGAAAAACGTTGCAAATTGAAACAAGCACTTGTTAAAGATAAGAAAAACCCAAATCTTTGCTTGCTTGCAGCAGCTCAAACAAGAGATAAGACCGCAGTAACAGAAGAACAATTGAGAGATATTTGCGAACAATTGAAAAAAGACTTTGATTTTATCTTGGTTGACTGTCCGGCAGGTATTGAACAAGGTTTCCAAAACGCAGTAGCCGGAGCATCAGAAGCTATCGTTGTTACAACACCGGAAATGTCTGCAGTTCGTGATGCTGATAGAATTATCGGACTATTGGAAGCAAAAGAAGAAATTAAATCTTACAAATTGCTTCTAAATAGAGTTAGACCAAACCTTATCAAATCAAACGATATGATGAGTGTTGAAGATGTAGTTGAAATTCTTTCTGCAGACCTGATAGGTATAATTCCTGAGGATACAGGAATTATTACATCAACTAACAAAGGTGAACCGATTGTTAATGATGAAGATTCTCTAGCAGGAAAAGCTTATAGAAACGTGGCAAGTCGTATAATGGGCGAAGAAGTTCCATTCCTTAACCTTGAAGAAGAAACAAGTTTTATGCACAAGGTTAAGAAATTCTTCTCACACCTTGTAGGTAAGGAGAAGTAAGATGAGCGAAAATATTTTAAAAGAATTATGTCACAAAGTATTGAGTCTGTTTAAGCAAACAGAAAAAGAAGAAGAAAATGCGAAAGATGTTGCTTGTAACAGATTACGTGTAGTTTTGATGCAAGACAGAACTAACCTTACTCCTGAACTTCTTCAACGTATGAGAAGAGAACTTGTTGAACTTCTATCTCGTTATGTTGAAATGGATAAAGATGCTCTTGAACTCAACTTCGACCAAGAAGGAGACCAAATGGCATTGATGCTTTCAATCCCTGTTATTAGAGCAAAAGATGAAAAAGAAATTGAAGAAGCTCTAAAAGCGGAAGATGAAGCAAAAGAAAATTCCGATGACGATGAAAGTGAAGAAACTTCTGATTCAGAAGATGAAGACGAAAATAATGATGAAACTCCGGAAGAAGAAGTTGTAGAAATCGAAATTGTGGAAGAAGAAAACCCTGAAAATTCTGAAGCAAATGAGAATTCTGAAAACCAATCAGAAGAAAATAAAGAGTAAAATTAAAAAGAAATAGAACCGAAAGTATAAACAAACAGGCGGCGAAAGATTTTATCTTTCGCCGCCTGTTTAATAATTATAGTTTAATAAAATTTAAAATAATGGATATTTAGGGGCAATTTTATTGTAAAAAAATCCTTTATATATATACGGGGAGAATATTTAAAGGGATATATTTGTGAATAAGTTCCAAATAGGGTTACAATTAATAAATAATTCTACAGCTAGAAGTGTTAAAACCTTTGCAAAACAAGGGATTAAAAGCACAACAAATCCTTTTGAAAAAGTAGCCGACAAGCAAGTTGGAGATATCCTTGAACTTTCAACTCACGCAAAGCCAAAACTCGTTACTCCACAAGAATTTAAAACAAATTATTGTAAGACAATGGATGACGAGTTAAGAATTTTTCCATTTGAAGAAAAGGATGTAATAAAACTTGCCCAAATGGAAGATGGGAATTTTAATAAAGAGATATTAGATACAATTTTGAATTTGCGAAAATTTGGATTGCCTCAAAATGAAAGAATTGAAACTGCTGCGAATATGACTGCATTCCTTTTAGATAAAAATGGAAAAGTTGATAAACAGATGAAAGAATCTTTAATGAAATTCTTAGAAGAAAATAAGAAATATGGATCAATAGATTCTTTCTTTTGGGGATTTGATGTTTCCAAAATAAATTACAGCCAAGAAACCAAAAAAAGTATTTTAGGGTTTTTGGAAGACTGCCCTAAAATATTCCGCTCACATTGTGTTGCAGAAGACGTCGGAGACATTGTAAGGTCATATATACCGGCTAATCTAAGCGAAAAAGATGTTTCTCACAGGTTAAAAAATCTAAAAAGAATTTATGAAAATTTAATTGAAGAGGATAAAATACAACGTATTGGTTTTTTATTAGATTTAAAAAATCCCAGATATTATTCGACTGGAACTACTCCTGAGAAGGCAATGGAATATTTTGAACGTTTTATCGACTCCGGTCTGATACCAAATTTAAAAATATGTGATTATTACACTGACCATACAGAAGACGTAATTCGTGGGATTAATAATCTTAAAAAACAAGGCATTGAATTTGTTGATATTCGCGATGCAGATGTGTTAGAACAAGTTATATCCGGTCAAAATCAAAAAATCAATGAATTTATCTCTAAAAATGCAAAACAAGGTTTCAATTACTTGGGAGGTAAGATTGAACCGTTTGATGCTAATAATTATGCAATAACACTAAGGAATAATAATGGCACAAATGGAATTGGTTGTACATTAAATAAAAATACAAATCAAATTCAATCAATCAAACATTTGAAAATGTCTGAAACTAAAGCTCAATTGTCTAGTGTTCTCCCAAAGAAAAATAGAACAATATCTCAAGAATATAGTACTGGTTTGGATGGATATCCTCATTTGAGAAAAGAAACCGTGCAAGCCAAAAATGAGCGAATTTTCTTGATAGATTCAAATATTTCAGGACAGGCTGATGTATTTAGAGTAAAAGGACGAAAAATTGAAGTTCTTTCTCGTGGTTTTAGAGACCCAATAACAGGAGAAGAAATTGTAAAAAGAAAATTCAAATCTTATAACAAAGTTAAAACAAATTATAAATACAAAAGCAGAAAAGACGGGAATTCAGAACTGAGCTATACAATCAAAAATAGATCAGGACAAACCCTGATGCGTGTCAGAAGACATGTCCAAAAAGTTGGGGAAAATCATTTTGTGCATAAAATTAATGGCAAAAAATATGATGTAGTTTTTGAAAATAATATTGTAAAAATCACAGAAGATAATGGCAGCCAAACTGTTATCGACCTAAGCCAACATGTTGTTGCAGGAGAAAATAATCAAAAGATATTAGAAACATTGAAAAGAATTCCTCCGGATGAACTTTTGAATTTGAAAAAACTTGAAAATCCAAAATTCTCACAGGCAGAGGAATCAGCTTGTAATTATGTTTTTGGTAGAAATTTAAAAGATATAACAATTGCCAAAGAAGACGCCGAAAAATTATTTACCTATTTGCATGAATTAGGGCATTTAAAATTTAACCAATTACAACCCGAAGAAATTGAAAATATTAAAAAGGTATACCTTAAAGAAGTTGAACGATTTAAAAAAGAAACCAACTGTTTGAATATTGGTACAATGGACTACTTAATTGATAATTCAGAACATTATTTGAACCAAAGCGGGTATGGAGCAATAGAAGAAGCTTTTGCAGATACTAATGCACACCTGATGACACCAAATACGGATAATACTTTGACAGAAAGAACGGTAAAATTCATGGAGCAATTCCCTGAAACAATTGCTGAAATTTCTAAATATTTATAAATCCCTCAAATTTCTCATAAAAATTTTCCCATCGGTAGAGATAACTTCTCTACCTTTTTATTTTGCTCTTTATAAATTTTGAAGAAAAGGTGACAAATGTAGTTACAATTTTAATAACGTATTCAAATCAACGTTCAAAGCTTTCGCAATAGATATAACAGTGCAAAATTTCGGATTTCCAACCCCACGTTCAATCATATTTATTGTATCTAAGGAAACATCCGCCATTTCAGCCAATTTTAATTGAGAGATATTCAATCTTGCCCGTTCAACTCTCATATTTTTGGCAAGTTCGCTAAAATAATTTGTCATATCCATAGTTACATTTTAGTATATTGCATTTTGTTATTATATATATTATATTAGGTATAATACTGAATATAATCAGTATTATACAGATTACATAAAGTAGGTTGGGCTTACTAGCCCAACCTCAAAATAAGAAAGGATGTAGTATGAAACAATTTTTTAAAGGAATAAGGAAAAAGGAACAAGGAAATAAGTTCGTTATATTTTTTCTGTCATTCTGAAAGCTTAGAAAATTTGTGTGAAGAATGAATACAAAATTTTCTTGCTATTCAGAATCTATCAATGTTGATTAAATAACAAATCAAATGGATAGACCCTGAATCACGCACTTCGCTTTCGCTCGTGCTGTTCAGGGTGACGTGACCTAATCCCATTTAGTAATAACAAATAAGAAAGGAAAGATTATGAAAAATAAAAATCATGTCATTATGAGAACGAACCGAGCAGAGTGCGGAGCTGTCTGCCAAAATGATAGGTTGTCCGCAGGACATATTTGGCAGACACGGAGTCACGTTTATGGCGAGGTGAAGTGTCAGGCAGAAACACAGAGTGACGTAGTAATCCATAACAAATTAGAAAATGGTGAAACTTGTCAGGGATTGCGACACTGGAGATTGTTGTCAAACTTGAAAAATAACTTCTCAAAGCCCGTTCGCAATGACATGGATAATAAAACTGTAAAGAACTTATTTCCTTATTTCCCTATTTCCATTTTCCTTAAAAAGAAATTTGCTTTTACATTGGCGGAGGTATTAATCACCCTTGGAATCATCGGAGTAGTTGCAGCAATTACAATTCCGGGACTTATAAATAACTACAAAGCAAATAAATTGAGAACTCAATTTTTGAAATCTTACTCTGTTATTCAACAAGTTTTTAAACAAATGGAAGCTTCGGATGTGTCGCTCGACCCTTCTACTTATGTGGGGCATAGCGGTTCTTTTTATAAAGAATTTCGAAAATTTTTGAATGGTTCGACCGATTGTGGAACTTGGAGTACACGAACTTATCCTTGTGCAGATGTTAATAATCTTAATTATAAAACTTATGATAAATCTAACAAACCTTCTCGATTTTTATTTGATGATGGTCAGATTGCACTTCCTGACGGAACGTTAATAATATTTGAAAATCCTGCATTGGATGATTATGTATGGTTATTTGTTGATGTTAATGGTTATGACAATCCTCCAAACATTTGGGGATATGATTTGTTTACTTTCGAATTTCAGGATGGCGAATTGAGAACAATGGGCGATAAAAATACAAGATATAGTGATATGAATCAGTTTTGCAATCTCAGATCTACATCTGGTTATAACGGTATTGCTTGTGCTCAGAAAGCCAAAACAGATACTGATTATTTCAAATGGGTAGTAAAAAATATCAAATAATCGCCACTTTTTTAAAATATTGTAAATTTATGTTTTAATTGTAGTTTCAACAATTATTCTTGTAGTAATATTAATTGCATACAATTAAAGAGGAGAAATTATGTCAAAGCAAAAACCAAATATTGCTATTTTAGGAGCAACAGGCGTTGTTGGTAGAGAAATTACAAAAATTGTTGATGAATTGAAAGTTGATTTTAATACGATTAAGTTTTTGTCTAGTGCAAAAAGTGCGGGTTCAAAAATCGAATTTCAAGGCAAAACTTATACTGTAGAAGAAGCAACTCCTGAAAGTTTTGATGGTGTTAATATTGTTTTGGCGTCAGCAGGCGGTTCTACTTCACAAAAATTTGCACCTGAAATTGTTAAACGTGGTGGTGTTTTGATAGATAATTCATCTGCTTTTAGAATGGATAAGGATGTTCCGCTTGTTATTGCTTATGTTAATGATGAGGATTTGAAGAAACATAAGGGAATTATTGCCAATCCTAATTGCTCAACTTCACAGTTGATGCTTGTTTTGAAACCTTTGCATGACAAATTCAAAATCAAAAGATTGCTTGTATCTACTTATCAAGCAGTATCAGGAGCGGGTTTGAAGGCAATTAATGAGTTGACTGAAAACACAAAGGCAACTTTAGAAGGAAAAGAGTTTGAAAATGTTGCATTCAAAAAACCGATTTCGTTTAATGTAATTCCGCAAATTGATGTATTTTGTGAAAATGCTTATACTAAGGAAGAAATGAAGGTTGTGAATGAAACTAAAAAAATTCTTCACCTTCCACAAGATTTACCGATTTCTTGTACAGCAGCTAGAGTTCCTGTTTATAACGGTCACTCAGAAGCTGTTGATATTGAGTTTGAAGAACATGTAACACCGGACGAAGTTCGTGAAATTTTGTCAAAATCATTTGGTCTAAAAGTTATAGATAGTCCGGAAAACTTCGAATACCCTACAACTCGTGATGCAAGTGGTGTTGACCCTGTATTTGTCGGAAGAATCAGAAAGAATTTGGCGTTTGATAACGGAATTTCATTGTGGTGCGTAGCTGACAATTTGAGAATTGGTGCAGCATTGAACACCGTCAGAATTTGTAAAAAAGTTATAGAAATGGGTCTGTACTAAACAGACCCTTGAAAGAAGGAAATAAATGAGAATAACTAAATTAACAATTACCCCTATCACTTCAGAGTTTAAACACAATATTGTAGAAGATTTCAACCCTGAAATTAAAAGAGCAACAATTTTAATGAAAGACAGGCTTGTGTCTGGAGACGAAATATATGCAGGTAACGGATTACCTAACTTTATGAGAGGCTTAATTCCTCAAAATAAATTTTCACAATATAATATTCATTGTGAAAACAAAATCGAAAATCATAAAAATCCAATTTGGGATTTTTTAGGAGAAATGAGTAAAAAACTTGGACCTTTTTTGAATAAATAACATCTTCAATTATTACTTTTTGTTAATAAAATAGGACTTTTTCGTTAGTTTAGGGTATAATTTAGTGGCATATTAGAGGATATATATTATATGGGACAACTCTTACAGAGAGAAAATGTTGCGAATTTCGTTCAAAAACTGCATCAAAGTGGAAAAACAGTAGTAGTAACAAATGGATGTTTTGATATTTTACATGTCGGGCATGTAAGATATTTACAAAAGACAAAGACTTTTGCGGATTATTTGATAGTTCTTTTGAATTCGGATAAATCTGTGAAAAGTATCAAAGGACCGACACGACCGATAAATAGTGAACAAGATAGGGCAGAAGTTTTGTGTGCTTTAGGTTGTGTTGATTATGTAGTGATGTTTGATGAGGATAGTCCGGGCAATTTGATTGATGAAATTAAACCGGATGTTTATACAAAAGGTGCCGATTACACAATGGATACGCTTCCGGAGGCTGATATTATGAGGCGTAATAATATCAGAGTCGAGTTTATTGATTTTGTTGCAGGCAAATCTACAACAAATACAATAAATAAGATGAAAGAATCATAAAAAAAATATAACTAAAAAGCTGGATTCTTTCGGGCTAAAGCCCTCAGAATGACAAAATTTCTAACTATTACGAAAAATTTAACGTTTGTACTATAATGAAAAAGGTTTTTTTAAGAAAACAATAAAGCATATTATTATAAGGAGAAAAAGATGAGATCATTTACAGTTGATGAAATTACACAAATTGTAGGGGGTATGTTAACAAAAGTTTCTAGTCCTGAAATTACTCACATTGCACCACCTTTGTTGAGTGATGAGCATACATTAGCTCTTGCTTTAGGCGAAGATGAGATTGCAAACCTTGCAAAATCAAAAGCTAAAGCTGCACTTGTTCCATTAGGTGTTCAAATTGACGGTTTTACAACAATTGAGGTTGAAAGACCAAGACTTGCAATGATGAAATTGTTGAACTTGTTCTACGTTCCACCTGTTGTGAATAAAGATATTCACCCGTCTGCAGTTGTTGATCCGACTGCTAAATTAGGTCAAAATGTTTGTATCGGACCAAATGTTGTTGTTTCTCCAAATGCTGTAATTGGTGATAATACTAAGATTTTAGCAAATTCTTATATCGGTAGTGATGTTAAAATCGGAAATAACTGTTTCTTCCACCCGGGAGTAAACATCGGTGATAGAGTTCAAATCGGTAACGATGTAATTTTAAACCATGGTGTTTCATTGGGTGCTGACGGATTTAGTTTTGTTACTGAAAATCCAAACAATATTGAAAATGCTAGAAAAGAAGGCGAAATTAAAGAAGGCGATGTTGAGCAAGTTATTTTCAAAATCCCTTCAATCGGTTCTGTTGTAATCGGTAACAACGTTGAAATCGGTGCCAATACTACAATTGACCGTGGTACAATCGAAAATACCGTAATTGGTGATAATACTAAGATTGATGACTTGGTTATGATTGGTCACAATTGCCGTGTTGGTAAAGGTTGTTTAATTGTTTCTCAAGTAGGTATCGCAGGTAGCTGCGTAATCGGTGATAGAGTAGTTATTGCCGGTCAAGCAGGTTTGGCTGACCATATTGAAATCGGTTCTGATACAATTATTACAGCTAAAGCAGGTGTAACAAAATCATTCCCTGCAAAATCAATTATTGTTGGTATTCCGGCTGTTCCAAGAAAAGATTTCATCAAACAATTGAAAACATTGAAAGATGCTCAAGATATCTTTGCTAAATTCAGAAAATTTGAGCCAATCTTGAAATCATTTGAGGAAGCACATCAAGAGGTTGAATAAAATATAAAATGGTTACACTAAAAAAAGAAGTTAAAATTACCGGAAACGGTTTAATGAAAAATAAGCCTTGTGAGGTTACTTTATTCCCTTCTAAATCGGGACAGATAAGGTACTTTATTAAGGATAAAGATTCATTTACTGCAAATGTTGATAATGTTGTTTCGACAGACCATTGCGTTGTTTTAGGCACCTCAAAGGTTCGAGCAATGTTGACGGAGCATTTGACGGCGGCTTTGGCTTTTTGTCATATTGATTCTGTTGATATTTGTATGACAGAAGAAGAGGTTCCGGCTCTTGACGGAAGTTCAAAAGGCTGGGTTGAAGCTATCAAATCAGCAGGGATTGATAAACCGTTTTTTGCTAAAGAAAAATACTACACTGTGTCTGAACCCGTTTATTACCTGAATGGAAAGACTAGTTTGGTAATACTTCCTAGTGATAATTTGTTTATGTCTTATGCGGTTAATTACAATCATCCGGATTTGACAAGATGTTTTATCAATTATGACCCGAAGAAAAAGGACGAAATTATTGAAGCCAGAACATTTGGTTTTTATCACGATTTGAAAAAATTCCAAATGCTTGGGTTTGCTCAAGGTGTAACCGAGGAAAACACTGTGGGTTTGACGGATGAAGGCGGATATACAACTGCACTTCGCTCAGAAAAAGAACCCGTAAAACACAAAATGCTTGATATGGTTGGCGATTTGTACTTAACAGGAATAAATCCTTTGAATTTGCGTTGCCAAATTCTTGCTAAAGAAGCCGGTCATGCCGTTCATGTCAAAGTAGCAAAAATGTTAAGAGATAAATTAGTAGAAATATAAGGAGAGAAAAATGTCAGAAGAAACTAAAGAAGTTTTGAGCTTCGATACCATGCAAATTATGGATATGATTCCTCACAGATATCCATTTTTGTTGGTAGATAGAATTACCGAATGTGTTCCGGGAAAATATGCAAAAGGATACAAAAATTTGACAATGAATGAACAATTTTTCCAAGGCCACTTCCCTGGAAATCCTATCATGCCTGGAGTTTTACAACTTGAAGCAATGGCTCAATGTTCAGCTCCAATTTTAATGACAATGCCAGAATTTGAAGGGAAATTGACATTGTACGCAGGAGTTGACGGTGTAAGATTTAAAAATATCGTAAGACCTGGCGATAAGTTCGAAATGGAAGTTGAACTAACTAAAGTTAAGGGGCCTATCTGCAAAGCTCACGGTATTGGAAGAGTTGACGGAAAGACTTGTGTAGAAGCAGATATGATTTTTGCATTGAAGTAGTTGAAATAAAAATAAAATAATACAGACGCGAGGTTGGAGAATTATCCAACCTCGCGTCTGTGTTATTGAAAGAGTTTGTTGTTTATTATTCATGTCATTGTGAGGAGAAATTTCGTTGTTATTGGTAATTTTGTGTACGAAGCAACGTAACAATCCCTGACAAGAGGACAAGCCATCTGACCAAGTCGCACATTCTAAAGTGCAGAAATTATACTTTTGATATTTTCATCTTTTGCAATTTTTAGTGCAATATCTTTGTCTTGGCGAGTTAAATTATTCCTATTTTTTAGGGCTTCAATGTTTTTTAGAATAAGTGTTTGATTTGATGTATTATTTAACAACGCTCTTAATTTATCTGTCGAATTTGTCAAATCTATTGCCGTAAATACAAACAAGCTGTCTTCTTTTAACTCTTTATCTACCAAATTCTTATCAATATTAATTGCCTGCAAAAGATTTTTTATCTCTGACACCTCTTGTTTAACATCTTTTGTTTCATCAAAAAGATATTCATTATTTTCAGTCAAGGTTTCAAATTTGTCTCTTGCATTCGCTAAGACCGTTGCAATTTCTGAATTCATAGGTTCATTTATCAATTTTTCAAAAAATTCATACAATCTGAAATCAAAAATTTGAGAAAGACTCAAAATTTCTCCAAGTCCATTGATGACTGAATTTAAAACAAACAAAGCATCTGTCTTATTTGTTTTATAAAGTTCAAATAAATCAACTAAATACAGAAATTCTCCTGCAATATTTTCGGACATAGATGATTTTTTCATTTCCTCTATAATCTTGTCAGAAACAAATTTATCTCCATAAGAAACTAAAAATCTAACACCTTCAAGTTTTTCAAATTCATCATCAGAATTTAATTTTTCTAATGCAATATTTTTTGACTCCAAATCTTTAAAAGCAGCAAGAGTTGAAGCACAATTTGAACTTAATGCAGAATTTTCGCTATAAGCAAATTCTTTCAAAAAATCCACTGCAAGCGGGTCTTGAACATATTCAAAAAACTTGGCACAGTATGTTTTTTCATCTTCTGTTCCATCTTCAAAAATCGCTAGCATTCTATCAGTCAAATCTTCATCAGTAAATTTGACAAGTGTAGAAATGATAAAATCTTCATAAGACGGAGAGTAATATTTCAAAAACGGTAACAAATTTAAGTAATTGTTTTCGTTGCAAACCTTTGACAAACGATTTGCGACATTTTGTTTGACAAAATCAAACAAAAAATCATCACTTTCGACAAGTTCTTTAAATAACTCTATATCTGCATTATTAATGGTACAAAATGCAACAGGTTCAAAATCTTTAGGATTTTTACCCGTCAATTTCTTTAATTTATCACTCATAAGGAACTAATCCAAATAGAATACAGTGATAACTTTGTGACCTTCTTCAGCGTATTGAACGGCATTGTGAAGAGTTTTACTTGTATGAGACAAGAAACAAATTAATTGATTACATTCATCAATAATTTCTCTGTTACAAATTCTTGATGCATCAGCTAAAGTCATCATTGCTCTATCAGCGTGCTCAATAATATTTGGAACGCCAATCAACTGATCTTGAACATCACTTGGTTGTTGTCCAATAGTTTGAGGAAGAACAACACTCAATTTTTGAGGGTTAGCTTTCATAGCCCCACGAATAGCTGCTGCGTTAGTTCCTGAAGAACCTCCAGATGTAATAATTGTATTACCTTGCATAACAAGAGCTGTTGCAAGTGTTTCAATCATTTGTTGATGAGTGATAGGGAGATTACGGCTACCGATGATTGCAATCTTTTTAGCTGATTGTTTGATTGTAGCCAATTCCATTGCTAATTCATCTACTGTATTTGGAGCGTCAGATTTTACTGTATCCATATCGTCATCAATCGGTACTACTATCGACTTTTGAACATCATTGTTTTTGTTTTCATCTGAACTTAATAAAATTTCCTTATCACTTTCTGTCATTTTTTCATTTACCTTCTAATTGCATTAATTACATTTTTCGATTATGCTTAATTATAGCATATTTTTTTTTATTTGGGAAGAGGTCATGGAAAATCTATTAGAAAATCTTAATAAGGAGCAGGTTGAAGCCGTTCAAACAACAAAAGGACCATTACTTATACTAGCTGGTGCAGGTTCAGGAAAAACAAAAGTTCTTACTACTCGTATTGCGTATATGATTCAAAACGGGGTAAGACCAAGAAATATTTTAGCAGTTACATTTACCAACAAAGCCGCTAAAGAAATGAAAGAACGTATCGGAAAAATTATCGGAGAAGATACGGTTAAATATATGTGGGTAGGTACATTCCACGGGATTTGCGGACGTATATTGAGAGAAAATATTGATAAATATAATACTGCAACCGGTAAAAATTTAGACAAAAATTTTACAATTTATGATGACTCAGATACAAATCAAATTATTACAAGAGCTATCAAGAAATTGAATTTAGACGATAAGGTTTATCAAACAAAACTTGTTAAATCCGTTATCTCTAACGCGAAAAACAAAATGCAAGATGCAACAACCTTTGCGACATTTGCCAGAGATTTCAAATCTCAAAAAATTGCTTCAATTTACGAAGAATATGAAAAATCTCTTAACGCTAATAATGCAATAGATTTTGACGATATGTTGATGTTAACGGTTAAGCTGTTAGAGCAAAACGAAGAGGTTAGAACTCAATATTACGAAAGATTTCAACATATTATGGTTGATGAGTACCAAGATACAAACCTTGCTCAATACCGTTTGGTAAATATGCTCTACACAAACATGAAAGCTGAAATTCCGCCTGAACGCTCATTATGTGTTGTAGGTGATGTCGACCAGTCCATTTATTCTTGGCGTGGTGCTGATTTCACAATTATTATGAACTTCCAAAAGGATTATAAAAATACAAAACTAATCAAGTTGGAACAAAATTACCGCTCAACTGCTCACATTTTGAATGCGGCAAACTCTGTTATCGAAAATAATGACGAAAGATTAGACAAAGTTTTGTATTCAAATAAAGGGGAAGGGGAAAAGTTAAGTTATTATATTGCAAGTGATGAAGCAGATGAAGCAAATTATATTGTAAGTAATATAAAACGAACAGCAAATGGAAATTATAACAAATTTGCAATCCTATACAGAACAAACAACCAATCCCGTGCTTTAGAAGAAGCTTGTATGGCAACTGGATTGCCTTATAGAATTTATGGCGGTACAAAGTTCTACGATAGAGCGGAAGTTAAAACTGTATTGTGTTATTTGAAATTAATTAATAATACAGACGATTCTCAAAGTTTACGCCGTGTAATCAATATTCCCAAACGTGGAATTGGTGACACGACTATGCAAAACTTAACAAAATTCGCAAATGAAAGAGATATCAGCCTTTATGAAGCTGTAAAAATTTGTGAACAGTCTGAATTAAATGCAAAAACACAGTCTAAATTGAAAGATTTCGCATCTCTTATTTATAAATTCCAACAGGCAAAAAATTCTTATACTTTGAAAGATTTTGTAACTCTTGTTATTGAAAAGTCAGGCTACTTGGCAGAATTGCAAACAAAAGCAGCTAATGACCCTGAATTCCAAGACGATATCAACAACTTGCAAGAACTTGTTAACGTAGCAGAAGAATTTGTGCCGGAAGAAGAGGATAATATTTTAGGCGAATTCTTGCAACAGGTCGCATTGGTGTCAGATTTGGATTCAATGGAAGAAGAAACCAATAATATTACAATGATGACTCTCCATGCTGCTAAAGGTTTGGAATTTCCTGTTGTATTTATTGCAGGCATGGATGAAGGTATTTTCCCTTCTCAAAGAACTCTTCAAGTTCCATCCGAAGTGGAGGAAGAACGCCGTTTGATGTATGTAGGTATTACAAGAGCAGAAGAAAAATTGTATCTTGTATCTGCTAAACGCCGTCAAACTTGGGGGGAATATAAATATTACAATCCGTCACGATTTATTGAAGAAATTCCGCAAAACTTGATTGAATCAATAGAATCAGACGATTTTGACAGAAGTTCATCTTCTACATTCAGAAGTGCAGTATCTAAAGCTAGAGAATCTGCAAAAACAGACAGTTATGGTTATGTAAAACCTTCAACAGGATTTGGTGCTAATTTCGTAGCTCCGCAGAGAAAAGGTTTAGCAAGCGGTGGCAGAACTCACTCTGCTTCATCAAGCTCAAACAACTCATCAAGCTACAGCAATTCAAATTCAAGTTATGGAAATTCAAAATCTTCCTATACTCAAGCTCCGCAAAACAGAACTCCTCGCAGAGCAATGATTGTGAAATCTGCAATTAATAAAAAAAGAGAAGAAGAAGCAAGAAGAGCAGCCGGAACTCAAGCAATAAACGCACTTCGCCAAATGTCTGCTCAACGCCAAAGTGAGAGAAAAATGGCAGAAGAAAAAGAGGCTCAAAAGAAATCAACTCCGTTTATGGATGAAGTTTTTGAAGTTGGGCAAAGAGTTTTCCACGGTCAAATGGGTATCGGACATATCACAGATGTTATAAACATTGGTGAAAGCGTTATGTATACCATTGATTTTGGGGCAAAAGGCAAAAAAGCAATGGATGCCTCTTATGCAAAATTGAAAAAATTCTAAAAAGGATAGCAAATTATGGATAAGAAAAAAAGAATACTTGCAATAAATTTTGGTGGAATCGGGGATGAAATATTCTTCCTTCCAACGCTAATTTCGTTGAAAAAAGAATTCCCAAATTCTGAAATAACTTTGGCACTGGAACCAAGAAGCAAAAGCGTAAAAGATTTGACAGATGTTATAGATGATTTATTTTTGATTGATGTTAAAGGCAAAAATAAATATCTTGAAATGCTCAAACTTTTGTCAAAAGCTCGTCAAGGCAAATTTGACCTTGTAGTCTCATCAGGCGGAAATAAATTGATAAGTATTCTTTTGTTTTTGACCGGTATCAAAGAGCGTTGCGGGTACGATACAGGGAAATTAAGCCATATTCTTTTAACTCATCCGATGAAGTTAAACAAAAATCAATACGCTTGCAAAATGTACCACGATTTGATTAGAGAAATTACAGATTTTAATACAGAACTTCCGGAGATAAATATTGAAAGACGAGACAAAATTGCAAATTCTGTTCTAATTCACCCAGGAGTGAGCAAATTGAGTGTTCAAAAGGGTTGCATCAAAACAATTCCTGCTGAAACTTGGGCAAAAGTTATTGACCTTTTAGTTGCGGAAGGTAAAAAGGTTATGCTTGTTGGCGGACCTGACGACAAAGAGTGTATTGAAACTATTTTAAACAATGTCAGAACTCAAAATTTCGAAAACTTGTATGGAACAACAAAGAGTTTGAAAGATTTAGCAGAACTCATATCATCAGCGGATAAGTTTTTGTGTTCAGATTCTGCTCCATTGCATGTGGCTGTTGCACTTCATACTAAAACTTATGTAATTTTCGGACCAACAGATGATAAGGCTCTAATCCCGCAAAGTGACGAGGTTGTAGCAATAAAAGCAAATGACAAATGCGAATTGAAACCATGCCTGTGGGCAAGACGCCAAACAACGTGTGAAAAATTAAGTTGTTTGAAAATCACAGCTTCTCAAATCGTTTCAGAAATAATGAAATAATTTATAAGTTTTTATAAAACAGACGGCGAGGTCGTATAACGATCTCGCCGTCTGTTTTTTCTAAAATTCTCTTAATCTAAAGAAATTAAGCCTTTAGAGAATCTTCGTAAATACCGTGAACAACTTCTCTAGAATTGCCGCTTGGAGCAATATCAATCAATCCTGCAAGAGATGGAGTTGTGAATACCAAATCTGTCAATTTATCAACATCAGCTTCACTAAATCCGATGTCAGTAAGTTTTTCAGGAACATCAACTGATTTCAACCAAGCATAAACACCATTAGCAGCTTTTTCAGCTTCAGAAGGATCACCTTTCAAATCAGGGACAATTGGTGCTAAAACGTCTGCCAAAGTTGCAGCTCTGTCTTTGTAAATAGTTTTTACAACAGAAGGCAACAAGATTGCTAAACCAAAACCATGAGATAAATCAGGTTTTACAGCACTCAATGGGTGTTCAAGAGCGTGTGTATAGTGCAACAAACCGTTATCAAAACTTACACCGCCCATCATAGCTGCATAGCACAAGAAGTATCTAGCTTCTAAATCCTCAGGGTTTGCGATTGCTTTTGGTAAGTATTTTGCAACCAACTCAACAACTTGTTTTGCAAGTGTGATTGAATATGGAGAAGCAACTGTTGAAGTTGCAGCTTCTACAACGTGGTTAACCGCATCAATTGAAACATATCTTGTTTGTTTTGGAGATAATTTCGTCATCAATTGAGGGTCATCAATTGCATACATTGGGTAGATGCAATCGTAAGCAATTGCAGGTTTGAAGTTCTTTTCTAAGTTAGTAACAACCGCAAATCTGTTAGTTTCTGAACCTGTACCATGAGTCAAGTTGATTGAAATAACAGGAGCTGCTTTTGTTGGTGTAAATCTGAATTCATAAATATCATCTGCACCTTTATCAGGATATTCAAGCAAAATTGCAACAGATTTACCAGCATCAGTTGGAGAACCTCCGCCGATAGAAATAACAGCTTTAGCACCAAAATCTCTAGCCATTTTAGTTGCATCATCCACGTGGTGAGTGTTAGGGTTTGGAGTAACTTGGTCAAAATTGATATAACCGATACCATTTTCTTTCAAAGCTGCTTCTACAACATCCCAAGCACCTGTTGATTTATAAGCATGTCTACCTGACATAACAATAACCTTGTCAATGCCTTTAGACTTGATATCTTTTGCGATGTCATGAATTTTTTGAATAGCTCCAACACCGAAAAATACACTTGTTCTAGTACGAATTTCTTTAACTTCGTGGATATTAATGTCTTTTTCCCACATAATAAACTCTCCTTTCTTCAATATAACCACTACTATTTCACGAAAATTATAGTGTATAAATATAAAATTTCAAGGAGTGTGTACACTTTTTGCGGAATTAAAATTATAAATATATCATCCTGAGGGCACGCGAGCTCAAGCATTAAGGCGTAAGCCGTATCCGTTTAATAAAAAGGAGATGTCAATGACATCTCCTTTTTTGGCTCCCGGAGATGGATTCGAACCACCGTTAAAAGAGCCAGAATCTTTCGTCCTGCCACTAGACGATCCGGGATTATTTCACCAATTATACTACCACCTAAAATTTAGAAATACAATGGTTTTATTATTGACCTATAGACTTCCAAACATCAATTGCTTTTTTACTTTTTATGCTATAAACTCGATTTCAGAAGGAGCATTGAAATGGTTGACAAAGTTATAATATTTTCAGGTAAGCAATATTCGGGCAAAGACACGGCTGCAAAGATTATGCTTGAAAAAATGCCAACATTCAAACGTTGTGCAATGGGCGACATTATAAAACTAACCTATGGTAAAGAAAAAGGCTTAACTCTCGATGAAATTGAGAAAAACAAAGCTCAATACAGACCGGATTTGATTAAACTCGGGAATTGGGGGCGTGAGCAAGATCCTGACTATTGGCTAAAAAAAATTATTGAACAAGACGGAAATATTATTGTCACGGATGTCAGGGTTAAGCATGAATATGATGTTTTCAAATCTGCCGGTGCTATTGCAATTCGAGTAGAAGCAACCAGAGAAACAAGAGCCCAAAGAGGGACTTTGGTTGGTGAAAACGATATCACAGAAGTTGGATTAGACAACATTACTGATTGGGATTTCGTAATCGACAACAACTCTGATTATGAGTCATTAAAATTACAAGTTTTAGAAATTATTCAAAAAATCTAAATTATTTAAATATTGCAACTGAAATCAATGCTGCAAGGATAATCGGAATATTATACAAAAGAAATGTTGGCACACAAGTATCCCAGATGTGATTGTGCTGTCCGTCAGCATTTAACCCTGCACTCGGACCAAGAGTTGTATCAGAAGCAGGAGAACCGGCGTCTCCTAATGCGGCAGCAGCAGACAAAACAATTATCATAGACGGAATGCTAAATCCTAATTTTACACAAATCGGGATATACAAAACCGCCAAAATCGGGATTGTTCCAAAAGAAGTTCCTATTCCCATAGTTATAAACAATCCGACAAACAACATCAAAAATGCTGCAACAAGTTTACTTGTCATAAATGGAGTAATTGAATTTACCAACGTATCAATCCCGCCCGTTGCTTTCATCACAGCCGCATACCCCGCAGCAACAAGCATCACAAAAGCAACATACCCCATCAAGCCAACACCTTCATTGATAAGTTTGTCCATTTTGTCATGATCAATTGCCCTAAATCCAAAAATTACAGATAACCCAACCAAAGCACCAAACGGCAATGAATTTGTCCACAATTGAACAACAAGAGTCAAAACTGCGGCAACAAGTGTTATATAATGACTTCTATTTAACGTCAAATTATCGCTATCTTTTGTTTGAATTTGAACATCTTTATATTCTCTTGGCTTTCGGTACAGTACAAAAACCGCAAACAAAAGTCCGATAAACATTCCAAGAGCCAAAATCCAATTGTATTTCCAAATTTGAGATTTAACAACTTCAACCCCGTTTTGCATCATATTTTCAGCAATCAATCCTTGAAAAATCAAACCAAAACCTGCCGGAATTGCAATATACGGGGATTCCAAACCAAATGCCAAACCACACGCAACAGCCCGTCTATCAAGTTTTAATTTATTCATCAAACCCAACAACGGAGGAACAAGAATTGGAATAAAAGCAATATGTACAGGAATTAAGTTTTGAGATAGAATTGCAATTCCTGTCAAAATTGCAATCAACATGTACTTATTAGATTTTATGGCATTTGCAATTTTTTTAGCTAAAATCGGAGCAAGTCCGGTGTGAGTCATTGAAGCGGCAAATGCTCCCAACAAAATATAGCTCAATGCGGTTTCGGAATTTCCACCCATTCCATGAATAAAAATATCCATAACCTGACTAAGACTAATATGCCCGACAACTCCTCCGATTACAGATGCAATGATAAGTGACAACAAGACATTTACCCTGCACAAACACAATATGCACAAAAATATAACTGAAACTATAATCGGATTTGTAATAAATGTTAGCATAAATTTTCTTTCGTATTAGTTTTTGTTTTTCTTAGATTTTTTATTCTTAACTTTTGGCGTTGGAGTAATTGTTTCTTCCTCAACCGGTTCAACAACCGGACTTTCATTTTGTTTTAATTGAGCTTGATCTTCTCTCAATTTAATAAGTTCTTCAACTGATAAAGATTCTTCTCCTTCAACCGGTTCAGGAATTGTATCTACAAAATCTTTAGCACTTTCAATTTCAGAATTAAGAGCAAGCCATTTGAAAGATTTCAACATTTTTAAAGGCTTTCTTGTATCTCCTCTCAAAACAATTTGAAATTTTGTAGCGTTTCTATCTGTTTTACCCTTGCCAAGATGAGGGATTGCACTCAACTCCTCTTGCGAAATTTCTTCACAGAACAAGGCAAAAGATTTTGCGGCAACAATATTTAGTCCAGAGGTATTTTTAACCAAATTCACAGGATTGATATAAGCCAAAGGTCCAAGGCTATCTGACACAGAAGAAGCCAACTTTCCTCGAACTTTGATATCAGCCGTATTATCAAGAAGATTAGCTTTACCTGCAATATACATTGACATTATATCCCCTTGAGTTTTTATAGGTGAAATATTCACAAAACCGTTATTAAATGTAAGATGTCCATACAATTGGTTAAACCTTGAAGTATCAATTGTCACGATATTTGTAATAATTGAACCGACAGCAGATGAGAAAAAGGCATTTTCTCTAAGGTTTTCAGACATCAAGAAGTTTTCAAATTTTCCAAATGGTCCAAGTTGTCCATTTTTTATATTAAAGTTCGTAAAACCTTTCAATGACTTCATTTGTTCTTCCATTGTCAAACCTTTCAAAGACACATCCGCAGTAAAATTCATTCTACCGGTCAAAGTATCTTTCATATCGAGCATATCAAGAAGAACTTTTTCAATATTAAAGTTTTTACCAAAAACTTTAGCCTTCATCTCTGTTGTTGCAAGGTTCAATGATACATTTCCCGCAACATTTCCACCAAGCGGGTAAGCATTTAATCTGTTCAAATACAATATATTATTAAACAAAGCCAATCTGCCTGTTGTATTCTTCACCGTGATTTTTCCTGATTTAATATTATCAAATCGGAATGAGCCATTTTGAATAGTTACAGGAATATTCACGGCTTGTGAGGTTTTTGGAGCCGAACTTTGTGGAATAATTTTTGCTGCAGCATCTGAAACTTTCAAAAGTCTATCAACATCAACAAATCGTGATGAAACTCTAACATTTTGCAAAATCATTTGAGGAAGCAAAGCCCAAGTTGAATGGACATCCGCACTGAAATTAGAATGATTTGCATTAATATTATTAACGCTTAAATTTACATCTTTATCACCTAAAGATACAACAGCTTGATGAATAGTGGTATACAAATCCGACAACATAATATTTTTTAGAACAAAATGTCCGTTGATATGAGGGGAATCAGGTTGTCCAAATGCAAACAGTTGCCCTGACAATGAGAATCTTGAATTCTTAAACGCATAAATTGAGCCGTTTAATTGTTTATTTATTGAAATTTTAAAAATATTTATAAACGGATTTAGGCTCAAATTTGAAGCCATTGCTCTTAAACCAACGATTTCTTTTGCTCCTGACAGATTAGATGGCAAATTTGAAGAGAATTCTTTGTTTGGTTTTCTTGCAAACAAACCGCTTTTATTTATTTTTAAGGTATCTTTATTTTTTTCAACCCACAAATTCACAAGTGTTTGCCCGCCAACCAAATCGTCAAATTTCACCGGAGTGATATAATTTGAACCGTCAGCCAACGCTTGAACAATAAAACGCATTTTATCATTTTTTGAAGTGAAGTCAGCTTTGACAGGGATATTTCCTCTCAAATCCAAATACGGTTTTATTTCTTGCCCTAACAAAACAGAGATATCAGAAGAATTCAATTTGCCGGATGCTGTAATTATTGACTGTGGAGAATACAAATATTTTTCAATATGACCGACAATATTTATATTGGAATTGTTATTCACCTTAACCACTGTAGGGTTGAGGGTAATCACGCTATCCTCGATATCAGCGACAAGCAAGTCATCTTTAATAATAGAATTAGTTTTTGGGAGATACAAATTAAAGTTCTTATTTTTTACCTTTCCTTTAACTTCGCCGGCGTAATTTGCAACCCCCAAGTGCAAATCATTATTAGAAAGGACAAAATTGCCCGAATTATCCGCAACAACCAAGTTCTCTAAATTTGTACGTAAAATTGCTGCAATATCCTTGATTTCTCCGGTAACTTTTGCATCAAGTGATAAATAACCGTTTTTTAGAGAATATTTTTGTTTAATTTCACGAGGAGCAAATGCACTATAAAGCCCTCGTAAAGGGATTTTATCCCCCACTACATTCACATTTGCAATTGAATTTGAATCAATTTTTCCTGAAACTTTTAAAGGTTTGTTATTAATTAAAGTATGTGTATTTACAATTTTAAAAATATTATCGTCAAAGAACAGATTTACGTTGATATCATTGAATAGCAATCCGATATTTTTATCTGTGATATTTCCTTCTCTAACAATAATTTTTCCGCTTGAATTTATATCCGAAAAATCAGTTTTCAAATGTGCGTTAGATAACAAATACCCGCTTGCGGTCATATTTGCAATATCATTTTTTATATGAATTGTGTCTAAATAAGCTTTTGCAATATTCAAAACATTATTCAAATAAACTTTTGGAGATTTCATTGTCAAATCAACATAAGGACTTTTTCCATAATCCACATCCCCAAACAATTTGATATACTCTTTTTCTGTCACATAAATATTTGTATCAATTGAAGAAGAAAAACCTCTTGCATTCAATTTGAAATAAGATTCCGGCAATTGAAGCCCTGCCATCGTTACAGTTGTATCATCAATATTCAAAAATCCGTTCATTTTTATTTTTTTGTCTTTTTTATCTTTACGAATTTTTAATTTTGAAGATATATTTGATTTCAAATTGTATCTTTGATATTCAGTAACAGGATTTACAAACGGAAGAGCAAATACAGCTTCATCATCTTCCTCTTCTTCTTGAGGTTTAAATTTTGGTAAAAAAGTATCAATATTTAAATCTGCAGTAATATTTTTGTCGTTATCACTAAAAAATTCTGCATTTGTTTTAAGTTTTGCTGTTTCACCATTGAGGTACGCTAGTTTTAATTCTTCACCTTTTAAAGTCAATTTATGAGAGTTTTTTGTATCATCAATAACTGCTTTATAATCATTTATTTTGATATTAGGAACAGTAATTGAAATTTTTGAAATATCAATTGGCAGTTGTGATTCATTTGTTGTTTCCGGTTTTTGAAGCCCTAACCTTTTTTGTTTTCTCTGTTCATTTATGATATCTTCATAAACTTTTGCAGCTTTAAATTTTTCACCATTTTCAATTTCAACATTCAGCCTTGGAGAATTTACTTCAACTAAAGAAACATTCAAATTTCTCCATAGCAAATTAGGAAGAGAAACTTTCCCCTTAAAACTATCAGCACTAAACAATGTTGAACCATCAGGAAGGGAAACTTTTAGCCCATCTGATTTCACTCCGGCCTCAAGAATTGGGGTTGTATAAACTTTTAAATTACCCAAATCAACGTCTAAACCATAGTTTTCCTTAACCATCTGTTGAACTTGTGGTTTGTAGGTATTTAAATCGACTTTTGCAGGTAAAACAAACAAGAACCCCAAATATACCAAAACAATTGCTGTTAAGACTAAATATGCGGTAATTTTAAAAAAAGTTTTCATATAACCCTCATTCTTTTTATGTATATAAAGATTATAGATTAAATAACCCGCAATAGACTAATAATATTGAATTTATTAATAAATGTTTACTTCAAAAAAGAATACTGTTGCAACAAAACACCAATAGATTCAACCTCCGTTATTGAATACTTTTGATATGTAAATAAAGTATTTCTTTGAGGATCAATTAAACAAAAATAATTGCAATACTCGAGCAAATCCTTGTATGCCTTGTTATCATAAGTATTTAGATAAACTTCTTTATCTAGATTTTGATATTGAAAAATAACATTAAAATTATCAGGATATTTTTTCAATTCTTTGACTAATTGATTGTTAAACTGGTCAAATTCCGGATTTGAATTCTTTACAGGCGAAAGAATTATTATTGAATATTTATCTTGAAATTTATACACGGATGAAAAATCGTTATTATTCTTAAAAAAGTCATCCATATAATTTGGAATTCTGTACAATCTGTATTTTGCATGTTTATCAGCTAAATAATTAGCTAGAATATATGGAAGTGTTTGGGAATTTAAAGTTCTAAAATGTTCAACTCTTTCACCTGTTCGTGTTTTTTCGAAAAAGTTAAATTGATATAGAGAAATTATCATCGTAAATATTGCAACTGTCAGAACTATAAAATCCTTCACTCTAATTCCTCGGAACTATCTTACATTGTTTATATTATACAAAATTTTCTCTAAAAAATAAAGATTTGATAAAAAAAAACGAGTTTCTAAACGAAACCCGTTGGAATTAAGAATAGCTGGAAGTATGAAAAAGATTAATTATATTAAACTCCCATTATTTATTTTTCACTATTCACTACGTGGGTAATTATTTTTATTAATTAAAAATAGAATAGTAAAATTATTTGTGTTATGTTTTTTGTGTAAAGAGAGGCTTTTTTATGAATAAAAATTATATTTTAGGAACAATTATTGTATTACTTATTGTGGGATTAATCTCTTTTTTGCTTGTCAAATCTGACGATAAAGCCCAAAAAGAAGCAAGTTCAATGATTCCTCAAATCGGACAAAAAGTTTGGACATACAATATGAACGGTCATATTTGGAGGAATTACAAAGAAACAGACCCGGATAGTTCTAAAGAAAATATAATTTTGCAAGTTCAAAACCCTGAGGAAAACACAAATCTTACATCATATCACCTGATTACCGGAAACGCTCAAGTTCCGAAAGAAGACGTCTTGATTGGAGAAGGAAGTCAGGAGTTTTTGATAGGAAAACATTTGTATTCTTATTTTCCCAGAACATTTGAATTCTATGAAGTTCAATTTAACGGTGTGAAATTTGTCCCAAGAAAATTGAAAAGAGAAGAAGTTTCAAAATTATTAAAAGACTACCAAATTATAGATGTTTCAACTCTCGAAAAAGGTACAAATACAGTTAAATATTCAAAATTGAATAACAAATTTATTATCCTAAACGATGTCGGAGATGATTTTTACAAATATTATATCGTCCCAAATGACAGCAAAAAAATGGAAATCGGAGATTTTTCAAACCAATTCAAAGTAAAGGATAAAGTAGATATAAAAATTCAAAGACTTGAAGGTTGCTCAAAAGCTTACCCTTGCTATGAAATTGATGTTAAATAAAGAAATAAAGGACTATATCAATGAAAGAAAAATATATTAAACTTAGAGATGATTTCTGCGAAAAATTAGCACCTGTTCAAATAGAGGCAGAGCTTTCTGCATGGAACTTTTACATCAATTCAACAGATGAAAATTTAGAAAAATATACTCAATCTCAAGAAAAAATGAGTAACTTATTTAAAGATGTAAAACTTTACAACGAATTAAAAGACATCCAATCTCACGGATTAGATGACAAGCATTTGGCTACCCAATTAAAAGATTTAACAAAAGCATTTTATGATGAAATCGAGTCAGGTAAAGAACTAAAAGCTCTTCGAGATAAAGAAAATGAAATTTCCGCAAAATTCAACTCCTACAAAATGACTCTAGATGGAAAACCGATATCAAAAGCTGAAATTTCTAAAATTATGGAAACCGAAAAAAATCCGGAAATTCGTAAAAAAGCTTACGAAGCAAAAGTTAAATCAGGGGATTTGATTGCTAATGATTTGGTTGAACTTGTAAAAATGAGAAATGATTACGCCAAAATAAAAGGTTATGACAATTATTTTGACTATATGATTGAAGATTCTTACAAAATTTCACCTCAAAAATTAGAAAAACTTTTGACAAAAGTTTATGAAAAAACAAAAAATAAATCTAGAGAATTTGGAGACGAAAGAAAAGAAAAATTGGCAAAAAGTTTTAATATTTCACCAAATGAACTCAAAGATTTCCACTACGGACTTTTAACAGAAAATTCTCCGGAAAAAGCCGTAAATGATTGCTTCAAAAATAAAGAACAAATTGTTGATATCGCTAAAAACGCTTATCAAAATATGGGTTATGACGTTGATAATATGGGCATAACTTTAGATTTATTTCCAAGAGAAAACAAAAATACTCACGGTTTTGCTTTTTGTATTGAACCGGGGAAAGATGCCCGAATTCTAGCCAATCTTACAAATAACGCAAACAGTTTGGACACCCTAATGCATGAATTGGGGCACTGCGTTTATGATATCGGGCTAGATACAAAATTGCCGTTTATTGAACAAGAACCGTCATCTTCTGCGATGACGGAAGCCGTTGCAATGATGATGGGTGATTTGCCAAAAGCTGAAAATATTCTATATTCTCTTGTACCATCTGAAATTCTTAAACCGTTCAAACAAGAACTAAAAAAAGATGATGCAAGATTTGTTAATCGTTCACTTCAAATTATTGAATTTGAAAAAGAAATGTACAAAAATCCAAACCAAGATTTGAAAAAACTTTGGAAATCCGTAAAACAAAAATACTTGTTCCGTGGGGAAAATACCACCGAAGACAATGAATGGGCAACAATTCCACATTATCTTACGCACCCCGGATACTACCAAAATTATTTCAGAGCAGCCCTAATAAAAGCTCAATTGTATAACGCAATGAAATCAGAACTTGGACAAATTTCAGAAAATGTTAAAACTTCAAAATTTTTAGGTGAAAAATTGTTCAAATATGGTTCAAGTAAAACAGACGATGAAATCATCACAAATATCACAGGAAAATCTTTATCAGAAGAAGATTTCTGCAATAGAATAAATGACGCTGATTTATAAAAAGATATTGTAAAAATTCGCCAATTTTACTTTATATTTTTCACCACCCACTTAAAATACTCGGATTCTGATTTTGCCCTGAATGAGCAAGACATTCCGTTAAAGGGATGTGTACTGGTTTTACTACAATATACCGAAGAATTAGAATTATAAAAAATTGTACCTTTTTCGCCCATAGTACGTAATTCGCCATCCAAAAACTCAAAAACAAATAAATCATACCCTAAGCGATTTGGCGGATTATTAATCCCGTTGATATCTGCAAACACCCAAATTCTATCATTATTATTAGGCTGTTCAAAAGCCAACAATGTTCCGTCTTGCAATACGACTTGTCCGTCATCAAAAAAAGTTTTTTCAACAACAGCTTTTCCGTTCAATGTTTTATAAATTTCTTTTCTATAGTTGTAGCAAGGGAATGCTTTTGTAGTAAAAGTGCCACAATCCGTTATACCTTTCAAATATTTTTTATAAGTGTCATAAAACACCTGACCTTCGGTTCTTTTGTAAGATGCAGGATCCAAAGACACATCATCTTCTTGCATAAATTTGAACGCTTGTTGAACAGTTGAATATGTTTTCAAAAATTGAGTGCGTAATTTATTTGCTTTGTAATTATTCATAAGCCCGGGAATTGTAATCGCCGCAACTACGCCGATTATGCCAAGGGTGATTAATACCTCTGCCAAAGTGAAAGCCGTCATTCTGAGCCGCACGAGCTTAAGCATTAAGGCGAAGCCGTATCCGTTTAATGCGAGTGCGTTTGGCGAAGAATCTATTTTCTTTTTAAGGGACAAGGAAATAGGGAAATAAGGGAATAGGTTCGTTACAGTTTTTTCGTCATTGCGAGCGAATGCGAAGCAATCCAGCTTATTTTTATCACTTACAAATTCAGGTGAGAGTTTAAGGTTCGTATTTGTACTTAGATCCTTCGGGCACTTCACGCTCGCATTAAACGGATATGGCTCACGCCTTACATCCTCTGCTCGCGTGCCCTCAGGATGACGCCCCATGTCATTGCGAACGGGCTTTGAGAAGTTATTTTTCAAGTTTGACAACAATCTCCAGTGTCGCAATCCCTGACAAGTTTCACCATTGCCTAATTTGTTAGGGATTACTACGTCACTTCGTATTTCTGCCTGACACTTCATCTCGCCATAAACGTGACTCCGTGTCTGCCAAATATGTCCTGCGGACAGCCTATCGTTTTGGCAGACAGCTACGCACTCTGCTCGGTTCGTTCTCGTAATGACATGACTTTTATTTTTCATACTTTATTCCTTTCTTATTTGTTACTACTTAACGGGATTAGGGTCACGTCACCCTGAACAGCACGAGCGAAAGCGAAGTGCGTGATTCAGGGTCTATCCATTTGATTTGCTATTTAATCAACATTGATAGATTCTGAATAACTTGAAAATTTTATACTCATTCTTCGCAAAAAATTTTCTAAGTTTTCAGAATGACATAAAAAATATAATGAACTTATTTCCATATTCCCTTATTTCCTTTTCCCTTTAAAGTTCTTATAGACTTATCAACTTATTGACTTATATACAAACCTATTCATCTTTTAACCTCTTCTTATTTTACATTTTGTCAGTGACACTGATTTTATATAATGTCAGTATAGCTGATAATGTAAAAATGAACAAGGAGTTTTTACAAAAATTTGCAAACAACTTAAAAAGAATAAGAAAAGAAAAAGGGCTTAAACAAGATGATTTTCTTGCTATAAACGGAATTTCTCGTTCTATGATTGCAATGGTTGAAACCGCAAAGACAGATATCACACTATCAAAATTAAAAATCATTGCAGATGTTTTAAATGTAGAACCTAAAGAACTACTGGATTTTAATCATAAATAGTCAGAAAAATTAATAAATAATTTGAACGTTAACTTTTCTTGCTCTTGCTTTATTATCAAAATCAATCAACACAACCTGTTGCCACTGTCCAAGTTGCAAAACTCCGTCAATTAGAGGAATATGGGTTGAGTTTCCAACGATAGATGCTCTAACGTGAGCATAACCGTTTCCGTCATGCCACATCTCATCGTGGTGGTAATTGGCGTCTGTCGGGGCTATTCTATCCAATGCTTCGGGTAAGTCAACTAACAACCCCGGTTCAAATTCAATATTTGTAATAGAAACCGTACTCCCCTGAGCATAAACATAGACTACCGCATTCTGTAATCCGTGATTATAAACAACGTTTCTGATTTGCGGTGTTATATCTATAATATCAGTATGTCCTTTTGTGTGGACGGTAAATACATCATTCAAAATAGTCATAATTAAAACATATACCCCTTTTGAATTCATATTACAAAGAAAAAACTACTTTTTCAACAAAATATTACAGGTGTTTAATTACAATTAAATTTCGAGTGATTTTTTCATCTAACGGCAAATCATACTCAATAATATCAACAATTTTTGAATTATATTTTTTTAATATATTCTTTGCTTCTTCTATTTCTTGAGGGGTTTTTCTTGACTTGTAAGCAACAAAATATCCGCCTTTATAAAGTTTTGGGAGGGCATACTCACAAATATTTTTCAATGTTGAAACTGCTCGAGAGGTTACTAAATTATACTTCCCGTCTGTGTTTTCAACTCTAGAACAAACAGGGGTTAAGTTTGTAATATTTAACTTATCTTTCATTGTTTGTATTGCTCGAATTTTTTTTGCAATACTATCTAGAGCCGTAACTTTGATTTTGGGATAAGTCAATGCAACGGGAACAGCAGGGAAACCGCCACCTGTACCGATATCAAGCATTGTTTTTGGTGTTTCGTATTTCTCGAAAAATTTTTCTAAAGCCAAAGAATCAAAAATATGTTTTTCCCACAAAAATTTTTCATCATTTTTTGAAATTAAATTAACTTTGGAATTTTCTTCCAAAAACACTTTCATATATTCGCTATAAAATTCTTTATTTTCCATATTTATCCTGAAGTTGTTTAAAATCTTGTTCTGACAATTTTCTTTTCACATCATCAATTCTTGATTGAATCTTATCTAAATTATCCTTGCTAAACGAATGTTTTGCAACATTATATGCACTAATAAAATATTTGTATGCATTATTCACATCGCGTCTGAGCATATAAAAATCGCCTAACAAAAGAGAAGCATCTGCAACATAGAATGGTTCATTCAATTGTTTAGCATAACTCAAAGCCTGAGTCATAAAGTCGAGAGATTTATTTGTGTCTTGAGATGAATAAATTTCGGCTAAATGAATTGCTGAATAGTATAAACCATTGTAGTTTTTATTAATATTATCAATTTTTATACTTTGATTGTAATATTTTATGGCAAGGTTTGAACTTCCCGCTTCATCAAACAGTTCTGCAAGGTTTGCAAGAGCACGAGACAAGAATTTATTTGTTTTAGGGTTTGTATCAAGTCCAATACATTTTTTGTAATAATCAACTGCAGTTTTAGTGTTGTTGCGTTCGTCACTAATTCCTGCAAATTTGTAGTAAAGTTCTGCCGTAATTGCTTTATTTACTTCCGGTGTAACTAAAGGAAGAGCATTTTTATAATATTCATATTCTTCACTTGCTTTATTAGATAGTTTTGCAAGTCCTAAATTTACCCTGATTTTCAACTCATTAGGCAAATCACTGTTACCACTTAATTCATTTAGAATAAATCTTGCGTTATCGTGTTTATACATAATGTAGTAGATATTTGCAATTTCAAGTTTGATTTCGGCAACTTTATCTGTATTTGATGTGTTGTAGTAAAAATCTTGTGCCTGTGTATAATAATTCAACGCATCATACCAATCAGAAAGATGTTTGTAGCTTTGAGCAAGTTTTACATAAATTGTTGGCAAAAATTTGTCAAAATTATCATCATCTTTTTTGGTTAATGCGTTTTGGTATAGTGAAATTACGGCTTTATAGTTGTAATTTTGTTCTTCTTTTTTAGCTAAATTTAAAAGTTGAGTAAGTGTAAATTTGCTGTTTTGGGCTTCGATTTTGTTTGTTTCAATTTTTTCTGATACAAAATCTTTAATTGAATCTGCAATATTGTTTAGCATGTCCTCATCATCAATAATAAAGCTTATTTTATCGAGTTTTTCTTCTTTTGTTTCTTCGTGAGGAGGCGAAATTTGAGCAGTTTCTTTTTCCACAACTTCTTTTTCTATTTCTTGGACGGTTTGTGGAGTCATTTCAACTACAGGGTTAACGTCAATAACTTGAACATTTTGAGGGTTCAAGTTCGGCTTTTTCGGAATGAACATTGAATGATATTCAATTTCGTTTCTCATTGTTTGACGGGATAATCGTAAATCTCTTTCCAGTGGTTTTAATGGAAGTTGAGTATTATACAAATCAACACACGCACTGTGTAGTTTAATCATTACGTTGTCAGGAATTTGATGTTCAATAATTTCTCTAAAAAAGTCTTTTAAATACAGGCTTTCCCCATCCACAGACAGTAGCGAATTTGTCACAAAAAACAGTATTCTCTCTTCATTATACAAATGTAGTGATTTGATTAAATTTATGTGGATAGGAATTCTCATTACGGTCAGCAATCTGAAAACATGGGCACTCACCGGATCAACTAGTGCTAGAGCTTCTCTATACACAAATTCTGAAAAAGGCATATAACTTTTTGAAAATATTTCTAAAAATTTGACTAAAGAATATTGACGCAAAGTCATAATTTTAACAGCTAAATTCAAGACTCCATAGTAGCCTTTTGATTGTTTGTAGAGTTCTGTTGACATAACACCAATATTTTTTACCCCATTTGTTTTTAAATATTTTTCAAATATTGGTTGAGATAGGGCTAGAGTCGTTGCTGTTGAATATGTGATATCTTGAAAATCTTCAAAAATGAAATTTCTTGATGTGATTATGATTTTGACATTCGAAAATTTATTCAAATGAATTAAAAAGTTTAAAATATCAGTTTTGTTTGTTTTTAAAATAGACTCAAACGAATTTAGGATAATACAGATTGGTCTGCCTATTGAATTAAAATAAGAGTTAATTTTCTGAGAAAAATTTTCTGTTTTAATTCTTGGCGGAATAATTTTACCCTGAACTGTATAATTCCTAAAATCTTCAAAAAATCCTAAAAGCAAATCATCAAGAATTGTTGTTTCAAGAAAATTATATTTCAAAACTAATGCATCATCGTTCAAAAACATTGAAACAAAATCAACAATTGCAGACTTTCCTGTTCCTCTAAAACCATTAATGAGCATCAAATGTTCTTCTGATTGCAGAAATTCACAGATTTTTTCAATTTGTTTTTCGTTATTCTCAACCAAAAGCATATCAATCGGACATTCTTTAGGGATGTCTTTGATATTTATTGATTTTTCAAGAAAATCTGTTCTCATACTTTTACTTTTAATTATATTTAATTAACTCTGTTACGTCCGTTTTCTTTTGCGTGATACAATCTTTTATCTGCGGAAGATATAATTTCTTCAGGAGTAAGTCCGTCTTCTTCTCCATAAGTGGATACTCCCAAACTGATTGTAACATTGCTTTCTTTGCCATTTGCAAGCTTGCATTTTTTTTCGGCAATTATTGTACACAATTTGTTTGCAATCGCAACGGCTTCTTCATTTTTTGTGTTTGGAAGAATTATACTCATTTCTTCCCCACCATATCTGCATACTATATCGGTTGTTCTGACATTTTTCTTTAATGTAAATGCAACTTGTCTTAACACAGCATCACCTGATTGGTGTCCAAAATTGTCATTGAATTTTTTGAAGAAATCAATATCTATAATTATCAAAGAAAAAACGTTTTCATATCTTTCACAATGAGAAACAAACCTTCTCATTTGATCTTGGAAATATCTGTGATTGTATAATTCTGTTAACCCATCTGTTGTTGCAAGTTTATATTGTGTGTCAAAATCCCTTGATTTTATTAGGTATTTGATAATTACTGCTAAAATAAATGCAAATAAACATATAGAAATTGGAGATACAATTTTTATCCAATAGTATTTGTATCTCATAAGTTCATAAGCAAACATGACATAAAAAGTTGAGATTGTGACAGACAACCCGAAAGCTACAGGCATGGATTGAACCCTGAATACAAAAATTACTGTTAATAACGCTAAAACTAATCCTGCTAAAACATTTATGCCTTCCGGACATTTTTTTATCAAACTTCCGTCAAGCAAATTGTTTACATAAGTTGTCTGAACTTCAACTCCAGGGTAAACTTTGTCCACAGGAACGGTTTTTATATCAAACAAACTTGCTGCTGTAGCCCCAAAATAAACAATTTTGTTATGAAAATCAAAAGCGTTTTTGTCATTGTGTTCAACCGCTTTTAATAATTTATACATAGAAATGTTTTCAAAAGTTTCAGCAGGTCCATACCAGTTGAGAATTACGCTTCCGTCATTTTCAGGATGAACATTTTTTATTTTGCCTGCTCCGTTTGCAACAAGATACCCGAGTTGCGGATAATATTTGCCTTGATATTTCAAATACAAAGGCATTTTACGCAAAACTCCATCATCTGATCTTACGACATTTATCATCCCGATGTTAGAAGTTGCATCCAAAATTCCTTGCAAAATCACTCTACAATTTGAGTATTCAACAGCATCCATCGCATTTGGATAAGGAAGAATAGACAAATTCGGTAATTGTGGTGGGGTTCTCAAATCTGTTGGTTGGTTATCCAAATTCATTGAAGTATAAACATTTTTGTACTTTTTAAATACATCAATCAAGGCTTGGTCTGCTTGAACCCCACTTTTCATTGATTTGACAAACATCAGGTCAAATGCAATACTTTTAGGGTTTTGAGCTTCAATGTAATCAACCATTTGAGCGTACATGTCACGTCTGAGCGGCCATTCACCGTATTTATCCAAAATATATTCATAACTCCCGTCATCAATTGCAACAATCACAATATCTTTGTCATGATGACGAACTCCGGAATTTGCAATAAGACTTTGGCGAATATCAAATGTTCTGTTTTCCATAGAATTGATAAACGCCAAAAAACTTCCATTCTTTATACTGAAAATCAACAGCACTAAAAAAATAGAAATCCATAAAATATATAAAAACTTTTTTAACATAGCCAAAAACCTTTGTTACTTTGCGTTTTCAGTATAATTTAACAAAGAAAGATTTGCAAGGATGTTTTTGACAACAAATTTTTGCTCAAGAATTTTGTTATTTAATTTTAAAACTTCAGTAGCATAAGATAATTCGTCAGGATGCTTTAAATATCTAAGTAAACATTGCTCGTGTAAATTCATTGTCCTAGTCCTATATGGGTGATAACAGTTTTATTATGTCAAATTTCGACATAAATTAAATCAACCTTTTATAGAATTTGAACAAAGATTTCTAATACAATTAAAGGATATAATTTACAAATTTACTAAACATTGCCTGTCGAACTGTTTCTATCATCTTCCAACTGTTTGATGTCAATATTTGAACTATCTTCGTCTGCATAGTTGTTGATTGCAGGAACATCAATTTCTACATTTACATCCGCATCAACCATTTCGATATCGTTTTTATCAAATTCTTTAGTCTTGCCATCTTCAAGTTTAACTGCAACTTTTCCACTCATAAACTGCAAATAACAAACCTTTCCAAGACCTTCCGTTGTCATAACAGAAGACCCAATTGGTGGCATTCCCTTAGCAGCATCAATGTAGTTTGAATACTCATAAGTCAAACAGCACAAAAGTCTACCGCAAGTTCCCGAAATTTTCCCTGGAGCAATCGGCATTCCTTGATCTTTTGCAAGTTTAACATTAATTGTCGCAAACTTTCTAAGAAAACTTGAACAGCAGAAAGGTTGACCACAAAGTCCGACACCTTCTAAAATTGAGGTTTCATCTCGAACTCCAATATGTCTTAAATCAATTCTGACTCTTGTAAATACTTGGGTCAAATCCTTTAACAATGCTCTGAAATCAACCCTTTCAGGTGCTGTATAATAAAATGTAATCTTTCGTCTGTCAAAAGTTATTCTACATTGAACAAGATTCATCGAAAGTTTGTGTTGTTTAACCAGTGCCTGACATTTAAAAAATGATTCGACTTCTTCTTTTTTTATTTCTTCTAAAGTCTGCAAATCCCTCTGCGTCAAAACCCTGACAAATGGAAGAGGTTCAGGTTTTTTCTTAGAATTGTCCCAAATTTTTTCGATTTGAGAATTTACCAGAAAAACTTTTAAAGCTTCTTCACCTTTTTCAGTTCTGACTATCACCATTTGTCCATCTTCAAGATGAACTGAGTCAGGTGCATTTATCGGATAAAATGTATTTTTTAAATATCTTACGGCAAATTTCATTATACGTATCTTTCTTCTTCTTTCAGTTTTCTATTCATTAATTTTGACAACAATTGTTCAGGCGTAATATCGGTATAAACAGCTTCGTAAATAGCATTTGACACCGGAACTTCAATATCAAGTTTTTTAGCAAGTTCGCAAATTGCTTTTGAAGTTTTAACACCTTCTGCAACAGACCCAAGCTCTGCCAAAATATCGTTAATTTTCTTACCTTTAGCAAGCATTGAACCAACGGTATAATTTCTTGACATTGGAGAAGAACAAGTCGCAATTAAATCTCCCATGCCTGAAAGCCCGTATAGAGTTGAAGGATTAGCCCCTAATTGAATACTTACTCTTACAATTTCTGCCATACCACGAGTTAACAATGTTCCGGAGCAATTGTCACCCAAATTCATTGTATGAGCAAAACCGGAAGCAATCGCAATTACGTTTTTCAAACTACCGCCAAGTTCAACTCCTATTACATCAGTATTTGTATAAAGTCTGAATTTATTCGGAACATTACATGCCTGTTGTACGAATTTAGCAGTCTCAATATCTTCACAAGCTACACAAGCTGCAGTCGGTTTGCCTTGAAGAACTTCTTTCGCTAATGTCGGGCCTGATAAAACAACCAATCTTTGGTTCGGCAAAACATCTTTGATAACTTCTGACATTCTCATCAAAGACGGAAGTTCAATACCTTTTGACGCATTAACAAGAATTTGTTCAGATTTTATTCCTGCTTGTTTTAAGTGTTCACAAACATCACGAGTACCGGAAGTTGCAATTACCGATAAAATAATATCCGCATCTTTTATTGCTGAAGCCAAATCAGATGTTACGTTAACTTTACTATCCAATTGAACTTCAAGAGGTTTTGAAGCATGTTTGTTATTTCTCAAATCGTCTGAAATATCCTGTTCTCTACCCCAAACTGTTATATCTTCAAAGTTATTAGTCAAAAGCCATGCTAAAGTTAACCCCCAACATCCTGCTCCAAGAACTGTTAATTTCATTTTCTCTCCTCCTAAACTACGCTTTCAGGCTTGATAATTCTTCTCAAAACACCACCGTGTTTTTTCAATTCTAATCTAGCATTTTCAGCGTCAAGTTTCATTTGAATCATTATAATAGCTGTTTTAATTTCCCAATCGCATTTTAATAATGCTGCTAAAGCCTCACTATTGGTAACTTGTGCAATTTGAGAAACAATTCTGATTGCCCTATCTTTCAGTTTTTCATTTACTGCTTTTAGGTCAATCATAAAGTTTTCATAGGTTTTACCGATTTTAATCATTGAACCTGTTGAAAGCATATTCAAAATCATTTTTTGAGCGGTACCGGCTTTCAACCTGCTTGAACCCGCAATAACTTCGGGGCCAACTTCTGCACAAATAACAAGTCCTGCTTCTTCTGCAATATGCCCTTTTGAATTGCAAGTAACAGCAATCGTAGCAGCTCCGACTTCATCCGCTTTTTCCAAAACTCCTAACAAATATTTAGGATTGCCGCTTGCTGAAATCACAACACAAACATCTTTTTCTTTAAGAACTTCTGCATCTTTTTTACCGGCTCCAAAATTATCTTCAGCACCTTCCGCTGCATTTCTTATAGCCTTTTCGCCACCTGCAATAATACCTTGAACCATAGTCGGGTCAACACTAAATGTCGGCGGACATTCAGAAGCATCTAAAATACCTAATCTGCCTGATGTACCTGCCCCAAAGTAGAACAATCTTCCACCTTTTAAAAATGCTTTTGCAATAACATCAATCGCAGCAGCAATATTTGGAGCTTCATCTCCAACAACTTTTGCTACTATTTGATCTTCTTCATTCATCTTTCTAACCATATCTATGGTTGATAAAAGGTCAATGTCTTTGGTGTTTTCATTTCTGTACTCAGTAATTACTTCTGCCATATCCAACTCCTTCTTTGAAGTTTCAAAAAAAACTTTCGAACTCCAAATCTACACTAATTTAACCAAATTTGCCATTTCGATTGCAGTTTTTGCAGCGTCAGAACCTTTATTTCCGGCTTTTGTACCGGCTCTTTCAATTGCTTGTTCTATATTATCTGTTGTTAAAACTCCAAAAATCACAGGAACACCTGTTTGTAAACTTACTTGAGCAACTCCTCTTGCAACTCCTTCTGATACATAATCAAAATGAGGAGTTGAACCCTTAATAACAGCTCCAAGAGTAATTACAGCATTATATTTGCCTGATTCTGCACATTTTTGAGCTATTACAGGGATTTCAAAGGCCCCTGGAACTTTTACAATATCAATATTATCTGAATTAACACCATGTCTAACAAGTTCATCTATCGCACCGGACAATAGTTTTGAACCTATAAAATCATTAAATCTGGAAATTATTATACAAAATTTATCATCATTAGTAGTTGTTAATTGACCTTCAAATGTTTTCATTATACTTTCTCCTTGCAAATCCGAGGTATCCCTTACCTTTGCATGATACTATATACAAGCTTATTTTACAAGGATAGCACCAAAAATCTTATAAAAAATATATAATGAAACAAGAATTAACAAAAATCCGCTGACTTTCATGATTTTATCCGAAATATCATAAAATTTTGCACTGGTTTTTAATTTGGAAGTCAAAAATCCTGCAATAACCAAAATCAAACCTTGCCCAATTGAAAATAAAAACAACATTATAACTGCATAACTGATTTTGGCTGACATTGAAGCAAATGCCATAATACTGGCTAAAATCGGAGTCGAACAAGGAGTTCCGATTAGAGCAAAAACAGCACCTAAAAGAATAGGATATACAAATTCGTTACTAAAATTGTTTTTTGGAATTTCTTTTATAATTACGGGCATATTAAAGTCAATCAACCCAACAATTTTCAAACCCATAATCAAAATAACAGATGCAACTACAAGAGCAAAATACGGATTTCCGACAAACATTTTACCCGTCAACGCACAAATCGCACCAATGATTGAAAAAACTATGCCTGTACCGATTACAAAAAATATCATTTGGATTAAGGTTTTTATCGGTTTTTCGTCAGAACATCCGCCAACATACCCTATAATCAACGGCAACATTGACAATGAGCACGGAGAAATTGAAGAAATTAACCCACCTAAAAATGAAGCTCCAAATAATATATAAATACTTGTTTGATTTGAAAAAAGTTGTACTAAATTTTCCATTATTTTAAACCTTTAATGTCTCTATCTAATTCTGCTGCAGGAATTGAGGATTCAATTCTCTTATATTGAGTTCCGTCAGAATTCAACATAATAATTGTAGGTACAAGAGTTACATTATATTTTCTTATTAGAGAATTATTCATATCACTTCTACTATCAACAACAACTTCGGTATAATTTACAGTGTCCTGATATTTTGGAAAAACTTGCTTGAAAACTTTATTCACTTCTTGACATTCAAGACACATTGTTGATGTAAATTTGATAATTGAAGGCTTTCCGCTTGCTTGGGCTAAACTTGCATTATCTTTATTGAAAGTCAATCCGAAAAATGCCAAAACCGGCAAAATTAATATAGTTAAAATTACAATAATTGATTTTTTATTCATTTTTCTCTCCTTATGTATACATATTATTATAAACAAATCAAAAATTTTACAATCATCCGACTGGAGATAAAACAAAAAAAAGAAACCGGATGAATTTTATCATCCGGAGAGTAACATAAATTGGGAATTTGTATATTATTAAGATTAAGAATAGTATATTATGTCAAATTTTTTCGCTTCATCAATAGAACCAATGGAGCAATCAAAAAGCTAGCTATCGCAAACAATCTGAACGTATCAATATACGCCCACAATGTTGATTGTTGGAGTAATTGATTATAAAGCAATGTTTTAGCTGAATAAGCAGCCATTGCCAAATCCGTATTTCCAAGGAAACTAGCAGTATAAGCCTGCAATCTCTCTACAAAATTCGGGTTTAAATCGTTCAAATGTCCAACCATCATTGATTGGTGCATTTGTCCAAATCTTGAAATACAAGTTGTAACAAGAGAAGTTCCGATTGCGGCACCAACGTTTTTCAACAAATTTTGCACACCTGATGCGTTTGTCAATTGATCATTTCTCAACGTTCTACAAGACAATTCTATAAGCGGCACCATTGCCATAATCATTCCGACCCCAAACAAGAAGTTCGGAAATCCGATATTTTTAAGTGCAATTTGTAAATTGATATCTCCAAAAGCCAAACCTCCAATGCCAAGAATGATTAAGCCCCAGAATACCATTTTTCTCTCTCCGATTTTTGAGATAAAAATCGCACTAAATATAGTCGCGACCAAACATCCTGCTCCACGTGGAACCATTGAAATACCACTTAAGAATGACGTATAACCCATCATACTTTGCAACATTGTCGGCAAAATTGTACTTGATGCCATCATTACACCCATCAATACAACCTGAATAACTGTCCCGAAGAAGAAATTTCTATCTTTCATAACAGATAAATCAGTTAACGGATTTTTGCCTTTTAATTGAGAAATTAAGAAACAAATTCCACCAACGCAAGAAATAAATGTTAACCAACAAATCCAAGTTGAACCAAACCAATCGGCATCATTACCTTTATCTAGAACGATTTGCAAGCATACAAGCCACAAAGACAAGAAGAAAAATCCGACAGTGTCGAGTTTAACACCCTTTTGTCTTTTTGCGTAAGGCGGTTCTTCCAGTAGTGTTTTTGCTGCTGCCAAAACAAAAAATCCAATCGGAATATTTATATAATAAATGTATGGCCAAGACCAGTTTTCAGTAATCCAACCACCTACAGCAGGCCCGATAATCGGAGCAAATACAACCCCCAAACCAAACAATGCCATAGCTTGCGGTCGTGTTTCTTTTGGAAAACTTTCCATCATTATGGATTGTGATAGAGGTAAAATTGCACCTCCGCCCAATCCTTGTAAAAATCTTGCCAAAACCATCATTATTAAAGAATTTGAAATTCCACATAAAAATGATGACAAGGTAAATAAAATAATACTTAGTAAAAAGAAATTATTTCTTCCTAACAATTTACAGAAAAAATCAACAGCAGGAATGATAATCCCACTGGCAATCAAATAAAAAGTAACAACCCAAGTCGCTTCATTATGGCTACAAGAAAAAGACCCTGCCATATAAGGAAGTGCAACGTTTGAAATTGTTTCATCTAACGCATACATAAAAACAGATGCCATTAGAGGAACTGATATTAACCACGGGTTTTTCTTCGGTCGCCATTCAACTTGTGTTGGGGTAGTTTGTTCTATAACTTCATCACTCATTTTCTACTTATATTTCCAATCTATTCAAATACTATTTTGCTAACTTTTTCAATCTCCGAACGAAAACGTTGTAATCGTTCAATAATTTTTTGACATTCTTCTTTCGACACAACACTGTCAAACTTTTCTATTGCAGGTCTGAATTTTGTAATTATCACATCATATAAAGCCTTACCTTTTTTTGTTACATCAGAAACCTTGATAAGTTTTCCGTTACGTTCTTCAATATGACGTTCAACCAATCCCTTATCTTCTAAAGCCATTAAAAATCTTCCTGTATGAGCTTTCCCTTTCAAAATCAATCTTGCCAAATCCGCTTGCGATAACCCCGGACGAGCAATCAAAGTATCTAAAACCGTAAATTCATCAATTGAAACTTCATTTGTACAAGATTCCAAGAGTTTTTTTGCATTTTCATGACAAAGTCTTGCAGTAAGCTCAATTTCATACGGAAAACTATCTATATAAAATCTTGGTTCCATTATATCCCTCCAACGTAGAATATTCTTAAACTATAATTATCTTTGCATAGATTTATCTACTTGTCAAGGAAAAGATTTTGAGCAAATAAATGTAACAATATATTACAAACAAAAACCGATACCTTAAAGTTTTCAATACAGAATGCCGATATACAGATTAAAGGAATAATATAAGTTCGAAAGGATTTGAGAAAACAATGGGATTGGCAACAGCACAAGCTAGATTTTTAGGAATAACGGCAAGAAAAGCTGATTGTGAATATAAGTCAACTGAAATTGCTCAGCAAAAACTTGAAATTACAAACCAATTGTCACAAGTTTCTGCAGACTACTCAAATGCCTTGAATTCAACAAAATTAGTTTGGCAAAATGATGCAACAAACAAAATTACAAATGTTACATACAGCATGTTGATGTCTCCATCAGCATTAAATGACTACAACCCGTATTTAATCACAACACCGTCAGGTGCTATTGTATTAAATTCCGAATACGCAGCAGCAGCTAAAGCAGCAGGAATTTCTAAAGCAGGTGGTTTTGGTTCGCAAGACAGCCGTGACAAATTTATTGCATCTTTAGTAAAAGGTGGAATTGTAACTCAAGAAACCGCAGCAAAAATTACCAAAACTGACTATTATGTAAATGATAGCGGAGAAATTGAAGAAATTCCGGCTTCAAACGTTGATAAAAGCGGCCCTGTTGCAAACACTCAATTTGTTGATTGGAATGCTTCTGCAGGCATGGGTGCTAAGCCAAAAGACAAAGGAAACACTGACATAATGGATTTGTCAGGATTGATTTTGAGTGAATCAATCGGTCAACAAAAAATTGACTGGACTTCTATGTTTGTGGACTCTTCTAAGGGTGAAATTTCAGAAACTGAATATGATAAAAATATTAAAGAACTGAATGATACATTAAAAAAAGCTCAAAAAGCTGATATTTCAAATTCCGAAAAAGTTGATATTGACTCACAAACTGATTATAATAACCAAATAGAACAACTTGATAAAGATATTGCAGCAGCTAAAGAAGCAGGCAATGAAAATTCTTATAATGAAAAAGTAAGAGAAAAAGAAACTTTAATCAAAAACAATCCGATTAAAGCTGCAAAATATGACTTAGATGCGTTCAAAAATAAATATTCAGATACCAGCAAAATCATAAAATTTGATACAATATCAAGCAAATTCCAAACCGACAAATCTGAAGTTAAAGATTCTACAATCGTTCCTAAATATAGCGGAAGTAATAGTAACAATGTTACAAGCTATGAAGTTTCTGACGGTATAACAGTTATAAAAAATGGAAACATTGACAGATACGGTTCAGAAATCAAAGATTTGACAATCGGAGATTTGTTATCAGGCAATATTACAATAATGATTCAAAACTCTAATGCGGAACAATCTGCATCTGCAATGTCAAATTTGGCTAAAGGAATATTAGATTCAATTACAAAAGTTTTTGGGTATGGTCAATCAACAGGAACAGGTTTGAATGTTGATGATGCTTCAGCAAAAGCTCTTGAATATGCTTACAAAATGGTTGTAAATACATATCTAAAACCGGGTAATGCTATTAAAAACGGTGGAAAAAGGTCTGACACTTCAATGACAGATAACAATGCGTATATCAATGCAACCACATATAACAGAATCGGTCAAAATGATAATAATACAAATACAGGCAGCTTATCTGACATGTTGTCTTCTGTCAAAAATACATACACCGCAATAAGCTTATCTAACATGTTGTCATCATTCTTAACTTTTTATGACAACAGTTTGAGAGGTTCAGATTCAAACTATGTTGTCGGTAAAAGTGTTGAAACTTCTGCATTTGTAACTGATGACAGTTCTTATGTTTACATCGGGAAATCATCAGGTACAACAATTTCCCAAGAAGAAAAACTTGCCGATTTCTTTGACGAAATTTACAACAACATCTGCGAACACGGTTGGAGAGAAGATTCTACAATTGATGATGAAGAATATCTTGAAAGTGCAATAAAAGACGGAAGATATTCAATGAGTTCTCTAAATAATGACGGCTACTATTACCAAACAAGATACAATGAAACAGGCTACATCGAAGAAGTAACCGATGATGATGCCATAGCTAGAGCCGAAGCTGAATATCAAAGAATGAAATCTGAATTAACTTATAAAGAAGATTCAATGGATTTGAAATCAAAAAAACTTGATGCTGAAATTTCTACTCTATCAACAGAATACGAAACAGTTCAAAAATTGATTTCTAAAAACATAGAAAAAACATTCACAATGTTCAACTAAATAATTGCAAATTAAATTGACAAATTTTAATATTTTTCATGTTAAAATTCTCTTATGAACGAAAAAGATTATTTTAACTACGAACTTATACACGAAGATGCCCAAACAGGGGCAAGAGCAGGAATTTTAACAACACCGCACGGGAAAATTGAAACACCAATTTTTATGCCTGTTGGAACAAATTCTGCTGTCAAAGCTTTAACTTGCGACCAAATTCGCGACACCGGAGCACAAATTATTTTAGCAAATTCTTACCATTTGTATTTGAGAGCCGGAACTAAAAGAATTCGTGAATTTGGAGGAATTCATGGTTGGATGAACTGGGACAAACCGGTATTAACAGATTCAGGCGGATTTCAGGTATTTTCATTAGCACACTTGCGAAAAATCACGGAGGACGGTGTTGAATTCCAAGACCCAAAAGACGGAACAAAGCATTTTATTTCGCCTGAAGTATCTATGGAGATTCAACAAGATATCGGGGCTGATATTATGATGGCGTTTGATGAATGTGCTCCATATCCTTGTGATTACGAAACAGCAAAAGCGGCAATGGAAAGAACTCACCGCTGGTTAGAAAGATGTTTCAAAGCTAAAACAAACCCTAAACAAGCACTTTTCCCGATTGTTCAAGGTGCATTCTTTGATGATTTGAGAAAAGAAAGTGCAAGAGTAATTTCAACATTCGATGCCGTTGGTTACGCTATCGGAGGGGTGTCAGTCGGAGAACCTACAGATATCAAAAATCATTTCACAGAGCTAACTGCACCACTTCTTCCGAAATACAAACCAAGATACCTTATGGGTGTTGGAACTCCTGAGGATTTGTTGAACGGTATCAAATACGGTGTTGATATGTTCGATTGCGTTCTTCCGACAAGAAATGCTCGACATGGTTCGTTTTTCACTTGGGACGGAAAAGCAAATATTAAAAACCAAAAATTCCAAGATGACCATGGTCCGCTTGTTGAAGGTTGTGATTGCTATGCTTGTAAAAACCATTCAAGAGCATATATCAGACACTTGTGGAAATGCCAAGAACAAACCGCATCAACGCTTTTATCAATCCATAATATCAAATTCTTGATTGATTTTGCAAAAAAATGCCGCCAAGCAATCTTGGAAGATAGATACGGTGATTTTTACGCAGAGCACTATGATAGATTAATTAAAATAGTTAATAAATAACTCTTTAATTTTCTTTTAAATCTTTTGATTTTTCCATATAATATCAATATGCAAGGGAATGAAAAAGAACTTATCAGATATTTTAAAAGCTTGGGACTGGAAATTCATACCACAACTAAAGCCCGTGGTCATCAAGGGTTTTATATGAAAAAACGTATTGATATTTCCAAAAATATTCCCCAAGAAAGAATAATTCCGACTCTTTTACATGAATTTGCACACTATATCCATGCTCAAATTGAGCCTTATATGGAAAGAACGGGTGGAACACTGGGAATTTTATTTGATGAAAAGGAAATTTCTCCAATTTATGAAAAAGAGTTATTACGAGTAACAAATTTTGTTGATGCTCATTCAAAGTGCGAAAAACTTAAAGCACATAAAAACATAATCAAGTCTAAAATCATAGAACAAGAAAAAATTATCAAAAACAAATACCCGAAATTCCTTCGTTCTAAAAAGTTCAAAGAATTTGACAAATACATTAAAAAATCCAAAGCAAAATATTTACTCAAATACGATAGGGTAAAATTAGTAACCGGAGTTTTCTTCAAAAAAGTCGAAACCTTTACGATTGATACACTTGAACAAGATTTTTGCGATATGCCAAAAGAATTTGCAGCCTATATCAGATTGAAATCTCTCCAAAAAAGGCAAGCACGGGTAAGTTCAAGGATTAACAAACTTCAAAAATATTACAAAAAACCGACAGAATTATTCGCAAGATTAATCGAAGGGCTATATCTTGCCCCACAAACGGTTCAAAATTTAGCCCCTCAAACTTGTTCCAGATTTTACGAACTTTTAGAGTCCGGTTATTATAGAGAATTGTCAAATCTCAAAAAATACATCTATTGCCCAATTATTTTATAGAATAGTGATTGCAACTTAGAACGGTTGCTAATTGACTTAGAATATCTTTTATCAGTTTCAGCAAGTTCTTGCCCAACTTCTTTATATACGTAGCGTAAAATATCTTCATCACGTTCTTCAACTGTATCATATTCATCACGAATTTTTAGAAGTTCGCCTCTATCTAAAAACTTGCCACCACATGAATAGCAATCATCAACTTCAATTTTTTGGCTAACACTTGAGTGATTTTTAAGCATTTTAGCACCGCAATTTGGGCAAAATCTTGTTGCGGATTCATCCACATCAGCAAAATTCTTTCCTGAGATTTTTTCTATAATTTTAGAAATATCTTCATCTTTTTCATCAAAATTTTCAAATTCTCTGTTGTCAAAATAAATTCCACCACAACCGGCAGTACATATATCTAGATTAATTCCTGCACTGGGAATAAAAACTTTTTCCATTTCACAGCCACAAGCCGGACATTTTAATGTTTTAAGAGTATCAGCCATTTTTAAAACCTTTCATAAATAGTTCTACAAATCCAATCTAGCATTTTATGACAATTTTTCATCATATAGGTGATTGAATTCAAATTAAATAATTATTTATCTGAAATTGAAAAATTTTTAGTCATCTCAATTTCCAATTGTTCAATAATTTTAGACAAAGGCACATCAAGAGCTTCCGCAATCCTCCACAACATTACAATTTTAGGTTCAATTTGCCCGTTTTCAATTCGACTGACATTTCCGGGGCTAAGTTCGTATTCATAAGAAAAAGTATTCAAGCTTTTCCCTGTTTTTGCAACCCGAAAATTTTTGATTACTTTCCCTAAATTTTTTATTAATTGTAAAGTTTTTTCATTTTTGTATTGCATACATGCAATCTTATAATGTAATATCTTTATTGTATTGCATACATAAAACAGATGTCTGTTTTTAAAAGAGGAACTGATTGCCACTTGTAATATGGGACAAGGGTTACATAAAGTAGGTTGGGCTTTCTAGCCCAACATTAAAATTAAGAAAGGATATAAATATGAAGAAAATTTTTAAGGGAATAAAAAAAAAGGAACTTGCCTTCACTTTGGCGGAAGTTCTAATCACCCTTGGCATAATTGGAGTGGTGGCAGCAATGACAATTCCGACACTTATTGAAAATTACCAAAAGAACCAAACGGTAACAAAACTTCAACGTGCAATTTCTGTAATTAATCAGGCTTATAAATTGTCTTATGATGATGTTGGAGAGCCAAGTGTTCAGGAATCTTTTGATATGGGAGCTGAAAAATATTTCAAAACATATTGGGCACCATATTTAAAAGTTTTGACTTATTGTTCAGGGTATACAGTTTGCGGGTACAAAAACAATCATCCTTTTACTTTTATAGATAATTCTAATACAACAAATTCTGTATATGACCCTAACACGAAAGTATCATTTTTAACTGCAGACGGGTTCTTTTATATTATTTATACCGCATTTTATAAAACTACCCAAGACGGTTACACACTAGCACCATATAATTTGATTTTGGTCGATATAAACGGAGGTGCCGAACCCAATAGAGCCGGCAGAGATTTGTTTTTCTTGACTCGAACCCAAACAGATGGAGGAGGAGTTCAACCTCAAGGATATGATAAATCTATGAATGGAGTTAGGGATAATTGTTTAAATAGAGGTCAATATTGTGCTGATTACATAAGACGTTCTGGTTGGAAAATTGATAAGAACTACCCTTGGAAGGTTAAAAAATAGGGGAACAAGTTCGTTACATTTTTATGTCATTCTGAAAACTTAGAAAAATTTTTGCGAAGAATGAGTATGTAATGAGCCTATTTCCTTGTCCCTTAATAATTATCCACTTTAGGAATTATGATTGTAAAAGTTGAACCTTTATTGGACTCACTTTCCAGTTTGATTTTTCCGTTGTGAAGTTTAATAAATTCCTTTGCAATTGTAAGTCCTAATCCGGTTGAGGTTTCTGTTTTGGACATCGGATTTTCTACTTGGTAAAATTTATTGAAGATTTTTTTGTGGAATTTTTTATCAATCCCAATTCCAAAATCTTGTATTTTTATCAAAATATCTTTGTCCGTTGATTGGGTAAAAATTACGATTTTTCCATTTGGGTGTGAAAATTTTATTGCATTCCCAATTAAATTAAATAAAATTTGTTGAATTTTGATGTAATCTGCAACAAACGTGATTTGTTCAACGTGCTTTTCAATTGTGATATGCTTTTTGTTGAGTGCGGGGGTGAGGATATTGCAAACCTCATCAATTGCCAAATTCAGGTCAACTTGAGATAAATTTAATTTGATTGTGTGTGAATTTATTTTGGCTATATCAAGAACTTCATTAATCATTCCTAAAAGTCGAATTCCGGAAAGCCTGATATCCTCAATGTATTCACTTTGTTTTTCAGTCAAATCTCCAAAAATTTTATTAGAAAGAGCCTCCGAAAAACCAATAATTGAATTCAACGGGCTTCGCAAATCGTGAGAAATATTTGCAATAAATTCGTTTTGAAGTTTTTCGTTCTCTTTAATTTTTTTGTTTTGTTTTTTGATTGTATCGAAAGCTCTATGCGTTTCAACTATTCCATTTTGGAGTGCTTCGACTTGCATCTTCAAAACTTTTGACAGTTCCAAATCTTTTATCAAATTTGAAATAATTGAGGAACAAGTTTGAAAAATTATAGATTCATCTTTGGTAAAATTTTGGCATCTTTCAATTAGTAAAAGCCCGAATACTGCGTCTTTTGCGGTTAATTTTTGAACTAAAATATTTGTATTTATTTTTAAAATTTTTGAGATTTTTTCTTCTAAATTTATAGTTTTATTTTCAAATATTTCGTTTGAAAAATCTTCAGAAATTTGAATATTTTTTTCAATATTCAGATTTTTTTTAAATTCAAGAGACAAATTATTTGGGCTTAAATAAAAAATTCCACAGGCATCGACTTGGATAATTTCACCTAAAATATCAAACATTTTTTGCGGTTCATTATTCAAGTCAATTTTGTAGAATTTATTTATTTTTTCGATTGCATTTTTGTACAAAATTAAGCCTTTTCTACGTATCCGATGTACCTTAAATTTCTGTAATATCCTTCATAATCAAGCCCATAACCAACCACAAATTTGTCATCAACTTCAAATCCGTAGTAATCCGGTTCGATGTCAATTTTTCGTGTGATTTTTTTATCTAAAAGAGAGCAGAATTTTATTGATTTTGCATTGAAATTACATTGCATAAAATCAGTCAAAAATCTTGCGGTAAGTCCTGTATCCACAATATCCTCGATAATTAGAACATTTTTGCCGTTCAAATCCGGTAATTTGATATCAACAGCATTCACTTTTCCTGAGGTCGACATCGCAGAGCCATAACTTGAAAGTCTTATAAATTCCATTTGAAGTGGCATGTTGAGATGTTTAACAAGATCAACTGCAAACATAACTGCACCCTTCAAAACGCAAATGGCAATTACTTCTTCGCCATTATAAAATTTGTTCATTTCCTGAGCAAGCTCTTTTATTCTTGTTTGGAGTTGTTCTTCGCTAAATAATACTTTCAAATCACTTTCTTTAATATCAATATTCATTTTTATCCTCTCTTCGTGTTATAGTCAATTTGTGTGTTGGTTTTGTTGTCACCTTTACTTTATTACTCAATCCGACATTAATTGCCCATAGTATTTCATTTTTTTTGGCAAAAAATAAAAGATTTTCTTTTTCATGTTTTGGAATTTTTTTTGAGTTCAAATATTTTTTTATTTTTTGAGTTCCATTCATTCCGAAAGGCGTTATTATATCTCCTTCTTGGCGTGGTCTAAGTTCAAAATTAAAATCAAAATTTTCTAAATTTACATAAGCGATATTTGCATTTTCTTTTGGAAAAATTTCAGGTTTTTCTGTACATTTTTCCACTGAAAAAACAGTTCCGTTTTGTTCAAAATTTCCTGTTTTATTTATTAAAATTTTAGAAAAATTTTGAGATTTTTTTCTGATAATTTCAATAAAATCATAATTAACAAAAATCCATAAATTTGTTGTTAGAGAACAGGTTTTACCTGATTTTGATGTGGAATTTTCTTTAATTTTTTCTAAAATATTTGTTATTTTTTTGCTATCGTAATCCAAATTATTTTGAATAAAAATATTATAAATAATTCGTTTTTGTACAGGGGTAGAAAGCTGCAAAAAATCTTGAGTTTTTAGTTTATTTTTGATTGAGATTTTGTTTAAAATTAAATTCAAATACTCTTCTACTATTTCGCAATCTTCTTTTGCGGCTTCTGATAGCGAATTTATCATCACAGTAGAATTTGGGTTTATTTTTTGTAATTTTGGTAAAATTTCAGCTCGAATAAAGTTTCTTTTGTAGGTGGTATCAGTATTAGAGCTGTCATTGTTAGGGTTTAAATTGAAATCTTTGCAGTATTTTTCAATTTCTTCTCTTTTTGTGTGTAAAAGCGGTCGGTAGTAAAAGCCCCGTTTTTCTGCAATCCCGCAAAGTCCTGGAATTCCTGTGCCTTTACAAATTCGATAAATAAGGGTTTCTGCATTGTCATTTTGGTTGTGTGCCGTAAAAATAATTTCACTTTCAAATTTTTCTTTGCATTTTTCAAAAAAATTGTATCGTGCATCTCTTGCGGCGGTTTCGGTGTGCGGAACAGTTGATGGTAATTTTTCACAATAAAATTCGACCCTAATTCTATTACAAAAATCCTTGCAATTTTGTTCTTCTAAATCGCTCTCTTCTCCTCGCCAATTGTGGTTCAGGTGTATTGCAATGATTTTATTTTGAGGTGCAACTATTTTTAAAGAGTTCAACAGACACATTGAATCGTAACCACCTGAAAAAGCACACAAATATACCTTTTCTGGTTTATCAAGTTGATATTTTTTCAAGAATAATTCAATTGTGTGATGAATTTTATTCATAATTATAAATTTGAACTGTGTTTTTTGATGCCTTCCCTAATTTCAACGACATCAGTTCCAAGTTGTTCAAGTGATTGCATAGCAAGGGATTCCGGTTCAGTCGTAATTGCCCATAACAAGTCAGATGATTCAATTTTGGTTTTGTTAGCTTTTTTAGCATAATCCCAAGCAGTTTCGAGAATTCGTTTTGCACGTTTGGTATAAACAATATCATCAGAATACTCATTATCACTGCCAACGAGTCGAGATACAATCAGTCTTGCATCTCGAATATTTATTTCTAATTCGTTTAGTACAATTGCACCAACCCCGGTTGCTTCTCCGATTATTCCGAGTAAAATCATTTCGGTTCCGACAACACCACGCCCCATTCTTCTTGCTTCTTGTTTTGCAAGTCTTAGAATAGTAAGAGTTTCAGGCATTTGTTTTTCAATTGGTTTGATAATTCCATGAGCCAAATCGTCATCATTGATGTGTAGTTCTTTGAAAATATTATATGCAATACCTTTTTTGGTTTTCAAAAGACCTAAAATCATGTGCTCCGGTAGAACCTCTGATGATCCCAATTCTTTTGCCGTTTGGAGTGCCAAATTCATTGCTATAAACGCATTTGGAGTAAAGACAATTTGTCTTCCTTCGTATTCGGCTTTTCTAGATTGAATTTTGGATAATTTTTCTTCAAAAAGTTCTTCAGTCACTCCAAATTGAGCCAAGATTTTGACAAGTGGGGACTCTTTATCTTCCAAAACTGATGAAATAATTTGTTCTGTCCCTAAAATTTCGTAGTTAGATGCAGAAAGCTTTGCAACCGCCCTTTTAAAGACTTTTGCAGATTCTTCATTATCAAATAACGAGTCTGTTTCTCTTGCCAAATTGATTTCAGGCTCTTTATTTTCATCCATTTCAGGGTGAAAAGTTTTCTTTTCTTTTCTTTGAACAAGTTTCTGAATTAGCGGAAGTGATTTTTCAATATCAAATCCGACATTTTCAAGATATTGCGGAATTTTTGATTGTTTATCATTAATTGCCGCAAGAACAATATGTTCATAGTGGACAGTTTGGTTGCCTGCAAGTTGCATTGTCTCTTGCAAAATGCGTTTGCAGTCATCACTGAAAGGTATTGAAGAATTCATGTCCGATTCTTCGATATTCAAAGACAGGTAAATTTCTTCTGCCAATCGCTCGTAAGTTACATTATACGATTTGAATATTTTTGCACAAAATCCTCTTGTTTCTTTAACTATTGCAAGCAGCAAATATTCTGCCAAAACCTTGTCGGAATGGTCATATATCGCAATATTTTGTGCTTCTACTATTACGTTAAGTGCTTTTTCAGTGAATTTTTCAAACAAAATATTAGTCCTTATTCTTCTGTTTCGTCATCATCTTCTGGGCTTAGACTTTCAATATAGTCTGAAACTCTTTCAAATTCGTCATCATCATCAATTGTTTCAAAGTAGCTTTCTTCGCCTTCTTCAATATATTTCATCAATACAACTTCCGGGTCAACTTCTTCATCTTCATCGTTAACTTCAACAAGTAGTGCGTATTGTTTGTCCTCAAATTCGATTATATCATATAGTTCGCATTTGATTACTGTACCGTCATCATCAGTAATTTCGATTAAATTTTCATTTTCTTCTGCCATTTTTTTTCTCCTTATGTTTATTTTTAAGACTTTTACTTTTCGTTTCGTGCAAGGTATTGTTCCAGTATAATACAAGCACTTTCAATATCAACTAATCCTTTATCTTTTCTGAAATCAATTTTTTTGTTACGAAGATTTTCTTCTGCAGTGTCAGATGTGAGTCTTTCGTCCTCTTTAATTATTTCATAACCTTCGATTTTAGATGCAAATTCCTCACAATTTTGAGCCTGAAATCCTTTTGTTCCGTCCATATTTAGAGGAATTCCGACAACAATTTTTTTGACATTATTTTCTTTTGCTATTTTATAAATTGTCTCAATTGCTTTATCCTCAGGTTCTCTTGCAATATAAGAATGACCGTTAGATAGCATCAAAAGGTAATCGCTCAGTGCAATACCAATTCTTTTTGTTCCAATATCAAGAGCCATTACTTTATACATTTTGCACCCACTTTTCTTCAATATACTTGATTTTATCGTCAATTTCGTCAGGTGAAAAGTTTTCGGTATTTAAATCTTTATTATATTTAATAGTCATTAAATATTCATAAATACTACGTTTTAAGGTATTCTCAAACAATTTGCTCATAAGATTTTCATCCTGAGTCAATCCTAAAATCAATGAGCTTTCATCATCTTTTCCTATTGAGTATTTGATAAATGCTGCCATTTTAAGCTTGTCTATCCAAGAAAGTTTTTCTTCCTCATAAAAAACTTTTTCAATGTTTTGAGCAACTAATTCATCAAGATTATCGGTTGATTTTAGTTCTTTTATTAAATTTTCAAACTCATCACTGTAATCAGCATCCAAAAACCAATGTGATAAAATTTTCATTTTAGCAAGTTTGTCAACAATTGAATTATCCGGCTTTGTTGGCAAAATTTGTTCTTTCAATATTTGCTCAATCGGTTCAATATCAAAATCAATGTCAATCAATAAATTTTTCCAACAAACGTACTCGTATGGGAGTTTCCAATCATTGTGATTTCGCTCAATTGTTTTGAGTTCTGCATTATACAAAATTGTTTTAAACGCATCAGGTGCTATGTCTACAGTTTTTTCATCTCTCAAAAATCGTTCTAAAATTTTGTCACATTCAAATTGAGATATTTCAAAAAATCCAAAACAATCTTTAATTCCTGTTTCAAGGTTTATTACGATAGATACAAATCGAATTTTTTCTTCATCTGTAAGTCTGGTGAAAATCATTGCCATATCGCCATGACCGTCAGGGTAGGTTAAGTAAAACTTATGAGGTTTACTGTTTGACAAAATTTTTGCATAAAATTCTTTAGTATTATCTTCTCTAATACCTGAAATTTTCAATGTAGAAAGGCTTTTTCTAATGTGTTGAGCAAGTTCCCCTTTGGCAACTTTTGACATTTCTTCTAAAACGTGTAATGCCAATTGAGATTTTGTAGATCCTAAAAGTTTAAGAGCTTCAATCCCTTGCGGGCTATTAGGTTCGGATTCAAAAACAGGGATTAGAATATTTGCTAAAACATCATCAGTGAAATCTTCTGCAAATGAATTCAGGAGAGTAATTTTATCTTGAACTTTTATTGATGCTAAAAAGTCCATAAAATCAATTTGAACTTCGGGATTGATAATTGCAGAATTTAGCATTTGCTTCGTATTAGCGTCAAGAATATCTCCATCATCGCCTAAAATTTCCTCACAAGACTCATAAGACCAATCAGCATCAAGCTCTCTAAGCAAATTTAGGATAGTGATTTTTACTTCGCTATCAAGACTTTTATTTTTCAATGTTTCCCAAAGTCCATTGATAAGTTCATCTTTTGGCGTATATTTTTCGAGCATAAAACAAACCAGCGGAATTTTTTCCACTTTTGAATTTGCTAATTCTTTAAAAAGAAGTTTTGTTAAAACTGTTTTGTCATTTTGGGCTTCAAACATTTCAAAGTCAGCAACACAATTTTGAACATCTTGTACTGAATTTACTTTTGATAGTAAATTTGTAAGAGCTGATTTTAGTTCAAAAGGATTAAGTTGTTTGAATTTTGAGCTAGTCATAACTTTTGTTCTATCTTGCCTTTCCCCAAAATGCGTCTAAAATATGTTGAGCCTCAGCAGATGGCATTCTGTCTTGCAATATCAAGTATTGAACGGCAATCATCGTACACTCAGAACAAATATTAACACCAGGGCCTTGTATCATTTTAATTACTTGAGTGTTAGGACGTCCGCAAAAACTGCAATATACTAAATCTTCATTTTTATTCTCTTCATTATGGCTATGTAGTTTTTCGCCTTCAAGATGCTTTTTCTTTTCCCCAAGGCTTACTACTTTATCATCTGACATATAATTCTCCTTTTTACCCCTTTATTGTAACTTAAATTAATTAAATTTGCCATATTTTTATTATTAAATTATAATTAGTTTAACAACAGCTTAACATGTTTTAGAAGAGGGATAGATATGAAAAAGGTTCTTTTAATTGCAAGTATTTTATTTGTTGCCGTCGCATCAACCGCTTGTATCAACAATTTAGCCGTTCAAGATTTGAATAACAAAGCTCAAAGTTATATGGAAAAAGGTGATTATACCCAAGCGATTGAACGTCTGAAATCAAGTATTGATCTTGATCCTTCAATTTTTGAAACACATTACAACCTTGCTGTTGCATACACTAAAGCAGAAGATTATACCAATGCTGTTGAAGAATATAAAAAGGCTTTGAAAATAAAATCTAATGTTCCTGATGTTTATTATTCACTAGCAACGGCTGAAAATAACCTTGCTGTCGATATGGAGCAAGGAAGAGTAAGAATGAATGATGTTGATGACTCTCTATATTCACCAAAAGCGGACGAAATTGATACACTTCAAGAATATAAAATGTCTGATAAAGAGAAAAAATTAGTTGCAGAACTTTATGATTCTGCTGTTAAAAATTATGAAAAATATCTTGAATTAAGCCCTAACGCTCAGGATAGAACTGATGTTGAAGAGCAAATCAAGAAAATCCAAGAACCTCAAACCCCTAAAACTGTTGTGGAATAAAACAAAATGATTATAACTGCTCCAAATGATGTTGCGTTTAATTTGTTCGGATTGCCGATTTATTGGTATGGAATAACTATGGCAACCGCTATATTTGTGGCTATGATTAGTGCAAATATTATTTACAACAGAATAAACAAAAATTTGCCTAAAGATGTTATTATTGAGTATGCTCCATATATTATTTTTGCAGGGATTCTTGGTGCCAGATTGTATTTTTGTTTATTAAATCCGCATTATTATTTAGTTCAACATCCCCTGCAGATTTTAGATATCCGTCAGGGAGGTTTATCAATCCATGGGGCAATATTAGGTGGTGTTTTGAGCATGACAATTATTGCTAAAAAACTTAAAATCCCTGTGATGAGTATTGTTGACGCTCTTTCTTGCACAACTATTTTAGGTCAAGCTATCGGTCGTTGGGGAAATTATTTTAATTCAGAAGCTTACGGACTTCCGGTTGCAAGTCAAAAGTGGGGATTATTTGTCCCAATTAGCAAAAGAGTTTCGATATATAGTGATTACAGATTGTTCCACCCGACTTTTTTGTATGAAAGTGTTTTGGATTTGTTTGGGTTTGGAATTTTGCTTTTAATTTATTTAAAATTCGGAAAAAATTTCAGAGGACTACCATTTTTTGCATACTTAATGCTATATTCTGTCATTCGATTTTTTATTGAGCAAATTCGAGTTGATAGTGCACTGAATGTTGCCTCCGTTCCGATTGCCGAAATTATTTCAATTTGCTTGTTTGCCATTGGTTTTGTCGGTGTTTTAGCAATATTTATCGAAAACTATAACTTAAATAAATAGTATATATTCTTTACATAAATTTATATTTGGACTATTTTGAGCAATTTCGACTTCCAAAAATTTTTTATATAGATGTGAAGCTATATGAGGAGATTTAAGAATGCCTGAAATTAGTTTATGCTTGTTTGATTTGAAGCAATTGTTAAAATTGTTTCCGAAAGAAAACAAAGAATTAAGACAAAAAATTCTTGATTACGAGCAAAAGGCACAAGAAGATATGGCAAAAAACCGAATGAAATTATTTGCAGATTTCGGTTATGACAGTGAATTTGACAACGAATATTGTGCTTTTTAGGTAAAAACAACTTATTTTGTAAAAAAAATGACAGGTGGTGAACCTGTCTTTATTTTTATTAGACTCAATTAATAAAAATACTTTTTAACTATGTTTTACATCTGTTTTTAAAATATCTTTAACCAGTGCAACAACAGCACCAACTACGGCACCTGCCAAAACATAGAATGAAGTTGGACGAATGTGTTTTGTCACCAAATTGTAAGCACTAATACATTGTTTTGCTGTTTTTGCAGCTACTTCTTCTGACTCTTTGCAAAGTCTTTTGAATGCAGAAATGTCACTAGGCTTTTTCAATGATTTTAATGCACTTCTAATTGTACCTTTGCTTACGTGATCCCCTTCTTTTAAGCCGTCAAACATTTTTACAAAAGTATCTTCGGCTAAACTCATATTATTATTAGACTTGATATTTCTAAGATATTCTTCTGTTTTTGGACCAAAAGCCTTTGCTTGAGCGTTAATACTGTCAATCACTTTTGGATAATGTCCGCTTTTTTCTTGTGGTGTTAACGGTTGAGCATATTTTGCCACATAACCTGTAACAGCACCAATTCCTGCCCCTTGAGCCATTGGTAATAAACAACTGCGTCTTCTGTCGTTACTGTCGATTGCGTCTACTTTCATCTTACTAAATCCTTCTATCCGGTTTATTTTATGCAACCTTCAGTTAAGTTCGCCTATTTGGCTTGCTTAACTTACATTTTATAGAAGAACCTGCACTTAAATATTTTATTCAGGTTGCAGAAAATAAAACCTGTTTAAAACTGAGTAATCAAGTTCTCGTTTTTCCATGTTGTATTATAAGATAGTTCTATTTCTTTGTCAATACTCGTATTAAGTTTAGTAAAAGCATTACGCCAACTAAAATAAGAGTCAAAAAGAAATCGTATTTAATTGCGTTGTGGCTTGCAAATAAACAAGCTAATCCACCTGCGACGATAGCAACAGATGTTAAGATACAAACAGTTTTCTTTTGTGAAAAACCTGCATGTAACAATTTGTGATGAATATGTTCTGCATCAGCCACAAATGGTGATTGACCCTTGCATATTCTACGAACACTTGCGTAAGTAATATCAATAATCGGTACTGCCAAAACTACAAACGGCAACAAGATTGCTAAAGTTGCAACTTTCATTACTCCTGTAATTGATATTGCAGCAAGCAAAAATCCTGAAAATAATGAACCGCTATCTCCCATAAAGATTTTTGCAGGATTAAAGTTGAATGTTAAAAATGCAAGCATTGAACCTGCCAAAATAAATCCAATCAATGCACTAATCGGATTTGGAGGAGTTAAAGTGATTGCTAAAATAGCTAAAGTGATAGCGTTAACAGTTACCACAGAACCTGCAAGCCCGTCAACTCCGTCAATAAAGTTCATTGCGTTTGAAATTCCGACAATCCACAATAATGTAATCGGGTATGAAAATAATCCCAAATCTATTCCGCCAAAAAACGGGACGCTGTTGATTTGAACCCCTAAAAGGTACACTATTGTTGCAATTGCGACTTGAATTAATAATTTGAATTTTGCACCAAGGCAATACACATCATCAATCAATCCAAGTAGGAACATCAATGAACCACCAAGCAAAATCCCTGATAATAGTTTTCCGTAAGGATAATAGCTTAGAATTACCAAGCAAAGGAAGGTAAGCATTGTACTTGCCCAAATTGCAACTCCACCAATTCTTGAAATCGGTTTTGTATGAATTTTTCTTGCATTAGGCAAATCAACAAGACCTTCTTTTTTTGAAAAATTTATAACCATAGGAACTAAAAATACCCCCAAAATATAGGCTATTATTGTTCCGATTATATGTGCGTGTGTTAACTTGATAATTATAATTTTTCTCCTTAATTTTTACTTACTGTATAGTGGATATTTTTTACAAAGTTGAAGAGATTTTTCTCTCAATTTGTTCAATTCTTCTTCATTATCTGACGAAAATATCGCAGATGCAATAATTTTTGCAACTTCTTTCATATCGTCCTCTTTAAATCCTCTTGTTGTTACAGCAGGTGTACCTAGTCTTATTCCGCTTGTAACAAACGGGCTTTGCGGATCATTTGGTACGGTATTTTTATTTGCGGTAATTCCTACTCTTTCTAATACATTTGCCATATCTTTACCTGTCTTACCTGTTTTTCTCAAATCAAGAGTCATAAGGTGATTTTCTGTCATTCCGCCAACAATATCAAGTCCGTTATCCATCAATCCTTGTGCCAAGGCTTTAGCATTTTTTACAATCTGTTTTGCATAGTCAATAAATTCAAGCTTAGAAGCTTCCAAAAGTGCAACAGCTTTTCCTGCAATAATATGTTCAAGCGGTCCGCCTTGCATTCCAGGGAATACGGCTTTATCAATATCTTTTGCAAATTTTTCTTTGCACATAATAATTCCGCCACGTGGACCTCTTAGGGATTTGTGAGTTGTTGTTGTAACAAAATCACAATACGGAGCAGGAGATGGATGAACTCCAGCGACAACAAGTCCTGCGATGTGTGCAATATCAGCAAGCAATAATGCTCCAACTTCATCAGCAATTTCTCTAAATTTTTTGAAGTCGATAATTTTAGAATAATTACTTGCACCACAAATTATTAATTTCGGTTTATGTTCGATTGCCATCTTGCGAACATCATCGTAATCAATTTCACCGTTTTCATTTATTCCATAACTTTTTACATCAAAATACATGCCGGAAAAGTTTACAGGAGAACCATGAGAAAGGTGTCCACCATTTGACAAATCCATGCTCAAAACCCTATCTCCGGGTTTCATTGTAGCCATAAACACTGCCATATTTGCTTGAGCACCACTATGAGGTTGAACATTGGCATGCTCCATGTGGAAAAGTTCACATGCTCTTTTTTGTGCAATTTCTTCAATTACATCAATATGCTCACATCCGTTGTAGTACCTTTTATGAGGTTTGCCTTCTGCGTATTTATTTGTCAAAACGCTTCCGCATGCTTCCATAACAGCTAAAGACGTACAATTTTCACTCGCAATAAGTTCAATTGTTTCTTGTTGTCTTTGTAATTCCAATTCGATTTGCTGTGCAACTTGCGGATCAACTTTTTTTATATTCTCTAAATTCATACACTCTCCCTTTATTAAATTTAATTATAACTAAGAGAAATATTTTACGCAAGTTTGTGAAAAATTTTTATGTAAAATTGTATTTATTTTTAAGCTGAATTATTTTGTTATAAGACTCTTCAATTTTTGTTTGCAAATCCATATCTGTTTTGGCTTTTTCATAAATTGATTGGATTATATTAAGAGTTTTTTCGTCTGAATATCTATAGATGAATAGGTTTAAACCTGCTCTTATTCCAATTTCACAAGCTTCAACATCTCCAAATTTTGCAACCCCTTTCATAACCATATCGTCTGAAACCGCAACTCCATTAAAATGCAGGGCATTTCTTAAATATGTAATGGCATTTTTGCTTAAAGATGTTGGTATTTCTTCTTTCTCAAAACAGGTACAGAAAAGATGTGCAACCATAACCATATCAATCCCGTTTTCTATTGCAGATTTGAATGGTTTGATGTGAGTTTTCTCCATCTCTTCTAATGGTAAGTCTATTTTAGGTAAAGTTAAATGGCTGTCCGAATTGGCATCTCCATGCCCGGGGAAATGTTTCACACAAGGAATTATGTCATTTTTTTCATAGGTTTTTGATACAATTTTTTCTCCTACAATAACTTCATCCGGATTAGAAGAAAATGCTCTAACACCGATTATAGGATTATTGGGATTTGTGTTTGTATCAATGCATGGCGAGAAATTTAAATTTATCCCGTATGATTTTAGTTCTTTTGCAATATCCTCTGTTTGCTGTTTTAAAAAATCTTCTCCTTTTTCAAATGCAAATTTGGCAGATAAATATTTCTTCCCATTATGAATATTTTCGGTTCGTTCTACCCTTCCGCCTTCTTGGTCAATTGATAAAAAAGGTGGAATTTTCGCTTCCGCTTTTATATCAGATATAAGAGCCTTAAATTGTTCAGGGGTTTGAATATCTTTTGTAAAAAATATAATTCCCCCTAAACCTTGTTTTAGCAACTCTTTATAGTATCCGCCCTCTGTTCCGAGAATGAACATTTGGTTAAGTTTTTCTTTTAAATTATCCATCTTATCCTTCGTATACCAAATCAAGTAATGGCAACATTTCTAATAATTGTCCGTTTGAAATTACTTCTTGAATTTTAGAATGAATTTTGTTCAAATCTTCTTCATTTGGAATTTTAAAACCTTGTGGAAGTTTTACCTCTCCGGTCGTTTTTGTGTTAACAAAACTGAAATTCAAGGTCAAAAATTCTTTATATAATTCAAGAATTTTGATATATGTCGGGTTAATTTGGTAATCTTTTCCAAGGTAATATTTTGTATCTTTTTTTATTTGAGTAAAGAATTCTATAGAAAAATCGGCTTCCTCAACAGTTTCTGCTTCGTCATAAGTTCCGCCTAAACATGGGTTCCCTTCAATTTCGATATTATCCCCTAAAGATTTTATATAAACCGCCCAAAGCAAGCTTCCTAAGCAAAATCCAACATTATTATCAGCCATTTTTAAAATTTGCGGATAAAGCATTTTGAATTTCATTTTTCTCTGACCCAAATTTTTGAATTGATTAATTTGAGCATATAAATATTCTGAACCTATAGATAAAATTGTTGTATGTTGGGCATACCCGGGGTCAAATAATACTGAATTTACTTTTGTTTGTGTCATTATAATACCTCTGATTTCTTACTTTTCTTTTTTAACACTTTGTTTTGATATTTTGTATCATATTGAAATTTTGTTCCATTGACAAAACTTTTAACAACTCCGTTTGTAAAAGTTCCTCTTGCTGTCCAATAAGAAGTGTGAGCAAAAAGAGCGGAGCGTCTTGACCAAACACTTGAATGGTCATAAATTACACCTGTCGGGTTGATAATATCAAGCCCTAACTTTTCTGCAATTTGTTCATTTGTAAGATTTCTGCTGGACGGAAATCCCAACGGGTCTTCTCTAAAGTTTACGGTCAAGAAATAAATCCCGTTTTCCAAAACATATTTGATTAAATATTTGTTGTAATAATTAAAATCATAATTCGGATCGGCAATATCTGAATAAAATAAAGGTACAGGACTTGCAAAATTCACAACTCCTCGAACATAACCCTTAGGTGCACAGTATTTGTCTGTCGCTTCATCCATTTTTAAATAATTTTCTTTTAATTTTTCAGGATTTTGATTTAGAACTAAATGCCCCCCATTTGTTAAAACCCCTAAGTTGCCTTTGTCATAAGAGATTGCAGAAAGGCACGTATCTTTTTGCGGATTTGCTTTGACAAAATTCAATGTCTCTTCATCAACTTGAAGAGCTTCAAAAAGTTTCTCCAAATTGATATAAGGGATTTTGTAAACTAAATATTGATAAGTAACAAAAGAACCCGCTGAATATCCAAACAGAATTACATTTTGACCGTTTTTAGCTTGAATTTTAACTTCTTCATTCAATTCATCTAAAATAGGTAGCATATTATGAGTTTTTTGTACCCAAATTGCGTCATGCATAAATTGAGTAAGTAAACTACGAACTTCGTAAGCAAGAGTTGAACTGTACGCTTTTGAAATATTTAATCTGTCTTTGACAAAATCCAAATCGGTTTTGCTGTTGTAACCCCAGAAAAATATTTGTGGTTTATCCTCTATAGTTAATTTATTATCTTTGGTCCATTTTTTTATCGCAGAGTTTTTTTCAAACTTTTTTTTCATTACAGGATGAAGTTTATTTACCCCATTTATATACCAGTCCTTCATTTTTGTATCGTTATTGTTTGAGCCGTTGATGTATAAAAATGTTAAATTGGTATCTTGAGCGAATGCACCTAATCCTGAAGTTAATAATAATGCCAATATAATAAAAATCTTTTTCATAATAATAGATTTTAGCACAAGTTCATTGTTATTAAAAGCAATATTTTTGAATGGAATTAATTCCAAGGATAATCGTTAGAAATTTTCCACCCGTCCTTGAATATTAAAGCCGCACATGCTGTTCCAACCCCAGGTCGTCCCATTCCATAAGCATAAGTTGTAGCGTTTTTATTACATCCTCTTGCTCGCGTGCCCTCAGAATGACGACTATTGAGGTGTCACCCTGAACAGCACGAGCGGTAGCGAAGTGCGTGATTCAGGGTCTATCCATTTGATTTGTTAATAAATCAACATTTTTCTTTTGGCGGATTTAAAACAAACGAAGAATTGTAGCAAAACATCTTAAAAAATCTTGAAATTATTAAGTCTAACAGGGCAAAGTTAACTACAATTAATACAATATTAAAAAATTTGCTATAATATTTCTATTAAAAAGATGACGGGTTATTCTTCATATATTTAGCAAAATCTTCTCTTCGCCATTCTATATTTGAACGAACTTTTTTGGCAGGAACTCCGGCAATTAGAATATTTTCTTCTTCAAATTTTTTATTGACCATTGCCATAGCTCCGACTACAGAACCGTTTGGGACAACAGTACCTTTCAAAATCATTACTCTTGCCCCAACCCAAACATTATCCCCAATAACAATATCCTCCGGAGGGTTCAAAACCTCTCCTGTAGTTTTGTCAAGAATTACATGCCCGTCATTATTTCTAATCATGATTTCTCGAGCAAACATACACTCATCCCCAATTGAAATATTCTTACCGTTTTTGGCTACAATATGAACATCTCGATAAACTGAAAGCCCACTTCCGACAGTCATTTCTGAACCGCCTTCGAGTCCAAATGTTGTGTGCCTGATTGTTCTATGCTTGGTCGTTTTTAGAGAAAATTTGTTATTATCACCGTCTATAACGATTGCGGTATTTATAAAATTAGCAGGCAATTCAATAGTTACTTTGTTGTTATTCCCATTTATTGTAATTCCAAGCCCGTTCACCGCAATATCAGTAAAGGTTTGATCGTCTTTTTTGAAAATTATTTCATTGCCGTAACCATTGATTTTATATTTTAGATTTTCTGCCATTTTTATAAACCCTCAATTCTTTGTAAAATATATCATATTTTCAATTTGATTACAAATACTACTCGTCTTTTTTGCGAAGAGATTTTTCAGTCATTTCAATCCATTTGGCATGATTATAGTTTTCATAACTTTTGGCAAATTTAATTAATGCTGAAACTAAAACCCTTCCACTATCGGATTTCCCAACTATTAAGTAGTCTCCATTTTTATTTTCGCAATACAAAATTTCTTTGTGGGCAATTTTGTCAATATTCGTTTTAGGATTTTTATTAATAACGGTTTTTAACCACTTGTATAAAAGTTTTAGTGGAGTGGTTTTGTGGGTAAGTAAATCATCGTTATGTTCTTGTAAATATTTTGCAAATTCTGAAATAATCATTTAACCTCCCCAAGGAGTCGTTGCTGCAAAACAAACTATATCATAAATTCCTGCATTATTAAACTCTTTTATCATTTCTTCAAAAGTTGATCCGGTTGTGCAGATGTCATCAATTATTAGTAATTTTTTACCTTCAATCAGTTTTGATTTGTCGACAGAAAAAGCATTCGACAAATTTTCAATTCTTTGGGATTTGTTTAATTTATATTGCGGTTTTGTATCTTTAGTTCGTTTGATTGTATCGGTATTTACTACAAAATCCCCAAGTTTTGCAAGTTCACCCGCAACAAGATCCATGTGGTTGTATTTTCGTTTCTTTTCACGCTTTGGGAAAATTGGAACGGGTACAATTTGAAAATCATCCCCTAAATCTAACCTTTTCCAATATTCATACATGAATTTTGCAAGATAATAGGCTAATTCTCTTTGGCCATGGTATTTTAAACCTCGGATAAGTTTTTGAAGATTTTTAGAATAAACACCGGCACAATAAATATTTACCCCTTTAAATTTTCTATTTACTTGAACAGGCAAAAATTCCAGTTCATCAAAACAATCAGAACACATTTTTACAGATTCTTTTGAACGTTTACAAAAGTAACATTTTTTCTTGTAAATCCAATCAAGCAGGTCTAATAAAAAAGATTTCATAACAAATATTCTAGCATAAATAAAAATGCCGGAAGCACACAGCTTACCGGCTTTATTAAAAAACTCTCTTTTCTTATTATTTTAAGTTTTAACAAATTTTGTGCTACTTAACAGCAACCAAATTTGCCTTCATACCTGCATCTGAATTTATCATTGCAGCATTTGAATACGCTAATGTTCTGCGTTTCTTTGCTCCTCTTAATATTAATTCAACACATTCGCATCTGTTATTTGATGGTGTTGTTATCTTCTTTAGCATTATTGTTTACTCCTTGGACTTTCTGATTACATAAGTGTTATCGACATCATTAGGAATAATCTTTAAATTTTCGGCGAAAATGTTAACAATTATTAACACAATAACATTCTTTACTTTGAATTAAATACAATGTAAAATAGCAGAATGGATAGTGTTTTTAACAGCTCTACAACAGCACAAATTGATGCTAAACTTTATAGAGACACCTTAAATTATCAATATAGACTTGAAAAAATCACTATTGTTAGTGTAATTGTTTTGATGTTTATGTTTCGTGGTTGGATTGCTTATTGGTTAAAATTTGGGATTGCCATTCCGAGCGGATTTACAAATAGCGAAATTTCACTAATAAATGATCCCGTTCAAAAAAACTATTCTAAAGATTTGCAAAAAGCTAAAACTTTTACATACAAATCACTAATTAGCAAAACTAAGGTAGAACTTATTCCACAAGCACATTATACTTTATCCGGTCGAGTTGTTGCATTTAATCATGATTTTCTATTGACCAAAGGATATTTTGATAAATCGGCATTATACGATTTAGGAGCAACTTGGGGAAAAGACATGAGTGAACCTCAATTTTTCAAAAAGTATTTTAAAATATATAGTCAAAAAGTAGAATTGACAGGTTCTAGAATCTTATATTGGCAATGGAAATATGATACGCCATTAACAGAACAATATATAACATCTCATATTTCTCACACACATATAATCCCTGCAAACAACAATGTTATGGCTGCAATGTTGAAATTAAAACTTTACGACAAGGTAAAAATTGAAGGAGAACTTGTGGATATGAAATTCACATCACACCAAGGAGCAATCCCACAATACACCCACACAAGCCTATCCCGAACAGATACGGAAGGATCCGCTTGCGAAACAATGTATGTGACAAAAGTTCAAATTGGTAATTTTATCTATAAATAAAGAAAATTAATTAAAACAAGGTTAATTGTTTTTCAAAATGTTTTTGTAAAAATGACGGTCTGTGGTGCTTTGTTAAACCGTATGTATCAATTGCCTTTAAATGTTCCGGTGTCAAATAACCTGCATTTCTATTCCAACCGTATTGCGGAAATTTTGAAGAAAGTTCATCCATATAGTTATCTCTTGTAACTTTGGCTAAAATACTTGCTGCTGCAATTGAAGCAGATGTTCCATCACCTTTAATTATAAATTTTTGAGGATATGTATAATTTTTTATCAATTTATTTCCATCAACGAGAGTTATAAAATCTTTCAGCTTTGCTTCTGCGATAACATTTTCGCAAGCAAGTTTCATTGCTTTTAGTGACGCATTTAATATATTTATTTTTTCAATTTCTTCAACTTCAACACAAACTACTGAATTCACTGAATTGCGAATAATGACATCGTACAATTTTTCTCGTGCAACTTTAGACAACTTTTTTGAATCATTTAATCGTTCTAAATCTGAAATTAGGGACTCTTTAACTTCAGGAAAATACACACAAGCGGCAAAAACACCACCTGCTGCAGGGCCTCTTCCTGCTTCATCTGTCCCTATTACACATTTGTTTAATGATTTGTCAAATTCGAATAATTCTTTCATCGGTCTAATTCTACTATTAACAATCAATTCTTTCAACCTGAGAATAGATTTCAAAAAAAATAAGAAATGTTAGCCACATGGCTAATTGCCCTGTTACTTTTATAGGTGTAGTATTTACGCGTTAGAAGTAAGTATTTTTTATTTTTATGATTAATGTAAAAAGCAAAGAGCATTTATTAGACGCGGTTTTAGAGTATTGTGAAGATATTGTGACCGTCAAGGATTTAAACCTTAATTATGTTGCGTATAATAAAGCTTTTTTAGGATTGGTCGGGGAAGACAAAAAGGGATTAATCATCGGAAATTCGATTGAAAAATTACTTCCGCCGGATTGCGTTGATATTATTGTAGATAAATCTCTGAAAGCTATTACAAGTTTTGAATCTCAAACATTTATTTTCAAATTTGTATCTTTTGGAATTAGAAAAGTAATTAAACAAACCATTACTCCAATTATTAAAAATGGAATTGTTGAAGGCGTTTTAACTGTATCTTTTGATGTTACAAAAGAAGACAATCTTCGCACCAGACTATTAGAAAAGAATTATCAATTAAATACTTTGCTAGATAACTTGCCCGTGTTGGTCTATATGAAAGATGAATATAGAAATCTAATCATTGCGGCGGAAAGAGTTAAAAAGTTTGTATATGACGGGATTGATTGTTTTGCGGATGATATAAAAATTGATATGGTTGAAGCTGCAGAAGAAATTACAAATGAAGACAATTATGTTCTACAAAATAAGAAAAGCCTCAGAAAAGAAAAATCCGCTATTGATGCAAATGGAACCCTTCATTGGTACAGAATTCATAAAGTTCCGATTTTGACAAGTGAAAATGATATCAAAGGACTTGTTACTATCGCTAAAAATATCGACTTTGAAAAACATGTTGATATGCAAAGAAATTTATTTCTTGCAACATTAACTCATGACTTGAAAAATCCACTACAAGCTCAAATAAGTTCTTTGGAAATGTTGTATAAAGATTTTCAAGGAAAAATGAATGCTCAACAGGATGAAATTTTTGGATTGATTATTGAGTCTTCAAAATATATGCGTACAATGTTGTCTTCACTATTAAAAGTCAGCAAAGAAAGTAATGGCATTATAAGACTTGCTCCGACTGATTTTAATTTTGAAAACTTAATCAGGAAAATGGCAAAATCAATCCGTGATTTAGGCGAAGCCAAAAATGTGAAAATTGTGTTGAATTTTGAAGCTTCAGAACAGGAAAATGTAATTAATGCTGATGAAATTCAACTTCGCCGAGTAGTTGGAAATATGCTAAACAATGGTATAAATTACGCATTTGAAAATTCTGTTTTAGAAATTTCACTAATAAAAAATAAACATACTTTTTCTTTAACATTCAAAAATCAAAGTGATGAGATTGATGACGAATTAAAAGCTCAAATTTTTGACAAATACGTTTGTGGACATCAATTGACCGAAAATAACGGTGTTGGATTAGGTTTATATTTCTGCAAAAAGATTGTAGAAGCACATAACGGCAAAATTTCATTAGATGCAAACGGTACAACCAACACTTTTAAAATAGAACTTCCAATATCTACTGAAAATCCAGCTATGATTAAGGAAGTTATTCTTTAATTATTTGGAATGTTTTTCTACAAATTTATCAATTTTTTCAGCCATAAATGTCGAGAATAGTGGCAAAATTCCATAGTAAATTCCGGCAAAAATTAGAGCCGGACGTAAAATATGTATACCTTCAACATATTTGGAGAGTTTTGGATCGTTTGCATTTAATTGTTTAAATCGTTCAATAAACTTTTCGGATTTTTTCTTTAAATAATTATCTATTCCATAGCCCATGGATAGCGTAATTGCGGTTGAAATTACGTTGTTATAAATCAAAGCTTTTTTACGATTTTCTTTAATTTTTTTACTTTTGTTTGTTTGAATTGCAAAAGATGTTGTTAATAAAATATCAGTTACTGCGGTGATATGTTTTGCAATATCCTTGTCTTTATCTTGATATTTTTTTGCAAAATTTTGCAAAAATTTTAGATTTATAATATGTCCCAAACCCGTTGAGATAGTATCTTGTATCAGTCCTGTGAAATTTAAATTTTTGTTATTTTTTTGCAAAAATTTGTCCATATTTTGAACTTGTTCAGGCGGATTTTGCACGGATTTTTTCTTAAAAAATAATTTATCCATTAAAATAGGAATGAGTGCAAGTGTTAGCATTGATTTCGGGATTGCAGTAAAAAATCCGACACCTAATTTGAATAATTGAGTAAGAAGATTGTAACTTTGAGACTTTGCAAGTTCTTCTCCTGTAGTTTTGAGATTTTTTATTGTTTGAGGATTTAGAAATTTTTCAGGATTTTTATCAATATTTTTCACAGCATTTTCAATAGGAAGAGCGATAGATTCTACTATCCCGAATTTAATAAGCCCTGAACAGATTGAATTTGCGGCTGCATATTGTTTGTTTTCTTTTTCAGTATCCGGAGTTGAAAAAATTGATAATGGTCTGATTGTAGATGACAAAACAAGAGAAGTTCCGGCAGAAAAAGAGGTTCCATGGTCAGAAATCCTTGCCAAATTCTTTAGAACTGTTTTGTTTTGAAATATTTTATTTGTGAGTCCTTGAATTGTCATTTGTTATCCCTAATATCAGTACACCGCACACAAGGTTAAAAGTAAAATGTTTTTGATAAATCTTAAAATATTTCAATATTTAAAATTTTTAAGATACAATAATTTTAATGAAATTATTAGAGTTTATTAAAGGTGAATTACAAGGTTGGGGCAAGTATGAGCGAGTAATTTTCCCTTTAGGAATTTTATTCATTATTGTTTTGTCTTTTGTTATGAATGATAGCAAAATTGCATTAATTTCTTCAATTTGTGGTGTGAGTTATTCAATTTTGGCAGGAAAAGGCAAAATTTCTTGTTACTTTTTGGGACTTGCCGGAACAGCATGTTACAGTTATCTTTCATTTAAAAACGCATTATATGGGAATTTAGCATTGTATCTTTTGTATTACTTTCCAATGCAGGTTTTCGGAATTTTTAAATGGAAAGAACATTTAAAAAAAGATACTCAAGAAATTGTCAAAACTTGTTTATCTAACAAAGAAAAAGTTATTTATTTAACTTTATCAATATTATTCTCAATAATTGGATATGTAATTTTGGTATTACTTAAAGATCAAAGCCCTGCTATTGATTCTTTGACTTCTGTACTGTCCGTTGTAGGGCTAATTTTGACTGTAAAAAGATGTATTGAACAGTGGTATGTTTGGTTCATTGTAAACGGTTTGTCCGTTGTTATGTGGATTGGGGCATATTTGAACGGTTCAAATTGTTTTGCAACCATTTTAATGTGGGGTGCGTATTTCGTGCTTTCAATCTATTTTTTACATACTTGGAAGAAAGAACTGTCAAAAACTAGAAATTAATTTTAGTTGAAAAATTAAACTGAGAACGTGTCGGAGCACCGTTATCATAGTTGATTTGACTTGCTCCTACATTAAAGTTCATCCTATCGTCATTGAACAGTTTTAGAGAAAATACTACTTCATTTTTATTACTTTTATCTAAGATATTTCTAGAATAAATACTTTGAAGTGACAGATGATTATTCAATTTGTATTCCGGAGAAAATGAAAAAGTTCCGCTGAATTGTTGACCGAAAGAGCCAAATGTATTGTTTTTGTAAGAAGTGTTCAGCATTAATTTATCTTTTTGATATTTTGTGAATAATGTTCTTGTTTGGCTTAACTCGTTTGGAGTTATTGAACTGTCATAAGTAGCTCCAAATGACATATTCCCAACTTGTTTTTCTCTGCTGAAACTTGTTGATGTTTTTGAATATTCATTATCACGGTCATATAGATTTAGGTTTTGAGGAGAAAGATGAAAATCATTTTGAGTGTCACAATTTACTTCATCACCCTTAATTTTACTGCGTTTATTTTTTAATGGAGCTTTAGGTTCTGAACTTGTGTTCAAATATATCCCATCATCATTTTCATTGTATAAAAAATCTGAATAATCTGTATCCTCGTCATTTTCATCTGAGTCATCATCATTCAAAATGTCTTCTGATTGCTCTTCGTTTTCTTCTGTTTGTGGTTGTATTTGCGTATCATTTTGAACTTCAGGTGTTTCTTCTACAACCCCAAAATCATCCAAATCATCAGCATTTACGGCTAATGTGGAAAACGATAATAGTATAAAAATCATGAACAAAACTTTTTTCATAAAAATATTATACAATTGTTTTGTTGGTAGGGCTAAAAAAATAAATTTTATATTAATAATAATTACAAACTTCTTGAATTGTTTTTATGAAGTAATATATTAGTAATATAAATTGTGTTATCATAATAACAAACTTTGGAATAAGAATTTATGACTCAAGAGAAAGTAAAAAACACCCCAATAAACCCATATATAGTAGCAATTTCGGTATTATTACCATCATTTTTATCACTTGCAGCATCATCTGCAACAAACGTTTGTCAACCAAATATTGCAGGTTTTTATGGTGCAACTCAGTATGAAGCAAATACGGTTATCACTTGTTATATTATTTCTGCTGGATTGATGCTTCCTGTTACAGGGTATTTAGTTCAGCTTATAGGGAAAAAACTTTTGTTTTTTTATAGTTTGTGGGTATTTGCGTTAGGATGTTTACTTTGTATTTTTGCTCCTAATCTTCAAGCTTTGATTGGTGCTCGTGTTGTCCAAGGGGTAGGGAGCGGTTGTATTTTGCCATTGTGTCAAGCAATTTTATTGGATGTTTTTCCAAAAGAACAACGAGGGATTGCTATGAGTTTATTTGGGGTTGCTGCAATGTTTTCACCTCTTGCGGGGCCTTTTATGGGCGGGTATTTGACAGATAACTGGTCGTGGCAATGGGTATTTATTATAAATATTCCGTTATGTATGCTGTCGTTTCTTTTGTTGAAACTGTTTGTTCCGGACGACAAACCTCCTAAGACTGTTAAGAAAAAGAAATTTGATATAGTCGGATATATTTCAATTGTTATTGCAATGGCTTGTATGCAAATAGTTTTGGATAGAGGTCAGCAATATAACTGGTTTGATACTCCTTGGATTTGCTATTTGACAGGAATTTGTATTTTCTCATTCATTTTCTTTTATGTTTGGGAATTGGAATGTGACAATCCGGTAATTGATATCAGAGTTTTCAAAGATAGAAACTTTTTATTCGGTACAACAATTAGTTCATTGATTAACGTAATGTTATATGCTACCTTGTTACTTGTTCCAATGTTTATCCAAAGTTTGTTAGGTTATAGCCCTTCAATGTCAGGACTTACGATGTTCCCAAGGGCAATTGTATGTTTTGTAGGATTGCTGGTTGTTGGTGCAATTTCAAAATACATTGAACCAAGAATTCTAACAGCAACCGGTTTTATAGTAATGGGTATTTCAACCTTACTCTTAACTTCAATGAACACAACATCTTCAATGTCCAGTGTTATTTTGCCAAATCTTTTGTTGTGTATTGGAGTTCCGATTGCTTTTGTACCTATTACGGCTCTGTCTTTTAGAACAATGCCACCGTCTAAAAATGCTGACGCAGCAGCTCTTCACGCATTATTCAAAAACTTAATCACTGCTATTTCAACTGCAATGTCCGCAACTTTTATAGCCCGAGTTTCACAAGTTCATCAAAACTATTTGGTCGGCGATTTAGGATATCACAACATGATGTTCCGCTACAAATTGATGGCTTTTACTAATAAATTTTTAATCCATTATCCGCATGTTGTTGCTGCAAGAAAAGCAAACGGATTACTCTATAAACAACTTCTTCAACAATCAAGACTTGCTGCTTTTTATGATGTCTTTGCTCTACTTGCTATGCTTTGTATCGTAATTATTCCTCTGTTATTGTTTTTGAAGATTAAAAGAATTCCGAAACCTAGAAAAAGATAGAAATTAACAAATTTTAATAAAAAGGCAAAAATTTTTAAATAACATCCTTTATAAATATATGTAGGAAAAAGTAAAAGGATTTTTGCGTCTATGGATTTAAAAGCAATTAACAACTACTCAGTTCAACCGGAATTCGCCTCAAATAAAGGAAATGTAAAAGCCAAAGAAAATGTAAGCCCAACTGCTCAAGTTAACAATAATGAAGGTTATTCAGGAGCACAAGTCGGAGGTGCCGTTCTTGCAACCGCAATGGCAGCAGCAGTTTTAGGCGGAGCTGTTATGAGAGGACGCGGACAAAGCAAAATTAATGCTCTGTTACACGACAATTCCGTATTGAAAAGTTCTGAAAGAGAATTGCAAGCCGCAGAAAAAGCTTTGAAAGAAAATGTTTCTAAGCTCGAAAAAACCATAGAAGAAAAAACGAAAAATATTGACTCTCTAAATGAAGCAAATAAAAAAATCAAAGAAGCAAACGCAAATCTTCAAAAAGAACTCCAAGATGCCAAAGATAAATTTCAAGATATTTTTGAAGGTGATATAGCACCTAAAGATGTTCGTGAAAAAATTTACAACGGACTAAAATCAAAAGTTGAAAATGGAAAACTTGATTATGACGCTTCAACCCCTCCTGTTACAGGTAAAAAATCAGGGGCTGAAATGACTAGCGGTAAAGCTATTCCATTACCAAAATCAGGAACAGTAAATCGTGCAGGAATGCAAACCTTGAATATTCCTGAAATCACCACTGACGGTCATTTTGATTTCAGACTTCCTAACGGTGAAATGAAAGTTAGCCACATGGAATCTGTTAATTTCACCCCTCTAAAAAATCAAATGACAAATATCACCGAAAGTTATGCATTCAGTTCAATGGAACAATGACAAAATTGCAAGGGATGTTTTACAAAACTTCTTTGATGGTCATGGTCAAACATTAGATGGTGTTCACTTGAGCTTTACCCCAACAGGTAACGGCAAATTCAAAATCAGAATTGAAGGAGACAGCACATACACTCCCGACAAAGCTGTTTATATCGGAGAATCAACAAAACGAAACAATTCCAAAGCCGCAGGTAATTACGGTGAAGGTTTAAAAATGTCTGTATTGAAATTGTTGAAAGATGCCGGAGCTTCAGACGTAAAAATCGGTTCAGATAACTGGAATTTGACTTATACCCTTGCAAAAGGTAATTTGTCAGACAAACGAGTTTTGTCATACAGTTTGGACAAGGTTCCGAATAAACTTAACGGCAACTATATGGAATTTGAAACATCAGATAGAGCCTTGTTAGATACATTCAGAACAAGTATCAATCGTTTCTATCATTCAGGGAACCCTCATTTCAAAGCCCCTGATTTTGAAAATGATTTAATTGGTATCAAAAATTTAAAATCAGGAGAAAAAGGCGGCATTTATATCGCAGGACAAAGATTTGAATTTGATAACAATTATGACGGCTTAGATAACATTGCATTATTTATTAAAGAAAAACCTCCGGTGAAAACACTTGATCCATCTAGAGATAGAACTTCTCTTGGAACTGATCAGTTAAAAGAGATTGCATTTTGGATAGCAAATGACCGCAGAATGAGCCTTGAAGATAAAGGAAAATTGTTAGACGCCTTAAAACCGTATTGGGGTAAAGTTAAATATTTAGATGAAACTCCAATACATGAATTTTTAGATACGTTTTTAATGATAGGCAGATGTAATTCTGAAATAAAGGAAACCGCATTCAAATTTCCTGAAAAATGTGTAGCATATTCTAACGCAAGTGACGATGTGATAAGAGATTTAAAAATAAATGGTTATACCGTATGTAATGAACGATTTGCCAATTGGGGTATGCAAACAATCAGAGATGTTGTAGGCGATGCTAGAGCACATGACGTTATTCTTCCTGATGCAAATCAAACTAAAAAGATTTTGGTACTGAAAGAAGCATTACAAAAATTAGCTCCATCTTTAGAAGGAACTCACTTCAAACCTGAAGAATTAAATTCAAAAATCTTTATGTTTGATAAAAACGGTTTAAACGAATCAGGATTGAATTCCGAAACTCTAGCAGAAGCAATTGTTGATAATGGAACATCAAAAGGATTTTGGATTGATAAAAATTATCTTGATAATGCAAACTTTAGTAATGTCCTAGAAACGGCATTGCACGAATTGTCACATAAAGCAGGTGGAGATGAATCTGCAGCATTTTCTTACAAATTGACAGATGTAAACGCTTCTGCAATCAAACAAATGCTAAACGACCCTGCAACAAGAACAGAACTTCAAGCATTGAACAGATTGTGGAGTGAAATCACAACTGCTCAATAAAAAATACTTGTTTCATAAATCATTTTTGATGTAGAATAAATGTGTGCTTTTGCTCTAAAAAATTTTAGAGCAATTGTCGGGATGTAGCGCAGCTTGGTAGCGCACTTCGTTCGGGACGAAGGGGCCGCAGGTTCAAATCCTGTCATCCCGACCATTTAAACTAAAGGCTTTCAGCAAATTACTGAAAGCCTTTTTTAATGTCATTATGTAATTATTATGTAATAGAACATTTGTTCGTTAAAATCTGTTAGTTTTCTTTTTTAATAGGATGTTTTCCAAAAGACAGGTCAATACCCACTAAAATATTAGCGGCAGTATCAGAAGGCACACCATAAGCAACTAAAGCCTCTACCAACATATCACTAGGGGCTTTTTTATTTGGGTCTTTATGTATGATTTCTCCAAAAATAGTTTGCAAAAACTCATCATTCTTTATTTCAAGTGTCTTAGCTAATGCGATTAAAGTATAAAGGTTTGGAATTTTGTCTTTCCCATTTTCCAAATCTGAAATTACCCCTATACTAACTCCAGATTTCTGAGATAGTTCCTGTAATTTCATTCCTTTATCTTTTCTTGTTTTAGCGACAATAGCTCCAAATCTTCTAATTATCGTTTTTACTTCTTCCTGTAATTGTCTAATATTTTGGCTTATATCTTTATCGTTGTCTAATTTTCGCATATATACCTCGCTAAAATAACTATACAATAAAAATTCATTTAAACAAAATTTTCGCTAAAACATTAAGAATTGTAACAATACTGCGGCGAAATTTTCGTTAGACCTTGAAAAGTAAACCCTTCTGTTTTATATTTCAGTTAAGTGAAAATTATTTTCAAAAGAAAAGGAGGTAAAATGGAGATAATAAGCACATTGGAAGCAGCAAAAATACTAAAATTGGATGTCAGAACATTACAAAAACAAGCCAAGGGAGGAAAATTCCCTGCTGAAGTTTGTGGAAGAGTTGGAAGAAAATATTTATTTAATGCGGATGCTCTTTTGGCATATATTTTTTCTCCAACAGTAGAAAGAGGGTAATAATGAGTGTATATAAACACAAATCAGGTTATTATGGTTACAACTTTATGTACAAAGGCAAAAGATATTGTAAAACTTTTAAAGGGCTTCTAAAAAGTGAAGTTGCTTATCTTGAAACTGTACATAAGGCAGAACTTATAAAAACTGGTTACGACATAACAAAGAAACAGGTCTATTACTTAGAAGACTTAATTGCAGATTTCAGAGAATATGCAATGGCTCACTATACCAGACCAGAAGAATTTGATTATGTTATAGATAAGTTTTATAAGTTAGTAGGAAATAAAGATGTAGAGCAGATAACCGTTTCAGATATTGAAAAATATATTAACTCTCGTTTAGGTAAAATAAAAAATTCTAGCATAAATCGAGAAGTTGACAATATCCGCCGTTTATTTTCATTAGCCATTGAAAATAAACGTATAGCGGTAAATCCTTGTTCGACACTGAAAAAGCTACGTATAGAAAATCCTTCAGAGCGTTATTTGACAAAGGATGAAGAAGTAAGATTACTTGCAGTATGCAATCCTACGATGAAAGCAATTATAATAACAGCCTTGCATACTGGCATGAGGCAAAATGAAATACTGAGTTTAAAATGGCAAGACGTATTCTTTGAAGAAGATTATCTTATTGCCTTAAATACTAAGAATAACAAACCTCGTAAGCTTAGATTAACCAAAACTCTTAAAGAAGAATTATTGAAACTTCCAAGGTTAGGTGATTATGTTTTTACATCCCCTGTTACTGGTACTAGATATAAAGACGTAAAAACAAGTTTCAAAAGAGCGGTGAGACGTAGTGGAATTCCGCCAATAACGTTTCATAAGCTAAGGCATACAACTGCATCTCGACTTAATGAGGCTGGAGTTGACATTGTAACTATACAAAAAATACTAGGTCATGCAGATTTAAAAACAACTCAGCGATATACACATAATCCAAGTGCCAGTATGGAAAATGCTTTTAAGTTACTGAATGAGTATTAAATGACTAGGCATATACCAGAGTAAATACAAATAAGATATTTCAATAAAGGGGATACATGCAGTACAAGAAAACACCTAAGAACCGCAATATAACAGCAAAAGGAGTATATACAATAAAAAAGGAAAATAGGAAAATTAAAGAGAAAGGAAATTTTATGGATATAAAAAGATTATCAGAGAAGTATATTATGTTATCTACTTGTTTATCAGCCCATAATATAAGAAAAGTATTATCTAGGGCTATAAGAGATAATAATCTATTAAATAACTGTAATAGGGGACTGAATGACTGGTTAGGGAGTATAAATAGGTACAGAATAACTAATATAGAAGAATATGGGCAATTATTAAGGGAATATAATTCCCAATTCTTCAACTATCCTGCAGCGTACATTGATAATTTTATTAAATTTGCTTCTTCTGATTTAATAAGACAAATAGTAAAATTGAGTTATATTGCAAGTGGTAGAGGCAGAAAGTCTGTTCCTATTAACAATGCTAATATAAAAAATAGGAATCTTGTCTTTACTTTCAATAGCAAGGTATTCCTTGAACATGTTAAAGATGAAAATGAAATTCCATTTTATGCAAATGCTTTTTGGCATTTTGTAATGTTAATTTTACTTACTGAATATGTAAATACCTATACTAATGAAACGATTACACTTAATCTGTCCGAGTTTCATAATTTTATCAGTTTGAATATTCTTACTGGAATGAAAATGTCCGTAGAATTTGAAACAGATGTTTTATATGAAGAATTATTTGAAGAAATCTCACAATTTATTCCTTCCAATAAGAAGAATATCGTCATAACAGTAAATGACAAAAAGCAAACTATTCTATTTAGAGTAAAAAATAATTTTATCTTAGCTGATGCTTTTAAAAATGAAGGTTATAAAAAAGTTAAAAGCGAGTTTGACAAGGTATTGGATAGAAAATCTGAGAGTGAGCTGCATGTAAAACATGGCAAAACTTCTAATTCTATTGAGCTTATTTTATATGTAACAGGTATGAGAACTATAAGTCGTATTCTCTCTTTAGATTGTAACCCTTTGAATAAAATTTATTTACGTAATTTTGTTGAAAAAGGAGGATTTTTTATCTCCCTTATTATCAGTTTTCATTTTCGAGCAATCGTACAAAATAGTAGTCTTATCAAGTTCGATAAATCACATTATACAACTTACAGCAAATTTATTACTCGCTACAAGGGAGAAAGGAATACAGCTTTAAAAACAGCAGTAATTATTTTATTATCAAAGTTACCTAACAGCAAAAGAAAAATATTAATTGATAAATGTTTCAAAAAAGATGATTACAGAGTAAAAAATGATATTTACAAGGATTTAGAGAATTTAGATAAAATTTTAAACCAAGATAAATTTTGTGCAACTGCTAGATTTTATAATGGTTTAAGGGGGGATTATGGTTGGTAATTTGTTCAATGACTTATTAATTGATAAGTTACGTTTTTATATAGATGATACGGATTTTAATATTAACGATAGGGCTGCATTCCTTGTAAAGATAGAAAATGTTATGTCTTCACATTATCCAGATAACGCATATAAGCTTAATACAAGCAGACAAAGAATAAGCCTTGAATTTACACCTACAAGATATAGGACAAATGAAGGTCAAACCGATACTAACCTTATTATGCCAGAAGAACAAACCTTATTTGAGTTGTTTGAAAATCTCGGATTTTATGACTTGTCAGAAAACATTTACAATAGTTTTATTATAAGTAAAATTCACCTTACAAAGAATTTTTATACACAAGGCACTGTTCCTCGTTATATTGAAATGCTAAAAAAGAGGAAATATAGAGCAGGGATTAATCCTATTCAAAATACTTCTAATTCGACAAATACAAGTCTTATTCTAAGCACGCTAAAGAAAGATTCTACGAATAAAAACATTGTAGGAGACAAAGTAATTCTATTCTATGATAAAGTCCAAGAACTCAGAGACAAAGCTTCTCTTAATGATATATTTTTACCAAGCCCATTATCACCTAAAGATAGAATTATATTGCCAGTAGGAGCTTACCATAATTCTCCACCTTATTTATCTTTACAGAATCTTCATATATTAAGATGTGAGTTACAGTATGCTTATTCAAAAAAGTTAAAAAATATTTCAGACTTTATTTTTAATACAACAAATAGCCATGATTTAAGACTTGCTACATTGTTGGATTTGCTGAACACAGGGAATTTATATAATACATTAGAAAGGTTTTATACAAATGAATTAAGAAATCGTGTATTTTTTAATAAACCTATTACCCAAGAGGTTCATTTAAGTAAACATGAAAAATTATTAGCAGAATTAATTAAGGTTAATAAAATCTCAGCAACAAGGTTGCTTGGGATGTATAAAGGTTCGCAAAAAAATTCCTTATCACGGGTTTTAAAAAAGTTACAAATGACTGATTCTAGAAATAAATTGTATGTTGAATTATACAGAAAAGTTATTGAAGGAAGAAATTCTTAATTTAACTCCGATTTTTCTAAAATCATTGAATTGGGGGTTACCATTTATTACATTAAATATGAAACACCTTTTTACGAGCCTCATAGCGGGCTTAAAATGAATAATTAACATTGATTCAATACTTGACAAATAGCGAATTATAGTAAATAATATATATGTGTAACCTAGAGATTTCTACCTACAGTTTATCTGTACAGTGCTCTAGGTTTTAGCTTTATATAGGTCTTTTGCCTTTTTAAAATTATGTTCTTTTAGGCTAATTTATTTATATAACTAAAATAATAAGTTACATTCTAATTTGCTACAAAACGAGGAATATGTAGCAGAAAGGGTGTAAAAGAGATGAAGAACTTAGTAGAACCAATAAAAGACAAGAGAGATATTGAGGCTGTTGAACAGTATCTAGCAAAACATAGTCTGCGGAATCAGTTAATATTTGTCTTCACTTGCAACAGCGGTCTTAGAATATCTGATGTACTTGGATTAAATGTAGAAGACGTCAGAAACAAACAATATGTTGAGGTTATAGAAAAGAAAACGGGTAAGTATAAACGTTTCCCACTAAATAATAAGTTGAAAAGTCTTATTAAAAAATACCTTGTTGAAAGAGATAAAACATACTCTATTACAAGTGATGAACCACTTTTTGTTGGTAAGAAACATTGCAGATTAGATAGGTCGCAAGTTTACAGATTTATTAATGATGCTTGTTTAAAAGTAGGACTACAAGGGAATTTTGGAACACATAGCGGACGTAAGAGTTTTGGCTATCACCATTACAAAAAATTTCATGATGTAGCATTGTTGCAGAAAATTTTTAATCACAGTTCGCCCTCAATAACAATGCGTTATATTGGCATCGCACAAGAAGAACTGGACGAATCATATAAAAACTTTGAACTGTAAAATTGCAACTTTGCACCATTTCATAATGCAACAGAATATCTATACGGATGTATAACTCATCTATAGAGATAATAACATAAATATCTAGAAATAAAAACGATGTATAAATAAAAATTAAGAAAAAACCGTATGTATCTAAATCCAGATTACATACGGTTTTTCTCACTTATTCATCAAAATAGATATTATGATGTAAAAAGAATGGAAGTGGAAATTAACAGTGTTTGATACGGACAAAGACAGAAATATTTTACCAAAGAAAATTTTAGCAAATATGTTTGGTCAATTAATAGCTAAAAATCCCAAAAGTAAGACTTTAAGACATTTTAGTAGAAGAGTAGATATAATACAAAATGACAGACTGGAACAAATTCCGAATCTAATAAAACAACTTGATATTGAGGTTATTGATGAGCAAACAAATTAAAATCAGGGTATATCCAAATGGTAAAATTGAATCCGAAACAGTTGGAATCAAAGGTAAATCTTGCCTTAATTACATAAAAGAAGTTGAAAATTTAACAGGTGCTAAAACTATAAAATCAGAATTTACAAAAGAGTATAACGAAACAGAACAGTATCTATATACTTCAAATGAGGAATATCAACAAAATGAACATTAGGATAAATTCATATATTCCTATAACAAAGGTTGAAGGTGTTGGAGCTAGATTCGCAATTTGGGTTCAAGGATGTTCTATAAGATGTGAAGGTTGTGCTAATTCTCACATGTGGAACTTTGATGGTGGTACTTCTTATAAAATTTGTGAATTTATTGAAATAATTAAATCTTATAAAGATAGGATTGAAGGTATTACTTGGTTAGGTGGTGAACCTACAGAACAAATACAAGCCGTAACAGAAATTTCAAAGACAGTTCAAGAAATTGGGCTGTCTGTAATTCTTTTTACTGGATATAAGTATTCTAATCTTAAAGAAAACAAAGATTTTCAAACACTTATTAAATATGTTGATATTTTGATAGATGGCGAATATGAACAAGAAAAGACAGATTACTCAAGAGCTTGGGTTGGTTCAAGTAATCAAAATTATTATTTTTTAACTGATAGATATAGTAAATCTGTAATTTCAGAATACAAAAACAAAATTGAAGTCCGTATAACATCAGAAAACAAAATTATTATGACAGGTATGGGCAATTTTAAAGAATTAGCAAAGTTAGTGGGGTGATATATGGCAAAAACTATTGTATTAGAAGGAATAAAAAAGACTGAACAATATTTGACAAACCTATTTAAAGCAAGATTTAGTTTTATATATATACCTACATGGGAAGAAATAAGAGTTATTGAGCTAATTACCAAAATAGCTAAGAATACTAAAGCTATTAAAAGTAAAAGAGATGTTTTTATATGGAGTGCGACAGAAGGCTTAAATAAATTACTTACAACAGGTCAAGAACACATTAATATTAACAATGCCGAAAAACCTACAGAAGCATTGAATTATATTGATAGTTATAACAAACCTGCAATAATGATATTAAAAGATGTTCATCCCCTACTTGGGATTCAAGGAAGAAATGCAGATTACGGATTTATTAGAAAAATAAGAGATGTTGCAGGTTCTTTAAAAAATGCAGAGTGTTCAAAAAATGTTGTAATCATTGCTCCGACACTTGTATTGCCTAATGACTTGCAAAAAGATATTACCGTTGTTGATTTTGATTTACCAACACTTGAAGAACTTAAAAATCTTTTGAATGAAATGCTTGCTATGAATGAGGGCTCTGGTATCTTAATAGACCTTGATGAAAACGGAAAAGAATTATTATGTAAAGCCGCTCAAGGTTTAACATTACAAGAGGCTGAAAATGCCTTTGCACATGCTATGGTTACAAAAGGACAATTAACCGTTAATGAATTAGATATTATCCTTGAAGAAAAATGCCAAGTTATCAAGAAAACAGGCATACTTGAATTTATAAATACTACCGTAAACATTGATGATGTTGGTGGCTTAGAAAATATGAAAAAGTGGCTGGCAAAACGTAATAATTCGTGGCTTGGTATAGCACAAAAAGATTATAATTTGCCATCTCCAAAGGGTGTATTGATAACAGGTGTGGCAGGTTGTGGGAAATCAATGACGGCTAAAGCGATGAGTGCAATGTGGCAACTACCGTTATTAAGACTTGATATAGGCAAAATTTTTTCAGGGTTGGTAGGAAGTAGTGAAGAAAACATGCGTAAAGCAATTCAAACAGCAGAAGCGGTTGCACCTTCAATACTTTGGATTGATGAAATTGAAAAAGGGTTTGGTGGCAATTCGGGAGGTGAAATGGATGGAGGAACTTCAAGCAGAGTTTTTGGAACATTCCTTACTTGGATGAATGAGAAAACAAAACCGGTATTTGTTATTGCGACCGCAAACAACATTTCAAGATTACCCGCTGAGATGTTAAGAAAAGGAAGATTTGATGAAATATTTTTTGTTGATTTACCAACTATAAATGAACGTAAAATTATTTTTAAATTACATCTAGAAAAGAGACTAAAAGGAAGTAAGTCTAAAGATTTTGCAATTACTGATGATTTATTAAATAAACTTGCAGATGCTACAGAAGGATTTGGAGGTTCTGAAATAGAACAAGTTGTAATATCTGCATTATTTGAAGCCTTTGCCGAAAATAGAACGCTTAAAACAGAGGATTTATTTAAAGTTATTAGAAATACAGTTCCTCTTTCAACAACTCAATCTGGACAGATTTTAGCTATCAGAGAATGGGCTAACGAAAGAGCCGTATCCGCTACCGCACATGATGAAAACTATAATTATACTCCAGAGGAAACGGAAGAAATAGCGAAAAAGAAAGAAAAAGCAAAGAAAACTACTGAAACAATAAAACGTAGTCGTGGTGGTAGAACTATTGATTTTTAGAGGGTTATAACAGTTAGATATGGACATTATAGAAACAATTATAGTTTTAACATTATATTTTTTCTCAAGTATTTTCAATTTGAAAACTAAGGATTACTACATAAAAGAGATAAAAAAATATAAAAAAGAAAAACTAATAGACCCTAATGAGCTATTATCAATAATAAAACAACAAAATAATATAATATATTATACAAATAAAAGTTATGATTTTTATGGTTCTTATCACGAAAAATATATTATAACACTTAAGATACACAAACAAATAGATTATACTTTTGACGTTATATATTATTTACTTCAAAATGCAGACAATAAAATTCAAAAAGATATTATGAAAAGATGGAACTTGAAACGTAGAGCCCTTTCTTCTATAAATATATCTTTCACAGATTTAACTACTATTCAAAAATGGTTAACAAAAACCACTGGCTTAGACATAAAATTTGTAGATAAACAAGAAGCAATAGAAAAAGAAGATAGAGCATACGAATACCATAAAGCAGAAAGTTATTATAAAAATGCACTTACGGATTATAATGCAGGGGATTATAAATCCGCAGAAGAATTTATCAATTTAGCACTTGAGATTGTTAAAGAAAAAAAATATCTTAATTTACAGGAACAAATAGCAGATAAAATTTTTTCAATAAAGACTTCTGTTGATGATAATTTTGAAAGCACAACATTACAAAATATCTCCAAAAACAATAAAGAGAGTCATATTTCTTCAAAAAATAAAAAAATAAAACTTGAATCTTGTAATAAAAAAGACCTGCTTACAATAGACGGTTTTGATGATGAAAAAGCAGATAAATTATTACAAGAACGTAATAACGGAAAATATTATTATGATATAGAATCCTTTGTTGCAGAATTTGAATTAATGCCGCATCAAATGATAGAGATTCAAGATAGGTTAATATTCCCATCAAAACCTAAAAATAAAATTGGGAGAAAAATTGATTGGTAAAGGAGTATAGATAATGTCTATAAAACAGGATTTAATGAATGGTGAATTATGGATGGCTCAACAACGCAGAAAAATGGGAGCTAAAAAATTTGATGAATGGATGAGGTCGCAAGAAATTAGAAAATATACTAATTTTGAAGATGAAACAGAATTGAAAAAATATATTAAAAAAGCTGGTTATGATTGGTCTGAAACATATACAATGCTATATAGATATGTAAAAACTCATATTACTAAAGAATATCCTATTTATTGGATTTATGAACAAAATAATTTGGTAGCTTCTGTTTCTGCTGATATAGATAAAAAGGTATTGGATAATTTTACTAATGCCATTGCACATGTAGCAGGCAGACCTTGTTTTTTTGATAGTATTTCTGAAACAAAAACTCCTGTATATAATTTTCCTACTATTTATACAGATAAGACTGTATTAAAACAAACTTTAAAGAACCTAAAAATTTTAGCAATAGAAGAAAGAGGAAAATTAAGTTTTGAAATTCCGAATTGTTTAATTGAATTAAAGTCAAGTAAAAATGGGGCTTACGAATTTAAAGCTACAGGATACGCAGATTTAAAAGAAATTCACAGATACTTTGCCAAAATCGAATCTGAATATGAACGAGTTGTTCAATCTAATATTTGTAAGAATATTAAATCAAAAATTGCAAAAAATCCTTCTATGAAATTGGAACAGGAAGAAGTATTAGAGGATAACTCGGTATTGCTTACTATAAGAGTTTAGGAGTTGTATTATCGCTAAACAGTAATAATTGATAATTGAGCATACAACAATACAAATATTATGATAGAGCCTATAAAATAGGCGGAAAGATAGATATATAAGAAGGTGAAAAATGTCAAGAAAAAGTGATAACAGAGATTTATATAATTTAGTGCTATTATTTGTAGCCTGTGTTCTAGGTGCAACAAAATTTTTAATAGAAGTAAATAAACATGGATTATGGAAAGAATGTATATTATCCGTTGGTTTTGTCGGTAGTTTTAACTACTTCCTTTACTATTTAGGGACTACAAACATATTACCGTTTTCTGTGTTTGGTTGGAGTTGCGTTATTAGTTTTATTGCTTTTTGCGTATATTGGAGTCATCTGTTTAATGACAGTCCTTACAGACAATTTTCTCAAAATCAATTAAAACGTAATTCAAGTTACTGGGCTGAAAATTCATGGTGGTGGAATTTAGACGGTTGGCAATTTGAAGAAGAAGTTGCAAAAATTTTTATTCTAAATGGTTATAAAGCTACGGTTACAAAAGGTTCTGGCGACGGTGGAGTGGATATTATTCTTGAACAAGAAGGATATAGAGGAATTGTGCAATGCAAACATTATAGAAACCCTGTACCTCCAGAACCAATTAGGGCATTATGGGGTTGTAAAGATGATTTTAATGCAAATGAAGTAATATTAGTTGCATCATCTGGCATTACACAAGCAGGAGCAGATTTTATAAGCAATAAACCGAATTTTAAAGTACTAAACCTTGACGACATAATAAGAATGAGTCAACAAATAAACTATTCTCAAAATAAAGAGGATTATGTTTCAAATGGGAAACATGGTAGAAGGTTAGATATATAAGGGTTCGTAGTATGAATAATCATTTTGATAATAAATCCTTCCTAACTATGGTATTTGCAATTGTTATTATTGTAGGGATAATAGCAATATTTTCAATTTTTAAATCCAATCAAAGCATAAATAAAACTGTTCCAGTAGTACGAGAAGATTTGAACAATATTGTTAATTAAATTTCAGTCTATAAAAAGTGTACTTTTTGTGGACAATTTTGTACAACGTAAAATCAATGAAATTTAGTTGTTATTTTATAAAGAAAAGGTACATGAAAAGCACTTATACTTTTATAGACTTTTGGTATTTATAAAATGTACTTTTAGCAATATTACACATAGACATTACATCCTTAACTTTTATCAATCCATTCTTATATAATTCATAAGCCCTTATAAAATCTTTTGGAATTTCTGCATTCGGTCTTCCAAATTTAACTCCTCTTGATTTTGCACTTGCGATTCCTTCTGCTTGACGTACTTTAATATTATCTCTTTCACGCTCTGCAACATATCCAAGTAGTTTCAAAACAATATCGGTAATCAATCTTCCTGTCAATCCATTTTGATTATTACGAGTATTTAAAATTGGCATATCAAGAACTTGAATATCTACCCCCATATTGATTATAGACTCCCATTCTTTACAAATCTGAGAATAATTTCGACCAAACCTATCTATACTTTTAACAACTAACAAATCTCCTTTTCTAAGTTTTGATTTCATTTGCTGATATTTTTCACGTCCTACAAAATTCTTTCCACTGGCTTTTTCTATAAAAATTTCATCAACCTTGAACCCTGTAAGGGAATCAAGTTGTCTATTTTCGTTTTGTTCACGAGTAGAAACCCTTATATATGCAAATATTTTACTCATTTTTTAACTTCCTTATTTTATGATTATCTGCCCAAACTCTTATTATCAGCGGAGTCCAAAGATTTAATATTAAAAGTGGGGATTTACCCCACTTAACTATGAAATACTGAATTTTCGGTAAGAACTTTGTTTGATAAAAGCGTTATAAAGTTCTAAATACTTCTTTTTGAAAGCGGATGTGTTGAAACCATTTCTTACAACATTTGTAAATCTGACTGTGAATGTTCCAACCTGTAATTCTTCAATCCCTGCATCGTCTAAAACTTTTTTCACAAGATTCTCTTTTTCTTCTTTTAATTCCTTTAACTCTTGTAATTTTGCTTCAAGAGCTTTGATAGTTTTAATTTCGTCTTCCAAGTTTGTGTTTGTGTAAATTACGTTTGTCATTTTGACCTCCTTTTACTATATATGTTACGTTAACATGATGTATCTAATTATTAGGAATGTCAACGGTCTTGAGGAATTGTCAACATAAAACTTTACGTTTACGTGAATTATAAAAATATGATGTTATACTAGAAATAGGAGGACAAAATGAGTAATCCAGAAACACCCAAATATGTAGCAACAGAAGAACGAAAAGAGCAGGCTAGGACGCTTGTAAGGACGTTTTTAGATGAGAATAATACATCTGTGTACCGTCTAGCTCGAGAGCTTAATAGACGGTATGGTCGTTCAGCATCTGATTCTAATTTACAGAACAAATTAGCAAGGGCATCATTTAAGATAACAGAACTAATGGATATAGCAGAATTATTTGGTTATGAATTAAAATTTGTTCCTAAAACTCCGATAGAGGGTCATGAAAACAGTTCTAAATAAGGCTAACTAGGATACATATATTGTGTCCTGCTCACAATAAACTTATGCACCATAATGAGTTTGTGTGTGTAAGAATAAAAGAGCTCTTATTTTAAATAATTAATTTTTTATTAAATAATTTTAGACATATCAATTCCTAGTTGTATAATAATGCTATGAGCGATATATACAATGAAATCTTGTCTGGTTTGACAACAACCTCATATCCTTTAAATGATATTTTACTTAAATTAAAAGTATTGGCACATAAGCTTAAAAATAAAGAGTTAGCCACATTTGTAAATTCTGAACTTAATGGATATAAAAACGAAGTTCCAGCCTATCGAATATATAAGGGTAGCTTAATGGGAACAATTGAAAATATGAAATGCAGAAGAGCTAATGTTACTCTTGCTACGCGTCATTTAAAAAAGCACGGTTTAGAAAAATTGACTCTCTGTGCATTTCCAGAAAAAATTTCAGAGTTAATAGAACTTGCAAAGCAAGAAGAAATTTATAAAACAATTCCTCCAGAATTATATCAAATTTTATCAGAGCCAATTGTGAATGGTTATGTTGTAACTAATGCATACGTACCTATAGGAAAGTCTTTTATCGTAGGAGTATTAAGTACAATAAGGTCAAAACTATTAGATTTAATGTTTGAAATGGAGGATAAATTTAATAGTGCAGAGTTGGAAAATTTGTTTAAAAATCCAACTAAGGAACAGCAAGACACAATAAATCCTGTCATTAATAAGTTCATTCAAAACAATTTTAATTCATATGATGGAAGTACTCAAAATACTAGAATTGAACTGGAAACTGATAAATAGTAGATAAAATAGATGCGATTTTTTCTTTTACTATTGGTAAAGTTGTATTTACTATCAAACCAGATGTAACTTTTTCAAAAATAGACAAACACCATTTTTGAACATTTCTTCCTACTGAATCCATTTTTGAAGTTTCTTTTTTATCTAGTTCTATTGCGGTTTTTAATTCGGAAATATCAGAACTTGGAATATTAACTTCTTTTAAGTGTTCTAAAAGTTTATCAATATCGTTATAATTTACTGTAATTGCATTATTTTGTGTACTGTTCCCAAAAGAATTAAAACTAAAATTTATACCCATATCATATACCTCATAAAAATAGTAACATAAATATTTTTTGAATTAATCATTATAATAAGCATAACCTTGACTTTGTGGCAAGAATGTGGCAAAATAGTGGCAAAAATAAGGAGCTAATATGGCAAAATTTGAACCCAAATACGAGATTACAAATTCAATCGCTAATAATCTTATTCAAATTGAAAGGGTTAAAGAGGGTATTAAAAGTTTACCAATAAATCCCAAACTCCTTACTTCCCTTAGAGAAACGGCTAAAATGACAACTATCCACTATTCTACTCAAATAGAAGGAAACAGGCTTTCTCAAGAAGAAGTATATAATGTACTAAAGAATCCGAACAAAGTAATTTCTAATACAGGAAGAATTAGAGATGAAAAAGAAATCAAAGGATATTATATTGCCTTAGATTATATAGAAAAATTAACTAAAGAAAAAGCAACTATTACAGAAAAACACATAAAGCAAATTCATGCACTTGTTGAAGGTGGGGGAAGTAAAAAGGTAAAACCAACTGAATATCGAGAGGGGCAAAATGTAATAACAGATTCTTTATCTGGGAATATTGTATATATGCCTCCAGAGGCTAAAGATGTTCCAATGTTAATGAAAGAATTTGTAAATTGGATAAATACAACAAATGATATTCCTGTACCAATTAAAGCTGCAATTATCCATTATCAATTTGTTACCATTCACCCATATTTTGATGGTAATGGCAGAACTGCAAGGCTTTTAACTACATTAGCTCTACATAAAGGAGGGTACGACCTAAAAGGGATATATTCTCTAGAAGAATATTATGCAAAAGATTTACAAGGCTACTATGATGCCATAACTATTGGTAAATCGCACAACTACTACTTAGGACGTGCAGAATCAGATATTACAAAATGGATTGAATACTTTGTCAATGGTATGACTATTGCGTTTAATTCTGTTTATAAAAAAGCAGAAGAAAATAAGAATACAAAAGATGAAGTAAAAGTATTAAGAGAGCTCGACTCAAAGCAGCGACAAATTTTGAATTTGTTTGAATCTCAAAAATATATATCAACAAAGGATGTAGCAGAATTTTTTAAATTCGCTCCAAGAACTGCACGTTTATTAGTTTCAGAATGGGTAAATTCTGGTTTTCTTCATTATGAAGGCGAAGGGCGTAAACGCAAATATTTTTTAAATGAAAAGTATGAAAATATCCTATAGGAATTGTATAATATCTATCATTAGATTAGTTAATCCACTTTATAATAGTTTCACCTTGATACCCTTTTACCCAAACAAGCCAAGTATAAGCAATTGCACTTTGTTTGTAAGTCTTGAAATCACCGTTTTTTGCACAGTTTATACGATAACTTGAAATATATATGGGTGGATACTTCGTAAAAAGTTGTTTGCGTTTTTGAGTTTCAAGAAATAAGACTTTTAAGAACATACATACTTTTCTACCTGTATCAACCTTACGCAATGCCTGTTCAATAAATTCTTGAGCAAATTTATACGGAGGATTCGTAACTATATCACCATTATGATATGGTTCTGTATTTAATAAAAAATCTTCAATATCTCCATAACCTCTATTTATAAGGTCGGTTGATTTCCTTAATTTGCCTTCTTTATCGAAAACACGTGCTAAATGCCCCTCCCCACACGCACATTCCCAAATATTGTTTAACTCGGGTTCAACTTCTAATAATAATTTTGCAGCAATAGGGTCGGTTGCATAATAATCCTCCGCCTGTCTTTCATGTCTTGAATGGTTACTTGCTCCTAGGGTTTTAAATATATTTTCTTTCATGTTCTAAATTCCTTATGTTTGTGTACATAAGAGAATTTATATAATTATTTTTAATTTATGATTTATAATAATGATAAAATACCTAGGTCGATGCACTAGATGGAGCAGTATAATAATTATGGCAAAGTTATTTATTATTGGTAACGGATTTGATTTAGCCCATGGAATGGAAACAAAATATTCTGATTTTAGGCAATTTCTTATAGACAATTATTTAAATGGAGAATATATGCCATATACATTTTGTGATGTTCCTCAAGCAACATTAATGCCTGATGGAGATGAACAATATAATGACGTTGATGTTGTTAAAAGCATATTAAAGGTTCTAGATGACACAGAGGGTGTTGATTGGAATGAGGTGGAAGACTCTTTAGGATGTTTACAATATTCTCATTTTTTAGATGATTACGGAGAGTACAATCCCGAAGATGATAATTATATAAGAGATACATATTGCAGAAACCAAGATTTCTCTAAGCAACTTTGTGGTGCAATTTGCCAAATTAACAATTATTTTCAAGAGTGGGTTAAAACAATAAAAATAGCAACAACCCCCAAAAAAGAATTTATGGAGCTAATTAGCCCACAGAATGATTTATTTTTGAATTTTAATTATACAAGCACTCTTCAAGACTTATATAATATTAAAAAGGTTTGTCATATTCATGGAACAGTAAATGATAAAATCTATTTTGGGCATGGTGAAAGCTATTGTCCTAGTGAAGAATATGAAAAATATTGGTTTGGAGCTGAGTATTCATTGAAAAGGTTGTTTTTTGATTTAAGAAAAAATGCAAAGGAAGCATTCAATAAACATAAAGGCTTTTTTAATGAATTGTGTGTTATTGCTTGCAACTCTACATTAGATATTTATTCTTATGGTTTTTCTTTCTCCCGAGCTGATAAATATTATTTGAAAGAAATTTGCAGTATCATTAATACTAGCAATATTCGCTTTTTTATAAATGACTATGATGATGAGTTTAAACGAAAACACTTTACAGATACTTTATTGGAATGTGGTTTCAAAGGAACTATTTCAAGCTTTCATATTGAAGAAAAATAAAACAATGTACATTATGTAATTATTATGTAATTGCAAAGAAAAAACGTAAGGAAACATAAAAATCATTAAACGAATTAAATAAGCTGGAATATTTATAAATAGGGCATTTAAGTACGTTTAAGTGATATTATGAAAACTCTAAAAATCTCGTTCGGGACGAAGGGGCCGCAGGTTCAAATCCTGTCATCCCGATATTTTTATAGGAAAAAAGGAACAAGGGAATAAGTTCATTACAAAATATATTAATTCCTTAAAACACAACAACATTGATTATAAAAAAGTAGGTTGAGCTTTCTAGCCAAACATTTAAATAAGAAAATATAGTATGGATAATAAAAATCAAATGAACAGACCCTGAATCAAGTTCAGGGTGACATCACAGTTTCCTTGAAGAACAATTTTTGAAAACCCGTTCACAATAACATTGATAAGAAATTTTGTTATTATTGGTAATTTTGCACACAAAGCGACGTAACAATCCCTGACAAGTCTCGCCATTGCATAATTTGTTAGGGATTACTACGTCACTTCGTATTTCTGCCTGACACTTCACCTCGCCATAAACGTGACTCCGTGTCTGCCAAATATGTCCTGCGGACAGCCTATCATTTTGGCAGACAGCTCCGCACTCTGCTCGGTTCGTTTTCCTCGTAATGACATGTATAATATCTTCTGTAACGAACTTATTTCCCTATTTCCTTGCCTCTTAATAAGAGTCTTACTCATACCTTAAGGCATCAATCGGATTTAGCAATGAAGCTTTGTATGCGGGATAATATCCAAATCCAACTCCAATTGCGGCGGAAAATCCAAGAGATAACAGTATTGAAGACATTGTTATCGCAATATTCATGCCTGCAAATTTGTGCATCAGATATGCCCCAAATATTCCGATTGCAACCCCAATAAGTCCTCCAATCATTGAAAGAAGGAATGATTCTATCAGAAATTGAATTCTGATATCGGATGCTTTAGCTCCAATTGCCATACGAATTCCGATTTCTTTTGTTCTTTCCGTTACGGAAACCAACATAATATTCATAATCCCAATACCACCAACAACAAGAGATACCCCTGCAATCGCACCCAATAATAGTGACATTGTTTTGGTTGTAGATTTTATTGTTTCTTGCATTTCTGCTAAATTTCTTATCTCAAAATCGACATCTTGATTTTTCCCGATATGGTGTCTGTGTTGAAGAATTTCGGTTATATCTTCTTGGGTCATTGAAATAACTTCGTCATTTTGAGCTTTTACGGCAATCATGCTGACCGTTCCGGGGAAATCTGTTCCAAAAACTTTTCTTTGAGCTGTCGTAATTGGAATAAACACTAAATCATCTTGATCTTGTCCCATACCACTTGAACCTTTTGTTTTCAAAAGACCGATAACTTTAAATGGGACGTTGCCGATTCTAATAGTTTTACCTATCGGATCAACATCTCCAAACAGTTCAGTTGAAACGGTTTGCCCAATAATTGCAACTTTTGTACTGTTTTTATTATCTTCCGGTAAAAATCCACGCCCTGTTTCAATTTCATAATTTCTTATTAAAAAGTATGGTTGAGTTGTACCGCCAACTGTCGTTGACCAGTTTTGGTTGCCATAGGTTAATTGTTTTGATTCTGCTGAATATGGAGCAAGTGCAAGAACCCCTCGTGCTTTAGTTTCAATAACTTCTGCGTCTTTCATTGTCAAAGTCGGTCGGGTTCCCATACCCATTCGAACCCCTCCGGATTTTGCAGAAGCTGAACGTATCATCAAAAGGTTACTTCCCATTGATTCCATATCTTTTGCAATTTTTTTACTGGCACCTGATCCGACAGCAAGCATGATAATTACGGCACTAACTCCAATAATTATACCTAAACTCGTTAGCATTGAACGCATTTTATTTATTTTTAATGACACTGTTGCCATTTTTAGTATTGATTTGAAATCTAGCATAATAGCCTTTCTTTTGTAATATGGGACAAGGAATAGGGGAATAGAGGAATAAGTTCATTAAGAATTTTGATATTTTAAATATGTTAATTTAATTATAAAGACCTTTTTCCTTATTTTCTTTTTCCTTATCAATAAAATTATGTTTCTCTTGTTCTGTGAGATAACCAAACGTCTTTAGGTTCATCAAGAATTATGTTTCCATCTTTGAATTTTACTACCCTTTTTGTGTATTCAGCAATATCAGGTTCGTGGGTAACAAGAACAATTGTTTTCCCCATTTCTTCATTCAGTCTCACAAAGAATTCCATAACCTCAATACTTGTTTTAGTATCCAAGTTTCCTGTTGGTTCATCCGCCAAAATCAAAGGAGCATCATTAACAATAGCACGTGCGATTGCCACACGTTGTTGTTGACCACCGGACATTTGGTTTGGCATGTGGTCTTCTCTATTTTGAAGTCCGACAATTTTGAGTGCCCATTCGGCACGTTTAATTCGTTCATCTTCCGGAATTCCTTTGTAAATCATTGGGAGCATAACATTGTCAAGTGCGGAAGTTCGAGAAATAAGGTTAAATCCTTGAAAAACAAAACCCATTTTTTCGCATCTTACCATTGCAAGTCTGTTTGAATCAAGATGCAACATATCCTCACCATCAAGAAAATATGAACCGGAATTTGGTTTATCCAGAGTTCCTAACATATTCATAAAAGTTGATTTGCCGGAACCGGATGTTCCCATAATTGCAACAAATTCCCCTTTTTTGACAGACAAAGATACATCATTCAATGCGTTGAATGAATCTTCTCCAGTTTGGTATGTCTTTATTGCATGCTTTACTTCTATCAAGTCCATAATTACAACCCTGCCTTTTCATTTAGCTTGAAATGCTTTATCATATTTTGAATTGATTTTATTTGGTTATATGTAGTTTCTGCTTCTTTTGAATTATTCATTGAATGATACATACTTCCAAACTCAAATAAATCAACGTCAGTAGAAATCGCAAACATTATTTTATCTTTGAAGAATGAACACTTTAAATTTTTTGTCCCAAATTCAGTTTCCAAATTCTTCAATCTTTCCATAAATGATGGTGTAATTAAATATCTTGCTTCAACTTGATTTGTTGAAAGAACATCAAAGCGTTTATCAAATTTCCAATCTTCTAATTTTACCTTTTGCATTTTATTCTTCTTAGAAAATACAATTGCAATTATCAATAAAATAATCGGAATTGCACAAGGAACAGTAAAATTTAAAAATGAAGAAGATAAAACTCCTAAAGAGAAAAAACCTGAAGATAAAATTCCAAAGGTGAAGAAGGAGAAAACCAAAACATTAATTAAAACAAAAGCAAGAAGCAATAAAATTATTTTATTTGATGTTAAGAAGGTATTGTTAATATTCTCATCTTTTTTAGATTTAATTATAGTATCTGCGTTAATTGGCTTATTGAAATCAAAACTCACGACAAGCCCTTTAAAAACCGTTGTTGTACTCTCATTTTTTTTACCTTTATTTGTATGGTTTATCAACTCACACTCGCTCATGATATAGTTAACACCATCAATAGAACCTTTAAAACCGTCATCAAAAACAGTTTCGTTGAACTTGGCAAATAATTTACTGCTCACTAAAAGCTTTTGCCAAGAATCGTCTTTATTTACATCAAATTTTTGAATATTTAAAAGGTTGTAGATAGATTTTATACATTCAGACTCTTTTAATTTATTTTTAAAAGCTTTATCATAACTTGATGGAGAAAGTAAAAAGCAACCTAGGGAGAAAAAGGAAATAGCTCCACAAAGAAAACCGCCCAAAGCAGGTAAAATATCAGTTTTATTATGTTGATAAAGATAAAATACTAAATAGCCAAAACCCAAGCACAATAAAAGATAAACAGGTTCCAACAACAACATTGTTACTAAATAACTTTTTCTTTCGGATTCAAAGCCTTCAAGTTCAGTATTTATTTTCTGTATTGTTTCAACACGCTTTTTATCATTATCCTCTAATGATTTTATTGCCGCATTCATCTTTTGAATTTTATAATTATTTTCCACTTTATCGTTCCTTTTTACAAATTTCGTTATGCTTATTTATAGTAATAATTATAACCCCACCTTTTCATTTAGCTTGAAATGCTTTATCATATTTTGAATTGATTTTATTTGGTCATAAGTTTTTGCAATTTCTTTAGATTTTTGAATTGGGCAATATAAACTACCCAACTCAAACAAATCTTTATTTGTCGGAATTGCTAACATTATAGTATCTTCAAAAAACGAACATTTAATACCTTTTGTTCCAAAAGATGTTTCTACCGATTTTAAGCGTTCCATAAATGAAGGAGTAAGAAGATATCTTGCTTCAACTTGATCTTTAGTATAAACATTAAATCTGTTATCAAAATCTATATCTTCCAATTTAGCCTCTTGCATTTTTTTTCTTTGGCGATTCAAAGGAATAGCAATACACAAAATTATTATCAAAGGAAGAACTATCTCTAAAGTACTCACAATCCAAAGATCATAGTCACTCGCAAATTTCATTATAAGACTTTCAATTGAGGCTCCAGAATCAAGCATTGATTTGACATCAAAAAATAGAAAAACTAAAGCCAGAAGTACTGCGAGAATAAAAGATCCAAAAAGCATAAGTTTTATCGCAAATTTTAAATTTGTTTGATAATTTCTTATATTTTCATCCCCTTTTGAAGTTACTAAAGTTTCTGTTTTAAAAAATTTATTTGTAGGAAAAGATATAATTACTCCACTAAAAACATCAATTGAACTTTTACTTGTTTTTGCAACAAGTTTTGTTTCAACAATTTTATAATTTACATCGTCATAACACCCACATATAACATCATCGGGTTCTTGATATGAATATGAGGAAAACAAATTACTTTTTCTTAGAATATCATTTGAAAATGCGATACCTCGTATTGTATCCAAATTAAATTTCTTTAAAATCAGAGCATTACATTTTCGTTTTAAATATTGTTTAAAATCTTTGTCATAAACCCCAAAATTAAAAATAAATGCAGCGAAGCTAAAAAAAGCTAAAATTGAAAATATTACAGAGATATTGGTATAACTCTCCATGAAAAACACAACACCTTTGCATAATCCATAGGTAACTAAAAATAAAACTATTTGCCACCATAACAATTTGAATAGTCTTTTTTTTCTTTCTTCTTCAAAAGGTTGGATTTTAGCTATAATGTTATTTATAAATTTCTGTTTATCATATTCTATTATATTCATATTATTGCCCTTTATTAGTTAATTTTAAAACATTCCCGGAGGACCGCCACGTTTTTTGCCATTAGCATCAGAATTTTGAGCAGGCTTTTTCTTTCCACCTGTAGAACCGATAATAATTTCATCTCCAACTTTCAATTTTTGAGAAATTATTTCTATATTAGAATCGTCACTTGCACCTTCTTTGATATCTATTCTTCTCGGTTTGCCATTTTCTAAAATCCAAAGACCTTGATTTTTGTATTTTTGTCCGTTAGATTCAGGAGAATATTTTAGGGCAATACTTGGAGCACACAAAACATTTGAACTTCGGTTTGTGATTATAGACACATTAGCTGTCATTCCAGGTTTAAGTTTTAAATCTTCATTGCTTACACTTACAATAACGGTATAGGTTACAACGTTAGAAGTTGTAGTTGAATCAAGTCGAACTTGGGTAACTTTTCCATAAAATGTGCTATCAGGATATCCGTCAAGTGTGTATTCAACATCTTGCCCTTCTTTAACCTGTCCTATATCTGCTTCTGAAACATTTACTTCTATTTGCATTTTCTTCAAATCTTGAGCAATTGTAAATAATTCCGGAGCTTGGAAACTTGCTGCTACCGGTTGTCCTACGTCAATATCACGAGAGATAATTGTTCCATCAACAGGTGCAATAATTTTTGTGTAGCCTAAATTTGTCATTGCCGTTTTATAGGTTGCTCTTGCTTGAGCTATAGATGCTTGTTGAGCACCGATTGCAGCTTTTTTAGCAAGATAATCACTTTCAGCTTGGTCAAGTTCACTTCTTGCAACAAAGTTTTTAGCGTACAAGTTTTTATATCTGTTATAAGTTTTTTGAGCCATAACCATTTCGGCATTTAATTTTGCAAGGTTAGCTTCAGCATTATTTATTTGTGCTCTATTTTGGTCAACTGATGCTTGGAAATTTGCAGGATCAATTTGTGCTAAGAGTTGACCTTTTTTAACCTCTGAATTGTAATCAACATAAATAGCTTTCATCAAACCTGACACTGTAGAACCAACACTTACGGTATTCACAGGATTGATAGTACCTGAAGCTTCTACAACTTGTGTAATTGTGCATCTTTCAAGTTTTTGAGTTTGATAGTGAATTTGATTTGCTTTTATATTGTTAAATCCGACAACCCCAACTACAAGTGCTATTGCAATTGGAATTATGACTCTTTTCTTTTGGCATTTTTTAAGGATTTCTTTTATCTGCATTTTATTTTCCTTCTAAAGTAACTGTAACTTGTTGTGGCATTGCAATTACGCTTTCTAAATTTGCTCTTGCAACATTATATTTGTAAATCGTTTCAATATAAGAGCATTGAGCATTGTTATAATTGACTTTTGCGTCCTGCAATTGAATATAATCACCTAAACCAACATAGTATCTGCCTTCTGCAAGTTCGTAGTTTTCTAAAGTTTGACGAACTTTTACTGCAAGGAGCGGAATTTGTTTTTCAAGTTCAACCATATTTATATATGCGTTTTGAACTTCAAAAAATATGTCTTGATTTAGTTGATTTAGAGAGTTTTCTGCGATGTCAACCTGATATTTAGCCGCATCAACTTTGTATTTTTGGTTCATTATGTTTAATGAACTTGATAAATTTAATCCCACATTGAAAGAATTTGTGGTATTTGTGTTTCTAAAACCATATCCGGCATTTGCTGATAATTCAGGGTAATAATTCCTTTTAACAAATAGCAAATTTTGTTTAACAGCATCAAGTGTTGAGTTGTAAGCCTTTAAATCTGCACGATTTTTGTATGCCATTTTCATGCATTCTTCAAAGGAATACGGAAATTCATCAACTTTGTAATCTGTCAAAAGTTCAAGTGTTTCAACCGAACTTGTGAGTCTTGCATCTTTAACGTTCACAGGCAATTTGCTGATTTCTTTGTCTGATGGCTTGGTTATGTTAGTCAAATCAACAGGTGCCACATTATCGTTAAGTCCGGTATTAAAAACTTCTGTTCCTGATATTGAATAAGCGGGAGCATTAACCAAATACATTGCATTATTCAAGTTTACAAGGGCGTTTTTATATGCATTTTCAGCTTGAACAAGTTGAATTTTAGAATCACTCCAAGTAACTTCCGCATTAACTAAATCAATTTTAGATTTAATCCCTTCATCAAAATATGCTTTTGTTCGTTGATAGTTTCTCTCGTTGATTTGAACATAAGCTTTATTAATTAAAACGGTTGCTCGTGCAGCTAATACATTGTAGTATTTTTGTTTAACATCAAAAGTTGTTTCTCTGACTGTATTATAAAAATTGTATTCATCTGCAATCAGATAGAACTTTTGCATTTTTATATTCGCATTAGTTCTTCCGAAATTCCATAATAATTGATTTAACGTTGCTTCAACAGTATAAGCATTAGTATCAGAAGTTACTCTTTTAGAACTTGTTGTATTGTATTTGTATCCAGTTCCAACTCCAATTGTCGGGAAAAATTCTGATCTTGCAACCCCGACATTTGATTTTGAAATTCCATAGTTATATCTTGCATTTTTGATTGCGGGATTATGATTAAGAGCTATTGAAATACAATCATTCAACGATAAAACAGAACCCTGTTGAACATTTACTTCTTCCAATGCAAATGCGGATGTTGAAATGGAAACAATACAAATTAGAACCAGTGCTATTTTCTTTATCATTTATATTTTAGCTAATCCTCAAATCTATTAACATACATATAACGATTAAAATATATTTTTGTTCATTTTTCATCATATAAAAGTTGGGGATTATTTTGTTTGTAAAATTAGTGTAACTATTTTTCAAAATTAAAAGCTATAAATTCTTTTATGTAATAAAATTGTTATTAATAAAAGGAAGTATTTATTATGCCAGTAACTTCAAGAGAAACCAGAAAAAAAGTTGATGAAACACTTATCCCTCAAAATGTCGAAGCAGAAGAAGCCGTATTAGGAGCAATCTTAGTTAATCCGGAAACATTAGCCAAAGTTTCTGATACATTGTTGCCGAAAAGTTTTTACAAACCTGCTCACAGATATATCTATGAAGCAATGCTTCAACTATTCAACAATAATGACAACATTGATATCGTGTCTGTTTCTGACGTTTTGAGTTATAGCGGAAAACTTGAAGCGGTTGGAGGAAGAGCTTATATCAACGACCTTGTTGAAAATACTATTACAACTTCAAATATTTCTTATTATGCAAAAATTATTCAAGAAAAAGCCGTAAAAAGAGCCTTGATAAATGCAGGTTCTGAGATTGTTAGTAAAGGTTACGATTTAGAACCAAGTGACAGATCTTTGGAACAAGCTGAAAAATTGATTTTTGATATCGGGTCAAGCAAAGCTACTGCCGATTTAAAACACGTTAAAGATTTGGTTCTTGATACTTGGGATAATATTGAATACAGATTTAATCATAAAGATGAATTGTCTGGTTTGAGTACAGGTTTTTATGAGATGGATACAATGATGAGCGGGTTGCATAAGTCTGATTTGATAATTCTTGCAGCTCGTCCAGCAATGGGGAAAACCGCATTTGCATTGAACATAGCTCAAAATGTTGCAATTAAAGAACAAGTTCCTGTTTGTATATTTTCTCTTGAAATGTCAGCGTCACAGTTGGTACAGAGAATGTTGTGTTCTTATGCCGAAGTTGATGCTCAAAGACTAAAAACAGGAAACATGCTTCAACAAGATTTGGACAAACTTGCAATGGCAATGAATGATTTTAGCCAAGCTCCGATTTATATTGATGATACAAGCGGTTGTACTTTGACTGATATCAGAACAAAATGTCGCCGTTTAAAAACTCAGCAAAAAGATTTAGGACTAATTGTAATCGACTATTTGCAGTTGATGGAAGGTGGCGGAAAAGATGACCGTTTGCAACAAATCTCTGCAATATCAAGAGGTTTGAAAATCTTGGCTAAAGAACTCGATGTTCCGATTATTACTCTTTCTCAGTTATCTCGTGCAGTTGAAGGCCGTAACGATAAACGTCCGATGCTTTCAGACTTGCGTGAATCAGGTTCAATCGAACAAGATGCCGATATCGTAATGTTTATTTATCGTGAAGATTACTACAACAAAGGTGAATCTGAGGAAGAAGAAAATGTGAAAGCATCTTCAAAAGGTTTGTCAGAAGTAATTATTGCAAAACACAGAAACGGCCCTGTCGGTACAATCAAATTATTGTTCCAAGGCAATATTACGAAATTCAAAAACCCGATTAAAGATGATTCTTTTGATGCATTTTAGAAAATAATTAAAGATTTATTTTTCTAGCAAATTATTAACCGTACAAATTGAGTTATCTTTGACATAATTTGTCAATTCTTCTTGCAATTTTTGACGAGCTTTGGCGTCTCCTGTTTTTGAGTCTTCCATTTTCTTCACAACAGAAGCCAATTGTTTTTCATTGAATTCACATTGGGTCGTCAGGATATTTTGCCCCAATTCTTTACTGTACACAACGCTTTTGGTTACACATTTACCGTTTTGCCAACCTGAAATAGTTTCAGTTGAAGTCAAATGAAGAGATGGAGTGTTCACGTCATCTGTCGGAATTTCCGCATCATATTTTTCAATATGAACTGTACATGTTTTCATGTTTTTGATGTACGCGTCAGAATATGTTCCACCAACAGCAATTGCCGCACTTGAAACAAGTGATATAAATAATAACGAAATTAAAGCTTTTTTCATTGTTTACCCTTTCCTTTTATAAATGCTATTTTAGCAGTTTTTTATTGTTTTGAAAATAGCTGTTACGAGGAAGAAAAAAGATTTATTATTTGTTGATTTTTTCATAACTAAGAGTATAATAAAAAGGTTATGAAAATAGAAACACAGAAAAAATTTGCAGCAGGATTATCAATATTTTCAAATTCTGTAATAATTGTTCTAAAACTTATTGCAGGACATATTTCGGGCAGTATCAGTATTATATCTGAAGCTATCCACTCACTTAGCGATTTTTTAGCTTCTGTATTAACATTTTTCTCTGTAATGAAATCATCTGAACCCGCAGATAAAACGCACCCGTTCGGGCACGGCAAATATGAAGATATGTCAGGATTTATTGAAGGTGGTTTGATTATCTTTGCAGCCTGTTTTATTATTTACGAAGCTGTAAAAAAAATCCTAGCTCCGACCTCAATGGATGTTGATACAACATTAGGTCTGTATGTAATGGGGATTTCTGTTGTTGCAAATGTAATCGTAAGTTCTGTGTTATTTAAAGTTGCTAAAACTTCAGACTCCATATCGTTATATGCTGATGCCGAACACCTTAGAACCGATATTTTGTCCTCTCTTGGAGTATTTTTAGGTTTGTTATTAATAAAAGTAACGGGTATACATCTCTTAGATCCGATTATTGCCATAATCGTTGCCTGTATAATCTTTAGAGCCGGTTTTTCAATCTCAAAAAGTACAATGAATAATTTATTAGATTGTTCACTACCTGAAAGCGATTTGAAAACTATTGATGATATTCTGGAATCATCCAAAGCTCAAGGGATTGTTGGCTATAAAGATTTGAGAGCACGAAGATTGGGGCCTCAAAAAAGTATAACCCTAACTCTTATTTTTCCAAAAGATATGACCATTTACAATTGTCATACCATTTGTGATTCTGTTGAAAAAGAGTTGAAAAAAAAGCTTGGAGATGTAGTATCCTCAATCCATTTGGAACCTTCTAAATAGTTATAACTTATTTTTGAGGATGTAAATAATTCATATTACCAAATTGTGTAATATAATACAAACAACCCCAGCCTAAACCGTCTAATTTGCAATTTGTTTGGTATGGAGTGTCATCCCCGGGGGCTCCGTCAATCATCAAACCTTGTCCCATTCTATAGGATAGGGCGAATATATCTTTTCCAATAGTGTTTGGAGAATTATTTCCATTAACATCAAAGAAAAAGTCTATTTGATTTAAATCTCCTCTAATTCCAAACCACAACGAAACGCCATTCATCAATACAACTTTATAAAATCCTGATTCAATTGCGTAATTATGTGAGAGGGTTCCATTTAAATAATGTACTGGTTTATTATAGCAACATTTTCCCTCCCTATCACTTGTTCCACAGTCCAAAGAAAACTTCATTCCTTTTCTTAGTGCATCCGCAATTTTTTGAGCATTTTCTCTCTTCCACATACTTGTGGTTAAATCCAATCCCCAATTTTCAGGCGTATCATATTCTTCTTCTGCAATCTTTAATGCTTGAGATATAATTGATTGAGTTTCTTTAGCCTTGGCAATAACCTGTTTTTCGTAATACTTTTGCATAAGAGTTGGAATTGTCATTGCTGCCACAATTCCGATGATGCCAAGGGTGATTAATACCTCAGCCAAAGTGAAAGCCGTCATTCTGAGCCGCACGAGCTCACGCATTAAGGCGAAGCCGTATCCGTTTAATGCGAGTGCGTTTGGCGAAGAATCTACTTTCTTTTTAAGGGACAAGGAAATAGGGAAATAAGGGAATAGGTTCGTTACAGTTTTTTCGTCATTGCGAGCGAATGCGAAGCAATCCAGCCTATTTTTATCACTTACAAATTCGGGAGGGGGTTCTTGATTATAGTCCAACACATTTTTACCCCCCTTCGAAATCAAAGATTTCGGTTCCCCCACAAGGGGGGCACATGTTGTTGCGTCCCTTTGTACTACAATCGCATTGTTATTGTTATCTTTCATTTTTACATCCTTTCTTATTTGTTACTACTAAATAGGATTAGGGTCATGTCACCCTGAACAGCACAAGCGGCAGCGAAATGCGTGATTCAGGGTCTATCCATTTGATTTGTTATTTAATCAAAATTGATAGATTCTGAATAACTTGAAAATTTTATACTCAAACTTCCTTACAAATTTTCTAAGTTTTCAGAATGACATATTTACCTATTTAATTTCATACTGACGTATTCGTCATGATAATGACATATTTATCATAATATGTCAAGATTAATCATTCTCCTGATAGCATTATAAGGAGGAGTTATGGAAGAAAATTCTAAAAAGATAAAGGAACGGATTAAAATGCTATTCACATGGCGAGATATCAGCTATGAAGAATATGCAAGACGAATCTTTGATAAGACCGGCAAAAAGGTTTCTACTAGCGGTCTTTCTCATAAGTTGGCTCGTGGAACTATCTCTTTTAAGGAAGTTATAGAAATTTCTAACGAATTGGGCTATGATGTTGTATTCAAGCCTCGCTCCAATTGGAAATAATTACATTTGTTGCGGAGGCATTTTAGGTGCGGAAGCCGAAGCAGCAGACGCAAATACACTACCCAAGATAAAACCTATCACTGCACCCCAAGTAAAGTTTGTCCAACGAATTTTATTAAAAGCTTTGGCGGAAACATTATCCATGAAAGCTTCTGACTTTTTACAATCTTTAAAACAATCTTCAAAAGATTTTTTCAAATCCTTGACCTTATCGGGATCAGTAATTGATTTTTTCAATTCCAAACACTTTGCGTTAATTGCATCAATCGTTTCATCTACCCCGAGTTGAGCAAGAAACATTTTATTTTCTGTCTTTAATTTTTTGTTAGAAATCTGAAGTGCTGATTCATTTAACAATTCAAGTTTATCTTCCGTAAGTTCTTTTGTTATATCAAAAGAATTTCTCACAAATCTATCTTTTGTAACAGGCAAAAAGTAAGCATTCATTCCTGCTAAACCTAAAACTGCACCTGCTCCAATTGCTTGCGAACGATTAGATGACACACTATTCATTGACATAAATTAGACACTCCTAAATTTTGTACACTACCTACAAAACAGATGAATATTAAAAATTGCTAAAAGTTTACGAAATGTTTCAAACTTCAAGGATTGAGGAAGGAGCAAAAATATGTTATAATTAAAAAGAGGATAAAAGAGGAAATTAATTAAAGATATGAAAAAGTTTTTAGCATTCACACTTGGAGAAATATTAATAGCACTATCAGTAATTGGTGTAGTTGCAGTATTGGTTATGCCTTCAGTTGTAATCGGACAAAAAGCAGCCAAAGCAAAAGCTCAATTTAATACTGCGTATGCCCAAATTGCAAGAGCCGTTCAAGAAATGGACGCGAACGGAACTTCAACAGATCCTAACAAATATAAAACCGCAGGGTCATTTTATCCCGAACTAAAAAAATACATGAAAGTAACAAATGATTGCGGTAAAAATAGTGAAGTTATAAATTCAAAAATTTGCGTTTCAAGTAATAGCACCGATTTTAACTACAAAAGTCGTTCAGGTCAAAACAATTTGAGTCAATCTTTAGTAAATAATGGTGCATTTGTTACAAGCAACGGAATGCTAATTATGATTGATAATCAAAATAATAACCCGGATGGACTTCTAATTACTGTAGATATAAATGGCAAAAGTAATCGACCAAATACCTATGGTATTGATGTTTTCACATTCGAAGTAATAAAAGATGGAGAAGTTTTACCACTTGGGGCCCCGGGGACAACAAAAAAATGGAGTGAAAGACCGGCATCAAACTGTCAATCCGTAGAACTTTCATCTGATGGTAGTGACGGAACAGGAAATAATACAACCTCTACTAACGGTGCAACTTGTGCATTTTACGCAGCAACAAACCAAAATTACTTCAAAAGCATATACAAAGGACACTAAAAAATTTATTTAGATATAAAAAAGGCGATTTACAAAATTTGTAAATCGCCTTTTTTATTAAAACACTTTTAACTATTTTGAAATAGTTTCGAAAAGTACGTTAAATGCTTCAGGATCTTTAACTGCTAAATCAGCAAGCATTTTTCTATTCACAACAACGTTAGCTTTTTTACAAGCATTAACGAATCTTGAATAGCTCATGCCACGAGATCTAACTGCTGCGTTGATTCTTACAATCCATAATCTTCTCATATTACGTTTTGTAGTACGTCTATCTCTGTAAGCGTATTTTAAAGCTTTCATAACAGCGATATTAGCAACTTTGAAGATTCTGCTTCTAGCACCAATAAAGCCTTTAGCAAGTTTTAATATTTTTTTGTGTCTTTTAACACCTGCATTACCACGTTTAATTCTCATTTTCTATGCTCCTATCTTGAATACTTCTTGTATGGTAACTCTTTAGATACCAATGCTACATGTGACTCAGAAACGCCAACCATCTTGAAAATTCTACGTTTTCTAGATGCTGACTTGTGTTGGAGCAAGTGGCCTATACCTGCTTGTCTTTTCATAATTTTACCAGTTGCAGTTACTTTGTAACGTTTTGCAGCTGATCTGTGTGTTTTCAATTTTGGCATTTTCTTCTCCTTTTTGTTTAAAGTAGTAACTAAAAAATTATAGGCATACCAAAGCCCATAACTTTCGGCTGAAATTATTATATTATGCAAAATTTAGATTTGCAACCATGGATTAATTTTTATTACAATTACCACGGATAGTCTTTGCTAATCTTCCAACCGTCCATCATAATGACTGCGGCACATGCATCACCTGCACTCAAATGGTTAGCATTACGATTACAAGATCTATGCACATCAGTTCCCAAAAGTTGTTCTCTAGTTCTGAATGCCTGTGGGATATAGCAGGCACCATAAGTCCCTGGATATAAGCCTGATTTTGCATTACGCAAAGCATTTAGAGAATTTTGACAACCTTCACTTTCTCCAAGAGTATCAACATTTACTAAATAAAAATTAAAAATATCTCGTCCGGAAACATTTGGACCTGCTGCACCATTTATATCTACATAAAAAACAGCACCTCCTGGATTTTTCGAAACTCCAACGTAAGAACCGTTAAGTAAACCTATCATATAAGGAGGCATAACTGCAGCAGTTCTTCTGTCTATTGCTAACGGTGTTTTATTCTTATAACAATCAGTCGTATTCTCGCATCTCAACACAACTTTGACATACGGTGAGAAGTATTTGTCTAAAAATTCTTTTTCAGATAATTGAGTGTCAAAAGAACCAAATTCAGTTTCCGTATCATTGGTGTACATTTTCGCAGCCTGAGTAATAATGCTGTACATTTCTTTTAACTTTTCTGCCGTTGCTTTCTTTTGATAAGTCTCAATTAATCCCGGAATTGTCATTGCTGCAACTATGCCAATGATGCCAAGGGTAATGAGGGTTTCGGCGAGTGTAAACGCAAATTTCGCCTTTGTTGGTGGCAAATCTACGTGCGTAGCACCTTCGGCCAAAGTGAATGCAAGTTCCTTTTTCCTTATTTCCTTAAAAATTTTCTTCATATTATATTCCTTTCTTACTCCTATTATAAGTTATAAGTTATATAGTATAACCTATAACATAATACAAGTTATAAGTCAAACTTTATAAAATTATAACTATGGATAAGAAAATGTTATTAAAACGATTTGGCAAAAATGTCAAAATTGAAAGAATAAAAAAAGATTTAACACAAGAACAACTTGCTGAAAGAATGAACGTTAGTCAAAATTACATCGCCTGTATCGAAACCGGAAAACAAAACATGTCCTTGGGTAAAATCCTTGAATTATCGCAACATTTAGGCTCCAACATCGAGGATTTATTGACTTTCCAATAAACAAAGTCTTTATTTATTGAAAAATTTAATATTTTGCTTAAAATTAGAATACAGGTTCTTATAAATGTTTGCAAAAGATAAAATTATACAATTTGGCAGTAAAAAAAGTCCAAAACCATCTATATCAAAAGGTTATTCTCTATATAACGAAGGATTGTATTTATATAACATAGACAATCTTAAACAGGCTTTTATAAAATTTAAACAAGCTGAAAAATTGGGATATGAAGATTGTGAAATGTTTATGTACATGGCTTGGTGCTGTGACAATGGTCAAAAGCAAAATCCTGAATTAGTTTTAAATTATATAAATAAAGCGATTGATTGTGATGATGAGAATGCTTATTGCTATTATATGAGAGGTCGTTTTTATTATTTTAGAGAAAAATATGATTTAGCAATTGAGGATTTATTAAAGGCTTTAAATTTAGGTTTTGAATCAGATGATTTATATGCTTCTCTTGCAAGATCTTACGATTGGCAAAAAGATACAATGAAAGCTTTAGCTTACGCTTCTACCGGAATTTCTAAATACCCAAATTCTACAAATTGCTACACTGCAAAAGGTATAATTTATTACTATCAGGGACAATTTAGAGATTGCCTAAAATACTTTTTAAAATCTGAAGAATTGGGTTATGCTCCATCTTATATACTATTTAATATTTCATATTCATATAGCGAGTTGGGTGAGGTTCAAAAAGCTTTAGAATATGCAAATAAAATGATTTTTAAAGACAAGTCTGACGCAAGTGCATATTATAGAAAAGGCTTTATTTATTATCAGCAAGAAGATTTTGAACAAGCATTGAAATGCTTTTTAGAAGCTGAGAAACTAGGATTAAACCAAAATGATTTAGGTGGAATGTATTCAAGATTATCTTGGATTTATCAATCCATAAAAAATGATAATCAAAAAGCTTTAGCATACTCAAATAAAGCATTATCGTTTAAAACTATTGATACATTTGATTACTATCGAATGGGATGTTTACAGCTTTACGGACTGGAAAATTATTCTGAAGCGTTGAAATATTTCAAAAAAGCATATAAAAACTTTGATTCAACAAGCCTTGCTTATAACGAACTGTTATTAGATTTTTCTGCGGCGTATTACAGCTTAAAAAAATACAAACTTGCTTTAAAATTAATTGATGAAGGATTGGAAAAATATCAGCAAGTCGACAATATAAACCTGTTGAAGCAAAAAGTTATTATTCTTTATAAAACAAAATCTTGGAATGAAACACGAGAAATTTTAGATTATTTATTTGAAGCTGATTCAGAAGATACTTGGACATTACAAGCTTTGGGCATTGTTTCTGCAATGCAAAAAGATTATGATAAAGCCATTTCAATTTTTGAAAAAGTTAAAGACGATTTAAAAGAAATTAATCCTTGGGGATATGCATTTTGGAGCTTGAGCCTATATAACAAAAAACAAATAGCTAAAAGTTTGGACGTATTTTTAGAATATTCAAAATATGAAGATATGAAAAATTTGGAGTATTGGGACAAAGTTTTTATTCGCAAACATATTAAACGATTAGAAAAATTTTATCCAAATAGTGAGAAAATTACTCAAATTAAATCCACTTTTTCCTCAATTTTGGATTAGACTTAATTTCAACCGCCACTTCAAAATATTTGGCAAATCTTGTTAGGGATTAAGCAATGGCGGCGGTAAGGACTCTGCCGAGCAAAACAATTAAGTATTGTTTTGCGAGAGGTTGAACCCCTTGGGGCGAAATTTCCTAAAAAAAGTGTAAAAAACGGCGGTAAGGGGAATTTAGCTTATCGTTGGCGAGAATGTGAAATTCGAGCCATACGAATAAGTATGCTTTAGCTAACCCAATAAATTTTTATACTAAAAATTTATTGGCTCAATTTCACAACCGCCACTTCAAAATATTTAGCAAATCTTGTTGTAGATTAAACAATGGCGGCGGTAAGGGGAATTGAACCCCTGTTTAGAGAATGAGAATCTCTCGTCCTAACCACTAGACGATACCGCTTTGTTACTTTTATACTAACACCAATTAAAAATTTTACAACGGGAAATTTTAATTCTTCTTTTTTTCAATTTTAATTTCATATCCAAGAATATCTGCAATCGTTTCCATTTCATCATAATTCAAAGAACTTAGGAATATTTTATTTTGCAAACTTCGTTGGGTATATTGTTTTCCCGTCTTCTCAGTAAGCAAATCTGCAAGCTTTTGAACAGTTAAGGCTTCTTTCATAATTAGAATTTTAAGTTCCTTTTTGGACGACATAATTACCCCATATTTGAGATAATTATACGTTTTTTAAGTATTTCTTGACAAATTTAAGATAATTCGATATTATTAATTGAAATTTAAGATATATATCTTAAATTTAAGTATTATTATTAAGATGACAAGTGCTATAAGGCATCCTTAAATAAAAAGAAAGGAATAAGTATGAAAGAGAACAATAGAAATGCAAATCACACAAATCTAATCCTGAATTTATTTCAGAATCTTAATAAGGGAATAAGGAAAAAGGAACTTGCCTTTACTTTAGCCGAAGGTGCTACGCACGTAGATTTGCCACCAACAAAGGTGAAATTTGCGTTTACACTTGCCGAAGTTCTTATCACCCTTGGTATCATTGGCATAGTGGCAGCGATGACAATTCCTGGATTAATTGAAACTTATCAAAAGAAAGCAACGGCAGAAAAGTTGAAAGAAATGTACAGCATTATTACTCAGGCAGCGAAAATGTACACTAATGACACTGAAACAGAATTTGGTTCTTTTGACACTCAATTATCTGAAAAAGAATTTTTAGACAAATACTTCTCTCCTTATGTCAAAGTTGTGTTGAGATGCGAGAATACGACTGATTGTTACAAAGGAAAAACACCGTTAGCAATAGACAGAAGAACAGCAATGTCTATAGATTCGCTTCCATATATGATAGGGTTACTCAATGGTAGTTATGTTGGAATTAGAAGATCTGCGGGGGGAGCTGTTTTTTACGTAGATATAAATGGTGCGGCCGGACCAAATGTTTCTGGACGAGATATTTTTAATTTTTATTTAGTAAATGTAGACACATTAGCAGAAAATCGAGGCTGCCAAAGATTTTTGGATACTTTAAAAAGTAGTGCGAAATCAGGCTTGTATCCTGGGGGGTATCAAAATTGTTATATGCCACATGCATTTAGTACAAGAGAGGAACTTTTAGGAACAGAAGTACATCGTGCATGTAATAAAAATGCTCCTGCTATAGATTGGGCAGGTGGTGATGCTTGTGCCGCAGTCATTATGATGGACGGTTGGAAGATTGGCAAAGATTATCCGTGGTAGATTATTTTTGTTCTATAATTTATGTAGGTCAGCATTGCTACGCCGACACATAATTTGAGGGCAAAAAAATGACAAAAACATATAATGATGTGGTAGGATTATTAACGTCTGTTGGTAAATTTCGAGTATCTTTAGGGTTAGAAAGAATATCAAAAATATTAGAACTTTTAGGCAACCCTCAAGATAAATTGAATTGTATTCACGTTGCGGGAACAAATGGCAAGGGTTCTGTTTGTGCAATCTTAGCTTCTATCCTAAAATGTGCAGGGCAAAAAGTCGGACTGTATACTTCTCCTCATATTTTTAAATACAACGAAAGAATTCAAATTTGTGGAGCTCCGATATCTGACAGCGACTTGGCCAAATATGTTTTTGACATATCAACTCTTGCAAATGAACATAATATTGATTTAACAGAATTTGAAATATTGACTGCTGTAATGTTTAAATATTTCTATGATAATGATGTCGATGTCGTTGTCTTAGAAACAGGTTTGGGCGGAAGATTTGACGCTACAAATGTAATCAAAAGAAATCTGTGTTCAATAATCACTCATGTTGATCTTGATCATACTGAACGATTGGGAAAAACAATTGATGAGATTGCATCTGAAAAAGCCGGAATTATTAAACCGGATTGCCCTTGCATTGTTTTTGAAGGCAGAGAAGTTTATCGAGATGTGACAGACAAATTAGGCTCTTTACTTTTAATGGTTGCTCCTTTTGCTCCGACTGATGAATTATCATTAAAAGGGATTTACCAACAAGAAAATTTATCGCTTGCTTTAGCTGCAATTGAGGCAGTTTTCCCTGAAATTTCTCAAAATACAATTGATGAAGGATTACGAAATGTTAAGCATCCTTGCAGATTTCAGTATATTGAAGATAAAAATTTAATTATTGATGGGGCACATAATCCAAATGGGATAAACTCATTGAAACAAAGTTTGGATATGTATTACCCAAATACTATGCGTAGATTTATTTTTGGATGCTTAAAAAATAAAGACTACACTAAAATGGTTCAAAATTTGTTTGAAAAAGGTGATGAAGTTTATTTCTATCATTTTAACCATTCAAATTCATGCCAAGCAGAAGATTTGCAATCCGTTTGTCCGATTGAGTCAAAAATTTTAACACCTGAAACGGAAATTAATTTTAATGACGGAAAGCTTAATGTTATTTGCGGCTCTTTTTATATGATTGCAGAATTAGCCAAAAGATTTGACTTACAAATATAAATTACATTTCATCCAACAACAAAACCGGTTCAGGGATTGGATTTTTGAAAGACTCTTCAATACTTAAAGCATCAGCATTTGCGAAATCTTCTTGAGCTAAATTATTTTGTCCAAGTTGTTGATAAACTTGTGCTCTTTCAAAATACAAGCGGTTCTTTAACAAATAAACCCTATCACTATCAGCTTTTTCGATTAAATAATTATAGATCTCTAAAGCATCTTTGTATTTTTTTATATTATAAAGAAATTGAGCTTTATCCCAATAGAAAGAATCTTTGTCTTCATCATTCTGAGCATTTTTAATTTCGTAATCAAAATCTTTCAAAGCACTTTTATAATCTTTGATATGGTATTTGATATAAATTTTGTTATCAAAATTCATCACCCGATATTCATCCGGCTCTAGTTTGTATGCTCTATCATAATCTTTTATCGCCTCTTCATAGTCTTTTAGTTGGTATTTTGAATAAGCTCTTAGAGAATACCATTCTGGTGCGATTGGAAAAATCTTAGACCCTATAGTTGCAATTCTTACTGCGGTATTATATTCCTTTCGTTCAATACATTTTGATACAAGTTTGAATGGAGAACCAATTCCTAAACACACGCAAATAATTAGAATTAAAGAGAGCACTTTGAGCAGTTCAAATTTAAATAAGTTATAATATTTCAAATCTATAGTTTCACTGGATTTGAAAACCACACATTCATATTCTCCAAATTTTTCAACAATTTTCTTCTGAAAATATTTTGTATTCAAAAATAAAATCAAATGATACAATCCAAAAACGACAAATAATAGTGGGAGAACGGAATAATACCATTTTAAACTTGTTAAAAAATAATAGTTAGGGAAAATAAGTCCGTACAAAATAAAAATATAGGATAAAAACATTACTATTATTGAAAATCGTTTTTGTTTTTTTATCAAATTCCAAAATTCGTTTATTTCAGTATCTGAAAAAACTTTATTATACTTATATCCCAATGATGTATTATTAATTGATTTTATAATTGTTGAATTTTCAGAAACTGTATAAAAATTTATTGGAGAGTGTTTGTACAACCACTTCAATATACTAAACTTAATCATATTTTATAAAAAATTCCCTCTTAACATTATACTAACATATCATACAAAATTTATGACAAATAATTTATCCACATAGTGTAAAATTATATTAAAGCTACACTATACGTGGTTTATAGCAGTGTATAGAGTAGCTTTAATTCTTAATATATCGTTACAAGACATTATTTAGCCAAAACTTCTTTAATTTTCGCTTCAATTTCTGAACAATCCAAACCTTTATAATTTATTCTTGAAGATGTAATCGGTTGTTTGTAATCGTATTTGTTAATTGAACGAGAATCTACAATTACTGATGGTGGCAAAATTGACCACTTGTAAAGAGCTGTAGACATTCTGCGATAAAACTTATCCAACCACTGAATTTTTTGTTCTTTTGACACTTCATTTTTGGTTTCATATAAGAATTTTGACTCCAACATATCATAATAATGCTCTTTTTTATTCTCAATTCGCCAAATAATTTCATCCAAAAATTCATACGGCATAAGTGCGTCTTCTGCAATCAATGGCTTACCGGTTTTAGGGTCAATAGCAAGTTCTGCCCCCGGTTTTTTTAGAATAATTGCCTCTGGAATTGCATTTTTAACTTCTCTATTTTTATTCATCCATCTTGCAAGTGCAAAAAGTTTCGTCTTTGGCACATCCGCAATAGGAGCAAACCCTCCGGACATATCACCATTTATTGTTGCATAACCCATATAAAGTTCAGACTTGTCTGAAGTTGCAATCGGTAAACATGAAGCGAATTCGTTACTTATTCCCCACAAAAACATTGCTCTTGAACGGGCTTGGATATTATCCATCGTGAAAGATTGTTTATACCTGCAATCCCAACTCTTTTCAACGGTTGAAAACAATTTCGTTAAGCAGTTATTAGTTGTTTCAACCATATCTTTAATAGGAGCTTCAGTGAAATTAATTCCCAAATTATTAGCCAATTTTTCTGCATCAGACTTGCTTTCAGAACTTGTAATTTTTGATGGCATACTTACCCCAAAAACATTTTCCTTGCCTAAAGCATCTGCCAATAAAACAGCACAAACTGTAGAATCCAAACCGCCTGACAAACCTAAAACAGCTCGTTTAAATCCGGTCTTTTTGAAATAATCTTTAATCCCTTGAACAATAGTTTTATATGTTCTTTCCAAATCCGGCTCATACTCTAACGTATAAACCTTTGCTTCTGTTAAAGTTTTTTCCAAACCTTTAGTTAGCGGATAGATTTTGCCCAATCCTAAATGAGGATTAACAATCATAAATTGTTCTTTGAATGATTTAGCACGAGCTAAAAGTTTTCCGTCTTTATCAAAAACTCGACTTGAACCGTCAAATGAACTGTTATCAATTGCTCCAACTTGGTTTACATACACAATAGGAGTTGAATATTTTTTTGCTACAAATGATAACATATTGTGCTTCAATTGTTCTTTTTTTGCTCTAGTCGGAGATGCTGAACAATTGATAAACACATCCGGATTTTCTTTAGATAATTCCTCAATAGGGTCGATTGAATATAAAGTTGTATCATTAAAAAATTCTTTATTATTCCAACAATCTTCACAGATTGAAATCCCATATTTTTCGCCATTAATTTCATTTGTCTTTGGAACATTTTGGATTTTATCTTCATCAAAGTTCCCCAAAGTTTCACTTGGCTGACTACCTACAACTGGAGAAGGTTCAATATACCTGTAATCATTGAATTCTGAATATGTAGGCAAAAGTGATTTACGAACAATGCCTTTAATTTCGCCATTTTGCAAAATTGCAACTGAGTTGTAATACTTTTTACCGGTCAAATGATTGTAATTCCTTGGTTCGACAAAACCGACAATTGCCGCTGTTTCTCGAGTAATTTTTGCAATTTCTTTTAACCATTTAACATTTTCTTCTACAATAATCGGGTGTCTGTCAATTGTATCTTCAATAGGATAGCCCATTAAAGTAAGTTCAGGAAAAACAACTACATCTAGACCTATATTTTGAGCGTGCTGAATATATTTAACAACTTTGCCGGCATTATATTCAATATCCCCAACAATTGGGTTTATTTGTGCTAACCCGATTGCCCCATTTTTGTATGGAGTTAATAAATCTTTTAATTCAGTTTCAATTTGTTCAGAATAATTACCATTGTCATATTCTTCTGATAATTCATATATTCTATTTTTGATTTCTTCTTGATTCATCTTTAAACCTCTTAGGTTAATTATATATGAAAAAAGAGAGATTATTACTTTATTTTTTCAAATAATCCATATTTCCAAAAGTTAGAACATATTATGAGGCACTATGGCACTCAGGCAACTAAGGTCTTTATATTTTTTACGTCATCCTAAACTTGATTCAGGCTCTTTTTGCCTTCATTTCATTGTATCCAGATTTCACAATTTCGTCATTGCGAGCGAAGGCGAAGCAATCCAGCTTATTTAATTGTCGGCTTGGCAAAGCCGACCCATTTTTCTTATCCATGTCATTGCGAACGGGTTTTGAGAAATTATTATTCAAGTTAGACAGTAGTCTCCAGTGTCGCAATCCCTGACAAGTATCACTATTGCCCAATTTGTTAGGGATTACTACGTCACTTCGTATTTCTGCCTGACACTTCACCTCGCCATAAACGTGACTCCGTGTCTGCCAAATATGTCCTGCGGACAGCCTATCACTTTGGCAGACAGCTCCGCACTCTGCTCAGTTCGTTTTCCTCGTAATGACATGACTTTTATTTTTCATTTTTATATCCCTTCTTCTTTTAATGCTGGGCTAGTGAGCCCACCCTACTTTATTTAACTGACTTATAGACTTATCAACTTATTTCCCTATTCCCTTATTTCCTTTTCCCTTTTTCGCTCCTGAAAATTATGAAATTTTACGACAGGCACAAAAAGGGTTGGAGCTTATAAAAGGAAATTAACTTTACATCCTATCTAAATTATTATAAAATCAATCACAAAGAAGAAAGAGGTTCATTATGCAAAAAACTATTTGGGATAAGTATGCACAAGTTTTGGTTGATTATTCGACAGACGTCCAAAAAGGTGATTTGGTTATGATTAAAGCCGAATCAACAGAAGCAAAAGATTTGGTTAAAGCGGTATATAAAAGAGTTCTTGAACGAGGCGGGAATCCAATTGTCAGAACTGCATTAGGAAATTTGACAGAAGTTTTCTTGAAAAATGCTACAGATGAACAACTTGACTACCTTGACCCGATTTCAAAAATGGAATATGAAGTTGTCGACAAGTATATTTCAATCGGTGCACCACTAAACACCAAGCATCTTGCACGTGTTGATTTAGGGAAACTTGCAAGACGCGGAAAAGCTACAAAACCATTATCTGAAACTCTTATGAAACGTTCCGCAGAAGGCACGGCAAAATGGGTTATAGCAGATGTTCCTACTCAAGCACTTGCTCAGGAAGCTAAAATGTCACTGGATGAATATTCAGAATTTCTTTTTAATTCTTGTTACTTGAATTTAGAAAATCCTGTAGAAAAACTTAGAGAACTTGATGAGAAACAAACAAAATGGGCAAATTATTTGAACAATGTAAAAACACTCCACATAACAGGAGAAAAAACAGATATTAAATTTAACGTTGAAGGAAGAAAATGGATAAGCTGTTCTGGACTCAACAATTACCCTGATGGAGAAGTCTTTACATCTCCTGTTGAAGATGGAATCAATGGGGAAATTTATTTTGATTATCCTCAAAATTATAGAGGTAATTCAGCCCTTGGAGTTCATCTTTGGATTGAAAACGGAATTATCAAAAAAGCAAAAGCTGACCAAGGGGAAGAATTCCTTAATGCAATGATTAATATGGATGAAGGATCTCATGGAATAGGAGAAATCGCCATCGGGACAAATGACGAAATTCAAGAAATCACTGGCAACATCTTATTTGATGAAAAAATTGGTGGAGCAATTCACATGGCAATGGGTGCTTCATACCCTGAAACCGGCGGGAAAAACGTATCAGGACTTCATTGGGATTTAATCAAAAACATGAAAAACGGCGGAAAAATATTTGCCGATGACAAATTAATTTATGAAAACGGCAAAATGTTGATATAACTTTCTCCCACCAAATGCAAAATTTTTCCAAAAACTCCTCGAATTTTTTCCGAGGAGTTTTTAATTATAATAATAGCAAAATTTATTTTTAGGGGTTTTAAAACATGCAAGATTATTACTAAGTACGAAAATAAAGGGGATCAACTATGCAAGTATCTAGAGTCCAAGCCAATTATATGACAAATATTTACCCGAATAAACTTCAGACCGAGGCGAAAGCCCGAACGGTTAGGAGTGAGGGCTTGAGCCGAGGCGAAAGCCAAAAATCCTACACTTCAGTTCCTGTCGGATTTAAATATGGTGCAAATATTCACTTTGGGGAATACATTGACCCCAAAAGAACCGTACCTCACGTTGATTATGAAGAATATTTAGCTCTAAAACCCGCAGCAAAAACAAGACTTCGCAGAAGATATAAAACTTTCTTAACCAAGAAAACAAATAAAAATGGATTATTTGATAACCAATATACATCAAATCCTCTTTCAAATGAGAAAACTATAGCATCATTTTTTGATATTGCAAAAATGTACAGCAAATACAAAGGTCAACCAATTATCTGCTTGGGCAGAAGTCCAAAATGGTTCTTAAATACTTCTCTATGGATGAAAGATGGTATTAATGGATACGATTTCGTTGCATTTTCAAAATATTGGTACAGACCGGATCCTGTAGATGGAGTAAAATTCCTTCCGAAAATGGCTCCAACTGAAAAAGAAATAAAATCATACAGAAAATATTTAGATAGAGTTCAAGCTGATCCAAAATCTATCGTTGCTTACCACGAAGCAACGGGAAAGAAAACCGTAATTACTGACTTTATTGCAACAGGCAAAGGTGCTTGTTCTTTCCTTGATATCATGGGACATTATGCGAAAGATGAAGGAATTTTGGAAAAATTTTCAAAAGCAATTGAAATTGTAGGCATAGGTTCTATGGACTATCTTGAAGATTTGAATCCTTATGCAGATTCCATTTCGGAACCTAGCGTACCAATGCCTCCTGTCCTTCAAAAATATGAAAGAAATATCAAACAAACATTCCACAATATCAGTAATTATGCAATGTTTAATGACATGTTGATGAACCAAAATGTAAATGAATGTCGTTCAACTTATTATCCACATCAAGCATGGACAATTTATCAACCTGATAAGTTTAAAACAGGCTTAATCAAAGATATGAGCAAAGTTAAAGAAATCAGAGAGTCTATCCCGGCTAAGAAAGGCGATAGTATGTCACACTTTAGCCCTGCAATGTTTGACTTTAGAAACTTATTGAGCTTCCACATTTTTGACGAATTGGATAACCAAAATCTTTTGATTAATAAAGAAGATAGAGAAAAAGCTAAAATAAGATTCAAAGCAACAAAACGATTTGTTCGAGAATTAAAAAAAGCTATGTAAGATACTAAAAAAGCCTCGAAATAATAACGAGGCTTTTTGTTTGTCGAAATAATAATAAAAGAACCGATTTGAATAAATCGGTTCTTTTGTACTTTGTATGGTTTGTAAAGATTAACGTTTTGAGAATTGGAATCTTTTACGAGCTCTTTTTCTACCATATTTTTTACGTTCTTTAACACGTGGGTCTCTTGTTAATAGACCTTCCAATTTTAGAACGTTTTTGAATTCTTCGTTAGATTTAACTAATGCTCTTGAAATACCGTGTCTGATAGCACCACATTGTGATACAACACCACCACCAACAGCTTTTACTCTAACATCATATCTGTCTTGAGTTTCAGTCAAAACTAATGGTCTATAAACTAACATTTCGATAGCTGGTCTGTTACCGATATAATCAGTTAATTTTTTACCGTTAACGAAAATTCTGCCGCTTCCTTTAACCAATTTTACAACAGCAATAGAGGTTTTTCTACGGCCTGTTGCCATAATATCTTTATCTGCCATTATTTAGCCTCCTTTTCAAGTACAACCGGTTTTTGAGCTGCATGAGGATGTTCAGATCCTACATAAACTTTCAATTTGTTGAATTGTTCAGCACCTAGAGTATTGTGTTGTAACATACCACGAACAGCATGTTCAATAACGATTCTAGGATCTTTTTCCATCAATTCTTTGAAGCTTGCAGATTTCAATCCACCTGGGTAACCAGTGTGGTGTAAATAAATCTTGTCAGTTTCTTTCTTACCTGTAACTTTCACTTTTTCAGCATTGATAACAATTACAAAATCGCCTGTATCAACGTTTGGAGTGTATTCAGGTTTGTTTTTACCTCTCAAAATGTTTGCAATTCTAACTGCTAAGCGACCTAATGTTTCGCCATCAGCATCAATTACATACCATTTTCTTTCAACTTCTAGAGGTTTTGCTGAATATGTTTTCATTGCATTTCTCCGTTTTATTATTTTAATACATTACTTTCATTAAAGTTAATCCATAAGGACTAACAGTCATTCCCGCTTTTGTGCGGTCTTTAGCTTCCAAAACTTTTTGCATATGTTCTGGGGCTAAATTGTGCCCTTCTATTTCTAGAAGAGTTCCGACAATAGTTCGAACCATATTGTATAAAAACCTGTTTCCTACAATATCTATCGAAACCTTGTCACCGACCTTTGAAACTTTCGCTTCATATATAGTGCATATTTTGCTTGGGTTAAGCGTTCCGGAACTTTTAAAACTTGAAAAATCATGTTCTCCTAACAAATAATTCAAAGATTTTTGCATCCTTTCAATATCTGTCTTAAATTTCACCCTCAACAAATCACTATCAAAAGCATTTTTACACCTACGATTTATAAATTCGTACCTGTAAAAACGTTTCTTGGCTGACTTTTGAGCATGAAAATTATCATCAACAAGTCTCAAATCCGTAACAGATATATCATCAGGTAAAATTTCATTTAATGAATAGAGAAACTTTGAAGCAACAATCATTTCATCTGTATCAAAATGAACTACCTGACCGAGTGAATTAACACCCTTATCCGTTCTTCCGGAAAATATTGCCCTAATCGGTCTTTTATTTTTAGCAACTTCATCCATTTGGATGTATCGTTTGCCTAATATCAATGTACAAAGTGCTTTTTCGAGTTCTCCTTGAATTGTCGGAGAATCTATCGGTTTGCCATCTTCAAGTTGAATTTGGCTCCCCGAATAATTCTTTCCGATATATTGAACTGAAACCGCATAACGCATTCTAAAATTACACCAATTGAATTAGTGCCATTTCAGAAGCATCTCCACGTCTTGGTGGTAAGTGGTAAATTCTTGTATATCCACCATTTTTTTCTGAATATTGCTTGCTGATTACTACAAACAATTTTCTCAAAACTGTTTGAGCTGCAAGTTTTTTATCAGCTTGTGGAGCTTCAAAAGTTTCACCAGTTGCTAAATCCATATATTTACCTGTTTCTTTGTTGTAAATATATTTAGCAGCTTGACGAATTGAGTTTAAATCACCTTTTTTAGCTAGAGAAATAACTTTTTCTGCATAAGGTTTTAATGCTTTCGCACGAGCCAATGTAGTTGTTATTTCACCATGCACAAAAAGTTCTGTAGCTAAAGAACGCAACAAAGCCTTTCTTTGGTCTTGTGCTTTTCCTAGCGTATGTTTTTTACACATGTGTCTCATTGTTTCTGTATCCTTTACTTAATTTATTTGTATTATCTAATTTGTTATTATCCGATTAAATCTTCTTCTTCAACAGGACTTGGAGCCAAATCTAAGCCGAAGTGGTGAAGTCTTTCGATAACTTCGTCAGATGATTTTTTGCCGAAGTTTTTGATGTTCAACAAATCATGTTCTGATTTTTTCAACAATTCAGCCATTGAATTGATGCTTGCTCTTTTCAAGCAGTTATAAGCTCTTACTGACAATTCTAATTCTTCGATTGTCATTTTTGGAGCATCTTCTTCTTCACTATCTGCTTCTTCAACTTGAGGCAACGGTGCAATTGCAGGTTGACCTGTGATTGAAGCAATTTGCATAAAGTGTTCGATTAGAAGATTTGATGCTTGACTCAAAGCGTTTTGAACGTCAATTGAACCATTTGACCAAATTTCAAGAGTTAATTTATCAAAGTCTAATGCATCTCCAACACGAGCACTTTCAACATTGTAGCTTACACGTTTGATAGGCATGAATGTTGCGTCAATTGGCAATACATCAATTGAAGCGTCTTTTGCATCTCTTGGAACATCGTGTGGAACATATCCTTTTCCTGTGTCAACAATAACATCTGCGTGGAATGAACCACCATCTGCTACTGTACAGATTAACCAATCAGGGTTTACAACTTTAACACCTGCAGGCAATTGGATATCACTTGCCAATACAGGACCCGGTTTATCAACGTCAATTCTCAAGTGTTGAGATTCCTTTGAATCAGTTTTTACAACTAATCCTTTTAAATTCAACATAACATCAATTACGTCTTCTAAAACACCCGGAATTGCTGTATATTCGTGAGTAATACCTTCGATTCTTGCACTGGTAACTGCGGTACCTTCAAGACTTGACAACAATACACGTCTTAATGAATTACCGATTGTTGTACCGAATCCTCTTTCTAACGGTTCAATAACGAATTTACCATATTGAGATCCGTCAGAGCTAGTCGCTGTATCAACACATTTAATTTTTAATTCCATTATTTTATTCTCCTAGTTAAAATCTACTTAATTGCTCGTTATTTAAGCTAATGCTTACCTACTTACAATTCCTACTTAGAATAATATTCGATTACAAGTTGTTCCTTGATTTCCGGATCTAATTCTTCTCTTTCAGGAATTCTATCAAATGTAATTTTTAATGTTTCCTTGTCAATTGTCATCCAAGCCGGAGCACAAGCCATATCAATCATTTCAATTACATCTTTCAAATATTTTGCACTCTTTGATTTAACTGTAACAACATCACCAGGTTTTACTAAGAATGATGGAATATCAACTTTTTTACCGTTTACAAGAACGTGACCGTGGTTAACGATTTGTCTTGTTTGTCTACGAGTAATACCAAAACCTGATCTGTATAGAACGTTATCTAATCTTGATTCTAATAATTGAAGCAAAATTGTACCTGTAACGCCTTTTCTTCTAGTAGCTTCATTGTAGTATCTTACGAATTGTTTTTCGCTTACTAGGTATGTGAATCTGATTTTTTGTTTTTCAGCCAAGTGGATTGCATATTCAGAAAGTTTTTTTCTAACTGCACCATGTTGACCTGAAGCTGTTTGTCTCATAGATGAAGTTAGTTTTCTATTTGACAAATCTTTTACTTTTTTATTTCTAAATAATTTATTATTTGGTCCTGTATATCTTGACATTTTTTAAATTTCTCCTTTTCGTTCGCGGGGCATCTATGGTTCACGTTTGGACTATTAACGCAAGCCCCCGCATTTTACTACATATTAATTAATGTAGAAGTTACTATACTCTACGTTTTTTAGGTGGACGGCATCCGTTGTGAGGAATTGGAGTAACGTCCTTGATCAAAGTGATTTCCAAACCTGCTGCTTGGATAGCTCTGATAGCTGTTTCTCTACCTGAACCAGGTCCTTTGATATGAACTTCAACCTTTTTCATTCCTTGGTCGATTGATTTTTTTGCAACCATTTCAGCTGCTGATTGTGCTGCGAACGGAGTTCCTTTTCTAGCACCTTTAAATCCTGAAGCACCAGCTGTTGCCCAAGCAATAGCATTACCTTGTGTATCAGTTGAAGTTACAATTGTATTGTTGAATGTAGATTGAATATGAACAACCCCTTGCAATACATTTTTCTTTTCTTTTCTTTTAGTTTTTTGTGGTCTTGCCATTTCTTTATCCTTTTTCTTTTAACTTTTATTTTTCTTATTCTTTGCCGCCTGTACAATCAAAGATTGCTTCGCTTCTTTCTCTTTGTTTCAGTCGCAACGGCGGTGATATTATGTTTCGTCCTGCCAGTCCTCTGCTCATCGCAGATCTGCACCGACTCAACATCGGCTAACGCCTACTTTTTCTTTGAAACAGGTCCTGTTTTCTTACCACGTTGAGTTCTAGCGTTAGTTTTAGTTCTTTGACCTCTGCATGGAAGTTTACGTTTGTGACGCATTCCTCTGAATGAACCAATTTCTTGTAAACGTTTAATATTCATTGTAACTTCACGTCTCAAATCACCTTCGATGTGATAGTTTGACAATTCGTTACGTAATAATTTAATATCTTCATCTGTTAAATCGTCTGTTCTCAAGTCCGGTGAAATTCCGGTAGCTGCTAAGATTTTCTTACTTCTAGTTGGTCCGATACCATAGATGTAAGTTAAGGCTATTTCCATTCTTTTGTTACGAGGTAAATCTACCCCTACTAATCTTGCCATTTTAAATTTTCTCCTTTTCTTGTTGTTAGATTTTTTTGATATGAGGCATAAATACTTCCTCACCATCTACCGATTTTGCCCGTAGATTCAGCACTCTTTAAGAGAATTAACCTTGTCTTTGTTTGTGTTTAGGGTTTTCACAAATTACGGCAATTCTACCTTTTCTTTTGATACATTTGCATTTTTCGCAAATTTTCTTTACTGATGATCTTACTTTCATTTTCTTTTCCTTTATATTGTATTTTTACGTGAGATTAAAACCTTTTACTACTTCAATCTGAATGTTATACGACCTTTTGACAAATCATAAGGAGTCATTTCAACCTTTACTCTGTCACCAGGTAAAATTCTTATGAAGTTTTTTCTAATTTTCCCTGAAATGTGAGCCAAAATTTCATGGTCATTTTCAAGTTTTACTTTAAACATTGCATTCGGCATTGATTCAATAATAGTGCCTTCTAGTTCTATAACGTCTTTTGCCATTGTTTCCTCTTTTTCGGCTTGGTAAACTACACATACTACATGCGTATATTCTAATAATACTTGCAAAATATTTGTTTGCAAGCAATATTTCAAGGGTTTTAAGCTATCTTAATATTTGTTCAAATTTAATGTTTAACTAAAAATACCACACAACTACTAAATTGGGCATTCTTGTCAAATCCTTTAAAATAAAAGCTTTTTACATGTTTGTAAATTTTTATTAAGATTTTTAATGTGTGTATTTTTAGATAAACAGATACGCAAGGGAATCGCAAAAATTACAAACAAATAAATCGGTCATATATTTATAGAAAAATATTGTAATATTTGAAATTCTGAAAAAAATATTGTAGAATATGTTAAAAGGTAAAAATATGTCAGAAGGTAAATTTAAAACAGAAGAGGCTGAAAATTTAATCAGAAAAACACTTGGATTTCTTGCAGAAAAAGATTATAAAAATGCCAAGAATTCAGTAAATTCGGCTTATCAATTATTTAAGGAAGAAAATTTTCTTGAAGGAATATCTATTTCTTTGAGCCTGATTGCATTTCTAAATTATTCCCAAAACGAAGCAGATTTAAGCACATCTTTAGCATTAGCCCAAGATGCAATGTTTATGGCTAATCGAACAAATAGCATTTCTGCTCAATTGATGAATGAACTTGTCTTGGGAAATATTAATTTTGCCGAAAATAATAAAGATATTGCAATAATTCATTATAACAACGCCTTGAAATTATCTGTAGAAGAAGATAAATATTCTCTATCAGATACAATTAATACAAGAATTCGCCAACTTCAAAACGGGATGGATTATTCCCTTCCGACAAAAAGTGACCCACTGGTTTCTCTTGTAAAAATCAGTCGTTCAATTACCGCATTAACTGATATTGACGAGTTGCTAAAAGTTATTGCAGAAGAGACTAAAAATGCAATACAAGCTGACCGTTGCACCGTTTTTCTTTGGGATAAAGATACTGATGAATTATGGTCAAAAGTAGCTTTAGGACTTGATTCAAGCCAAGAAATAAGATTTCCGGCAGGAAAAGGACTAGCAGGTTACGTTGTAAAAACAGGCGAAACAGTAAATATTGCAGATGCCTACAATGACCCTAGATTTAACCCTGAAGTTGATAACAAAACGGGTTATCGCACAAAAACAATTTTGTGTATGCCGATTATGAACAACAATAGAGAGATTATTGGTGCATTTCAGGTTATTAACAAAATTGACGGCGTATTTACCAAAAATGATGAAGATTTACTTGTTGCAATTGGCGGAAGTGCAAGTATAGCACTTGAAAATGCTCAACTTTTCGATCAACAACTGCAACTGTATCGTGAACAAAAATTACTTTTTGAAAGTTTTATTGATACTTTAGCAACTTCAATTGATGCCAGAGATAAGATTACGGCAGGTCATTCTACAAGAGTAAAATTATATTCAATTTTGCTTGCTGATGCTTTGGGGATGGATGCAAAGGACAAAAGTTTGTTAGAAAAAGCGGCAATTCTTCACGATATCGGGAAAATAGGTATAAGAGATTCTGTTTTACAAAAAGACGGAAAATTAACAGATGAAGAATATAAACATATTCAAGAACACGTGAGAATTACTCATAATATTTTGAATAAAATTTATATGTCCCCTGATTTTAGAATAATTACTGAAATGGCTTGTTCTCACCACGAAAAATGGGATGGAACCGGATATTACAGACACCTAAAAGGGGAAGAAATCACTTTGGGTGGCAGAATTCTTGCGGTTGCGGATGTATTTGATGCAATCACATCAAAACGTCACTATCGTGATAAAATGCCTATTGCTAATGTTCTTGACATTTTGATGAATGGTGCAGGTTCTCATTTTGATAAACATTTGGTCGATATATTTATGTCGATTTCAACAGACAAAATTGTAAAAGTATTTTTAAATGAATCCAATGGCAAAATTGAACCTAAAGATGAGGAAATTTTGAAACAGTATGATTTGCTTTCAATTTATAGATTTGTAAATTCTGAAAACTTAACAGAAGAACAGCAACATGTTTTGGATTTATTTAACAAATATTATTTAGGAGATTATCAACCAAAAGAGGAGGATAAAATTTAATGAAAAAATATTTAATTTTATCTTTAGTTTTAGTCTCTGTATCAACAAATTGCTATGCGATTGATTTTGGAAAAATTTCTCCGATAAACCCATTAGACGGTAATCCTTCGACCTATCAAGAAAGTGTAAATGTACCGTCTTTTGAGATGAAAAAAGGTTCACTGACTCGGAATGCCATAAAAAATCAGTATACAATTGCAATGGACAAATTTATGCAGTCAAATGTTCGTTCTTCTTATCAAGATTTCCGATTGCTGATTGAAAATATTGTTCCAAGTGATTATATTTATATGCGATTGACCCAAGAAATGGCATCTATCGGATTTTTCAGCTTGTCAGAACTTGCAATGTCAAAGATTAAAGACAGTGAAATTTCGTCTTTGCTTGAAGAAGATGTTAAAAATTACTACTTTCCAAACTGTAAATTGACACACAAGGATCAAATGTATTTGGCTGAAATTTATTCAAGCATTATGTACAATGATCAAAGTAAAGAAGCTACATCTGAACTTTTAAAACAATCAGGGCTATTGAATGATTCAGATTATGCAAATTATCTTGTTGCATTTGGTTCTATGAAAAATGGTGATATCAAGCAAGCAACAAAATCTATTGATATTGCAATTGATAAAAATCCTAAAAACATAAATTATAAAAGATTAAAAGCCGAAATTTTAGCTCTATCAAATAAACCGCAAGAAGGTTTGAAAGCTTTGAGCGATTTGAATTCAAAAGATATAAATACAATTGTTTTTGATAAAGAACTTCATTCTTCTCAACAGTATATTTTATATAAATCAGCAAAAAATGATTATTGGAAAAAGTATCACTTAGCATATTATTACTATGATGAAAATCAATTGAACAAATCATTGAGAGTTTTACAAACTGCAATATCAGGTAAAAAGAATATCAATAAAGAAGTTTACGCACTGACAGCAAAAGTTTATTTTGATATGAAAGAATTTGAGAAGGCTCAAGATTATGCCCTAAAAACTGTTGATATTGACAAAACTCATACAGGAGCATTAATTGTTCTTGGAGATGTTGCATTCAGAAATAAAGATTATAAACTTGCAGAAAGCTATTACAAAAAAGCAAGTTCAAAAGATTCAGAATACGATTCTGAAATTAAGCTAGCTAAAACATATCAAAAATTGAACAATGAAAAAAGGGCTAAAGATATTTATGCAAAAGTTCTTAGAGCAAGTTCAAAAGCTTATGAAGCATATTATCAAATGGCTTTACTTGAAAAAGATAGAGAAAATACGTACCTTAAAAAAGCACTTGCTATCAATCCGAATTTCAAAGACGGTTGGATTGATTTGGCAAGAGTTTCTATAACTAAAGAAGATTATGAAAACGCAATGTCATTTTTAAGAATTGCAAAATACATTGACGATAGCGATTATAGGTATTATTATTATTTAGGACTTATTTTAAAGAATAAAGGTTTGACTGCTGATGCTCGTCAAAATTTTGAAAAGAGTTTAAATTTAAATCCTGATTATAGTTTGGCTAAAGAGGAATTGAGTATATGAAGAAAAATCTATTAATTGTAGAAGATCACGAATTGACAAGATTTGGACTAAAAACAACATTTGAAGATGTTGATTATATTGATGTAATTTATGAAGCATCATCAGCAGAAGAGGCTATCGGAATCTTCAAAAACAATCAAATAGATTTGGTAATTATGGATTTAGGGCTCCCAAATATGAACGGAATTGACGCCACAAAAGCAATCCATGATATAAATCAAGATGCAAAAATTATTATTTTAACTTCTCATAATGATGAAAAAGAAGTGCTAAATAGTCTCAAAGCAGGTGCAAATGCTTATTGTTCAAAAGAAATAAATTTGCAAAGATTGGTTCAAGTTGTTCAATCAGTTGCAGATGGTGCTGCTTGGTTTGATCCAAGTATTGCTCATATTGTATTGCAAGCAACAACAAACACCAAAATGAATACTGAACCTGACACCAGTTATAAAAATTATGACTTAACAGCAAGAGAAGCTCAGATTTTAAAACTTATGACTGAGGGCTATAGCAATATGGAAATTGCTCAACACCTTGTGATTAGTGTAAATACAACAAAAGCTCACGTTGCCAGTATTTTGCAAAAATTAGAAGTTGATGACCGTTTGCAAGCTGCGTTGAAAGCTTTGAAATACCAAATTGTATAAAATAAGGAATAAATGATAAATGTCTGATTTAACTAAAATTTTGTTAGTTGATGACAATCCTAAATATTTAAAAGATGTTCTTCCTTTTTACGGTTTTGAAGTCAAATGCGTAACAGACGGAGTTCAAGCACTTGAAACTTTAGAAGGCGATGAAAGTTTTGATTTGGTACTACTGGATGTTATGATGCCAAATATGAATGGTTGGGAAACGTTAAAAGCAATTAGAAAAAATCCTAAAGTCAAAGATATTCCGGTCATTATGGTAACAGCCGTGAATGAAGATCAAAAAATGATATCAGGACTCAAAATTGGGGCAGATGATTATATTGTCAAACCTTTTATTTTACCGAACTTACTTGCCCGTATAGAAGCCGTTCTTCGCAGGACTAAGCGAACATCCCCAATTTCTAAAAACGAAAATGTTACAAATGTTCAAACAAAAAATTTTAACTCCTTGACTAAGAGAGAAAAAGATGTTTTATTATTAGTTACGCAGGGTGAAAGTAATAAATCTATTGCTGATAAACTTGTGTTAAGTGAGGTCACTGTAAAGAGCCACCTCAATAATATTTTTAAAAAATTAAATGTAACAAATCGTACCCAAGCAGTGCTACTTGCAATGCAAATGAATTTAGTAGAAAATTAAATATATATTTAAGGAGATAAATAAGGAATGATTGATTATACAAAAGAAGAATTATTGTCTTTGATTGAACATACCCCGGAAAAATTTAATGAATGGAAAAAAGAAGTTGAAGAAGTAGATTTGAGCGAAGTTGATTTTTCTAATATGAATTTAAGAGAAGTTGATTTTTCAGACGTTGATTTGAATTCAAGTTCATTTGCAGATAGCAGTTTGTCATTAGTGAATTTCACAGGTGCTGATTTAACATCTGTTGATTTTACTCGTTCACGAGTTGTTGAATGTGATTTTACAGAAAGTATTTTGACCGGTGCGGATTGCAGTTATGCAGAAATGACATATTGCAACTTTACAGATTGTGATATGGCAGGATGTGTTTTATCTGAAACTGTTTTAACAAGTTCTGATTTATCAGCATCAATGAATTTATCATCAGCAAGATATGACAATGATACAGTTTGGCCGGATGATGATATGTTGCCTGACGGATTTGATTCCGTTTGCAAAGATGACTTGTCGGCTCTAAAAGATGATGATGACTCAACTATAGGAGATTACTAAAAAATTTATAAATTTATAATAAGAAGGTCGGACTTTTGTCTGACCTTTTTTGTTGTAAAATAATTTTAAAAAGTAGAATTTAAGGAGAGAAATTATGATAAAAGTTGCAGTATGCGGAGCAAACGGGAAAATGGGTAAAGAAGTTTGCCAAGCAGTAGAAAATGATTCATCAATGAAATTAGTCACCAAAATAGATATTAAAGGTGGAGATTACAGATCTATTGCGGAAGCTAAAGAATACACAGAAATAGACTTGGTTATTGATTTTACCCAACCATCTTCAATTTATGAGAATGCAAAATTCTGTTTGAGAAATGGAATAGATATCGTCATCGGTACAACAGGATTAAAAGATAACGAAATTGCATTTTTAAAACAATTATCTGAACAAAATAAAACAGGATGCTTTATTGCACCGAATTTTTCAACAGGAGCAGTATTAATGATGATGTTTTCAAAAATGGCAGCAAAATATTTTGATAATGCTGAAATTATTGAATATCACCACAATCAAAAAAAAGACGCTCCATCTGGGACTGCAATCAAAACAGCTCTAATGATGTCAGAAGCTAAAAATTCATTTAAAAACGGTAATTGCGAAGAAACAGAAACTATTGAAGGCTCTAGAGGTGGAACTTCTTATTCTGATATCCAAATTCATTCAATCAGAATGCCAGGTTTTATGGCATCCCAAGAAGTTTTGTTTGGTTCGTTTGGGCAAACATTATCAATTAGGCACGACTCAACTGATAGAAAATGCTATATGCCCGGAATTATTATGGCAACAAAATATACACACGACCATAAAAACTTTACTTACGGCTTAGAAAATATTATGCAATAAAAATTTTTTAAAAAATTTATATAAACAAAGAGGCCGGCACAAAGGTGTCGGCTTTTAAACATCTTTAGTTAATTCATTTATATCAATATCTAAAACCCTTGCAATATCAATAACTTTAAGTATTGTAGGGTTTTGTCTTGCTGTTTCGATAAAACTTATTGCAGTTCGGGATAAGTCGACAAGTTCAGCAAGTTTTTCTTGTGAAACCCCCTTCTTCATCCTTGCAAATTTTATATTTAACCCTAATGTTTTCAAACGATTGTCCATAGCATTATTTTATAGAGTTGACAAACTTTAGACTATAAAATATACTAAATTAATGATAAATATATTTAACAATAGTAAAATAAACACAACAAATTCTATACGGGACGCTAAATTAAGAAAGGATGTAAATATGAAAAAATTTTTAAGGGAAATAGATTCTTCGCCAAACACACTCGCATTAAACGGATACGGCTCCGCCTTACATCCTCTGCTCGTGCGGCTCAGAATGACAGCCTTCACATTAGCCGAAGGTGCTACGCACGTAGATTTGCTACCAACAAAGGTGAAATTTGCTTTTACATTGGCGGAGGTATTAATCACCCTTGGCATCATTGGCATAGTTGCAGCATTAACAATTCCTGGGCTAATGAATAACTACAAGGCTCAGCGTTTACGATCTCAATTCTTGGAATCTTATTCAATTGTTCAACAAGTTTTCAAACAAATGGAGTCTGATGATATTTCTTTAAATCCCGCAGATTATCCTTCTGGGACTTTTTATAAAGTATTTATGCGTTATTTACAAGCTCCTACAAATTGTACTTATAAAAGGGATTCTAAAGTTTGTTTTGGTGCTTCTGGTGGTTCTAGCGAAAATCCACCTTACAAGACATTTGATGGGAATAAAAACGTAAATCCAAGATTTTTTGATGATGGAGAAATTTTATTACAAAACGGGACTCTTATATTGCTCGAAAATAATGCCGAAGGGACAAATAACGACAGATTATGGGTGCATGTTGATTTGAACGGGTATAATAACAAGCCTAACCGTTTGGGATATGATTTATTTACTTTTCAATTTACGGAAGGCGAATTGAAAACAATGGGGCAAGAAGGAACTACTTATACTAATATGAATCTCTATTGTAATAAAAATTCCAATGATTCATTAAATGGTATTGCTTGTGCCCAAAAAGCAAAAGATAACACAGACTATTTTAAAGATTTGGTAAAACAATTTAAATAAATCAACATAAGAGGAAGGCGAAACTTTTGGAACCAAAAGTTTCGCCTTTTTATATCTAATTATATCGCTTACTTATATTATTTGCACTATCTTACACAAGCCGCAAACACTTCAATCATTGGATCATTTTCTGCAATCTTATCTATTTTATCTGCAAAAGCCTTTTGTTGCTTTTGAAGTTCAGCACTTACAGCATCAAGTTTGCGTTGGCTAAAACCGGCTAAGGTGTCATATCTATCAGCCATAACAGCATAACCTTCCTCTCTCAAAAGCTTGGCTTTACCAGAAAGAGTCTCAACTTTTGCTGTTAGGTCATCTACATCTGACATCAAAATTTCATTTTTATCGTTGTAAGCTTTTTCAGTTTTCAAACTTTTAAACACCTTAACTAATTTTTTGGCAACCTCATTATCTGAAAAAGAATCTAACAAATGATTAAAACCTTCTGAATATGGGAAGATTAAATCTTTTGCATCTTTATTATGAAATGCTTCAATACCATCGTCTTTAACCATTCCCAAAACCAATGAATCTTTTGGATATTCACTTGTTTTTTGGCTAAATAATTGTTGAATATTTGCTAAACGTTTTGAATCTTTAATTTTTACTGCGGATTTTACAACAAAATTTCCTTGGAATGAGGGTGTTGCATTAATTTGATTATTCATTAAATTGCCTCCTATTATTTACTGGTTCATACAAATATAAATCATCTAAAAATATATTTTGCGAATTTCAGAACCATTGTAAACAAATGTAACAGATTAACTTAACTCTGAAATTAGACAAAATAAAAATACTTTATATAAGTAAGAGAGACAAAAATAAGAAGAGGTAAGAGATATGTCAATTGCGAATTTACAAGAAAAATTGTTATTCTACACAAATCAAAAAAGTAGAATTAGTAATCAATTATCAAATATTCAAATGAATCAATTGTCAGCAACAAGATCTTCTGCTACCAAACAGCAAGAATACAATGCAAAACTTACTGCTCTATATTATGATGAAGATTACGGTTATGGAACTGATCAATATTCTGAAATGTTATTGGAATTGCAGAATGACCACGAGTTTGAAATGGCTAGTATAAATTCTTGGGAATCAGAACTTGAACTTCAAAAAGAAAACTTAGAAACACAATTAAATGAAATTTCCGGATATGAATCTGCATGGCAAAAATTATTAGTTTCAAATATAAAAAGCGAATTTGTATATGGAGGTGCCAACGGCAAATAACCACAATTAAATAGCAAAACAAACAAAAAGCACAGTATTTCTACTGTGCTTTTTGAATATTAGGATTATTTCTAAATGACTATTTACCAGATTTAGAAATAATTTCTTCTTCGATGTTCTTAGGAACTTGTTCGTAGTTATGGAATTCCATAGAGAATGTACCACGACCTTGAGTGTTAGATCTCAAGTCAGTAGCATAACCGAACATGTTAGCCAATGGAACAAGTGCTCTAACGATAACGTTTCCAGTGTTTCCTTGAGGTTCTTGACCTTCAACACGACCACGTCTTCTTGAAATATCACCGATGATTGTACCAGTGAATTCATCAGGAATTTCGATTTCAACTTTCATCATTGGTTCTAAGATGCAAGGTTGAGCTTTTCTACAACCTTCTTTGATAGCCATAGAACCGGCGATTTTGAATGCCATTTCTGATGAATCGACTTCGTGGTAAGATCCATCGTAAAGTTCAACTTTAACGTCAATCATTGGATAACCAGCTAAGATACCGCCTTCAAGAGCTTCTTCCATACCTTTTCTTGCCGGTTCGATGTATTCTCTAGGGATTGCACCACCAACGATTTTGTTTTCGAATACAAATCCTGCGTTTTCTTCAGCAGGTGAAATTCTAACTTTAACGTGACCATATTGACCTTTACCACCTGATTGACGGATGAATTTAGAATCTTGATCAGCGTTTCCTCTGATAGTTTCACGGTAAGCAACTTGTGGTTTACCGATGTTAGCTTCAACTTTGAATTCTCTCATCATACGGTCAACGATGATATCTAAGTGAAGTTCACCCATACCAGAGATGATTGTTTGACCTGTTTCTTCATCAGATTTAACTCTGAATGATGGATCTTCTTCAGCAAGTTTTTGAAGAGCGATACCCATTTTGTCTTGGTCAGCTTTTGTTTTTGGTTCAATAGCAACTGAAATTACAGGTTCAGGAAATGTCATTCTTTCCAAGATAATTGGAGCTTTTTCATCACACAAAGTATCACCTGTTGTTGTATCTTTCAAACCAACTGCTGCACAAATGTCACCTGCGTAAACTTCTGATTCTTCAATTCTTTGGTCAGCGTACATTCTAACTAATCTAGCGATACGTTCTTTTTTACCGTTTGTAGCGTTTAGAACATAAGAACCAGAAGTGATTTTACCTGAGTAAACTCTTAAGAATGTTAAACGACCAACGAATGGGTCTGTCATAACTTTGAATGCCAAAGCTGAGAATGGTTCGTCATCAGAAGAATGTCTTTCAATTTTTGTTCCATCTTCTAATTCACCTTCGATAGCTTTTACATCTACCGGAGATGGCATATAATCAACGATTGCGTTCAATAACAATTGAACACCTTTGTTTTTGAAAGCTGTACCACAAGTTACAGGAACGATTTTGTTGTTGCAAACAGCTTTTCTCAATACAGCTTTTAATTCGTCAACTGTAATTGAATCAGGATCTTCGAAGTATTTTTCCATCAAAGCATCATCTTCTGATGCGATAGCTTCAACCATAGCATCGTGATATTCTTTAGCTTTTTCTAGCATATCAGCTGGAATATCTTCTTCTTTAATATCTGTACCTAAGTCGTTAGTATAGATTTCAGCTTTCATTGTCATAAGGTCAATTAAGCCTGTAAATTTATCTTCAGAACCGATTGGTAATTGAATTGGAACAGCGTTAGCACCTAATCTAGTTTTGATTTGGTCAACAACTCTGTAAAAATCAGCACCAGTTCTATCCATTTTGTTTACGAATACCATACGAGGAACTTCGTATCTGTTAGCTTGTCTCCAAACTGTTTCAGATTGTGATTGAACACCACCAACTGCACAGAATACAGCTACAACACCGTCTAATACACGTAAAGAACGTTCAACTTCGATTGTGAAGTCAACGTGTCCCGGGGTATCAATGATGTTGATTTGGTGACCTTTCCAAGAAGCTGTTACAGCAGCAGATTGGATAGTAATACCACGTTCTTTTTCTTGTTCCATAAAGTCTGTTACAGCAGCACCATCGTGAGTTTCACCGATTTTGTGAGTTTTACCAGTGTAAAACAAGATACGTTCTGTTGTAGTTGTTTTACCAGCATCGATGTGGGCTGCAATACCAATGTTTCTAATTTTTTCCAATGGAGTTAATCTTGCCATTTTTCTTTTCCTTTTTATTATATGTACATCGCTATTTTATATTTAGCCTCATCATAATTATTTCATAAAAATATTAGATTTCAATTAAAATAGAAGTTTTATTAACTTTTTTTAGACGATAAGTCAATAAGTTGATAAATTGATAAATTGGTTTCGAGGGAATGGGGAATATGGGAATAAGTTCGTTACTCCCATATACAAAAGCGAAGTGGTTGAAAAGCCACTTCGCTTTCTATTTATTTTTTTATTATTGAAATTTATTCTCCGAATGAGTCTAGTAATTTATCAATTGCTACATTTTTTTGAGCAGTTTCTTTTGATGCTTTTGCAGCTTCCTTGGCTGCTTCTGCATATTTGTCCGCAGCGACTCCATCCAAAATTTTTGCTACTGTTGTTAATTCTCGAAGGGAATCAATACCATTTAAAACGTAGCCACTATCCCAAACATTAAATACAGGTTTCCCCTCATTTTCGTATCTGGCAATTCCGTATAAATCTACACCACTACCACTAGAAGATCTTTTTCCGTGAATTATAATAATATTTCTTGCTGTTTCAGACAATCCTTGACTATTTTTTTCTCTCCCATATCTTGTTCCGAACATGTCGGTATCAAATCTTCCAAAGTACGCATTTTTATCTGCTTGTAATTTGCATTTTAAATTTTCATCAACCGAAACGTGGTAAAATTTTGTATCTTTTAAGTCTTCACCAGCTTTTTGTAGTGCTTTAATTTCGTCAAGAGATGCGTTTTCAAGTGCTTTTTTAGCTCCTTTTGAGATTTTTAACGCCATTCCAAAGTTTGGAGAAGAGTAATTGTTGTTGATTTGCATAATTGTCCTTTCATTTTTTTTAATACGCCGAATATATAAAACCTCTGAAAATAAAATTTGCTATATCATTATACAAATATAAAGAATGTATGTTACAACATTAAAAATTACAAATCAAATGGATAGACCCTGAAACACGCACTTCGTTACCACTCGTGCTGTTCAGGGTGACATAAGCTACGTCATCCTGAGGCCACACGAGCAGAATGACGCGAAAGATAAAAACGTAACGAACCTATTCCCCTATTCCCTTATTTCCTTTTCCCTTTAAATCACTTATAGACTTATCAACTTATTGACCTATAGACTTTAAAAATAAACAAACCCTGCAAGGAAATCCTTGCAGGGTTGCTATTTACTTTCAGCTATTCAAAATTTTAGCTATGGAGTGTATTCTTGCCATTTGCCTGTTGGACCGTCAACCGGTTGTTTTGTAGTACAATCAACTTCACGTCTTTCGTGGACTAGTCGACCATTTACGTATTTAGTTCTAGTTTTTACGATTCGACCTGTTCCGATACGATGTGCCACATCATCTGCAAGTTTTACAGTAGTTCCGTCAGACAATTGAATTTCATTTTTGTATCTGTAGCCGATATGACCGTTTTGACGTACTTGAACTTGTTTATTTTCTGTTTTTGCTAATTGTCTTTGCAAGTCCTTACGTTGTGCCGGAGTCAACTCTTGACCTTCAGGTGTAATGTAGGCTTGTGCTATCCAGTATGGAGATTGACCATGACCTCTTACATCTTTTGAAGCTATTGCAGGTCCATGAGATTCTCTTGTTTGAGCTTCAGTACAAGGAGTAGTTCCTGTTGTGTCTGTAGAACCTGTCGTATCGGTAGATCCGGTTGTATCAGTTGAACCTGTAGAGCCTGTTCCTTCACCTTTTTGTGGTGCAACTAACTCCGGATGACCATCCAAGTATTTTGCTGCAGAGTAAGCGGCAACAAGTTCTTCAGTGTTAACTTTCTTAGCTGTATCGTTACCGTAAGCTTCGTGCAAGATTGCAGCTTTTTGAGTAGTTGTTATATTTGGCAAATCAATGATTTTTTGAACCAATTCTCTATTTGCCTTACCTTTAACTTGTCCAGCATTTTTCAAAACTTGTTCTGCTGTCAAACCATTGAAGGCATCAGCTCCACCTCTATCTTTAATAAGTGCTGCAGATAGAATTGCTGCCGGCAAAGCACCGATTGCACCTCTCAAAGCCTTATCACCTGCTGACATTTTAGCTGTTTTGGTTGCTAAATCAGTAGCTGTACTTGTTACGGTTGTAGAATCCGTTGCTTCAACTTGATCAAAGAATTCTTCACCGTTACTTGCAGTCCAGCTATTTGTAGCTGTAGCTGTTGCAGTAGCTGTAGCTGTTGCAGTAGCTGTAGCTGTTGCAACTGCTTTTGCAGTCAAACCACCACCAAGAAGTCCTGCTAATGCACCGGTTCCAAGACCAACTGCCAAAGCTCCGCCTTTCATTGCCCAAGTGTAGTCTTTTTCAATGTCTAAACCTGCAGCTTCAAGCATGTGTTTAGCTTCTCGTTTTGAAACATCAGCACTCTTTTTCAACGCCTTACGTTCATCCAAGTTAGCTTTCAAATCAGAACCTGAGTATTGAAGCATTGCTTTTTGATATCCGTCTTTGTTGATTGAACCGTCTTTATTAAACATCTTGGATGCATAATAGTTTTCTTGTAATTGTTTACCTGCTTGAACCATTTCTCTAAATGCGGCATCTTTATCTGCAGGTGTTTTTGGATTTTCGTAAATTTCTTGGTATTTAGCGTAATTTTTCATTGCTTCATCTACTTTTTTAGAAGCTTCTTGATGCATTTTTTGTGCACCTTTTAATTCATCACCTTTAAGCAATGTATATTTAGGGTTGTCTTTGTCCCATTGTCCTTTAGCCTTAGCATCTTTTACTGCAGCTTCATATTCAGCCTTATTTGTATAAATCTTTTCAACAGCTTCAAATGAATCAATACGTCCATTTACTCTACGTGCAGCTCTTGCGATTTTTCCGGCGTGTTTGAAACCTTCTGCTTTAGCCTGCTCCTTAGTTTTAAGTTTATCAGTTTCATCTCTTAAAATCTTGGTATCTTTTGCATACTTACCTGCATCTTTGGCTGTTGCAGCTTCATAAATATCTTTTGCAGGATCTTTGATAATCTCAATAACTTCGCCTTGTGAAGCAGCTTTCATTTGAGCAACTTCAGCATTAGCAGCCTGATTTGCGGCAGCTTTATCGGCTTTTTGATTAGCATCCAAAGGTTTATCATTTGCATGCTCTAATTCTGCACCACCTTGGGCTTTTTTGTCAAATTCAAGAAGGGCATTACTAAATTTTTGAATTGCAGCAGAATCTCCTCTAACAGCTGCATCATTCAACTGTTTTACAAGCTGAGCTCTTTCTAGCTTTGCACCATTCACACCTTGTGTACTCATTTTCTCTTGTCCTTTCTTTCTTATCAGAAATTTAAATAACTTTCACTATGTTTTAATAAACGTTTTTTGAGTAAAAAAATTGACTCAAAATATTTACTTTGTATATACTGAATAGATAAAATTCAAATATAGCTTATATTTTATCTTATTAAGAAATATTAAGACTATAGAATTTTACCTATAATTTTGAGGTTCGCCCCTAATTTTTGAATACTTCATCTTTCTGCCTTTCTAAATTTGCATAGTAACCTTTTACTTACCCATGTAATCGACATTCATGCACTTGAACTTTAATAAAAATTAGGGTTTCAACACCTCAAATAGCCGAAATGCAGATATAGAAAGGTTTTACAAGGTTTACAAAAATTCACAATTGTGTAATGGAATGGATCTGAAAAGTAATGAACGACAAAAGGAGCGGCAAATTTTGTATACAAAATTTGCCGCTTACTAATTTTTATATAATATTATAACTCTATTTTATAGCTTCTTCGCAATCACAACAAATGCCGTCAGCATTCAATTCACGATATTTCCAACATCTTACGCATTTTTCGCCTTTAGCTTTTGTTACCCAAACGGTGAATCCATCTTCTGAGTATTCATTCAATACATCTGACGGTTTTTCGTCTGATAGGTTAGCTTGAGAAACAATATAAATATCTGCCAAATCTTTTAAATTTGCTTTTAATACAGAATCATCATCAGCTTTAACTGTAACAGCAACTTCTAAAGAACTGCCAACTTTTTTATCTGCTCTCAATGGTTCGATTGCACGAGAAACAACTTCTCTTGATTTTAAGATTTTTGTAAAATCTTCTTCTAACTGCGGATTATTCCATTTTTCATTCACAACCGGCCAATCTGATAGTAATATACTTACCAATCCGCCACGTTGAACTTCCGGAACATTTTGCCAAATATCTTCTGCTTGGTGAGGCATTACTGGTGCCAAAATCTTAACCAATGCCATCAAGTTTTCAAACAAGACAGTCTGACAAGCTCTACGAGAAAGTGATTTTTTACCTGCAGTATATAATCTATCTTTCACAATATCCAAATAGAATGAACTCAAATCAACCGCTGCAAAGTTTTGCAATGATTGGAAGTATTTGTAAAATTCATAATTTTCAAACGCTTCTGTTACCTCAGCAATCAATTTATTCAATTTATGAAGTGCAAATTTGTCGATATTTTTAAGTTCATCATATTCAACGTAATCAACTTTAGGGTCGAAATCAAACAAGTTACCGATTAAAAATCTTGCAGTATTTCTTGTCTTTTTGAAAATTTCAACCAACTGACCAACAATATTATTACCAATTTTAATATCGTTTCTATAGTCAACTGAAGCTGCCCATAATCTCAAAATATCTGCACCATAGTTTTTGATAATATCATCAGGTCTGATGTAATTGCCCAAAGATTTTGACATCTTACGACCGTCTTCACCAAATACAAATCCGTGAGTTAGAACTTGTTTATAAGGTGCTTTTCCTTGAGTTGCAATTGAAGTCAACAATGAAGATTGGAACCAACCTCTGTGTTGGTCAGAACCTTCCAAATACATATCTACAGGGGTATGACCTAATTCTTCGCTTCTTTTTTCAACAACTGCTCTCCAAGAAACACCTGAATCAAACCAAACATCCATAATGTCTTTTTCTTTTTTAAAGTGTTTTTTACCGCATTTAGGGCATACATAGCCTTCCGGAAGTAATTCTTCTGCGGAGTATTTTACCCACGCATCAGAACTTTCTTTTTCAAATATTTTAGCAACGTTTTCAATTGTTGTATCATCACAAATTACTTCTCCACAATCTTCACAATAGAAAATTGGAATAGGAACACCCCAAGCTCTTTGTCTTGAAATACACCAATCTGTACGGCTTTCAACCATATTACCAATTCTATTTTCTCCACTTGCAGGAATCCATTTTACACCATGAATTGCTTCAAGTGCTTTATCTCTGAATTTGTCAACTTTAACAAACCATTGTGGAGTTGCTCTATAAATTACAGGCTTTTTACATCTCCAACAATGAGGATAACTGTGTTGAATATCTTGTTGTTGCAACAAAGCTCCACAGTTTTGAAGCATTTCAATAACCATTGAATTTCCTTTGTAATAAGGAACACCAACAAGTTCTGAAATTCCGACAGAATCTGTCCAAACACCACGACCGTCAAGTGGAGAGAACACATCAATATTATATTTACAACCAACTTCGTAATCCTCTAAACCATGACCAGGAGCGGTATGAACTGAACCTGTACCGGCATCCAGTGTTACGTGTTCGCCTAAAATAATTGGAGATTTTCTATCTACTAATGGGTGTTTTGTAGTCAACAATTCTAAATCTTGACCAACACAACTTCCAAGAACCTTAATATCAGCTTCATCCCATTCAACATCTTTCAAGAAGGATGCTAACAATTCTTGAGCAACGACATATACATCATTTTTATATTCAAAGAATGTGTACTCAAATCTTGGGTGCATAGAAATTGCCATATTTGAAGGGATTGTCCAAGGAGTTGTTGTCCAAATAATTGCATATACGTCCTTGTCACCATTTGCGTTATTTAAAATGTTTGAGATTTTTTTAACTGACTCATCATCAAACTTAAATCTTACATAAATTGAAGTAGATGTATGATCAGCATACTCAACTTCTGCTTCTGCTAAAGCTGTTTCACAAGCTGCACACCAATAAACCGGCTTCAAGCCTTTTTCAATATAGCCTTTTTTGTACATTTCGCCGAAAACTCGAACTTGTTCTGCTTCATATTCAGGATTAATTGTCAAATAAGGATTTTCCCAATTCCCCAAAACTCCTAAACGTTTAAATTCGCTTTCTTGACCTTTTAAGTTTTTATGAGCAAATTCACGGCATTTTGCACGAAGTTCAACTTCTGAAATTGCGTGACGTCCACCTTTAATATTTTTAACAACAGCATTTTCAATCGGTAAACCATGCCCGTCATACCCCGGAACATAAGGAGCATAAAAACCTCTTTGAGATTTATATTTGATTAAAATATCTTTCAAGATTTTATTCATTGCTGTTCCAACGTGAATTTTTTCAGAACTCAAATATGGAGGCCCGTCATGAAGTACAAATGAATTAGTTTTATCTCTTTCTCCAATCATTTTTTCATAAATTTTATTTTCTTCCCAAAATTTTTGGATTTCTAATTCTCTAACAGTTGCATTTGCTCTCATTGGTAATGTTGTTTGAGGCAAATTTAAAGTGTTTTTAAATTCTGTTTTTGTACTTTCTGCCATATTTATCTTTCCTCTGTTTCATTGTTTGTAACTTTTTCACAAATAACTTTTTGCGGAGTTGGAAGTTTCCAATCTTGAGATTCCGCATCACATTGTTTTATAAATAAATCCATTTTATTATAGTCAAAAGCCTTTTCCCATCTTGCAATAACAACTGTTGCAACACAATTACCGACAAGGTTAATAGTTGTTCTGCCCATATCTAAAATTTGATCAATACCCAATAAAATCGCTACACCAATCAATGGAATATTAAAGCTTGCTAAAGTTCCCGCCAAAACAACCAATCCAACCCTTGGAGCTCCTGCGATACCTTTGCTTGTAAGCATTAAAGCTAACATCATCAAGATTTGTTGATTCAATCCCAGATTAATCCCACAAATTTGAGATGAGAAAATAACTGCAACAGCCAAATAGATTGTGCTTCCGTCTAAATTGAAAGTATAACCTGTCGGCATTACAAAACTCACAATATTTTGAGGAACACCAAATCTTTCCATAATTTCCAGAGCTTTAGGGAAAGCTGCCTCGGAACTTGCTGTAGTAAAAGCTAAAATTGCGGGTTCTTGAATTGCTTTTAACAAATTACGAAGAGAAATTCTTGCATATTTACAAGCAATAAATAATACTAATAATACAAATACCGCAAGTGCCGTATATAATGAGAAAATTATTTTTGCATAGTTTTTCAGAATTGCTAAACCGTTCATCCCGACAGTAGAAGCAATTGCCCCAAAAATACCTAAAGGGGCAAAATACATTACATATTCGGTAAACTTAAACATAATTTGCGAAACAGAATTCAACAAATCCATAACAGGTTTTGCTTTTTTACCGACCGCACAAATTGCAATAGCCATAAAGATTGAAAATACTACAATTTGAAGCAAATTGCCCTCAGCCATTGATTGAACAATACTTGTAGGGAAAATATTCATAACCATTTCCGCAATCGAAGTATGCGGAGTAGTTACAGCCATAAGCCCTGCTTCTTTTAAAAGTTCAGGATTTGCAACCGTTCCGGAGATAAATCCTCTCCCCGGATTAAAAATATTTCCTGCTGTAAGCCCGATAATTAAAGCCAAAGTTGTAACAACTTCAAAATAAACGATAGTTTTTAAACCAATTTTACCAAGTTGTTTGATATCACCATGCCCCGCAATTCCTGTAACAAGAGTTGCAAACAACAATGGAGCAATAATCATTTTTACCATTCGTAAAAATATTACGGCAAAAGTTCTCATTTTAACCGCAATATGGGGGCAAAAATGGCCAAACAATACACCAAAAATAAGTGCTAATATTATAAGTAATGTAAGTCGTGAATGTTTCAATTCTAACCTCTTGATTTTGATTATAAAACAAACATGCAATACATCATACAGGTGGGTAATATTTTGTAAAATTTCTTGATAAATGAAAAGCTGTTTTAAATTATCCTCAATTGTAACAATATGTAAACAATATATAAAAATTATATCAATTTAAGCAATTTTCACGGTTAGGATTTGTTTATTATTATGTAACGAGGTACAATTAAAATCATGGCAGAGAAGACAGATCAAAACTTAGAAATTATCGGTATTAGCAGAGAGGCGAGTAAAAAAGAAGTTTACGACTCAAAGTCTGCTCTCCAAACAAATCCTATTGCAAGAAAGTTGCTGGACTTTAGCTTGTCTAACAAAACCCGCAAATTTTCAGTCAAGGACTTGTTCAAGCGATAGACAACAGTAGCACGGTTTTATGAGGACCGATACGTACATAAATTTGTACGGTTTGTGAAGATAGTCGAAAATTAATTTTACTTCGTTGCCCTCTTCGGAGGGCTTTTTTGTGTTTGGAAGATTTGAACAATAGGAAAATAAGTTTGTTGTTGAAGGCACTAAGTTCTTTACGCTTTTATTATTAATTACGTCACACTGAACAGCACGAGCGATAGCGAAGTGCGTGATTCAGGGTCTATCCATTTGATTGGTTAATTATTACTTTTTTCATATCTATTCACTTATTTTCTTATTTAATAAAATAGGCTAGATTGCTTCGCATTCGCTCGCAATGACAAAACAGCAGAATTTGAAGATAATAAAACTGTAACGACCTTATTTCCTTGTCCCTTTAACTGACTTATCAACTTTAATAAAATTGACCATAGAAAATTCTTTTTGTAGAATTGAATTGCAATGTATGAAATAAAAAAACAAATTTATTTAGACTTTACCAAAAATCAAAAATCAGCCTTGTGCAATTTTTTGCGAGCTTTAGTTAAAAAATCTCAAGATTTGTCTGTTGATGAAATTTGGGAAAGTTTTGTTGCAGATGAAAAGTATTATCTTGAATTGCACTGTTCAAGATTTGAATTTCTTCAAGATATTATTGATGATGAGGCATTTTATTCTGATACTATAAAATATCTGAAAGAATGTAAAAAGTATTACGATTACAAAGAAAAACAACGCCCAATTATCGAAGCAAACAAAGAATATGAAAAGAAAAAACGTAAATTTTTGCAAGAAGTAAAAATGTCAAAAGAACCTCCGACAAAAAAACAACTTTATTATTATGACAGATTGTGCAAAAAATATGGAATTGAGAAAAAAGAACTTGAGTCAAAACTTGAGGCTCGAAATATAATTGATAAAATTATCACTGAACACAGTTCAAATTATAAAATAAATATTGAAGAAAATGATGATACAGAATAAATTAGGAGATTAAAATGAAACATAAAGTTAAGGTAACAGTTATAGATAAAAAATTATATCCGGAATTACAACAACAATATTGTATGGATCCTAATTCAGGAATGTGTCCTTGTTATAATGTCGGAGATGAATTTGTTTTTGAAAGGGAAGATGGGAAAGACGATTTTTGGCATATGGGGATAAACACCCTAACTAAAACCGAACATGATAAAAATACTATTGCTGGTGGACCTAAAATGCCTCATTGTTCTGAAGCGTGGGATGCTATTTCTCGCTATATTTATACGGGCTTGCAAGGTGGTTCTATAATGAAAGGCTGGATGAAAGATGAAAATACAATGATTACTTGTTGTTCCGATGGAACTCGTCCTGTTATTTTTAAAATTGAAAGAATTGATTATTAAGGAAATCAAAGAATGCTAATACCTGATATTGAAAAAATCCTAACAGATTCAGGCATTGAACCAAATGAAGCAAAGGTTGAAGTTAAGTTGTTGATTGAACATTTTGCAGGTTACAGTTTGGTTGATATTTTGATGGGGAAAAAACTTTCAGAAGAAAAACTAAAAATTGTTGAAGAAAAAGCAAAATTAAGAGCAAAAACACATAAACCAATTCAATATATTATTGGGTTAGCCGACTTTATGGGCGAAAAATTTGTTGTAAGCAAAGATGTTCTTATCCCTAGAGACGAAACAGAACTTTTAGTTCGGCAAGCAATCGAAATTATTAATAAAAATAATTTCACATCAGCACTTGATATGTGTACAGGTTCAGGTTGTATTGCCTGTATGATTGCAAAACTAACAAATTGCCAAGTTATGGGAGTCGATATTTCAACAGAAGCAATTCACACGGCATTCAAAAATATGGAAAAGTTTGAACTTTTTAATAAAGCTATTTTTAGAAAATCCGATATTTATAATAAAATTCGAGAGGATGAAAGATTTGATATTATTGTGTCAAATCCGCCTTATATCCCGCCAAAAATGAAAGAAACAATCCAAGAAGAAGTATCATTTGAACCGGATTTGGCTCTTTATACAACGGACGAAAAAGGTTTAGAATTCTATGAAAGAATAACAAAAGATGCTCCAAAATTTTTGAACAAAGGTGGTTATTTAATGTTTGAACTTGGCATCGGGCAAAGCAGTGATGTAGCTCAAATTATGAAGAATTACGGTTTCAAAGATATTAAAATATTAAAAGATTTAGCAAATATTGATAGAGTTATTTTTGCAAAAATTGGCTAAATTAATTTTGCAATAACAACAATTGGCGAATAAGTCAATTTTGATTTTGGGTACATTTTTGAATATTTATCACAGAATTCTTTAACTTTTTTAATTGTCCAAGTCTTTTCGGACAAAGAATTTACACCTGTATTTTTCATGTGAGCTAAAAGTTCTAGTGGAGTTTTGAAAGTTAATTCTTCATAAAAATTTTCTGCATACAAAACCTCAAAACCTTGATTTTGCAGTATTTCTACAATTTCATCTTTGGTTTTATAGTTTAGGGACAAACCTGTTAACGCATTAATTTCTTTAAAATTTTCAGGACCAAAAGTCGAAAAAGCTAAAATTCCACCTTTATTTAGTGACCGTTTCAAAATTTCAATTGCTTTATCTAAATTTCCAAACCACTGGAACATTGCATTTGAAATAATCAGATCCATTTTTTTAGTTGGACGAATTTTTAGGGCACTGCCACACAAAAATTGAGAATTCGGAATAATTTTTTGAACATAATTTTTGGATTTTTCAATTAAATCATTTGCATAATATTTTTTGAATTTTAAATCATTTAAAATCTTTTTTGTTAATAATCCTGTCCCACATCCAAGTTCTAAAACATACTCAAAATCTGTTGAAATTTTACAAAGTTCAATCATCATTTTTGATGCCATCATACTTTGAACGATTGCATTTTTTTCGTAATCTTTCATACTTTTTTCAAAATGTTTTTTTACTATTAAATCTGTTTGCATTTTAAAATATCACTCCAACTTGAGAAATTATAAAACGGGAAATGTCCTGTTGCTAAGGTTATCACAGGGGTATTATTTTTTTCGTGACTTGCCAGTTGATTTTTCGGTGGAATAATTTTGTCAAACTCACTCACAATCGCTTTGTCATAAAATTTTTCATAATTTAATCCATTATCTTTTTTTATCAAACCATAAAGATTTTCAAGTTCAGATACTCTATTTTCAATTGTTCTTTGAGCAGGAGTTTGAGAGTATCTTTCATATTCATCATGTGAATTAAAAACATTTTGATAAAACTTACCTTTTAACCCTATTGCAGAATGCTTTAGTGTCAATTCAAACATTTTCACAGGAATTCCAAAGCTATTATCAACAGGAGTAACTGTTCCATTGATTGCAATTTTTTCTTCAAAATCATTAAACATATCTTTAATCTTGTAAGCCGCAAAAACACCCATTGACCAAGTTATTAATGACTTGTGTTTATATTTTTCAAGATTTTTTAGCTCCTCTAGAATTTCAAAATCGTTATAATCATAAACAAACAAAAGATCATAATTTTTGCATTCTAAAAACTTGAATGGATTTTCATCAAAGCTCCAACCTGCAAAAAAGACAATTAAATTTTCATTATTTTGATTGTTTAGCCAACAACACTTCATGAATTTTCTCCTTTAGTACAATTAATTCATCTTCAACTATATCAGAAGTCAAGGACAATCTCAGTCTTGAAGTTCCAACAGGTACGGTCGGTGGTCTGATTGGGAGGGTGAAATATCCGTTATGGAAAAGAACTTCACACAAATCAACGGTATCTTTGTTTTCTCCGATTACAACAGGAATAATATGGCTATCGCTTCCGAATTTTTTTGCTATTGATAGCATTCTTTGTCTTTTTTCTTTCGTTTTGGGGAATTGAGTTTCAATTATCCATTTTGAAAAAGCAATATTTATTGGAGGAAGTGCTGTTGAAAAAATAAATGAACGAGATTTGTTTATTAAAAAATCAATCAACGTTTTTGAACCGGTAACAAAGGCTCCCATTGAACCTACGGCTTTGCCAAATGTTCCAACAATCAAATCAATATCGTCAATTATCCCCAAACTTTCTGCAACACCAAGTCCTTTTTCACCAAAGACTCCAAATGCATGTGCTTCATCAATAATCATTGAACAGTCATATTTTTTCTTTAATTCGACTATTTTTTTGAGATTTTCAATATCACCATCCATAGAAAAAACACTTTCTGTAATAATAAAGGCATTTTTGTAGTTTTTGCGTTCTCTTATTAATAATTTCTCTAATGCGTCCATATCATTGTGCGGAAATCTGAAAAACTTCCCTTCTGATAATCTCATTCCATCAATTATACTTGCGTGGTTTAATTTGTCAGAAAAAATTACATCTCCTCTTTGATTTAGTGCACTTGATATTCCTACATTTGCGTGGTAACCGCTATTATATAATAGTGTAGAATCTTTTTTATAAAGAGTTGATAAGAGTTCTTCTAATTCGTTATAAATAGGAAGAGTTCCTGTTAAGAGTCTGGCAGAGGCACTTCCGAATGAAAATTTATCTTTTGCATAGCCTAAAAATTCTTGTGTAATTTTTTCATTATCTGCAAAATTCAAATAATTATTTGAAGATAAATTTAATAATTTTTGACCTTTATAATAAATATATTTTTCGTCTTTTTTATCAAAATTTTTTAAATTTCTAAAATGAGAATGTTGTTTTAAATCCTCTAAAATCTTTTTATAATCATCATACATACAATTCAATTTATGACAAAAAGGAATTATTTTCAATAAAATTAAATCGTAAAATTATTAAACATTTTGCTTGTAAAAATTATATGTGTGTATGATAATATTGATGTTACAAAGGATATGACATGTCAAATATTTTAGTTTACTCACTGGAAGGCAAAATATATATAAATTTAACCAACAGATGTACAAATGATTGTATTTTCTGTTTGCGAAAAGATAAAGATGATGTTTGTGGTCAAGAATTATGGCTTGATAGTGAAGATTTTACCTCGCAAGATGTTATTGAACAGTTGAAGAAATTTGAATTATCAAAAGAAGTTGTGTTCTGCGGATATGGAGAACCTCTTTTGAAATTAGAAATTTTAAAAGAAGTTGCAAAATATATTAAAGATAATTATCCAAATACAAAAATAAGAATTAACACAAACGGTCATGCAAATTATGTTTATAAAAGAAACATCGTACCTGAACTTGTTGGGTTGATTGATGAAATTTCAGTTAGCTTGAATGGTTCAACAAGTGAAGAATATGATGAACTTTCTCAACCAAAATTTAAAGGTGCTTATGATAAAGTTAAAAAGTTCATTAAAGCATGTTCAGAGTCAGGAATAAAAACAGATACATCAATTGTTGACGGATACAAAGGTCGCCGTTTGAATGTTAAAAAATGCGAAGAAATATCCGAAAGCTTGGGGGCTAAGTTGAGAGTTCGTGAGTGGATTGTAAACGGGTATTCGTAAGGAGAAGTGGTATAAAATTATGCGAGTACAATCAATTCAAAATCAAACAAGTTTCTCCGGCAACGTGATTGTTGTAGGAGAAAGAAGTGCAAAACAATTACACCAATTTGCAAAACAATTCAAAGAAATGAATATCGTTAAAAATTCTCCATATAATATATATATAGCAAATGGTCCAAATACAAAATTCTGGGGTTTGCCTGTTCGAGTTTTTGCAACAAGAGGAAAATATAAAGACAAGTGTGATATTGTTTTTAAGGGAGAGAAGTCAATATTAAATGCAGAAGGAATGAAAGGGGCAATTTTTAGAGCGATTAAAAATGCTGAAAATAGAGAAAAAGTTACCAATGAAGGTGTCAAAGAAAATGGACTGAAAAGATACCTTAATGAAATTGCAAATAAATTGAACAAAATATTTTCAAATAGGGAAGGTGCTTAAAATATGCAAGTAAATTCAATTAACAACAATCAAACAAGTTTTAATGGGGTTGTAAATATTTCTGAAAATTTAAGCCCTAAAATGAGAAATGAAATATCAAAATCACTGAAAAATATTGATATTTCTAAAAAGTCTTACGACTTATTTATAAAAAATGTAGAAAATAACAAGTTTTTATCAATTGAAGCCGTAAATTCTAAATCAAACAACGAAAAATATACTGTAAAAATTCACAAATTTTTGCAAAAACAACCACTAATTGAAAATTCAATTGCAGAAGCTATGGAAAAATATGAAAAACTTTATGCAATGCCAAATAAAACTTTCGAAAAAGTTATCTAGCACAAGTAAATAAAACGATTACGTAAATAAAAAACTCACAAAAAAAGAAAGGACGAAAAATGAGTATTTTAGACAAAATCATGAAACCGAAATCAATTGCGGTTATCGGTGCTTCAACAAAAGAACACACAATCGGTTCTGATATTATGAAGAGATTGCAAGAATACAACTTCAACGGTAAAATATACCCTGTAAACCCAAAAGGTGGAATTATTGAAGGTTTACAAGCTTACACTTCTGTTTTAGAAGTTCCTGGTGAAGTTGATTTAGCTATCATCGTTGTTAATGCTAAATTCGTATTATCAACAATTGACCAATGCAACGAAAAAGGAATCAAAGGTATTTGTATCATCACAGCAGGTTTCAAAGAAACAGGTGCTGCAGGTGCTGAATTAGAAAAAGAATTAGTTGAAAAAATCCACTCTTACGGTATGAGATGTGTTGGTCCTAACTGCTTAGGTGTTGTTAACACTCACCCAGACGTTAGAATGGACGGATGTTTCGCTGAATCTCTTCCTGAAAGAGGAAACATTGGTTTCGTTTCTCAATCAGGTGCTTTAGGTGGCGGTATTTTGAACATCTTGAAAGACTTAAACTTAGGTTTTGCTCAATTCATTTCAATTGGTAACCAAGCTGATGTTAACGCTGAAACAGCTCTTGAATATTGGGAAAATGAAGAAGACGTTGAACAAATTCTTCTTTACATGGAATCAATCCAAAACCCTTCTAACTTCAGAAAATTAGCTTCAAGAATTTCTAAGAAAAAACCGGTATTGGCATTGAAAGCAGGTAGATCTGCTGCAGGTGCTTCTGCTGCATCATCTCACACAGGATCATTAGCAGGTGCTGATAAAGCTGCTAACGCTTTGTTACAACAATCAGGTGTAATCAGAGAATACTCTTTGAAAAACTTGTTTGCTACAGCTAAAGTTTTTGCTAACTGCCCTATTCCAAAAGGTGATAGAGTAGCAATCATCACAAACTCAGGTGGTCCTGGTATCATGGCTACAGATGCTATCAGTGAATATGGTATGCAAATGGCTAAAATTACAGATGAAACTAAAGAAAAATTGAGAAGTTTCTTACCATCTGCAGCTTCTGTTAAAAACCCAATTGATATGATTGCTTCTGCTCCAATCGAACACTACAAGCAAACATTGGAAACAGTTATCGCAGATCCTAACGTTGATATGATTATCACAATCTACTTACCATTCTTAGGTTTGAAAGATATTGATGTGGCTCAAGCTTTAATGGAAATCAAAGCTGAACATCCTGAAAAACCAATCATTGGTGTATTCATGACTAAGAGCGAATTCTTCACAAAACTTTCAAATATGAATGTTAATATGCCATTCTTTATGTATGCTGAAGAAGCTGCTGATGGCTTGAACAGATTAAATCAACAAAGATTGTGGATGGAAAGACCTGAAGGTAAAACTCCGGTTTACGATGTTGACCACGAAAGAGCAAAACAAATTATCAAAAAATCAATTTCTGAAGGTAGAGCTCAATTAACAACTCGTGAATCAATTGACGTATTAGATGCTTACGGTATCAGAGTATGTAAATCAGGTTTTGCAACAACTGAAGATGAAGCAGTTGCGATTGCAAACTCAATCGAATATCCGGTTGTTATGAAAATGACATCAAAAACAACATCTCACAAAACAGATGTTGGTGGTGTAAGAGTTAACATCCAATCAGAAAAACAATTAAGAGCTGAATACCAAGACTTAATCGCTAAATTAACAGAAAAAGGCTTGATTGACGGTTTGGAAGGTGTAATCATTCAAGAAATGGTTAAAGGTAGCCGTGAAATGGTTTGCGGTATTGCGACAGACCCTCAATACGGACCAATGATGATGTTCGGTTTAGGCGGTGTATTCATCGAAGTATTGAAAGATGTAACATTCAGAATTGCTCCTTTGACAGATGTTGATGCTATGGAAATGATTAAATCTGTTAAATCATACAAATTGTTAGAAGGTGCTAGAGGTACAAAACCTGCTCAAATGGATCAAATCCAAGAAACTCTATTGAGATTATCTCAATTAGTTCACGATTTCAGCTTCATTGATGAGTTAGATATCAACCCATTGTTGATTTCTGAAAAAACAGGTGAAGGTATCGCAGTAGATGGACGTATCAAAGTTCGTTTGGAAGAAGCTCAAAAAGCTTTAACTTCTGCTTGCGGATGCTGCAGCGGATGTTGCCACTAATTATTTGGAAATAGTTAAATAAGTTAAACCGGTCTTTGTAAAATCAAAGACCGGTTTTTACCCCAATAAGAAGGAAGTTATTATGTTAAGAGTCGGAATAATATATCATGCTTCAATTTCTGCTGTTAAAGACAGACATTTTATTTCAAAAGCGACTAATAGAAAATTAAATAGGCAAGATGCTTTGTTGTTTCAAGCTTTACAAGAAAAATCAGGGCCTTCAACTCATGGAGCCATAAATGTTATAAAAAGTTGGCACAAAGCTTACAAGGCAAATACCATAAAATTGTTGAGAATTGAAGTTTTGAATAGACAATTTAAAAAGCATAACTCTATTTTTGATAAAATATATAATGCTCTATCTGTCTTTACTAAATAATTTTTTGTTAAAATTTAGCAATTTTTCAAGTCTAAATGTTTTATTATATTTGTAAAAGGAAAGGTAGAAATATGAACAGTATTCACAGAAAAATTGACTCCGCTTATTATGGCATGAAAGATAGAATTCAAGTTCATAAGGGACTTGAAAAAAATGCAACAGAATTTGATAAAAAATGTTATGAGGTATTAGTAAAAAGAACAGGACCTGCAACACATAACATATCTAAAGAATTGAAAAGTTGGAAACTTGCTTATAACGCCAATTCTAGAAGATTACTAACTGTTGACGCTATAAATGCCCAATTTAAGAAACCATCTGTAGCTTCAAAGATTATGGCATTCATTGCAAGATGTATGAAAAGATAATTACATATTACAAAAGCTGGTCGGATTAAATATTTAATCCGACCAGCTTTTTTTTGATAAATTTACTAATCTGCACAATACAAATCTTTGAAAAATTTAACAATTTTTGTTATGATATTTGGCTTTTTATTTTCAAAGCTACTTGAATGCAGGGTTGGGAGATTTGTTTTATATTGTCGAACCCTATTATTCATTGCATTGTAGTTATATCTTGTCACATCTGAAATTTTTCTAAAACCGTCATATAATTTAATCATTTTTCACCTCTTTGTACCAAAACAATATCTTATAGAAAAATAAAAAAAAATATTTTTTGCTAAAACATTAAAAATGTTAACCTAAATATTTTTGAAGCGTGTCTTTATTGAAAACTTCAACGCTATTTTTAGAGTGGATAAACACCATTGCTGTAATAATTGATTTTAGAGTATCAAAGTCAGAAAAAGCCATTTTATTTCTCAAATCATCCATATTATTTGCAAGAAATTCCATAATGATTGTTTTATCGCTATATACAAGACTTGAAAAATAATCAAAAGACTCTTTGGATTTAATACCTTCAAGATAAATTATATCAGGATCTTGGAATTCAATAAATCTTGCAGCTTTATCCATATTAAAACCGACATTTTCATTAAATTCACATTGATTAACCCCTTTTAACTCATATTTTGCAATACTTTCAAGGGTCATAATATTTTTAGATTTAGATTTTGCAGCCTCTAAAAGTAGTGAATAAATTACATGTGTTTTACCACTTAACGATGAACCACAAACCAAGATTATTCCCGGTTTATCAAGAGCTTGTTTGATTTCTGTTAGTTCAGTTTTGGATGAAATAATTTTATCCAACGCTTTCGGAGGCTTGTAAATTTTCAAGAAAATTCGCTCACCCATAATTGTCGGGAATGTTGAAACACTTGCAATTACGATTATATTGTCAACTTTAAAGCATAATTTACCAAGTTGAGGCACTTCTGAAACTGATGGATCAAGTTCAGAAAGAGTTTTTAATTTTGCAACAAAAGAAGAAACTAAAACTGTTGGGATAATCCCTTTATTTGTTAATTCTCCTTGTTTTTTGAAATTAACACCTAAACCTTCATCCCCTCCTTGGAAAGTAACTTCATGAATGCCCTCAAGGATTGCTTGTTTTAAAATTGCACGAATAATTTTTTGAATATGATTATCGCTCAAATCTTCTTTATGAAGCTCATCTTGCCAATCATAGCCGGAATTTTCTTCTGTTGTAATATTACCAACCGTGACATCGATTTTGTAGTATTCATCAATTTTTTTCAGAATACTTTCTTCTGATGATAACACAGGGTCAATCTCACATTCCGCCGTTTCCATAATCTTATCAATTGCAAATAAATCTCTCGGATCCGCCATTGCAACGGTTAAAGTGTTTTCAATCTTAAATAACGGAATAATTTTATATCGTCTTGCATCTGAATAATTTATATACTTCAAACAATTCGGATCCAATTGGTAGTCATCAAGATTTACATACGGCGTGTGAAGTTTTGATTCTAAAAATTTAATTAACTTTTCTTCCGTAATAAATCCGGAATTAATAAGAGCTTGCCCAATATTTATATTTTGAGCATTTGCAATCTCTTCTGCCTGTTCAACAACTTCATATTGAACAAGACCTTCACGAACTAAATCATATTTAAGAGTTTCAAGTGTTTTATTTGTAATAATATTCATTTTATGTTTCCGGATTTAGGTATTTTTGAACTGTTTTAACTACATCATCAAGATCAAAAGGTTTTGTGATATACTCATCTGCCCCTGTTTCTTCACCAATAAGTTTGTCTTCCTCTTGAGAACGAGCAGTAATCATTAGGATTGGAATATCTTTATACTTTTTATCAAATTTTAGTAGTCTGCTGATTTTGTAGCCATTAATCCTTGGCATCATAACATCTAAAATAATCAAATCAGGCTTAATTTCTCGTGCAAGTTTCAATCCGTCTTCACCATTGTAAGCACAATAACAAGTATAATCGTAATTTTCTAATACAAATTTTAGGCTTTCAACAATATCCTGTTCATCATCAACTATTAAAATCTTTTTCATTTTTCCCTAATCTTTCTATTATGCTATTTAACTAAAGTATAGCATATTTTTTAATAGTCTTCTGTATTATTACAATATGTAAAAATTAGAAAGCCACTCTTATTTAATTAAGAATGGCTTTTTGAAAATTTTATTTTGCTTCAACAGTTGTTCCGTCTTTGGTATCTTTTAGGACAATTCCGCATTCATCAAACGCAATCCTGATTTTGTCTGCGATATCCCAATTTTTATCTGCTCGAGCCTGTTTTCTAAGTTCAAGCACTTCATCAATAGACTTGAATTCTTGCCCCAAAACCTCTGAAACATGATTAACTGCTTTATTTATTTCATCATCAGATAGAGATGCTTTTTCAAAAGTGAAACCTAATGTAGTTCCAAGTTTATACAAAATTGTATACGCATCTTTTTCATCTTTGTTTGCTCGTGTTGCCAAATCAAACAAAACAGCCAAAGCTTTTGATGTATTCAAATCATCATCCATTGCTTCAACAAATGTCTTGTATTCATCGGTTGTTGTAATATCAAGATTTTCATCAATCGGTGTTTGTTTAGCATTTGTCAATCTCTTAGCACCTGCTTGAGCTGCTGTTAAAGCTTCGTCAGAAAATTCTACAGGCATTCTGTAATGATTTGTCAAAATAAATAATCTCAATGTATTTGAATCATAATTTTTCAACATATCATCAATCGTTAAGAAATTACCTAAAGATTTTGACATTTTTTCTTTATTTATAGTTACAAAACCGTTGTGCAACCAGTAATTTACAAATTTGCAACCATTTGCACATTCAGATTGAGCAATTTCGTTTTCGTGGTGCGGAAATATCAAATCAGCTCCACCTGCGTGAATATCAATAGTTTTGCCTAAATATTTTCTACTCATTGCAGAACATTCAATATGCCATCCCGGACGACCAACCCCCCATGGAGATTTATATCCGAATTTTTCATCTTTTTTCCACAATGCAAAATCTAGCGGGTCTTCTTTTTGGTCTCCTACTTCAATTCTTGCTCCGCTTTCTAATTGATCAATCGGTTGTTTTGAAAGATATCCGTATTTAGGGAATTTTTTAACTCTGAAATAAACATCTCCATTTGATTCATAAGCAAAACCTTTTTCAATCAAAGTTTTAACCATAGAAATCATTTCACCTAATGTTTTAGTTGCAAAAGGTTCAATGTCCGGTTTTAGAGTATTAAGAGCTTTCATTGAATTTTCAAATTGTTTGTACCAGTATTGAGAAACTTCGGTCGGTGTCTTACCTTCTTTCTCTGCTTTTTTGAGAATTTTATCATCAACATCTGTAACGTTACGACAATACGTTACATCATAACCCTTGAACTTCAAATATCTGTACAAAACATCCCACGTAATATAACATCTGGCGTGACCAAGGTGAGCATAATCATAAACTGTAGGTCCGCAAACATACATTTTAACTTTGTTTTCTTCAATAGGTTTAAATTCTTCAACAGTATTTGTGTAAGAGTTAAATAATTTCATAAAAAAATCCTCATTTCTGATTTAATACTATCACAAAATTATTATGAATAAATGTAAAATTTATAAATTTAAATTGGCAATTATAAAAGATAGAAATACTTTATATATACATAGCACATGGAGGATATTATGGGCGATTTAAATGTAACAAATAAAGCACAACCACAAGAACACTTTAAAGTAAAAGTTAATGGAAATGTCAAAATTCAAAACTTTAAAGGTGATGTAACACTAAAAGACCACCAAATAAGAACAACGGTAAAAAATGGAGCCGTTAGCAATTGGTACCAATGGACAGGTGGAAAAGCAACAAAAGAATCTCACCTGAATTTGAATGCAACAAATTACAATATCTTTAATGCCATTACAAAAGCTGATAAAAAAGACAAAAAAGGTGAAGTCTTAACACGTTCCGATCTACAGGCATTAAAAAATGATAAACAATTACAAAAGAAACTTGGAGTTGTTGTAAGATCCGATGAATCAAAAGGAGTTTATACTATTCAAGGACCAAACAATTCTATGTTATACTTCGATTTTAATTAAAGAATAACATATCAAAGATTTCAAATACCGGTTTGACTAACTGTTGAACCGGTATTTCTTCATCCAGTTCAAGAGTGATAGTTGGAATATTTCGCTCTACACCTGCCCAAGTGCCAAAACTTCCCGGTGTTGGGTAGCCGATACTTGCTTCAACCGGATAGTTTATTATTTTAGAAATTTTTTCAGCAATTTCTCCCGCTGGTCCGTCATAATTTACAACTTTATATGGTGCATGTAAAGTCATAATAAGAGTTGGTTTATATTTTTCTATTATTTGGATAAGAAACTGCGTTTCAACTTCGCTTCCTGCAGATTTTCCACCAAAATAGTTTGTAGTTTCATCATCACAAGTTGCATTGTCGCCTTCATTTTTTCCCCAATTTTTGGTTGGGAAGTTTCTGTTAATATCGACATTGTTAGAATTTGTTCTACGATTAAGTGCCATTCCATCAGGATTTAGACAAGGGATAAATAACTTCCCCCACATATCCCCTTCAGTTAAAGAGAGGGGGAAATCAGCTAAGTATTTTTCTATCAAATACTTTCCTTGAGGTTCATCTCCATGGACAACCCCGACAATCAAAATATTTTCTTCGCCGACTTCTCCAATAAGTTCAATATCATTGCCTAACTTTGTTTGTGTAAATTCTAAAACTTCCATAGAAAAATTTTAACACGCCACCATATATAAGTAAATTAATTTAATAAATTTTTATTTTGTGAAATAATTTTCTTATGCAAATTTATTCTGACAAACTTTTTAAAAATCCAAGCAAAATAATTTCTGCATTCAATCGAGATGAATTTATTTCTGCTTTTAAAGAATTGGAAATTCTAAAAGAAAAATACTATTTGATTGGGTATATTCGATATGAAGCAAATGATATTTTTTTAGGGAAAAATATCATTTCAAAATTTCCACTTCTTTATTTTGAAGCGTTTGAAAATTATGAAAAATTTGAGCAACACCAAAATTCGAGAGAAATTTTTTTATTCCCAAACCCTAAAATAAGTTTTGAAGATTATAAAAAAGGTTTTGATAAAATTAAATCAGAAATTTCTAATGGCAACACCTATGAAGTCAATTATACCGTTGATTTTGAAGTTAAAACAAATTATTCCTCTTTTGATATTTATAATTATTTTTTGAATTTTCAAAAAACTCCATACAATGCTTTTTTGCAAAATGAATACGAAGAAATTTTGTCATTTTCTCCTGAACTCTTTTTCAAAAAGAACGGAAATAATATTCTTACAAAACCGATGAAAGGAACAATTCAACGAGGAAAAAACGAACAAGAAGATTTAAAAAATATTGCATTTTTAAAAAAGGATATTAAAAATCGGGCAGAAAATATAATGATTGTGGATCTTTTGCGAAACGATTTAGGGCGAATTTCAAAAGTTGGTTCTGTTAAGGTTCCAAAACTTTTTGAAATTGAAACACACAAAACTCTCCATCAAATGACATCAGAAGTTGAAGCTGAATTAAAAGACGATACAACATTATATGATATTTTTGATGCAATTTTTCCTTGTGGTTCAATCACGGGGGCTCCAAAAATCAGCACGATGAAAATTATTGATGATGTTGAAATCGGAAAAAGAAATATCTATTGCGGTGCAATTGGTTACATTCACAAGGATTTTTGTGAGTTTTCCGTTCCTATCAGAATATTGCAAAAAACAAATAGTGCAGACTTTTATTTGTATCGTGCGGGAGGAGCCATAGTTTGGGATTCGGATGCATTGGAAGAATGGAACGAAGCAATCCTGAAAACATCTTTTTTGAGTGAAAATTCTAAAAACTGGGATCTTATTGAAACATTTAAAGTAGAAAATGGAATTCCTTTCTTATTTTTTGAACACATCGAAAGGATGAAAAATTCGGCTAAAATTTTGGGTTTTAAATTTAATAAAGAAATTGAGAATTTAAAATTTAAAAAAGACGGAATATATAGAATTTTACTTGAAAAGAATGGAAATTTTAAAGTTGAAATTCATACAATCAAAAAAATTAAAACCAATAAAATTACTATTTCTGCCATAAATGTAAATTCTACAGACATCTTTTTGCAACACAAGACAACTTATCGTCCTTATTATAAAAATTCGCTAGAAAAAATTAAAAATGGTGAAATTTTTGATGAAATTTTTTTTAATGTTCATGGTGAACTAACAGAAGGTTCAAGAAGCAACATAATTTTGCAAATAAATGGCAACTTATTGACGCCACCTCTAAGTTGTGGACTTTTAAACGGTACTTACCGACAAAAATTGATAAAAGAAGGAAAATGCAAAGAAAAAATACTTTATAAACCAGATTTATTGAATGCTGAAAAGATTTATTGCGTAAATTCGGTCAGAGGAATGAGGTTGGTGCATTTATGATTTTGATTGATAATTATGACTCTTTTACATACAACATTGTCCAATACTTGCAAGAACTGGGAGTAAATCCACAAATCTTCAAAAATGATAAAATAACAATACAAGAACTCAAAACTTTAGATTTTTCATCCGTAATAATTTCCCCCGGAGCAGGAAATCCAAATACCGCAGGAATTTCTATGGATGTAATAAAAGAATTTTACCAAACGAAAAAAATCTTAGGCGTTTGTTTAGGGTTCCAGTGTTTGGCACAATTTTTTGGAGCAAAAATCATTAAAGACAAGGAACCAATGCATGGAAAAATCTCAAAAATAAATGTAGATACGAAATCAAAACTGTTTAAAAATTTGCCAAAATCGTTTGATGTCACCCGTTACCACTCTTTGATTGTTGATAAAAATACAATTAAACCTCCGTTAAAAATTACTGCTCAAACATCCAACGGAATAATTATGGCACTTGAACACGAAAAATTACCACTTTATGGTGTTCAATTCCATCCGGAAGCTATTTTGACCCAATACGGACACGAATTGTTTGAAAATTTTATTAACATATAGATTTGTAATATAATATACAAAAGAACTTTGAAAACAGAATATTCGGGAGCTAGCCTGTTTCTTTTTAAAAACATTAGCAACAACAAAATACTTTAGCCATTGAGCTAATTGTTTTGACGAAAGGAGGGCTCAATTATGAATGAACTCAATTTGACTTTATTATTAATCTTTTTGATTTTATACATAATAAACACCGCCCAACGAATACGTTAAGCGGTGCTTTAGCCATTTACAGGTGACGGTGTTGGTAGCACCGCTCCCGATATTTTTATTATAACTTTTTTTCATATCAATTTCAAGTCTATTTTTAATATTTTATATTATTCAAACAATGCATTGATAAAATCATCCGGATTAAAAGATTTTAAATCTTCCATTTTTTCGCCAACCCCAACCAATTTTACCGGCAAATTCATTTCTTTTGCAATTGCAATAATTATTGCACCTTTAGCACTTCCGTCCAGTTTTGTTAGGGCAACACTTGTCAAATTTACAGACTCAGAAAAAACTTTTGCCTGTTGGAGTCCATTTTGCCCTGTGTTAGCATCTATTACCAAAATGCTTTCCCGCAAAGCTTCAGGAGCTTGTTTATCAATAACAGTTTTTATCTTTTTCAATTCTTCCATAAGGTTGAATTTATTTTGCAATCTTCCCGCAGTATCAACCAAAATCACATCATAGTGCTCATTCTTGGCTTTTTGGATTGCTTCATAGACAACAGATGCAGGGTCAGCCTTGTCACGTCTTACGATATCAGCTCCTGCTCTATTTGACCAAATGTTTAATTGTTCTTCTGCTGCAGCTCTAAAAGTATCTCCTGCAGCAATCAGAACCTTTTTGCCTTCTTGTTTAAATCTATATGCCATTTTAGCAATAAGAGTTGTTTTTCCGGCACCATTAACACCTGTTATAAAATAAATATTTAGTTCATTATCTTTATAATTTATTTCCGTTGAACCGGCTTCAAGCAATGTTTTTTTGAATTCTTCTTTCAAATAATTTTTCAATTCAGAAGGTTTCGCATTTTTTTTGTTTCGAAGATTGTCAACAAGTTCTGCAGCATAACCAACCCCCAAATCTGCACTGATAAGAGTATCTTCAATATCATCAAGTGCAAATTCTGAATATTCTTCATCACTTGAATTCACATTATCCAAAACATTTCCTACAAGCGTTTTTGTTGTATTTGAAACAGCTTGTTTTAAATTCTCAATTTTATCTTTAAAAAATCCAAACATACAATTATAATAGCATGAATTAAAAAATATTAAATCTTTTTAGGATAATCAGCCGGAAATTTCCAACCATTTTGCTTGATTAATTCGGTACAAAAAGCTCCGATAACATTATTTACTCCACAACCATAGTTTCGGAATCTTCTCTTTCATGTCATTGCTGTACATGACATGTATATTATATTTTGTAAAGAACCTATTTCCTTGTTCCTTTTTCCTTATTCCCTTAAAAATTTTCTTCATACTATATTCCTTTCTTTTTTTAATGTTGGGCTAGTGAGCCCAACCTACGTTATTTATAGAACTTATAGACTTATTGACTAAAAATTCTTATTTCATTTTTCCTAAAATCTATTTATAAACTCTATTTATTATACAAATTTTAAATAATATAGTCAATATATAATACTACATTTAGATTATTTTAGTTGGTTATAAACCTATTATAAGTAGTCATAATGTATATATGGAAGAGAATGAAATAATTAAAAAAATCGCATTCAATATCAAAATTGAAAGAATGAGAAAAAATCTAACTCAATTTCAACTTGCAGAAATGATTGATGTTCACGAAAAATATATCGGCAAGGTCGAGTCAGGAAAACAAAATCTAACAATAAAAACCCTCATAAAAATATCGAAAGCTTTAGGCGTTAAGCTTTCAAAATTGGTTGACATTGAATAAAAAAAAGAGAACCCAATGGGTTCAGCTCAGGTTCTCATTTTTAATAAAAATTATATTTTAAGCATCTCTATGACCAACTTTTAGTTTGTGGTCAATAACAGCCGTTTTTTCATTCGCTTCAAGTTTTCCAACAACAAGATTATACCCAAGAACAGCCGCAGAAACCACTCCTGCAATAACTTTGCCGGATTTACTAATATTTTTTATTGGGTGCATTACTGTTTGAGCTAAAGACGGACCTTCTTTTTTAAATGCATTTGGTAAAGATTTAAACAGCCAAGAACCTGTCAACAAACTCACACCTGTCACCGCACCATAGAATAAACCTTTCAATGTTGCATTAGCCATTTGGTTTGCAACAGTGAAAAATTTCCAAACATTTGCACTAAATTCTTTAATTGATTTTGATTTTGAAACATCCGGAATATTTTCCGCAGCCTCTTGCATAGAATTTTCGTAACTATCAGGAATTTGATCTAATTTTTCAACTACGTCTTTAGCATCCGCGTTATCCGGAAGGTAATTATCATTTGCTCTAAAGCTTACCGTTGGATTAAAACCTACTTTTAGCATAAAATACACTCCTTGTTGTTTATTTCAAAACACTAAAATATATTTTTTTGTTAGACCTACACAAATATTTACATTCCAAACAGAGTTAATTGAGGAACTCCATCTTCATTATTTACCATTTTCTTTCGAGTTGCAAGGTTATTTGAAAAATCTTTTTGCATTTTTCGCATCAATTCTTCCGAACGCTTAACAACACTATTAGGAAGTCCTGCCATTTTTGCAACCTGAATACCATAACTCTTGCTTGCTCCGCCTTGAACAATCTTTCTCAAAAATTCAATTTCGCCATTATTTTCTGCAATCGTAATTCGATAATTCTTGATTTGCGGATAAGTTTTCGTCATCACGTTAAGTTCATGATAATGGGTAGCAAAAATACATCTTGCTCCGATTTTGGTTGCAATATACTCCGCAACAGACCAAGCAATCGCAACACCGTCATAAGTGCTTGTTCCACGACCGATTTCATCAAGTAAAATAAAACTTCTATCGGTTGCAGTATTCAAAATGAAAGATGTTTCAATCATCTCAACCATAAATGTTGACTGCCCAAGAGTCAAATCATCACTAGCACCGACCCTTGTAAACACTTTGTCTACAACACCCAATTTGACATAATCCGCAGGAACCCAAGAACCAATTTGAGCCAAAATTGCAATCAATGCATTCTGCCTCATATAGGTTGATTTACCTGCCATGTTAGGCCCTGTCAAAATCATAAATTGTGTTGTACCTTCAGTTGTGGATTTTGATTTCAAATTCAAATCGTTAGAAACATATTCTCCTAATGGAAGAATTTTTTCTAACACCGCATGCCTGCCGTTTTTCACAATAAAATCATCGGAGTCATCAATCTCAGGTTTGCAATAATTATTTTCAACCGCAATTTCTGATAATGAAGTTATAACATCAGCTCTTGCAATACAATCAGCTATTTCACGAATTTTTGAAACAAATTCTTTTGAATATTCTCTAAAATCAGTGAATAATTTGTATTCAAGTTCTGTAGACTTAAATTTTGCGGATAAAACATCATCTTCATGGTGTTTCAATTCATCAGTAATAAATCTTTCTGCACCGGTCAAGGTTTGTTTTCTGACATAACTTTGCGGAACCATATTAAGATTTGAATTTGTAACTTCAATAAAGTAGCCGAAAACTTTGTTATAACCGATTTTCAGATTTTTAATACCGGTACGTTCTTTTTCTTCTTCTTCAAAATTGCGAAGCCATTCTTCGCCACCTGTTAGCAAATCTCTAAAATAATCCAACTCTCCGCTTACATTTTGTTTGATAATTCCGCCCTCTTTTAAAAGAACAGGAGGATTATCTACAATTGTATTTTCAATTACTTGAGTAAAATCAGCAATTTCATCCTTGTATTCTCTGATTGGTGAGAACATATCAAATTCTAAATCGACTGTTTCTTCCAAAATCTGCGGAAGCATAGAAAGTGACAACTTCAAACTGACAAAATCTTTAGGACTGGCTGAACCGTTACTCATTCTTGTTGCAAGTCTTTGGATATCGTAAATTTTTTCTAACGATTCAGATAGAGAAAATCTTATATCAGATTTTTGAACCAATTCCGTTACTGAATTTTGACGAGCCAAAATATCTTCGACTCTTTTTAACGGTTGACAAATCCAATTCCGCAAAAGTCTTGCACCCATATTGGTCTTAGTTTTGTCTATCGCCCAAAGAAGAGAACCGTATTTATTTTTTTCTCTTAGTGTTTCAACAAGTTCAAGATTTTTTCTGGTTGAAGCATCCAAAATCATATATTCTGAAAGTTCATAAGCTTCAATCCTGTCAAACTTAGGCATATTGCCTTTTAGAGTCTCCCAAATATAAGCAACCAAAGCCCCTGCAGCTCTAAAACCTAACTTATATTTTGAGTAACCAAAACTCTCCAAAGTTTGAGTTTTGAAAACTTGTTTCAAATTATTTTGAGAAAATTCGACCTCAAAAACAGATGGTGGAATTTTTGAACAATTATATTTTTTAGTAATAATTTCAGGCAAATTTATGACTTCATCCGGCACAATCTGAAAAGGTTTTATATCTTGTTTTTGGCTCGGTGCAACGATTTCAGAAGGATTAAGTCTTGCAAGTTCAGCCATAATAAGATTTAGAGAAGCTTGAGTAACTTTAAATTCTCCTGTCGAAATATCGGTATAAGAAAACCCGAATAAATCACTTTTTTCATCCTGATAAATTGCACAAATATAATTGTTGGAATTTTGGTTAAGTAAATTACTTTCAGTTAATGTTCCTGCTGTAATTACTCTTGTAACCCCACGTTTTACAAGTCCTTTAGCAAATTTTGGATCTTCAAGTTGGTCACAAATTGCAACTTTATAATTTTTTTGAACAAGTTTTTCTAAATAAGCATCCGCAGCCTTATAAGGAATACCCGCAAGCGGTATCCTGCCTAACTTAGCTCCAGCATCACGCCCTGTGAGAGTCAATTCCAATTCTTTTGACATAATAAGAGCATCTTCAAAAAAAGTTTCGTAAAAATCACCCAACCTGTACCATAACAATATTCCCGGGTTTTCCTGCTTAATTTTAAGATACTGTTGCATTACAGGAGTTGTTTCTTCTATATTAACATCCCAACTGTTTACGTGATTGATTTCAGATTTGCTCATACTATAATATTCTTATAAAAACGAGAGGATTTCAACATGGGTTGTTTAAAAAACGTAACAAGAGCAATATTTTTAACAGTTGTAGTTGTCGGATTTATGGCACTTGGAGGTCAACGCTGGATTAAAGATCAATTCAACAATTATATAAACCCAAGCAAAGATGTTGTACTTGAAAGAGCTCAAAAAGTTGGGGATTTCTCTAAAGTAAATAAAGAATTTGAAATTGAAAAAGCTGCAGGGGTTTTGGGATATAATGCGGTACTCGCAGAACATAAAGCATCAGGTCAAAAAATGGTGGTCGTTGATTCAGGGAAAAAAGTTGTACTAAGTCAAGCTGATATCACGTCTCCAAATGTTGAAGAAAAAATTAAAGCAGCTATAAATAAAATTAAATATCAATCTGCAGCGGTTGAAGAATTTCACGTTACAGAAAGAGGAACAATGAATTCTTACGGTAAAAAAATTCCGTATGTAAAATTCACTGCAAAAGTTAAAAAACTTCCTATTGGTGAAATTTCAGGAATAATTTCTGTAGTTAAAGATGAAAAAGGGAATGACAAAATTTTAATTTCTGCAAACGAAAAAAGCAGATATTCTCAATTGATTACAAATGAATTTTTCAAAGAAATCAAATAATTCCAAATAAAAAAAATTACACAGTTGCAGATGTTGAAATTTTTATTTTTATCATTAGATAAAAAGTATGGCGTTTAATGATACAGAAAATTATTATGATATTTTAGGAGTCAACATAAATTCGACCGGTGCTGAAATAAAAACGGCATATAGAAAACTTGCAAGAAAATATCATCCTGATATCAACAAATCTCCTGAGGCGGTTTTGATTTTCAAAAAGATAACACAAGCTTATGAAACCCTTATAAATCAAACAGAAAGAGAAAAATACAACACACTAAAAGGCTTTTTTACAACAAACTCTTCAACAACAACATCTTCTAAAAAAGCTCAAAAAACTTATTCTGAAACCAAAGAAAAAAACAAAAATTATTCATCCAATATAAATATTGAAAATGAAAAAACACCAAACTCTTACAAAAAAGAAGCCCCTCAAAAAGAGAAAAAACGTGAAAATTCAGTTTTCAAAACAATTAAATACTGGATTTTGAAACTAAAAAAACAAAAAAGAATCAAAGAAAATTCTAAACCGAAAAAAGGTGACAACATTACAACAGATGTTACAATTACTCCTGAAGAAGTAATCACAGGGAGCAAACGAATTATCCACATCTTGACAACTCAAACCTGCCCAAAATGTTTTGGACACAGATTTGCAAATGGTGGAAAATGCTCAACTTGCAACGGAAGTGGAAATATTTCTAAACGAAAAAAAATTACCGTAACAATCCCAAAAGGAATAAAAGACGGAGCAAAATTACGCCTAAAAGGAGAGGGCGGAACAGGTAAAAATGGTGGACCTAACGGTGATTTATACATAAATATAAAAATTGAAACAAAAACTAAAGTTCATTTTGATAAATTGAACATTTTCTACAATGTCCCGATTACTCCATTTGAAGCCGCACTTGGTGAAGAAATTACAATCCCGACTTTTGACGGGAAAATCAAACTTAAATTACCTAAAAATACGTGTTCCGGACAAAAATTCCGCATTGCAAACCAAGGAATAAAAAAGAACGGCAAAGTTGGAGATTTAATCGTAACTGTAAGTATTGAATTTTCTCATGATTTGTCAGAAGATGAAGTTAAGCTTTATGAAAAGCTTAAAAATTTGTCTACAGATGATGTGAGAAAGAATTTACAAAATGAATACTAAGGTTAAAGAAATATTCTCGTCAATTCAAGGCGAAGGTCCGGTTGTAGGATACAAACAACTCTTCATCAGATTTTGCGATTGCAATTTAAAATGCGATTATTGCGATACAGAATTTGATAAAATTGGAGCAATAGAATATTCTCCCCTTGAACTTTTCGAAAATATCAATAATAACTACAACCTTAAATCGTTTCATTCTATCTCTTTAACAGGTGGAGAACCTTTATTGTCTGTGGAATTTTTAAAAGAGTTTTTGCCACACGTTAAGGGAAAAACTAAAATTTACCTTGAAACAAATGCTACATTAGGTCAAAATCTCGAAAGAATTAAAGATTTGGTTGATATAATTTCAGCAGACATCAAACTAAAATCTTCAACGGGTCTAGATACGTTTGAAAAACACAGAGAATTTTTCGCTCATTGCAAAGAAATAGAAACTTTTGCAAAAATCGTATTTGATGAAAATATTACAGATGAAGAAATAAAAACCGCATCTGAAATCGGGAATGAATTTGAAATTGAACTCGTATTGCAACCCAAAATGATTGGAGACAAAATGAGTGTAACTTCTGATTTTTGCAACGAAATTTTAGACAAATTCACTACTCTTCACCACAACACAAGACTTATTCCTCAGGTTCATAAGTTTTTAAATGTGAGATAAGCCAGTATTGTGTACTTGGACTTTAAGCCATGCCAAATATTATTTATGTAAAAGTAAAATTGAATTTGCTTTATTCAAATCGGTATTAGCCCCTTCCAAATCGCCAAGATTTATTTTTTCACAAGCCCTCATTGAATAAGCAGAACTATCATTTGGGTCAAGTTGAAGTGCTTTATCATAATCTTCAATCGCACCTTTTGAATCACCCAAATCAGATTTGCAAATACCTCTCATTACATAAATATTGTGGTCTTTTGGATTTAGCGAAACAGCTTTGTCATAATCATGCAAAGCCGAAGCCTTTTCCCCTTTTGAAACTTTAATCGTTGCACTCCAATAATATAATTCCGCAGTATTAGGATATTTTTTCAATGCCGCATTACATTTTTCAAGTGCTTGTTCATAATTTTTTGTATTGGTAAGCATTCCGATTTCAGAAATAAGTTTAACTTTTTCAACATCATTTGCCCTGCAAATATTGAAAGAACCTAAAAATAATCCAACAATTAAACCTAATACAATAACAACTTTTTTCACTTTTAAAATTCCACTCCTATAACATAAAGACCTCAATTATTATAACACTTATTTTCAACTCTTGCTAGTCTTATATAAACATTTATTAATTGCAAAGCAAAGTCATTTATAGTAGAATATAGTAGCGATTATAGCAATTAGGAAGGTTAAAATTATGGCAATAAGAAAGATTTTACACTACGGTGAAGCATCTCTTAGAGAACCGTCAAAAGAAGTTCATAAAGTGTCAAAAAAAATTACTGAATTAGTGCAAGATTTGTTAGACACAATGTATGCAAAAAACGGAGTTGGACTAGCTGCTCCACAAATTGGTGAAAATGTAAGAGTTTTCGTTATTGATGTATCAACAAATAAAGAACCTCTAAAACCAATGGTTTTCATCAACCCGAAAATTATTAAAAAAAGCGGTGCAATAGTTAGTAACGAAGGTTGTTTGAGTTTTCCGGAAGCTTACACCGATGTTAGAAGATACAAAAATATCTTGGTAAAAGCAACAAATGAACACGGAAAATCTTTCGTTATGGAAGCAAAAGACGGAACACTTCTTGCTCGTGCAATTCAACACGAAAATGACCACCTTGACGGGGTTTTATTCATTGACCACTGTATAAACAGATTTGAAACAGAAGAAATTTTGAAAAAACACAAACTTCCAAATCTTGACCCTGACAAGCTTATTGAAGAAAAGAATTTAGAGGAAGAATTAGAAAAAAATGATTAAGATTGTATTTTTTGGAACTCCGGACATAGGATTAAAATCACTGGAATATTTGTATAATTCAGACAAAATTGACGTTCTTGCGGTTGTAACTCAACCTGACAAACCTGCAGGTCGTGGTCACAAATTGCAAATGTCACCAATTAAAAAATTTGCAATCGAGAAAAATATTCCCGTATTTCAACCAAAATCCATTCGCAAAGAACCTGAAATTCAAGAAGAGTTGAAAAAACTTAATCCTGATTTCTTTGTAACTTTTGCATTTGGGCAAATTTTATCACAAGAAGTTCTTGATATTCCAAAATACGAAACAATTAATCTACACGCTTCACTTCTTCCAAAATACAGGGGAGCAAACCCAATCCAACGTGCAATAATAAATGGAGATAAAGAAACCGGAATTTGCACAATGATAACAGAATTGGGATTGGATTGTGGCGATATTTGCCAAAAATTGATTATTCCGATTTCTGATACAATGAACTGTGAAGAACTTTGGGATGAAATTGCACAAAAATCACCACAAATGATTGAACAAACTCTAATCAATCTTCAAAACGGGACTCTTAAACCTCAAAAACAATGTGAAAACGGCGTTTGTATGGCAAACAAATTAACTAAAGAAGAGTGCCTAATTGATTGGAACAAATCAAATGTTGAGATAAATAACCTTGCACGTGGGATTTGCAGATGTCCAAGTGCTTATTTTATGTTTAATGATAAAATAATCAAAGTAATTGAAGCAACTCCAATCAAAGGTTCAGGCGAAATCGGCAAAGTTGTCAACTTTTCAAAAAACGGTGTCGACATTGCTTGCGGTAACGGATTATTAAGACTTATAAAAGTTAAACCCGAAGGCAAAGGCGAAATGCTCGCAAGAGATTGGTACAACGGAGTGAAAAAGTAAAATGATTTCAAAAGGAATTCGTGGAGCAATCACAGTCGAAGCAAACACAGAAAAAGCTCTTGAAGAAGCAACACTTGAATTGTTAAAAGAAATTTGGGAACAAAACGACCTAAATGGAACATCTCAAATTTCGCACGTAATCTTCACAACAACACCAGACTTGAATGCCGCTTTTCCTGCAAAATTTCCTCGCAAATCTTTAGGGTGGGAAGATGTTGCCCTGATGTGTTTTCATGAACTTGATGTCCCGAATTCTCTCAAAATGTGTCTTAGAGTTTTAGTTGTAATAAACTGCAATGAAAACTTCACCCCAAAATTCGTATACCTAAAAGAAGCAACAAAATTAAGAAAATAAGCCCCTAGCAAAAACTATTTTTTTCATGTTTTATTAACCCCAAAGGAAAAAGGAGAAAGTTAATGTTAAAAATATCAGAAATATCAGGAGCGTATAAACCATTAAGAGATTTTAAAAATGCTACATTAGGAGTAGAGGATGACGTAAAAAAAATCTATTTATCCAAAACTGGAAATTATGCAACAAAAGTAGCAGCAGGGCCAAATATTCTAAGACAAGGCTCAATCAATGGGAATGACTATCTTTCAATAATTTCAAAAGATGGAAATTCAAAAACCTTTGTAGTTCAAGATTCTTTCATTGAAAAAATAATTCCTGCAAATCCAACTTCACCAAAAAGAAGAAAGAAAATTGATGCGGAAAAGAATTGGTTATGTCTTTCAGGTCACATGGAAAAAGGCGAAATTGTTGAGTTATTTGATTGTAAAATGAATGGGAAAAAATTAGATAAATTTGAAAAAAGAACAACTCCTCTTAATTCAAAAGACCTTGAACACCTTCTAACTATAGCAGAAGGAGAGAAAATGCAAATACACAATTTGACTAAATTATATATCAAAAAAGTTGCTGAATTCCTAAAAACGAAAAATGCATAACAAATAATATAATTAAAATAAAAAATCCTAAAGTTTAAATACTTTAGGATTTTATTTTGAAACCATTATACCTTTGTAAACTCTGAAACTGACGGGTCTAAAAGTCTGCGACCAACATTTTCAAACGAAATTGAACACAAAGTTTTATTACCGTATTTAATAATTTTTTCAACAACGCCTCGTCCATATCTTGGGTGAGTAACGGTATCCCCTTGAGCAAATCCAACACCGTCCTCGTCCTCACTGTTTGAGTTATGATTTATTTCATCTGTAGGATAAACAGGCACAACAGGGGTTTGCTCTTCTTCTACATACGGAGACTCTTGGTATTCAAAATTTTCTTCTTCTGTTTGAAGAGGTTCAGGTTCTTCAAGCAATGGTTCTTCGATAGAACTTTGCCCTTCAATAAAATCCAAATCATCTTCAGTTAACTCAGAAGTTACATTGTCATCCGTTTCCGACAAACTTTCTTCCTGCATACCTTCATCAATAGTTAAATCATCTTCTTCAACTGATAACGGTTCTGCTTCTTCCATAATATTTGCAACCGGTTCAATAATTTGAGGAGCGGAAGGTTCTAAAACCTGTGTGCCTTGTGGTAAATCATCAACCTCTTCTGGTATTTCAGGATATTCAATCACATCATCCGAAATTGTACTATCCTCAACCAATTCATTTTCAGGTAAAACTAATTCCTCTTCTTGAACTTCCGGTTGCGGATTTTGAGCAACTTCTTCAACTGGAGCCGGAACACTTTCTTGAATAGGAGAAGTTTCAGTTTGTTCCTCTTCAATAACAGGTTCTTCCGTTTCTTCGGTTGTTGGTATGACATCTCCATTTTCATCAACCGGAACAAATGAATCATCTAAAAGAATTTTATTTCCGTTTTCGTCAATTCGCACCAATATTGTATCTTCAGTTTTTGGCACAAATTGAACTCTATCACCTAAAACATCATCTTTTGTTAAATCTAAATCCAAATCACTCATCTCAACAATGAACGGAATTCCCTGAGTCAATTTGCCATAAACAATTGCCTCATTCAAATTTAATTTTGAAAGAAAAGTATTATATGAAGCAAAATCATTTTGTTGAGCTTGAGGAGCAAATAACAAAATATTTTCAGCAAAAGCCTTTAATTCATTTGCATATTTATATGAATGATCAGCTAAAAATGTGGTAAAGATATGACTATGATTAACCAACTGTTTCAACAATTTTTTGTCAGAATTCCAATCATTCAAAGGAACAAAGAAATAAATGAATTTTTCAATTGAATTTAATGCATTATGAACAAATGAAATTACTTCTTTTTGCAATGACTCATTTACATCTTTAACGTCAATTATTAAACAATTCTTTTCTTTAATTTTTTCATTGAAAACCAAAACTTCTTCTTTTGTATTTGCAAAAACATTTGCGTCACGATATTTTAGCAACTTATTTTTCAAAAGAGCCAACTCAGGCATTTGAGTTTCTTTGTACTGTTTTGTCACAACATCAACAAAATTATCAATAGGTAAAAACTCAAAATCCAAAGACTTTATATACTGTTGCACCGCATAAAAAATATCCTGAATTACAGCTTTTGTAGATGCATCAACTTCTGCTAATTCGTATTCAAAAATATAATCAATCATTTCTGAATTCAACGGAAGTTTGAAATCTTTAGTAAATTCAATTTTCGGATAGTCTTCAAACAAATTCGCATCATCAATAATGACACTTTTTTCTTTCATTTGGAAAAGTTGTCTTACGCAATTTGAAATGAATGAAACTTTATGAGAATTGTGAGAAGTAAACACTGTAAAATTGTGTTCAAAACAAGAAATATCGAGATTAAGCATACTATCTTGTTGAGCTAAAGGAGCAATTTTGATAGGTGTTTCAATCGGCAACAAATCTAACAACTCATCAGAAGAAAGCATTGACAATTCTGAACCCATACTTGGAATTGAGCCATCATAATTATCAACAACACCATCAGATGTAAAAGTGAACAACAACCTTGCAATTGCAAAATTATTAACACTGTCAGATTTAAGATTTACGAATTGAGCAACGTAAGATTTTTCATCAGATGCCAAAACCAAAAACTTACCCAATACAGGTCTTTCATCTTCTTCATACGATAATTTAATCAAGTTATTCTTAATCTCAAGTAGTTTCATTAATGCCCTCACTCTTTAGAAAAATTGTACCATGAATAGTGAAGAATTATGTTAAAATATTAAGTTAGTTAACATTTACAACATCTTCCAAATTATTATATATATCAATCGTTACAGGACAAATTTTCAAATCTCTCTTGACTAAACTTTTTATCGTTTCTTTGTAACAAATTAACATTGCCTTGTTTAAACCGTTTTCCTCATTCAAAGAGTCTCGAACTGAATCTAAATAGCTCTTATCTCTTGTTTTAGGTTCAATTTTATCAGCAAGAAAAATAATTTTTTCAAAATCCGTCATGTCAATTCGTCCTAAAGTATGCCAACGAATAGCGGACAAAATTTCACTATCTTCAACCCCGAATTCATTTTTTGCAATATAAGCACTCACCGGAGCATGCAAAGTTTTGTAATTCATCAATTCAACTTTTTCAACATTCAAATGCTTATTTATAATATCCATCAATTCGTCGTTAGGAAAACACTTCGCACAATCATGTAACAAACCTGCAATATAGGCTTTTTCACTGTCTAACCCGAACTTTTCAGCCAAATCTCTTGCACATTCAGCCGTCCCAATCGAATGAATATACCTTTTTTCACTCAAATGTTCTTTTAGCCAATTCATCAATTCTTCTTGATTAATCTTTGTATAAACCATTTTCTAAAATATAATCCTTTACTTCCTCTGTAACAAAATCATCAATAGGTTTTCCCTCTTTAACCCTTGCCCTCAACTCCGTTGATGAAATATCTTCAAACGGCAAAGATTCAAATTCAAAGTCAAAACCTTTATCTTTTAAATAATCATACCGTGAAATCTCAAAATTGTCCTCCCTAACAAAGACGATAAATTTAACAAGTTTTTTTAATTTATCAGCTTCATACCAAGACTCAATATGTTTAAACGCATCCGTCCCAATAACAAAATTGATTTTCCCCTCAATTGAAAAAAGTTTATACAATTCGCAAATTGTTAGATAAGTGTATGACTTACCTTCTCGCCTAAATTCAATATCAGAAGCTTCGAATTTTGGATTTTTAGAAACTGCAAGCTGCACCATGTTCAATCTATGAAATGATAACGAGGTATCACAAGATTTGTGTGGCGGATTGAACGCAGGAATAAAAAGAAACTTGTCGAAATCAAATTTATCCGTAACATATTCTGCCACTCTCAAATGAGCCTTGTGTATAGGATTAAATGTACCTTGAAAAACACCTAATTTCATAGCTTTATTATATCATAAGAGTTGAATTAAAGTTGATAAAAGGGAGAAGGGAATAGGTTCCATTAAAGAAGGCTCTATTCCATTGTTCCTTAGAACTTATACGGGTAGTCGCTTTTGAATTCCCATTGATCCGTTTCCAACAATTTTGTACAATAAGATGCTGATTCTTGGCATTTTTCAACTTGCTCATCCCTTGTAGATGTTGCACTATTTACTGTACCACCATAAGTACCAAAGAAAATATCCTTATTGGCAAACCAGTAACAACGACCACTTCCAGGATTATCCATATTGCAATCGCCATTTGCATCTAAATTTCCATCATCGAAACAGAATAAAAATCTAAATCTGTCATAACCTTCATGATTAGGACGTTTATCACCATTTACATCATAAATGACATCCAAACAACCTCCTGGATAGAATGTTGTTAACATTGAACCATCGCTATAATAAACCCTATACCCTCCGGTTGTTTTAACATATTTGTGCCCAACATAAGGGTCAATATACTTCATATACCAGTCATAGCCATCTTTATTATCACTTGCTTTAGGTCTTTTAAGATCTCTAAAAGAGCCATAATCTGATTCCATATCCATAACAGCATTTTCCATTTTGCTGTAAAAATTTTTCAACTTTGTTGTATATTCTTTTTTTACTTTTTGATAATGCAATGTTGGAATTGTCATAGCTGCAACAACTCCAATAATAGTCATTGTCAATAAAACTTCCGCTAAAGTAAACGCTAAACTCTTTTTTGTCATACTCTATAAATTTCCCTGATTATATCCTTTTTAATTATAACATATATTTACACCCTTCACAAGGTAAATATTGAAAATAAGTAATTTGATGTATAATATACGTAAAAAAAGCACCTTTAAAAGGAGAACTTTATATGAATATAGCAAAAGATTTAACAGAACTGGTAGGAAAAACACCTCTTGTAAGATTAAACAAACTCAACTCCGGTCATGCGGATATTGCAATAAAATTGGAATACTTCAACCCTGCAAATTCAGTAAAAGACAGAGCCGCACTCCAAATGATTGAAGATGCGGAAAAAGAAGGGAAACTCCAACCAAATTCTATCGTAATAGAGCCAACAAGCGGTAATACCGGAATTGGGTTAGCAATGATTTGTGCAATCAAAGGTTACAAAATCATACTAACCATGCCTGAATCAATGAGTCTGGAAAGAAGAAAATTATTAAAAGCTTATGGAGCTGAACTTGTTTTAACGGAAGGAAAACTCGGGATGAAAGGTGCTGTTGATAAGGCTCTTGAACTTCATCAACAATACCCGAACTCATTCATTCCGTCTCAATTCGACAATCCGTCAAACCCTAAAGCACATTACCTTACAACATCAGAAGAAATTTGGGAAGACACTGAAGGAAGTGTTGATATAGTTGTTGCAGGGGTAGGAACCGGCGGAACAATTTCAGGTCTTGCGAAAAAGTTAAAAGAAAAAAATCCAAATATCAAAGCAGTTGCAGTAGAACCTTATGCTTCCCAAGTTCTTGAAGGAGGTCAAGCAGGACCACACAAAATTCAAGGAATTGGAGCTAATTTTGTTCCTAAAAACTTTAATTCAACGTCAATAGATGAAATTATTCCGGTAAAAAATGAAGATGCAATCGAAACCGCACGTAACCTGACAACAAAAGAAGGAATTCTTTCAGGATTTTCAGGTGGAGCAAATGTTTGGGCTGCAATCGAACTCTCTAAAAGACCAGAAAACAAAGGGAAACTAATCGTCGCAATTCTTCCCGATTGCGGAGAAAGATATTTAAGTAGTGAATTATATTCAGGGTAAAAAATTTATGTGTACAATGAAAGAAAATATTTTTTTTAGTAATAAAACACAAACCATTGGGAAAATAAATGCAGTGCTGGCTGTTACCGCAATTGTTACCCTTTTGTGTTTTTGGATAATTGATTTTATATACTATCTATCATTCCATTCTATTCCTTTTTTGCTTTTTGTTTCACTCCCAGTATTTTTAGGTTTTATAGCATCATTTGTTGCTTGGATTATTTTTATTGTTAAACTTACTAAAAAATTCATCCATTCAAAACATAATCCAACCTTAAGAGAACTTATATTTTCTATTGGGATAAGTATTTTGACAATTATAGCAATTTTGTATCTATTCACGCATACTTCAACATTTATTGTTCTTATATGTGCCACATTATTTCTTTTTCTTGTTGCGAGTTTAATTTATAAAAAAGAACTCACAAGAAGCAAATTTATATTAGCGGGTTTTGCATATTGTTTTCCTGCTATCATAACCATTGCTTCAATTATCTGGGGCTATTTGTTTGATTTAACAAAATAAGTTTTAATATTGGGCTGGAAAGCCCAACCTACATTCTTTATTGCTACATCTTGACAAAAAATGAAAAATAATAAATAATATATCTGTAGGGCGAGAGCCTTTAAACTTTAGACTGGGTTAAAGACTCTTCTTCGCACCACGATTGAATTAACTTTAATGCTACTAAAAGTATGTCAAATGCGATTAGTAGCATTATTATTTTGTCAACCATAGTTCCTGCCTCCTTTCCGTTCAATTTTCTTCGTTAAATTGTGTGTAACGGAAATTGCATTGTGCAAGCCCTACTTATATAATTTTACAATCTAATACCTAAATCCGTCAACTTTCATTCTTTCAATAACTTCTTTTAATTTTTCATCGCTGCAAACAAATGAAAGTCTGAAAAATCCTTCACCATATTTTCCGAATGCACTACCCGGAACAATCACTATCCCTGATTTTTCAAGCATATCTTCACAGAATTTGTAAGACTCTTCATATTTTTTCGGAATTGGCAACCACAAATAGAATGTTGCTGTCGGAAGTTTTGCTTCATCAATCGGCCAACCAAGCTCCTTCAAGCCTTTAACCATAATTGATTGCTTTCTTTTATAATTTATATTGCCTTGTGCGATATATTCATCCCCTTCAGCAGAATTCATAATACAAGCACAGGCCTTTTGTAATGCTTTAAAAATACCGTTATCAATAGTTGATTTAGCCTTTGCAAAACGAGTGATAACTTCACTGTTTCCTGCTAGCCAACCCAATCTCCAACCGGTGATTGCATAAGGTTTTGAAAAACTAAAAAATTCGACTGCAATATCTTTCGCTCCGTCAAATTCAAAAACACTGAACGGTTTTTGAGACTCGTCAAAATAAATATCACAATATGCAGCATCTGACATAAGCAAAATATCATGTTTTTTACAAAAATCAACAACTGTTTTCACATATTCTCGAGAAGCTGAAACCCCAAGCGGATTATTTGGGTAATTTATAATCATAGCTTTGATTTTTTCAGGATTAAGTCCGTCTGCGATTAAATTATTCAATACTTCTTCCATATCAGGTTGATAATTATTTTCTTCAGTCAATGGAATAGAATAAGACATTCCACCTGAACATTTTACCATTTGAGAATATGAAGCATACCCCGGGTCAGGAATTAAAATAATATCCTTGTCTTTTTCAACATTTGTCGGAGTTATAATAAATCTGATTAAATTAGCCAACCCGTCTTTTGAACCCAATAAAGAAAAAATTTCTTTATCCGCGTCAAGTTCAACCCCAAAACGAGATTTCATTTTTTGTGCAATCGCTTGACGAAAATAAGGTTCACCCCTTGTTACAGAATAGGTATGAATATTATCTTCCGTTAAAAATTCTTTCAATTTTTCAATTAAAGCTTGAGGAGGATTAGCAGTCGGAGCACCCATAGATAGAGAAATCGGAGCTCTATTTTTTTGAGTCAATTTATCTCTTAATTGAGCTGTTTTTTCTTTCAATTTCACCATAATATAAGTGTCTAAAGACATAGCTTCTTCATTAAATAAGTTCTTTTTCATTTATGTATCCTCTTTTTAATTATTTTACGCCTTCAATTTCATAGGTCCGTCAAGCGATGCTGTTACAAACTGTTTTGTATAAGGGGTATCCTGTTTTAATAATTCCAAAGGAGTACCTTCAAAAACAATCTTACCGTCATACAACATTATGACTCTATCTGCTGTCCTTGTGATAGTTGACATTTGGTGAGTTACAACAATTGATGCTGCATTTGTTTCTCTTTTCAATCTTACAATATAATCCTCAATCAAAGTTGATGACATCGGATCAAGCCCCGCTGTAGGTTCATCATACAAAATCGTGTTAGGTTTTGTCACAATCGCTCTTGCAAAACTTACCCTTTTTTGCATACCTCCGGACAGTTCAGAAGGGAATTTATTCTCAATTCCTTTCAATCCCACAAGTTCCAGCTTTTGCGAAACAATTTTTTTGATTTCGTCCTCTGTGTATTTTTTTCTCAAGTCTTTTCTCTCATGAAGTGCAAAAGAAATATTGTCATAAACATTCAACGAATCAAACAATGCAGAATACTGAAAAACCATTGCAATATCACCGTTTGATGTTAGAACTTCACCACTATCATAAGGAATAAGCCCACAAATAAGTTTTAGAACCGTACTTTTTCCTGAACCTGAAAACCCAACTATAGCTAATATTTCGCCATCATTAACTTTGAACGAAATATCATTTATAACAACTCTATCATCAAATTTTTTTACTAAATTTCTAACTTCAATGCTCATAACATTATCCTTACACAAATTAAAAGAAAAATAAAACCGCAAACACCATATCCCAAACAACAATTGCAATAAATGACCATACAACAGCCTTTGTTGTTGCAATACCAACGCCTTTAGCACCACCTGTTGCATAAAATCCGCAAGTACAACTTATTAAAGAAATAACCCCGCCAAACACAGCAGCCTTTAACAAACTTACCCACAAATCTTTCATATACAAACCAAGCCACGCGGAATCAAAATAAGCTCTATAAGTCAATCCTGCAAACATATCAGAAGTAACAGCACCAAGCAATACCCCAATAACAGATGCTAAAATTACAACAAAAGGCATCATAATTATTCCTGATAAAACCCTTGGAACAAATAAATATCTGATAGAATCAACTCCCAACACGTCAACCGCATCAACTTGTTCAGTAACACGCATAGTCGCAAGTTCAGAAGCTAAGGATGAACCAATCATTGATGTAATAGCAAATCCTGACATAATTGCACCAACTTCTCTAACAATTAAGATAGTCATAAGCATTCCGACAAAGTTACCCCCACCCTGCTTAACCATTTCATGTGCAACCTGAGAAGCTACAATAATTGAGGTCATTCCAACAATAGACAATGTGATAGGTAAAGAACTTACACCAAATCTATCACACTGCAATAACAATTCTTTTCCTGAAATTTCACCTTTCAAAATACATTTTAAAACATGAAAACCGATTTGAGCAATTTTTCCCAATGTGTCTAAAAAATCCGCAAAAACATTTCCAAAATGAGAAAACAATTTATATGTCGCAGATTGCTTTAAATATTTGCTCAATGTAATTTCCATACCGGAATTATAACATAATAGTTCAAATATTGCCAAGCATATCATCCAACTGGATACCCAAACACTACCGAAGTATTTAATTGCCTGAGCATCAATTTTTAACTTTAATACATATATAAATTAAAAATCTTTTTCATACTTCCAGCTATTCTTAATTCAAATACGAGCCACATTACGTGGCTCTTTTTATTTTTTAGGTGATAGGGTAAGAGGTGTCACTCTGAACAGCACGAGCGGCAGCGAAGTGCGTGATTCAGAGTCTATTCCATTTGGTTTGTTATTTTTATTGGTGGGCTAGTGAGCCCACCCTACTTTTTTATAATCAATGTTGTTATACTTTAAGGGATTAATATATTTTGTAAAGAACTTATTTTCCTATTCCCTTTTCCCCTAAAAGAAACACAAAAAAAACAGGCATGAATACATGCCCGCTTATTTCATTTCTGAAACAAAAAAGGATTCACATTAACCTAAAATGTATAAAATTTAATTAGTATTCAATTATGCGTCTTACCATAAACCTATATAATTGTTTCATGCTTATAACCAAACCATTGATGTCGGATAGATAATAAAAAGCTCTCTATTTCTAAACTATTATCACTCTCGACTTATATACTCTATGATAGAATAAATTTTGCTCTTTGACTAACTTTTTTCTCAAATCATGCTAAAGTTTTTACAATTATTTTTTTTAATTTTCAAAAACAATGATTTTATAATGGTTTTGAGGTTTTATAAAATTCACGAAAAAATTTACATTTTTTTTGTTAAATAAAGTTAAAAAACCCTTGCAAAGCTAGAAAAAAGTCTTGGCAAGGGAGTTTTAAACATATTCTATTTATATAAATATTATATAAAATTAAGATAACTTTCTTATTAGTTCCTGAGCTTCTTCACATTCAGGGAAAGTGTCAGTAATTTTCTCCGCAAACTGCAATGCTTCATCATTTTGACCAAGTTTGTCACAACAGTGTGCCAAATTTAATAACACATTCACATTCATTGGAGCTTTTTCAAGCAAATTATTAAATATTGATTTTGCTTGTTCATAATTACCTAATTCCATATAGCAAAGTCCAAGTAAATTCTGAACATCCGGAAGTTTTTCAAGTTCAAACGCTTTAACCAAATACATCTTGGCACAATCGTAATCTTTATCAAGATAATAAATTCGACCGGCAATAAATAGTAAAAACGCAGAATCAGAACATTTTTCCATTGCCTTATTTATTTGTTCTTTCGCTTCTTTTATTTGCTCCAGATGAGTTTTATTTAACGCTGAAAAAGCAAGCCCATTCGGATTTTCAGGATCAAGTTCAACAGCTTTTTGATAAAATTCATCAGCTTTTTTGAAATCAGATGTTGAATGAAGATAATTTGCATACTCTAAAACTACTGAATAATTATTAGGGTCACACTGATAAGCTTGTTCAAATTCATCTTTTGCATAATCAAACAATCGCTTGTTGAGATAGATTACCCCCAAATCCTTATGTGCCAGAGCAAAATCAGGATTTAGCTTACAAACTTTTTTCAAAATTTGTTCTGCTCTATCAATATCATCTGTTTTCACACATAACAAAGCAAGTTCATAATACAATTGATATGATGTTGTACCCTGAGTAACAATTCTTTCATAAATCTCTTTAGCCTTTGAATATTGACCAATTGACATATAAATTCCTGCCAATTTTTTCAAAATATTAGCAGCTTTCGGATTTAATAATGCCAACTGTTTCAACAAAGTAATTGCAATTTCATATTCTCCGACAACTTGATAGCAGCAAGCCAAATTATATCTGTATGAAGATTTTTGCGGATATGATGAAGCCAAATATTTGTAGTGTTCGATAGCTTCTTTAAATTGTCCTGCCTTCACTTCAGATAATGCCCAAGCAACAAGATAACTATCCTCATCAGGTTCAAGTTCATGAGCTTTTGCAAAATATTCACATGCTTCTTTGTGTTTGTTTTGGAGTTGAAGAATTGATGCCATATTAAAATATGTCAACGAATCCTTTGGATCAATTTTAGATGCTTTTTCATAAGTTTCAAAAGCTTTGTCCAAATTTCCGATTGTTAAATATGAAGTTCCAAGGTTGTTATACAATTGAACATTGTCAGGATTAAGTGAGATAGCATGATCAATATATTCAACACTTTCTTCAAACTTCTTTGAAGCCATGCAAGCTGTACCCAAAATATAATAAAGCGAATAATCATCTTTACTGTATTCCAAACCTTTTTTAGCAATCTCGATAGCCTTATCATGGTCTTCAATTTTGATATAAACAATTGCTAAACTTCTATAAGCATCAACATACTCGGGACGAAGTTCTAAAACTTTGTTATATGCGAATTTCGCCTCAGGATATTGAGTTAAATTATCATAACAACACCCTAAATAATACCAACATAAGGCATCATCTTGACGATATTTAACAACTTCTTCCAAAATATTTCTTGCTTGGTCAAAATGCTCTAAATTAACTTCACACAACGCAAGTAATCTTTGTGCATCAATATCTTTTTCGTCTTTATCTAAAATTTTTTTAATTTCAACTTCTGCTTCTGTGTATTTTGAAGCATCAATCAGTTCATATATTTTATCAATTTCTTTATCTTCCATAGTAATAATATTATACCACAAGGAAAATTTTACTTATTCATCCTAAAATTCATTCCGAATTTTACAATTTTATTTATCAAATCTTGAGGAAGTAAAGATAAAATTTGAGCAACTTTTGCATCTCGTCCAATCACATACGAACTTTTAGGATTTTTAGCTAATGCAATTTTTTGAATTTCTGTGGCAACTTCTTCTACATTCAAACCTTTATGAGAATTTTTCAGGGCATTATTTTTAATAAATTCCAACTCTTTTTCATAACCCTCAATATTTTGCAAATTTTCTAAATTATTTTTGACAGATTTTTCCCAAATCGGAGTTGCAATTACCCCTGGCTTGATTGAAATCACTTTGATATTAGAATGATTTTCTAACGCGAAAGTATTAAAAAATATATCTAAGGCTCTTTTCGAAGCACAATAAGGACTTATAAAAGGGAAGTTTCCAAAACTTGCCATTGAACTGATATTCACAATCCGACCATTAACAAGAATAGGTAACAATTTTTGAGAGAATTCAATATGCGAAAAAGTATTTATCTCAAACTGATATCTCAACCTGTCTGTATCAAGTTTTTCTACAGGTCCTGCAACGACCCCGCCGGCTACATTTATCAATATATCGACTTTATCGGTTTTTGATTTTATAAAATCAGAAGCCGAAGCTATAGATTTTCTATCCGTCAAATCCATATAAAAATATTCAACATTTCCTTTTTCTTCGACTAACTCTTTATTTCTAAAACTTGCAAAAACCTTACAATTTTTAGAAAATAAATTCACGAGTTCTTTCCCTAAACCCGAAGTTGAACCTGTTATCACAACTGTTTTTCGCATATTTAAAACCTTTCTATAAAAAAGGATAAGCCTAAATTCTAGACCTATCCTTTTTGCAATCTTTCAAAAATCTTTCTACATACCCATATAAGAAGCAAACAATGGTAAGTACAAAGCTGCTGCCAAAACAAGCACGATAGAACCAATAACAATCAACATAATCGGCTCAATCATCTTTGTCATAACATCAATAATTGTATCAAGTTGTTTATCAATATAGTTTGTAGCCTGACCTAACATATCACCCAAACGACCTGATTGCTCACCTGTTGCAATCATGAACAAAATCATTTTAGGCATTGTTCTTGTTGCTCTTAAAGCGGCAGACAAGTGTTGACCTTGTTGAACTCTGCCTGTTGCTTCTTCAACCCTTGTTTCTAATGTATGGTTAGTCAACGTCATATTTGCCAAATACAAACATTCCAAAATAGGTACACCTGCGTCATACGCAACCTGCATAACTGCAATGAAGTTTGCAAAGTTTGAAAACTGGATTAAATCAGTAATTACAGGAATTTTCAATGTAATTTCATCAATTTTCCACTTACTTGGTTTCCAATGGAATAAGAAATTGATGAAGAAACCAATTGCTGCAAATGCTAACGGAATTCCCAACCAATTCTTCTTCAAGAATAAACCCATTTCCATCAAAACTCTTGTAATCCAAGGCAATTGCATACCCATTGAATCGAACATTTCTTTGAATACCGGAAATACGAATACCAACATGACAATTACAATGAATGCTGCCAACAAGATTACGAATACCGGATACATCAATGTACCGATAACTTTTGACTTAATAGCAGCTTGTTTGTTCAAAAGTTCCAACAAACGATCCAATGTTTTTTCAAGTTCACCGGAATCTTCACCGGCTCTAACCAAACCGATATAAACTTGACCGAACTGTTCAGGATATTTAGCGATTGTACCTGCGAAAGTACCACCATTCATAATCTGTCGTCTTAATTCTGTCGCACATTGACGAATTCTTAACTTCGCCGCATCATTTTCAATGAACAGTAAAGATTCAATAATCGGAATACCTGCAGCAGCCAAGATTTGAAGCGTTGATGTAAAATCAATCTGCTCCGCCAAACCAAGTTTTGGCATTTTACCGGTAGGTTTCTTTTTATCATCTTTTTTTGCAGCTTGTTCTTCAACAATATTAGTTGGGGTGAAACCAAGACGTCTTACGGCCGCACGAGCTTCTCGCAAGTCATCAGCTTCAACCTTACCTTTAACAAGTTCATTAGTTCCGTCTTTTATCGCTGTATAATTATATACTGTCATAATTCCCCTATTCGCCTGCCATACCTAAGACTCTGACAAATTCATCAATTGTTGTCCAACCTTTTAGAATATGTTGGAAACAAGACCTGTGCAATGTTGTCATACCATTTGCAACTGCACTTTCTTCAATTTCAAGGTCATGAGCACCTTGAGCAATAAGTCTTTTAATTTCTTTGGTAATTTGCATAATCTCATATACGCCCAAACGACCTTTATAACCTTGGAAACCACATTTGTTACATCCTTTAGCTCTGTAAATCGGAGTTTCCATGATTTTTTTGATTTCATCTTCGTTGTGAGTAACCATCATTGCTTCTTCTCTTGTGCAATGATATTCTTCCTTACAATCATCACAAAGACGTCTTACCAAACGTTGAGCAATTACACCTGATAATGTAGATGATACCAAGTAATCTTTAGCACCCATTTCAATCAAACGAGTAACTGTAGCTGCTGCTGAGTTTGTGTGGACTGTACTTAATACCAAGTGACCTGTCAATGCAGCAGAAATAGCAATTTCCAATGTTTCGTAGTCACGAATTTCACCGACTAGAATAATATCAGGGTCTTGACGTAAGATAGCTCTCATACAAGACGCGAATGTAATACCCGCTTTTGCGTTGATTTGAGATTGGTTAACACCTTCCAACTTGATTTCTATCGGGTCCTCAATTGTCGTAATATTAACGGTTTCATCGTTCAAACTCTTCAATACGGAATACAATGTAGTTGTTTTACCTGAACCTGTAGGACCTGATGTAAGAATAATACCGTTCGGACAAGAAACCATTTGCTTAACCTTAACAATATCAGCATCATTAGCACCAACCAAACTGATTTCTTTATCACCGGATGCAAGGCTGACAGCAGGAGCAAGTACACGGATACAGACCTTCTCTTTTCCTGATACAGGCAATGTGTTGATACGGAAGTCGTAAGAACAATTGTTATACGAGATAGAGAACGTACCATCCTGAGGTCTTCTTTGCTCTGCAATGTTCATTCTTGCCATAACTTTGAAACGTGCAATGATAGAGGATTCAACGTTAGCAGGTACATCAAGAACTTTTTGCAACATACCGTCTTTTCTGTAACGAACGATATAACCTGATAGTCTTGGTTCGATGTGAATATCTGATACCCTGTTATCAATTGCGTTTGTAATAATTTGATTAACAAATTTTGCAACAGAACCGGTTGAATCTTGCAATTCATTGGCAAGTTGGTCTTGAAGCGACATTTCATCAGGATCATCCAACTTCTCCTCTGCCATATTTTTCATAAGTTCTTCAGTCTTACGTTTCTGTTCAGAGAAGAATGTATTGATTGCAGTTTGAAACTCATAATGAGTCATCAATAACTGCTTAGGATTTTGTCCTGTTAAATAAATAATTTGTTTTAAAACATCTTGTTTAATAGGTTTAACAACACCAATAACAAGAGTTTTACCGTCAGAAGAAATCGGAATTACAGAGTTTGTCTTGATAAAGTCTTCAGGCAACGCTGTAATAAATTTTTTCTGATTAGCTAATTGGTCAGCAGAAACCAATTCATAACCGGTTTGATCATGCAAAACATCTTTCAACTGATCAAGAGTGATAATTCCCATTTCAAACAACATTGAACCAATAGGAACACCCTTACGTTTTGCTTCTGATAATGCTTTCATCAATTGAACTTCTGTCAAAAGTCCTTTTGCCAAAAGCATTTCACCTAATTTAAGATTTTTTCCTGCCGGAACTTCGCCTGAACCTCTAGGGCTAGGAGCAGATTTTTGTGCAACAGGAGAAGCTCCGGAACTTTGTGCTTGAACCGGAGAAGGTGCTGATGAAGACTCTACTGCAACCGGAATTGATAAGGATGCAAGTAACTCTTTCAAGTCATCTTCTCCAACAAGCATAAATTTAATTGATTTATCAAAAGTTTTCTTTAATATTTCATTAACACTATCTTTATTTGAGACTTTTGAAACAGCAACAAAGAGAAAGTTATCTTTGATACTAATCGGTACAAACTGATATTGTCCCATTAGATTTTTATCAATACTTTCGAGTATCTTTGTATCTATGCTATTTTTTAGTCTTAAAATTAGTGCGTTCATTTATATATTAATAACTTTTCTTTTTCGATAATACCATTGTAAGCTTTTGATTATAAAGTAGTATCATTTTCAACTGCGTCTTCAGTATCAACGATGATTTGAGGGGTTAACATAATAACCATTTCTTCTTTAGATTTGCTTGTACCTGTACTTCTAAAGAACATACCAATTACCGGCAAATCACCTAAGAACGGAATTTTCTCAACTGATTTAGATTCAGCTTCTTGAATCATACCACCAATTACAAGAGTTTCACCGTCTTTGATACGTACACCTTTAAGGTCTAAATTACGTCTTTGAAGTAATGTCGCCATAAGATCTCGGTCTTTTGTTTCACCTTTAGCATATATTTGTTCTTTAATAGTCGCATAATCAGGGGTGATATCCAGTGTTACATATCCGTCAGGACTGATAAATGGTGTAATTGTAACTTTGATACCGTTATCATTTGAAATTTCATAAGTTTTTTGAACCTGAGCAGAACCTGCACCTGATGAATTATCCAAATATTCAGAAGTTACTTTAGATACATAGTCTGAAGTCAAGTCGATAGTTGACTGTTGACCACTTGTAAGTAAAATTCTAGGATTTGCTAAAACTCTACCTTTTTGGTTTTCAACTAAGTAATTAACTGCATAAACAAGTTGTGGAGAACCACTCCATTTTTTAATTACACCTGATGAATCATATTCACCTGTCTCACTATCATAAGACTCAGAATCTAAGACTTTATAACCTTTACCTGCAAAGAATATAGGATAGAATTGGCTTGTTCCAAAACCTGTTCCGCCACCTGCGTTGAATGAGAAGTTTTTGCTCATAAACTGCCATGTGTTATCAAATGTTTTACTACCTGATTCAGATAATGAAATGATTTGAACTTCCAAATAAGCTTGAGGAGTTTTCTTATCATTTGCAGCAATATAATCTCTAATCATGTCGATTTGAGTAGGTGTACCACCAATAACTTGAATTGTTCCTAATGTTGGGAAGTATGAAATTGACAAGTTTTGGAATGGTAAACTTTCATAATTATTTGCAGTAGCTGAAGATGTAGCAGAGCATAACAATTTACCTCCACCTACAGAAATTCCGCTACTACTTCCACCTGAAGATGAACCTGAATCAGATGAACTGCTTTCATCAGAAGCAAAACCCGTTGCTATTCCTGCAGCTCCACCTGAAGCTGAACCATCTGAAGCTGAACCACCTGATGAAGATCCGGATCCTCCTGAAGAGCTTGAACTTGAAGCTTCATTACCGCTAGAAATAGTAGATGGTAAGAATGAATCACAAAGCAAAGTAGCCATTTCCATTGGAGTTGTGTGGTTTACTTTGAATGTTGTGATTGCCGGTTTTACATCAAATTGAGAAACAACTCTCTTTGCCATTTCAACATCTGATTGAGTACCCATTACAATCAATTCATTTGTTGCAGGGTTAATTGTTACAACAGGGTCATTTGACATCCCCGGGTTCATACCGGCATCTTTATTAAAAATGTTTGTATTCAAAAATGATGCAATCGCAGCAGCATTTACATATTTTACAGGAATTAAAGTAATCCCTTTTGATGCTACAGATACAGGATCATCTTTGCTTGAAATAACCATTGTATTAGCTTGAACATCGTAGAACAAGTTATTTGTTTTTACAACAAGATTTAATGCTTCTTCTAACGGAATATCAACCAAATCCATTGTTACTGTTCCATCAACAGAAGCTGAGAAAATAATATTCATGCCGGCTTGATCTGCGAACATTCTCAAAACTTGTTTAATATCTGCATCTCTCAAACTCAAATTCACAATAGAATTTGCATTTGGAATTTTTACCTCAGATGGTGACACATCTAATGATGTTACATCTCCGGTTGATCTTAACATTGGCCTTGCAGAGTCAGAATACCCATACCCGCTCATTGCAAAAGCTCCGGTCATAGTGTTTGTTAGAACAAAAGCCCCTAACATAACACTTGCAATAAATTTTTCTCTAATCTTATTTTTCATATTTGCTCCTGCTTATTTTCTTTATTATTAACCTTTTCTACCGCCAAATCTGTTCTTCAAATTGTATAAATCATTTTGAGTTTTGCTAAACTCTTCTTTGGAGAACAATTCACCAATTCCTGCTGAATAAACGTTTGAACCTAAACTCACTGTAATCCAGTTTGGATTGATTTGTACAACTTTATATTCTTGTCCGATAATTTTATCACCCGGTCTTACAAGATAATCTTTTTCATCAACATTGATAATCGCAGACGGACTAACCTTGTTATACATAATACCAACAACTTTTGTTCTTGTAATCTTAGCTGCAGCCGCCGCAGTTGAAGCCAAAGAAGTCGGAGGTACAGGTAAGTTAAAGCTGTATGGACTAATATCATCAGCTTCACGAATTACCATTTTTTGTTTTCTCTTGATTTCTGCAATTTGAGCATTGTGGGCATTAGCTTCAGCAATTGCAGACTTTTTAGCAGCTTCAAACGCTGCAATTTCACCCGATGGCATAAATGGGTCAGATCTTCCTATTGAAGTAACATCGTAAGACACCATGCTACTTGCTTCATTTGCTTCATCATCAACATCAATAGTGTTTTCAGAAGGAACTTCCACCGGCTTTGGAGTAGGATTTGTATCAGCTACAACAGGAGTATCTTGTTGTGGAGCAGCTCCCCCTCCGATATTTTGTAGAAATCCACAGCCACCGGCAATTATTCCTACGAAAAAAACAACAGCTAACAAAGTTATAACACATTTACCTTTTTTGCTAAATGTATTGCCTACCCAACTATCATTTCTGTAATAATCTATATTCACGTTATTCCCACCCATCTAATGTTATTATAATTACATTATATTAAAGCTCTTACTTTTGTGTATCATTTATTTAGAGTATATACTCACAAACAAATACCCACTCTCTACACAATAATATCATAATGTTTTTATTAAGGCAAAAAATGCAAATATTATTAAATTTAAGGAATAAAAACCGCAAAAGGCTTGATATAACTAAATTATAGACGGTTTATATTTTGTAACAGTTATTATATCAGGTCTAAAATTTCAATCTAAAGATTTACAACAAACTAATGACGAATTGTTAATCTCTCCAACATTCGTACGAATCTTACAATTTTAGATTCTGTACCAGCTGTAATAGAGTCAACCAAAATTGTTTTACAACCCAAAAATTTTCCGCATAAAATATCTGTCAAAGGTCTATCTCCAACCAAAACGCAATCTTTAGGTTCAACATTATGTTTTGCCAAAAATTGTCGAACAGGCCCTGTTTTTGGTTTGCAAGCCCCAAATAGCATTGGGAACGGAGAAATCGCTTTGACTTTTTCAATATAATCTTTGTTATTGTTATTAGAAACAACAGCCATAAAAAATTTATCTTGAACATTTTCAAGCCAACTGAAAGTCTCATCCGTATAACAAGCAGATTTAGAAGCCATAATTGTGCTGTCTAAATCTAACAAAACAGCCTTTACACCTATTTTTTGAAGTTCATCCAAATTGATGTCATAAATACTTTTCAAATTGTAATCCGGTTTAAGAAACATGTTCTTTCACCCCAATAGTTCTAGCAAGGGCAATTTTATAATCTACAGGTTCTTGAGATAATTGCAAATACACATCAGAATTTGTATTTGCAACTTCCAGATTTTCACCCTTTTCATTCAAAATTTCTTCTACTTTGGTTACAAATTTTTCTTTTGGCGTAATAACCTCAACTTCATCACCCAAATGAATTTTATTTTTAATTTTTACCAAATAAACATTCACGTCATCATTTGAAGTCATATCAACTTCAGAGATTTTTTTCCTGTCATGAAATTCAAACAAAAAGTCCGCCCCTGCTAAACCTTTTGAAATATCATAACTGTAACTGTCAGGTTTATTCTCACCTAGAGCAAAACCTGTTGTATACCCTCTATTTCCAACTTTTTTAAGTTCGATAAAATATTTTGACAAATCAGCATCATGATTTTGCATGATTTCATCAATTGCAGCACGATAAGTTTTTGCAACTGCTGAAACGTAATAAAGACTCTTCGTACGTCCTTCAACCTTGAATGAATCAACGCCTGCATCAATCATTTCTTTCAAATGTTCAACCAAACACAAATCTTTAGGGCTCAAAATATGTGAACCTCTATCATCTTGGTGAATTTCATAATACTGCCCAGGACGAGTTTCTTCCACAAGTTTGTAACTCCAACGGCATGGTTGAGAGCAGTTGCCATGATTGGCTTTTCTCTCTCCATTTGTGAAATAATCGCTCAACAAGCATCTTCCTGAAAAAGAAACACACTGCGAACCATGAATAAAACATTCAACTTCCATATCAGGAACTTGTTTTTTAATTTCTGCAATCTCAGGAATTGAAAGTTCTCGAGCTAAAACAACCCTCTTTGCTCCAAAATCTCTCCAAAATTTTACACATTCATAATTCAAAATATTTGTCTGCGTACTGATATGAAGTTCTGTATCCGGCATATATTTTTTTACTAACCTTAATATCCCGAAATCACTGACCAAAATCGCATCGGGATTTGCATCTTTAATTATATCCATACATGCTTCCAAGTGTTTGATATCAGAATTGAAAGCAAAGATATTCAAGGTTAAATAAGCTTTTGCACCCAAACTGTGAGCCAAATCTACAGCCATTTTAAGGTTTTCAAGAGTGATAATTTCACCCTTTCTCATTGCTCTTAAACTAAAATCTACAACTCCAAGATATACAGCATCTGCCCCATATCTTACAGCATATTCCAACTTTTCCAAATTGCCCGCAGGCATTAATAATTCAACATTTCGCATAAATCAATAATAGGCTAAACTAAATTAATAATCAACCAAATAGGTGATGTTGTTTTTCAATAAATATAGAAAATAGAATATATAGAAAATCAGTTTATTGGAGAGAGAGTTATATGCAAGCAATCACTAATGCAACAAGCACAATTAAAGAAATTTGGTCTTATCAACATCCTGTTATGCACACTTGGTTTTTATTCAGTGCAGCATCTTTAGGTTGCATGTTCGCACTTTTATTCTTTGCTATATAATTCTAAAAAAAATTTATCAATTTTGTAAGCAAGAACTACACCAGTTCTTGCTTTTTGTATTCTGTATCATAATATTTTTTCAACTTGTAAACCATAATTGAGCATAGCAAAATTGCAGCAGAAACCAAACCTAACCAAAAACCTTTCAAGTTAAACTTGCAATGGAATGCTAAAAAACACCCCAAAGGAATTGATACACACCAATATGCTACAAAATTTGCAAATAAAACAATATTTGTTTGTTTGATACCCTTACAAATTCCGGCAAGAGCAACTTGCAACCCGTCAAACACTTGAAACACCCCAAGTATGTACATAATAGGAATTGCAATATTAAATAAATTCTTATCAACCGTAAAAATCCCGACAATTGTTTTTGGAATAGATGAAAACACAATCGCACTACACATCATAAATCCGACAGACATAACTATTCCAACTAAAGAATATTTTTTAAGGTCAACTGAATTATGAGCCCCATGTGCAAATCCAACCTTAACGGCAATAGCATTCGAAATTGCAAAAGGAACCATAAACGAAATTGTCGTCAATGTACAAACCAAATTTTGGGCAGCCGCATAAACACCCGATACTCGACCCATAAGAATTGCAATACTGTTAAATGCCACAAATTCCACTAATACCGCTAATGATATCGGCATTCCGATTTTTAACATGTTGTGGTAGTATTCTTTTTCGTGATAATTTCTGAATGTCATATTAATAAAGCAATAAATAAGTAGCGAAAAACCCATTACATAACGAACAAGCATACTTGCAATAGCCAAACCTACAACACCTAATTCAGGAATAGGTCCCCACCCGAAAGCAAATATAATGTTCAACGCAACATTCAAAAATACGCACAACATAGTAACAGTATTTGGGAATACAACAATTTCAAATGCCTGCAAAAACTCTTTCAAACAAGCATGCAAATACACCCCAAATGTACTAAATGCCGTAATCAACATATAATCTTGAATAGGGTGAACCAATTTTTGTTCAAATCCCATTTTAGGAATAATCGGAATAAATGCCACAATCGCTAAAGACGTAATTATCGCAAGCAACATCGCAAACCTTATTGACGGATAAAAATACTTTTTAACAGTTTTCTTTTCTCCCCTGTAATTTGAAAGTAGCGGAGAAATACTTGAAATAAGCCCGATACCAAATGTCAAAATGCAATTCAAAATAGCAGTCGCAATACTAATTGCCGCAAACGTATCTGTCGAATGACGTCCTGCAACGACCACATCTCCAACACCAATCAATATGAAACCCAAATTGCCCATAATAATTGGGGCTGCAATTGTCAATAATTCTTTTATATAATATTTAATCCCTTTTTCACACATAGCAAAATCCATGCTACCATAAAGAAAAATATAAATAAAGTGGAGTCAAGTTAATATTTTTACGTCATCTTGAGGCTTTAGCCGAAGAATCCTTTTGAAGGGAATAGGGAATAAGTTCTTTACAAAATATATTTTCCTTAAAACACAACAACATTGATAATAAAAAAGTAGGTTGGGCTTTCTAGCCCAACATTAAAATAATAAATATAGTCTGAGAAATAAAAATCAACATTGATAGATTCTGAATAACAAGAAAATTATATACTCATTCAACGCAAAAAATTTTCTAAGCTTTCAGAATGACACGGGCTCAAAAACTTTAAAAATGTCACTCTGAACTTGATTCAGAGTCTATCCATTTGATAGAACCAAATCATGAAGCAAGTAAAACAAAACCCCACGGTGGGGAAAATCCTCTTGTGGGGTTTAAATATTTTCAGATATTGAGCTTGTCACCGCAAGTCAATTGTCCTATACTATCAACTATTTAGAAGTTGTTAAGACGTATTTAGCTGCGTTAGAAGCAGGTTCTACTGTTGCATCGTGGAATACTACAGGGAATACATCTGTCATGTGGTTAGCATCGTTTTTAACTACACATGGAGTTTGTACGTTCGAATCTGTAATTACAGTTGGATCAGAACAAGTAACTTCTTTGTTAGGTAATGTAGCACCGTTTACATCAATAAACCCTCCACAAGAAGATAAGTCTGCAACACCTTCTCCTCCAAGGCCAGATATAACGACACCAGTTAATTGTTGACCAACCGGTAATTCACAACCTTGAGCATCAGGATCAAATGCAACAATTGAACCATCAGCTAGTGTATATGCTACATAATTAGTGTAATTTTCAGGAATTTCGTCTCTTAATACTAATTCATAATTTACTGCAGTACCATTGTTATTACGTTTGATACCATTGTCTCCTGATAAAACTGGATATAATGTTTGACCTGTTAAAGTACCGTTCAAGATTGCACAGAATGACATTGCTGAATCAGGATGGTGCCCTGCATAAGTTTTACCACCAACTGAATCAGAACATTTTGCTGTAGTACCTGCAAAGTCAAAGTCATATTGAGCTTGAGCCATCAAACCTGCTTGGTTCAATGTTGATAATGTTTTTTTGAATTGAGATCTGAATTTTGCACCGTTTGTATTTGAAATCAATGTTGGGATAGTCATAGCAGCAACTACACCGATAATACCTAATGTGATTAAAACTTCTGCCAAAGTAAAACCGAATCTTTTTGTCATAATCTTTTCACCTTTCTTTTAAAATAAAACTATAACATACGCTTTACATAACGATTATATTACTATTTTTTTCAATGTCTGTCAACCGTTTGTATGATTTTTTGTTTAAATACCCCTTTTTCACCGTTTTTTGGGGTTGGAGCCCTCAAAACATGAGGGCAAACTTTTTATTCCGTGTTCAACCGATATTTTATATTCAAAAATCTTATCCTCTGATTTCTCGCTTTACAATTTTACTAAACCCAAAAGAATTAGCTAAATAACATTAATCTTTTAAAATTAATACTTTAGGATTAGATTTTAGTTTGAAGAATGGTTGAATGATTGATTATTATTGGGGTTCGAGGTTTGTTAATTATTGTAAACAGTAACGAATCCATAGACTTTCTATTAACTTATAGACTTCATTTAATCTTGTTGTAAAATCATAACTATGGTTGAGAACTTGGATAAAATTAAAGCCGCTATAGATATTGAAGTTAAATATCGCTATATTGATATTCATGGAAAAACGCAAAATTTTTCAAGCTTCATAAAAAAAGAGGCTCAAAAAAACTTCAAAAAAAACAAGAAAAACACTCGTTGGGAAGTTGTTATTGAAGCTTTTGAGCACTACCCTTGTGCTTCAATCAACGAAAGAAGAAAATCAATTGAACACTTGATTAGGGTAATAAAAGCAGATATTCAAGCAGAAGCCCAAGAACAACAAGAAGAAAAAGAACGCCAAGTTCAACGAACCAAACACCCATCTGAAGTCGATGTTATGTACATCAAAGGTGTAGGACCAAAAGTTGCTTACAAATTAAATAAACTAGGCATTTTTACAGCACAAGATTTGATGATGTATTTTCCGAAAAAACATATCGACTATTCATCAAGAACGTTAATTAAAAATCTAAAAGAAGGTCAAACTACAACGGTTTTCGGGTACATAAAATCTGTTTCCTCATTCAATACAAGAAATAATCTATCAGTCACAAAAGTTGTTATTGGAGATGAAAGCGGAAGAATGGAATTAAGTTTTTTCAACGCAAAAGGAAACAAATATTTGCTTGAACGTATGAAATCTCAATTTCCGCAAAATGCAGGAATAATGTTGTCCGGCATTGTCAAAATGAACAATTATTCAGGACAACTAACAATGGATAAGCCGACATATTCTATTATGACGGGAGAATTCAGAGAAAATCCTGATTCAAATTTAAATATTGCAAGAATTGTACCGATTTATACAGTTTGTGAAGATTTGAGCATAAAAACATTGCGAAAAGCGATATATAATGCGATTGAACTTTATAAAAATGACATCAAAAATATTATCCCTGATTTCATTCGTGAAAGACTTGGAATTATGGATAAAAAAGACGCTGTTATGCAAATTCATTTTCCTGAAACAATGAATGCACTAGAACATGCCAGATTTTCGCTGATATTTGAAGAATTATTTCTAATCCAATTAAAACTAATCAGATTACGTGAAAATACAGCCAAAACGACATCATCATACAATTTGCAAGTTCACAAGGACGGACTTGTGCAAAAATTTATCAAAGGTTTACCATTTGAATTAACCTCAGGTCAAAAACAAGCTGTAAACGAAATTCTGCAAGATATGAATTCAGAAGCTCCAATGCAAAGACTTCTTCAAGGAGATGTAGGTAGCGGGAAAACAGTTGTCGCAACAATTATGCTCCTTGCAGCAGTTGAAAACGGTTATCAAGGTGCACTTATGGCTCCAACTGAAATTCTTGCTCAACAACACTACAACAATCTTATTGAATGGCTTACCCCGCTTGGGCTTAGTGTCGGATTGTTTTTGGGAAGCCATGGTAAAAAAGTTCGACAAAAATTTGAAACTGACCTCAAAAACGGTCAAATGAATATCGCAGTCGGAACTCACGCCCTAATTCAGGACAATGTGGAATTTAACAACCTTGGAGCAATTGTAGTTGATGAACAGCACAGATTTGGGGTAAAACAGAGAAATATTTTGAAGAAAAAATCCCAAAATCCGCAAATCCTTACAATGACAGCAACTCCAATTCCAAGAACATTAGCATTGACAGTTCACGGAGATTTGGATTTGACAGTGATAAATGAACTGCCTAAAGGCAGAAAACCAATTAAGACAGTCTTGACAGGTTCTCACAGGCAAGTTTGGGACTTGATAAAAAAAGAAGTAGACACCGGACGCCAAGCCTATGTTGTTTATCCGCTTATTGATGAAAGTGAAACACTATCTGCAAAAGCCGCAACTATTGAAGCAGAAAAACTTCAACAAGAAGTCTTTCCTCAATACAAAATCGGATTACTTCACGGAAAACTTAAAAATGACGAAAAAGAAGAAGTAATGAGAGATTTCAAAGACGGGAAGTATGATGTTCTTGTCGCAACAACAGTTGTGGAAGTCGGAGTTGATGTGCCAAATGCTACGGTTATGGTCATTGAAAACGCTGAACGTTTTGGGCTTTCACAACTTCATCAATTGAGAGGTCGTGTCGGAAGAAATTCTTTGCAATCATACTGCGTTTTGATAACTTCTTCTCGTTCTCAGGATACAAGAGAGCGACTTTCTATTATGACCGAAACAAATGACGGATTTGTAATTGCAGAAAAAGATTTGCAACTAAGAGGCCCCGGAGAATTTTTAGGAACAAGACAATCAGGACTTCCGGACTTGATAATTTCTGATATTGTACGCGATGCGAAAATTCTTGAACTTGCAAGAAATGAAGCAATTGATTTTGTCCAAAACTACAATCTGGAAGATTTTCCACTCCTAAAAAATGTAACATCACTGGAAATGTTTACAGGTTTGGACATTTAAATAAAAAAAAGACCTCGTTTAAGAGGTCAAGGTTGGTTATTTTTGGTTATGTTATAGTATTATGTCAGTTTTTGTAAGGTTTACATTTGATTAAATTCCTCTCAAGATTTTTATTTGCCTTTTTTATTTTTAATATTTACAATTCTTAATATATTTATGGGCTATGATATTTTTATGTTTGAAAAGCTCCGAAAATTTATACATGCAAAAATTCTCAAAAAGCACTACTGGCGTACCGGAAAGTGCAAAAGTTGCGGAATGTGTTGCACGCATATTTATGTAAAGCATTTCAAACATGTTTTGAAAGACGAAAAAGAATTTCGAAAACTTCAATTTTTACACAAATTCTATTCAGATTTAGAAATTATTGGGAAAGATGATTTGGGGCTTATATTTGAATGCACAAACTTAGACCCAAAAACTAAAAGATGCAAAATTCACTTTTGGCGTCCCGGGATTTGCAGAAGATATCCCCAAGAAGAGTTATTCACTATGGGCGGAACGCTATCCGAAGATTGCGGATACAAAATGGAACCGATTATTCCATTCAAAGAAGTTTTAGACAACATGCAAAAACGAGAAAATAAAAAATTTATGATTTTCAGATAAGTTTTATTTTTTAATTTGCTCACATCTTTAATCTTGCGTTAAAAAATTATACTTTTCTCCAATGTAAATGGCTAAATAATCTTTTATATTATACATATAGATTAAACCAAGGAGAAATCAAGTTATGAAAAAGATTATAATGTTAGCCGTAATGCTCGCATCATTTATGTCAGTACAAGCTTTCGGGGCGTGCAAACTTGAAGATTTGGGAGCCTGCAAAGCAAATCTTGATAATCAGCCACAAACAATAAAAGACAAATTACTTCCAAACCACATTGACCAGATGATTAATCCAACAAGAGATTCATCCAAAGAATTTACGAACACACCGCATACAATTCCTGAAACAATCAACATGGATGTTGATGACAACCCCTCAAACCAAGAAACAGGAAACACTCCTTACAATTCATCTTGCCAATTTGGAACATGTTTACCCGGGAATTCTCCAGGAATTTCAGGCGATTAACCCCTTATCTCCGCCAAACCTGATCTGATATTTGCCAACCACTTGTAATAACTTTTTGCAAACAGTAATACCCGTCACCACGCAAACAACTTGCGTCAACTTCTGCCTGAGTTCTGTTATATCCCGCAGGAAGAAGCCCCTTATCTGTCCAAACCAAAATATAAATATCTTTCCCAAATCGGTTTGGTTTTCTATCCCCGTTTGCATCAAAATAAATAGTTAAACCGTCAGAAGTTGTGTCAATACCAAAATTCGCCATATCTTCTGCGGTATTTCCGTCAATATTATAATATGCCCCATTAAACAATTTGAAATTGATAATATTACCTCCAATACCATTATCATATTCATATCGTGGCGGATTTCCAAGCAAATCTTTAACTATGCCTTCTTTATGCCAACAACCGCTTTTCCCGTTTGAACAGAATTGTGCAACTTTTAAATGCCGTCCTAAAAAAGAATCAAACCATTCCTTTACACTCGCGTCACTACCGTCTTGAATTGCCATATCATAAGAAGCTCCGTCATCTTCTGCAAATTTTATCGCTTGTTGTATTATGGAGTAATTTGCCTTAATTTGAGCTTCAAGTTGTCTTTTCTGGATATTTGACATCAATGTTGGAATTGTCATCGCAGCCACAACACCGATTATGCCAAGGGTGATTAATACCTCCGCTAAAGTAAATGCAAATTTCACCTTTGTTGGTGGCAAATCTACGTGCTTAACACTCTTTTTATCTTTGCTTGATATCATTATATACTTTTATAACTCCCAAATATTTTATTCTTATTATAACAAATTTTTAAACAGTTGTAAACTAAAAGAGCCTTGAATTAAAACTCAAGGCTCTTTCTCATATATTATTTATCTTTCACAAATTGTTCTTGCAACATAAACACCTGATGCTGAAGCTTGAAGTAATCCTCTTGTTACCCCTGCACCGTCACCAATTGTGAACAAGTTTTTAACGCCTTCAGTTTCAAGTTGTTGAGTTAATTTTACTCTAGCAGAGTAGAATTTAACTTCAATACCATAAAGAAGGGTATATCTTGAAGCTGTTCCAGGAGCAATTTTATCCAATGCTTGAAGCATTTCGATAATACTTGTCATCTGTCTATAAGGGATAACAAGGCTCAAATCCCCAGGAGTTGCACAAGTAAGAGTTGGAGTGATAACGCTTGATGCTATTCTTTCCGGAGTAGAACGTCTGCCGTCTAACAAATCACCAAATCTTTGAACCAAAATACCTCCGCCCAACATATTAGCAAGTCTTGCAATATGTTGACCATATTGGATAGGTTCTTTGAACGGTTCAGTGAATTTTTCACTTACTAAAAGTGCAAAGTTTGTGTTTGGAGTTTTGTAATTTGCGTAACTGTGACCATTTACAGTCGCAATTCCACTGTAATTTTCTTGAACAACTTCACCATTCGGGTTCATACAGAATGTTCTAACTTCATCACCAAATGTAGGAGAATGATAAATCAATTTTGATTCATACAATTTAGATGTCAAAGGTTCAAAAACCGGAGCTGGAAGTTCTACCCTAACCCCAACGTCAACGGCATTATTAACCATACCGATTTTGTGTTTTGCAAATTCGTGTGATAACCAATCTGCACCTTCTCTACCCGGAGCAATAATTGTGTATTCCGCAGAAATTATATCTCCGTTATCAAGTTCAATACCTTTAACCTGTTCACATTCTACAATTAAAGATTTTGCAGATACATTATTCAAGATAGTTATTCTATCATCCAAATAATCTTGCATATTCTTTAATACATCCAAACTTCTTTCTGTACCAAGGTGTCTGACAGGAGAATGAACAAGTTTTAATTCCGCTAAAACAGCTTGATGTTCAATTTCTTCAAACACTTTTCTGTCAGTTCCGAAAACTTCTTCTGTTGCACCATAGTTTAGATATAACTTATCTGCGTAGTCAATCAAATCTTCAGCCTGTTTTCTCGTCATATAATCAACAAGATGACCTCCAACATCAGGAGTCAAAGTTAATTTACCATCAGAAAAAGCTCCGGCTCCACCCCAACCGCAAAGTAATCCGCAACGTTTACAGTTTACGCATTTTGGTGAACCTTCTCTAATAGGACATTTTCTTTTTTCAATTCTTTGCCCTTTTTCAATCAAAACCACTTTCCATTCAGGTTTTAACTTCATAATTTCCAAAGCCGCAAAAATTCCGGCAGGACCAGCTCCAATAATTGCTACGTTGTACATAATCTTATTTCTCCAATTTTTTCCAAGCTTTCTTAGTGTAGACTAAAAAACATTAATTTTCAATTGATTTTTAATAATGTAAACAATTTGCTATAATATATTATATGGTATAATGTAAAAGCTATTTATGATTTTTAATAGGGAGATGTGGCATGTCCAGTTCTTACGAGAGATATAAACGCCAAAGAGCGGCAAAAGATATTGCAAGAGAAAATATTTCAAGACGAAAAGAAAATAAGTTTTTCACAAATGTTAAAATGTTTGTTTTAACTTCTTCTGCTTTTGTTTTAGCAGGATTTGTAGCTTTTAATTTATATTTGTCTTCTCTTCCTCCAATTGAAAACTTGGAAGATTTGAAACCAAATTTGGTTACTAAATTTTATTCTGAAGACGGTGAAATTATAAAAACATTTACTGCTTACACTTACGACAAAGTTGAATTAAAAGATGTTCCGGATGAACTCAAAGAAGCATTAATCGCAACAGAGGATAAAAACTTTTATCATCACCACGGATATGATCTTTTAGGAATTGCGAGATCATCTGTTCAGAACGTTATAGCTCGTCACACTGTCCAAGGGGCAAGTACACTAACCCAACAGTTAGCAAGAATTTTGTTCTTATCAAACGAAAGAACGATTACAAGAAAAGTTAAAGAAATTGAAGTTGCTGCAAGAATTGAAAAAACAATTTCTAAAGACCAAATTTTAGAAATGTATTTAAATAATGTTTATCTTGGAGCCGGAGCTTATGGGGTTTCCGCAGCATCTCAAATTTATTTTAATAAAAAGCTTAACCAATTAACATTACCCGAATTAGCACTTTTGGCAGGTTTGCCACAGGCTCCGTCAGTTTATAACCCTTATAACAATAAGGAATTGGCTAAACAAAGACGTAATCAGGTTCTGAAAAGAATGCTGACAATGAAATATATCACAGAAGATGAATACAACAAAGCCATTAATGCAGAAATTCATTTGAGTTCAGTTCCTCAACTTTACACAACAAACAAAGCACCTTATTTCAGTGATTACGTAATGAAAGAAATGGAAAAATTAGGTTTTGATGAAACTGATATTATCCATGGAGGTTACAAGGTAATTACTACACTGGATTCAAAAGCTCAAATAGCGGCAAACGAATCTATTTTAAAAAATATGAGAGCTTATGGCTTAACACGTCAATCTCAACAGGCTGCAGTATTTTCTTTCAACCCAATTGACGGAAGAATTTTAGTATTTGCAGGTGGTAAAAATTACGGAGAAAGCCAATACGATAGAGTTACGCAAGCGATAAGACCACCTGGTTCAGCATTTAAGGCTTTTGTTTACGCAGCAGCTATGGAAAAAGGGATTACTCCAAATGACATAGTTGATGATAGCCCGATTACAATTGCAAAATGGTCCCCGCACAATGCAGGACACAAATATAGAGGAAAAATTCCTATATATAAAGCATTAATGATTTCATCAAACGTTTGTGCCGCTCGTGTAATTCAAGAAGTGGGAATTCGTTCAGTAATCCAAGTTGCGAAAGTTCTTGGAATTACAACACCATTAGAATATGACTACACAATTTCTCTTGGTTCAAACGGAGTTAAGATGTTTGAATTTGTAAGAGCTTATGGAGCATTTGCAAATGGTGGATATGTTGTTCAACCTTATGCAATCGAAAGAATTGAAGATTCAAGAGGAAGAGTTCTTTATAGAGCATCAAAAACAAAATCTTCACACCAATTGAGTTTAAAAACAGCCGCAGAAATGACTGCAATGCTTAAAACTGTAATACTAACAGGTACCGGTACATCTGCAAATATTGGAAAACCTGCCGCAGGTAAAACAGGAACTACAGATGACTCAAGAGATGCTTATTTTGTAGGCTACACTCCTGATGTAGTTACAGGGGTTTGGGTTGGAGATGATAACAACAAAAAAATTCCTGGATTGTATGGTGGTACAATTCCTGCAAGAATTTGGAAAGATATTATGACAGTTGCAACAAGGGATTACGGTGATAGAGATTTTGATTACCCACCTGTTGAACTTGAAAATTATCATGCCACATTTGCAAAATCATCAAAAACAACAACAGGAGAACAACCTCTTGTACCGGAAGGAAATGACCCTGTAACTCCGGTCGAAACTTCATCAGAACAAGAAACAACTTCTTCTGAAACTTCACCAAAACCGTTGAATAATATAACAAAAGACTCAACACCATCTGATGTCGTAAAAAGTTATAAACAACAAAGTGCACCTGTTCCACAATCAGGAAGAGCACCTATTCCAATGGCAGTTCCTGAAAGTTTGAGATAATTAAGCAAATTTATTGAACTGGTTATTTGCTTGAAGTACATTTTTGATTTTTAACATAAGCAAAGTTACATATTCTATACTTGCACTGTCATGATTTTTTCGATAAATGTCTTGGGCACATTGAAGCTTTGACAGTGCATTTTTAGGATGTTTTTGCCAAATTAGTTTGCTTAGTTCTGTTTGAATATAAGCAAGCATTGTCAAATAACTATCTCGTGATGCCGGTTTCCTTGAAAGTGTTTTATATCTTTGGATTGCTTCATCATAATTTGATGTGATTTTTTTTAGACATCTTTCTTGAGAATACAAAACATCCAAATAGTTTTGAAATCTGTCTTGCCTACGATAATAAATTTTTCTTAAATCATTCAATCTCGCCATTTCATGAATATAATCACCGTTTCGCCTTGCAACATCAACACCTTTAATAGCGTAACGTTCAAGTTCTATAGGGAAACGTCCTGTTACTTTTGCTAACGTACTATAAATTATACTTGCAAAGTCATTATTATTTCTATGAACAAGTTCTTCCGCCAATTGACCGGCATTTTTACAAAAATAATCCCTACAATTAGCCTCTAAATATACCTGTTTTAAATTTCCAAACTCAGAAGCAAAATAGCTTAAAGGCATTGTTCTTTGGTTTGAAAGAACAAACTTTGAAAAATGCCTAAAATCTGGGATGTGTTGAAACCCAATTCTCGATACATTAAACATGAATACGTTAATTTCCCCTATATATATAAAGTATTTTTAGGTAAAAAAATTGCGTATTAAAAATTCAAAATAAGAGAAATCAGAACTTAGCCTTTAATTGCACCCCATGCTTTAACATCTCCTCGTTCATAGCGAATTAAGTAATAACCGCCATTTGGGATATATTCAATTGATGCTTCTTGATAAATATCATCTTCATCTTTATCTATCAGGGGTAATCCTTTTCTCTCACGTTTGCGGTTGGTTTTAGCAATCTCTTTGTCTTCTTTTTTCTGCTTTCTTAAAGATTTGTTATCTCGAACAACCGAATACTGTGACATATCAACATCAACCTTAAACACAGGAATGATAGCAATTGCTTTTCGAGATTGGATTAAAATCAAAAAATCTCTCTCATCAGACAAAGCTAATTCATAATGACCGGCAGGAATAGTGTTTCCTTGTGCATCAGAAATCTCATCCACAATTGATAACGTGGGATAAGTTGATTCTCTAAGCGAATATTTATAAAAAGACTGAGAACCGACAATTAAACCTGCAGTAATTTGCGGTTCTGTTGGGTAAACTCTGGTTTCAGAATGCAGCATTATGTTGTCAACATAAACACCTTCTAGCATCTAAATTTTCTCCAAAAGTTTAGAGATACTTGTTTTTATTTCAGTAAAGCTTTTTCCTAATGCGTTTTCAGTTCCGATAAAAATCAAAGACATATAATTCTGAGATTTTCCAAGCTTATTTTCTTTTAATAAAAGCCTATAACTTTCTCTCATCAAACGTTTAAGTCTGTTGCGTTTTACGGCTCTTTTATGAACTTTTTTACTCACAACAAAACCCACTTTTGTCAAAGTAGACGGGTCTTTTTTGTGAATACCTACAAACAAAGTTACTCCACCCTTATGGGAGGAGTTTTTAACTTTATATGTAGCTTTGAAAGCTATCCTACTTTTTAATCTATATTGCTTCGGTAACATCCTTACTCCGAAATCTATATCAAATAACAAATGTCATTCAATATATCAAGATTAAGCACGTTTTTTAGCAGTGATAGATAACTTGTGACGACCACGAGCTCTACGTCTGTTGATAACTTCTCTACCGCCCGGAGTTGACATTCTAGCTCTAAAGCCACTTACGTTTTGTCTTTTTCTTTTTGTTCCTTCTAGTGTACGTCTCATTTTATTAATTCCTTTTACTATTTATTTGTCGTATAATATGAATGTTATCGTAAAAATAATAAATAGTCAACAAATAAGAAGGGAATAGTTAAATATTATGAAGAAAAACATTGGATTTATCGGTTGTGGAAAAATGGCAAGTGCAATTATCAGTGGTGTTTTAGCGTCAACTGAAGGTGAAAAATATAATGTTACAGGATCTGAAGTAAATTCAGAAATTGCAAAATCAGCTTCAGGCAGATTAGGGATAAATGTTGTTACAGATAATAAAGAATTAGTTAAGAACTCTGACATTATATTTATTGCAACAAAACCAAATTGCGTTGTCGATGTATTGAATGAAATTAAACAAGAATTAACACCTGACAAACTTTTAGTTTCAATCGCTGCAGGTGTTTCAACAGAAAAAATTGAAAATATAGTAGATGATACAAGAGTAATCAGAATTATGCCAAACACTCCTGCCCTTGTTAAACTTGGAATGTTCGGGGTTTGCAAAGGTTCAAAAGCTACAGATGAAGATTTGAATTTAATCGAATCATTACTTACAGCTTTAGGCAAATGTATTACTGTTGAAGAATCACAAATGGATATTGTTACAGCTATCTCAGGTTCAGGCCCTGCATTTTTCTATCAAGTAATTGAAGATATGGCAAGAGCCGGTGAAAAACTTGGACTTGATTATGAAAAATCTTTAACTCTTGCAACTCAAACCGCATTAGGTTCAGCTCAAATGGTATTCAATCGAGGAGAAACATCTGTTCAAACTCTTATTGACAACGTTGCAACAAAAGGAGGTTGTACATTTGTCGGAATTTGTGAGATGAAAGAAGGTCATTCTGACAAATTGTTCTATGATGTAATTGATAAAACTACTCAAAAAGCCCATGCTCTTGGGAAATAAAATCTCCTCACTAGACTTATAATAAAAAGTACGATATAATTAATGTATAAATGGAAGTTTATGAGGATTGGTTAATTGCATTTATTTAATAAAAAATCAGCTTTTACATTAGCAGAAGTAATGGTAACATTAGGACTTGTCGGATGTGTTGCGGCTTTGACTTTGCCAACTTTGACATACAACTACAAGGGTAAAGTATTAGAACAACAATTCAGGTCTACATATAGTGAACTTCGAGAAGTGGGAGCAACTATTAGTCTTGAAAAAGGTGATATTGGTGAATATGCCAAAAAAGTTGGAATGGCAACTTGGGACAGAGAACTAATGTCCTACTTTGGTGGTTCAAAAATCAGTAATGCAAATTCAAATTCCGGTATAACTCAAGCTTTACGAGATATATATCATCAAGGAAATGCTCCTCAAGGCCCGCTTCAATTTTCAATCACGGGAGGACCGGTTCAGGCGTCTGTAATTTGTGATAACGATGGAATTTGGATTGATAACAAGGGTAGAATTTGGACATTTAACTCTGAAAATAATTTTGCCTGTGTTGATATCAACGGAATGGCAGCACCAAACAGAATAAATGTAGATATTTTTGCATTTAAACCAATGTCATCTAAAGAAATGGCAGTATGGCAATATAATGATACCGTTGATAATGCTCAAAATTATAGTAGTGCAATTGTCCCATGTGATTTGGACAGATTGACCAGAGGGAATTCTCCAAATGGAGCCTATGCAAATAACAACAAATGCCCTGGAACAGGTTGTTGTAATGGAGATACCGTATACGAATACAGAAAAGGGTCAGGAACAGGTGTAGATGCTTGCCCATACAATGAACCGATAGAAAATATTGCACCTCAAAAGAAAAAAGCAGATGGCACAATTGAGGGCAACGGAACTTCTGCCAAAGGTCGAACTATGACGACTTCAAATAATTACTGGACAGATTACATTAATTATAAATAGAATTTAAATAATATTTGCAAAACTTAGGAAGTACTCTTCTATTACATTCATAAGCATAGGCAAAATCCATACCATTATAGCGGCACCCAATACAGGCTTAAATAAGAAGCTCAATTGGAAAACGTTTACCTGTGGTGCAGTTCTGGAAATTACACCCAAAATAATGTCCTGAGCTAATGTTGCCAACAAAACAGGAGATGCTACTTGCAAACCCATATATAAAGTGTTTGAAGACATTTTGATTAGCAAATCCATATTTGCGACTTTTGCTAACGGAATATGAGCTGAATACATTGGAAAAATTTCAAAACTTCTAACCAATGCCCTAAACAACCAATAAACACCACCCAAATTTATAAATATCAAAATTCCCATAAGGGATACCATTTTGGTTAAAATTGAAACTTGAGCAGATGTTGTAGGATCAAGTGTCGTAGCAGAAGACAAACCCATTTGCATATTTATCATCTCTGCCCCGCAATCAATCGCAATAGTAATAAGTTGAGCCATATAACCAATCATTGCCCCAACAACAATATTCAAAACAAGTGACAACATAAATGAATCACATTGAGTCAAACATTTTTCCGGATGTAAAAACGGGACAATAAAAATAGTAATAATAAGTGCAAACGGAAGTTTGACTAAAGATGGAATATCTTTTCTGTTAAAAATCGGAGAAAATCTGAAAAAACCAATCATTCTTGCAAGAACTAACGCACCTGCCATCAGGTAGGTGTTCATGGTTGGAAACATTTTTGCTAGTCCTACAAGTATCGGTTCCATTTTTCTATTGTCCTAACATTCTCTTCGTCTCTACAAAATTAGGTTTTGGCATTGGAGTTTTAGCTGCCGGAAGATATTTTTCCTTTTGATATTTGTCAATATAAGGAACTTTTCCCGGATTTTTCATTATTTCATTCAAATTATCAACATTTTTAAATCTGTCTTTCATCTCTCCTTCAAAAGGTGTTGTGTATTTGTGATAATTTTCATCCAACACAAAATTTTCACTATGCGGAACTGTATTGAATGCTAAAACCATACCTTCTTGGAAAAGGTTTGTCAAAAGTCTTATAAATCCAACTCCACCAATTACAATTACCAAAAATACTCCAACAATCTTTGGAGCTGCAGCAATTGTTTGCTCTTGAACTTGGGTTACAGCCTGCAAAATACCGACAACCAAACCAATACCCGCTGCCACAAGTACGCATGGCATTGAAATTGCAAGCATTATCATAAAACCTTTTGCTAAATATTCTAATAGAATTTCCATATCAATTTAATCCTTAATTATAACTTGAAACCAATCCCTGAACAATCAATGCCCAACCGTCAACTGCAATGAATATCAGCAATTTGAACGGCATAGAAATAATTGTTGGTGACAACATAAACATACCGAGAGCAAGAAGGATATTTGCTACAACCAAATCCAAAATGATAAACGGTACAAATATAATAAAACTGATTTCAAAAGATGTTTTTAATTCACTGATGATATAAGCAGGAGCAACTTCCCAAATTGAGATGTCATCAGGAGATTTTGGTTTAGTTTTGTGAGCAAGTTCGACAAAAAATGTCAAATCACTCTCCCTTGTCTGCTTTAGCATAAATTCTTTCAAAGGTTTTGAACCCTCATTTATCGCTGCAATCATATCGTGATTTTTTTGATACGGAACAGAACCCATATCATACATTTTTTGAAAAGTTCCACCCATTGTATAAAATGTCAAAATTATTGATAAACCGATAATAACAATTGCAGGAGGAACCTGTTGTGTACCCATTGCAGTCTTTAGCATTGAAAAAACAACGACAAACCTTAAAAAACTTGTCATACAACAAAAAACAAAAGGTAATAGTGAAAACAAAGTCATCACTATCAACATTTGTAATACAGGATTTATATTTTGTAACTGTTCCATAATTTATTTGTCCTTATAGTTCATTTATTTTTTTTGCCATTTCCCTCATTGTCGTCAAACCATGATTTGCAGGCTTTGAAAAATCCAAAACAACATTTTGATTTTGTGTTTGAGAAGGATTTGGTGATTTAGATTTTCGAGATACACGTCTATCCATTCCTCGCCTGATATTTGGATTTTTATCTATAATTGGGTCAAGATGAATTGTAGGTCTTTCTTCAACCTTTTCTTTTTCTTGTTCAACTTCAATTTTTTCATCCACAACCGGTTGAATATTTGGCAAATCTTCTTGCATAATATTTTCAAAATGCTCAAACTTTTCAATCTTAGGAACCATACTTTGATTGCCTAATTTTGAAATTAGAGTAGTTCTATCAACGTCTGATGCTACAAGAAATTTTTCATTTCCTGCTCTAACAACAAGCAAAGATTTTCTAGGGTTGATGTTCATTGTTTCTTCAATACACAAGAACTTTGAAGAACTTCCTCCTATTCCTCCGCCCATAACTTTTTTATACACAAATAATGCAAAGAAAATTAATCCAAGCATTGCCATTGTATAAACTGTAAAATTTGCTATATAACTACCCATAGTCTGTTTTTATCTCCCTTTATTTAATAAGTTTTAATTATTAAATATTTTCGTCTTCAAGCTCAAAGTCACTGTAATCAAAGTCTTCATCACCATTTTCTTCAGGTGGTGGAACTTCACCTTCTTCAGATTGTTCAGGCATATTATCTTCTAATTCGGAATATTCGCCCTCTCCTTCTTCTTCAGGTTGATAATTATCTTCCGAACTAACTTCTCCACCAGTAGTTGCAACAGGAGCAGAACTTTCACCATTTTGTGAAAGAACTTCGTCAACCTTAACTCCGTATCTGTCATTCACAATTACAAGAGAACCTTTCGCAATAGGTTTTCCTTCTACTTTTAAAGTAACTTTATTATCATAAAGAGAAGTCAAATCAACAACAAGTCCTTCTTCTATCTCTTTCAACTCTCCAAGAGTAACTTTGACAGCATCAAATTCAGCATACATATCAACTTCAATACTGTCCCATATATTTTTATGAATATCAGCCATACTTTCTCCTCCGTCATTGGCTTCTTCCGGTATTAGTAAATCCATGTTAGGGTTAATGTTTAGAGGAATTTCTTCCCCTTCAATAGATAATGTAAGGGTTTCAACGTTACTGTCCTCAAAAACAACAACATCATCAATTTCAAGATTTTTCAAATCATAAAGAGAAAACCTTGTTTTTCCAACTAAAACTTTTGCACTTGTTTCTGAATTTGGGAATTCATCATCAGAAAATTTTTCTCCGGATGAAGTAATTTTTTCAGGGGATAACAAAGCTAAAGGAAGAGTAATAATAACTTTTCCTGCTTTATTCACATATTCATCCGTATCTTGAATTAAAAAGGTTAAATGTACAACATCAAAGTTAGTTCGTTTTAATTCTGTCGGGTTCGGGTTGTTAAGTTTATCTTTCAAAGCTTTGAACATAAAGCCATTGAAGGAAGTTATAACTTTAGCTTCCAAATCAGATATTTTATTTATATTGAATTTGTTTTTAGATTTTCCTAAAGCTTTGTCTAAAATAATATCAATTGCCGTATCGGTCAATCGGAAAAACATCTCATACTCATTGTCAATCTTGACTTTTGTAACAAAACAAGCCTCGTTATTAAGAAGGCAGTTGATATTTTTACTTATACCAATTAGGTTAAGTTTAAAAATATTACTAAAAAATTCATCACAAGAATTCTGCACAAGTTCAGGAAAAGTATGTTGATACCAATCATACTCTTGATACAATTCTTTTGTAGATATTGAATTTTGAAGATTATCTTCCATATTTACGAACTATCCCTTAACTTATCCCCGGAACATTGACACATATTCCCACATCTACAATATGATAGAATTTGGATTAATACATCAATCTTTTAATGGATATTTTTAAAAAGTCATATAAAAAGTCTATAGGTTCGTTACGATTTTTAAGAGATAAGAAAATAGGGAACAAAAGTCATTAAATAAATAATGTTGGGCCTTCTGGCCCAACATTAAAATAAAAAAGACATATAATATGAAAAATAAAAATCAAATGGAAAGGCCCTAAATCTGCTACCGTTCGTGCTGTTCAGGATGACGACCTATGTCATAGCCAAGCATATAGCAAAGCAAATCCTACCACGGGTAGTCCTTACTAATCTTCCAACCGTCCATCATAATGACTGCGGCACATGCATCACCGATATCATCTAACCTGCGAGCCTTTCTATTACAAGAACGGTCATGAATTTCTAACAAGTATTGCCTTGTCATAGAGGCATGTGGGGCATAGCAACTATCATAGGAGCCCGCGTACAATCCGGATTTAAAAAGTTTTAATTTATTTAGTACACTTTCACATCCTCCGTGAGTTCCTAATGTATCTGTATTTACTAGATAAAAATTAAAAATATCTCGTCCTGAAACATTTGGCCCTGCGGCTCCATTTATATCTACGTAAAAAACAGCTCCTCCCGCTCTTTTTACAACCCCGACAAATGAACCATTGAGTAATCCTATCATATAAGGAGGCATAACTGCAGCAGTTTTTCTGTCTATGGCTAACGGTGTTTTTCCTTTGTAACAATCCGTCGTATTCTCGCATTTCAACACAACTTTGACATACGGAGAAAAATATTTGTCCAAAAATTCTTTTTCTGATAATTGAGTGTCAAATGAACCAAATTCAGTTTCCGTATCATTGGTGTACATTTTCGCTGCCTGAGTAATAATACTGTACATTTCTTTCAACTTTTCTGCCGTTGCTTTCTTTTGATAAGTTTCAATTAATCCCGGAATTGTCATTGCTGCCACTATGCCAATGATGCCAAGGGTAATGAGGGTTTCGGCTAATGTAAAAGCAAACTTCACCTTTGTTGGTGGCAAATCTACGTGCGTAGCACCTTCGGCTAAAGTAAAGGCAAGTTCCTTGTTCCTTGTTCCTTTTCCCTTAAAAAATTCTTTCATATTTCTTCCTTTCTTTATTTGCAAATATTCTATAGACTTAGTCGCTTTATATGTAATATAATTTCTTATTCATGGTATAACCTCCTTATATCATGAACTATAATTCATAACATGTAAACTATCATGGATAATATTTATTTGTCAAATTAAATAAAATTAGTCTATGGATGATAATGAAATACTTCAAATAATTGCTGATAACATTAGGTTGGAAAGATTAAGAAAAAGACTTTCTCAAGAAAAACTTGCTGAACAAGTTGGAATTTCGACAAAGTATCTCAATATGATTGAAAATCGGAAAGCTAATCCGACTATTGTTATTGTTGTTAAAATTTGTGTTGTTTTGAATTTGAGTTTGGATGTTATTTATCCTATTTAATGAATAAAGTTGTGTGTCCTCAGGATGCCATTAAAGATAAAAACATAACGAACTTATTCCCTTCTCCCCTATTTCCTTTTCCCTTAGAAAGAAAGCAAGGCGGCAGATTGATAATTCAATCTGCCGCCTTTTTATATTTAAAATTAATCTCCCACCCTGTGAGTCTGTATGCAAAAGCTGAGGGTTGAGTTCTTCTCAATTAGCCTTCAATTGCCATGTGTTTTGGTTGACCTTTCTTTTCTTCCCAGAAATCAACAAGCATTGAACAGAAGAAAATACTAGAGTAAGTACCAACTACAACACCAATCATCATTGCTAAAACGAAATCTTTTGTTGTAACTCCACCGAAGAAGTACAATGCAGCAAGTGTGATAAATGCAGTTAATGAAGTGTTTACACTTCTTGCTAAAGTTTGGTTAACAGAAGCATCAACAATTTCACCAAATGTCATTTTCTTACCATAATATCTCAAGTTTTCTCTAATTCTGTCAAATGTTACGATTGTATCGTTAATTGAGAAACCAATCAATGTCAAAATCGCTGTTAAGAACAATCCGTCAACCTGAACATCACAGAACAGACCTAAAATTGAAAATACACCAACTACAAACAAACAGTCATGAACCAATCCTAAAATTGCAGCAATCGCGTATTCTAATTTAAATCTGAATGAAATATACATAATCATACCAATAATAGCCAATGTTAAAGCTAAAATTGACATTTTAAATAACTCCTTACCTAATGTAGGTCCAACAGATGAAACTTGGATAAGTTCAGCATTCTTGTATTGTTTTTTCATTACTGATGTGATTTTAGATGCGGTATCAGAACCTTCATCAATAAATCCTGTTCTGATTGAAATAATAGATTTAATATTATTATTTTCAGCAGTTGGAGTTACATTCAAAATTTGAATGTATGGATTTTTCACATCAATTTTATCCAATTCATCTCTTGTTTTACCAAGTTCATCACTTGTAGTAGTTTCAGGAGTACCGTATTGCAAAATAGTACCACCTGTATAATCAATACCAACCTTTACAGGGGTATGTGTCGGATATGTAACCATTGAGTACACCATAGCAATTATACCCGGAATCAATAGAAGAGCTGACAAGCACATCCATACGACCCTATATTTTACAACGTGTACTGCGTTTTTTCCAAAATTAAACATTTTATAATTACCTCATACTTTCTTAGTCTAAAATACCAAAACGAGCTTTTTCACGTTTAGTTTCCGTAACTTCATAACCTTGACCGATTTCATTTTTAGATAAACCGAACAATGCAGGGTATTTCAATTCCCCTGTACCAAAGATTAAGTGCATGAAGTTTTTAGTAACCGTAATAGCGGTGAACATTGAAACAAGAACACCGATTGCCAATGTTAAAGCAAAACCTTTAACAACACTTGTACCTAAGAAATACAAGATTACACATGTCAAAATTGTTGTCATGTTTGAATCGAAAATACTTGTAAATGCTCTATCAAAACCTGAATTGATTGCTGTAAATAAATTTCTACCTGCTTTCAACTCTTCTTTTGTTCTTTCAAAAATAAGAATGTTCGCATCAACCGCCATACCTACTGACAAGATGAAACCTGCAATACCGGCTAATGTAAGTGTTACAGGGATTGCTTTGAATAATGCAAATAAGATTAAACCGTAAACAATCAACGCAACGTCAGCAATTGCACCAGGTAATCTGTAAGCAAAAATCATAAAGAACATTACAAAGCCAACACCGATTAAACCTGCAAATTTTGATTTTTCAATACTATCAGCACCCAAAGTAGGTCCAACAGTGTTTTCTTGAATGATATCAGATGGAACAGGTAAAGCACCGGCGTTCAACAAGTTAACCATTTTTTCGGCTTCTTCATATTTAAATCCGCTGCTACCGCCTGAGATTTCTGCTCTACCACCAAAAATAGCTTCCCTGATAACAGGAGCTGAAATTTCTTCGTTATCAAAGAAAATAGCCATTTGTTGACCAACTAATTTTTGAGTCAATTCAGCAAACTTAGTTGCACCATTACCATTGAATTCCAATGATACAGTCCATTGACCTGTTTGATCTGAACCGATAGATGCTGATTTCAAATCTTCACCGGTCAAACCTGTAGGTTCCCACATCAATTGACCTTGAGCATCTCTTTTAGGTTGATGATTAGCATCAAATACAGGTTGTTTAAATTCCAATTGAGCTGTTTTACCTAAGAATGCTTCTGCTTCTTTCAAATCAGTTACGTTTGGAATTTCAACCAAAAGTCTTTTATCTCCGACTTGAGCCACACTTGTTTCTGAAACACCAAGTTTGTTTACACGGCTTTCGATAGCGTATTGCAAACGGCTCATAACTTCCGGAGTAATTTTAGTTACCGAATCGGTAGTTTTTGCTTCAAGCATAATTCTTGAACCACCGACAAGGTCAAGTCCGAGTTTTGTAGGTTTTTTGTAGATTGTGAAAATTGAAGCAAGCACAATTGCTACAATAACCCAAAACATAATAATCTTGTTTTTCAATTTTTTACCCTCTTTATATGTGTACTAACTAATTTATTATTAATATCATCAAGCGAAAATAAAAGAACTAGTCCTCCTCGCTTAATTCTTTCTTAACACTGTCAATTACTCTGAACAATTCGATTTTTTCGTCCTGAGTCAATGTAACTAACGGTCTTCTTACAAATTCTTCAATTAAACCTTTATAAGCTAATGCAGCTTTTACAGGAATTGGATTTGGAGCCATGAATAATGCTCTAAATGCAGGATAAAGTTTTTTGTGCATATTTCTAGCAGCCACAACTTCACCCGTTTTGAAGTTTCTAATCATTGATTTAATTTCAGAACCAAATAAATGAGATGCAACCGAAATTACACCTCTTGCCCCCAATGACAACATTGGAAGAGTCAAACTGTCATCTCCTGAATAGATTGAAAAATCATCAGGACATAGAATTCTCATTTCTGTAACTTTATCTAAATCAGGACAGCTTTGCTTGATAGCAACAATATTATCAAAAGTAGAAGCTAAATAAGCAACTGTTTTAGGTTCCATTGTAATTCCTGTTCGTGACGGAATATTATACATGATAATAGGCAAAGTTGTTGCTTTCGCAATTGCTGAAAAGTGTTCAATTAAACCTCTTTGATTAGGTTTGTTATAATAAGGAACGACTGACAAAATAGCATCAACTTCTTCTTTTTGAGCAAATTTTGAATATTCAATAGCAGACGCTGTTGAATTTGAACCTGCACCAAGAATAATTTTTGCTTTATTTGCAGCAGCACGTTTAACAGTGCTAACAAGTTCAATTTCTTCTTCATTTGTCAATGTTGGAGATTCTCCTGAGGTTCCGGCAACCAATATTGCATCACTGCCTGTTGCAATTAAATGTTTTGTCAATGCTTCAACTTTATCATAATCAATAGCACCGGTCTTATCCATAGGAGTAGCCATTGCTGTAATAACTTCACCACAATCATATCTTAATGTCATATAAAATACCCTCTATTTCCCTAATCTGACATTATGATTATATTACAAAAGTAGAGAAAATGATTAATTATTAAGTAAAGTGAATAAAAGCACTTATCGCACTAGACTTTAGAGTTTCATTAAATAGAATGAACAAAAAGGGACAAAACAAATATATAAAACCCAATAATAGTTTTTTACCAAGGATAACTGTCATCAATTCTCCAACCTGCACGTTTAATCTTTTCTGCACAACATGTGCCATAGCCTCTATCTGAACAGTTGGTATTTACCTGACTATCTGAATATTGAGAACACTCAGGGAGAACTAACCCGCCTTTTTCGCCATCTGTTTTGCGTATTAATTGAAAGACATCTTTTCCGTACATATTAGGAGGTGCGGCACCATTGATATCAACTCTGACCATTCCTGAAGGAATAAATTCATCATTTGACGTAATACTGGTCATAATAACATATAAGAAGCCATCAGGAGTATAAAATGTTGTACGAGCTAGCGGATAAACCAATGATCCAGGATCCCGCGTTCCATTTCTAAATGTCAATGGAGTATTTGAAGAATAACCACAAACAGAGTAATCTGTACAATACAAAGAAGTTTTTAGATATGGAGCCCAGTATTTGTCAAAATAATCTTTAGCCATCATTGAACTGGCATCTTCTATTGAAACCTCTCCAACATCGTCATAAGCCAATCTGTATGCTTGATTTAAAACAGAAATTGCTTTTTGAAGTTTAACTACCGTCTGTTTCTTTTGATGATTTGTGATGAGTGTCGGAATCGTCATCGCTGCCACAATGCCAATGATGCCAAGGGTGATAAGGACTTCGGCTAATGTAAAAGCAAACTTCACCTTTGTTGGTGGCAAATCTACGTGCGTACCACCTTCGACTAAAGTAAAGGCAGGTTGTTTCATAAATGTCATTCCGGACTGCGGATTTTGGCAAGAGCGAAACGATAGTGTAGCTCGTCCTGGGGAGGGCTGCGTTGAGCCGGCCGACCCGCCAATAATCCAAGAGAGGATCCGGAATCTCCTTAACTTTTTATTAAGGGACAAGGAAATAGGGAAATAAGGGAATAAGTCCTTTACGTTTTTATTAATCATGTCATTGCGAACGGTTTTTCCCTTAAAAATTTTCTTCATACTATATTCCTTTCGTATTTTAACGTTGGACTTTCTGACCCAACATACTTTTCTTGTTTCTTTATACTAAATTATTGCTAATTTCTAATTAATTATTATTCATTCTGATAATTTTGTCAATATATGTGATATTTATAAAATTATTATCAATATTTTAGTATGTATAAATAACCTATTGAATATTAGAATAATTCCCTAAGGGGTATTCATGGATACAAAAGAATTATTAGGTTTAAAAGTTAAAGAAATAAGAAAAACAAGAAAAATAACACAAGAAAAGTTATCCGAGATTATAGGGGTTGATAACGGATATATCAGCAAGCTTGAAGTTGGTCAAAATTTTCCGTCCATAGGTACGCTAGAAAAAATTGCAAATGCCCTAAATGTTGAATTGGTGGATTTTTTCCAATTTTCATCCCCTAAAGAGAAAGATTTGAAATCCGAAATCAATAAAATTTATGATTCATTGAGTAAAGAAAACCAATACACCTTGTACATGGTTGCAAAAGGGTTGAAATAGGAATAGGTAAGGTTTTTCATGATAAAAACCGTAACGAACTTATTTCCCTATTTCCTTCTCCTTTTAATAATATTAATTCCCTTTAAATATCTTTTGTGATAAAATTCATGGTATGGACTGGAAAGAATTACCGAAAAAGAAAAGAATGTATGTAGCTGTATTGTTAGCTCTTGGCGGAATTTTGGCATGGGCTTTTATTACAGCCGGTGTGATTACTCATGATTTTAACAGACAGCAAATGGCTTCTAAGGAAGAAGAACAGGAAGCTATTGTTAAAGGGATAATTTTAACGGAAACTAAAGAGGATCAAAAGTATTGGGAAATTTACGGAGAAACAGGAAAATGGGACAATAATGTTGCTCAGTTGAACAAAGTTACCGGAAATTTCTACAAAGATAATGAAGTTTCAATGAGTTTTGAATCTTCTAAAGGGACTTATGATTCAAAAGTTGGAGATATAACTTTGTATAGCGATACTTTTATTGCTTTAAAAGACGGAATTACTCTAAAAGCTGATAAGCTTCATTGGGTAAATTCTCACACTCCGATTGTTGCTGAGGGGCATATTAGAATTCAAAAAGGGAAAGAATTACTTTCAACAGCGGACAAAATTATAATTAGTCCGGATTATAACAGTTTTAAAATAAGCGGACACACTGTGTCAAAAGTTTACGAGGATAAAAAATAGTATGAAAAAATTTTTAACTGCATTTATATCAATTTTATTGTTAACAGGGCTTGCGGTTCAAGCTTCTGACTTGATTATTGAATCTAAAAATCAAACATATAATGAAGCGGATAATAAAATTAAATTCAATGGGAATGTCAAAGTTACTGTTGATGATTTGAAAGTTGTTGGTGATAATGCTGATGTTAGTATGACAAAGGATCAAAACCTTGATACTGCAACTTTTTATAACAAACCTTATGCTTTCGAAATAAAGAAAAATAAAAAAAGAGAAGTTAAGGCAAACATTTTAAAAGTTTCTTTAATTACAAAAGTCGTAAGAGCGGAAGGGGACACCCAATCTGTGGTATTTGAAGGAAAAACACCGGTTGTTGTAATCAATTCAGATGTTCAGGAATATGATACAAAAACAGGTGTTATGACCGCAACCGGAGCTGTAACAATGTTGTATAAAGAGATTGAAACCTTCTCTAATTCAGCTCAAATTACAACGGATAAAAATGGTGATTTAAAAAGACTTGTTTTGACAGGAAATGCTAGAGTAAAACAAGAGAATAACGAATCTTATGCTGATAGATTTGTATATGAAGCATCTTCAGGTAATTTAACCGCTTATGGAAATACAACTTCAAATGCGGCAATGGATGACGGTTCAAAATTGACTCTAAAATCAAGTTTCCAAGAGTATAATCAAAAACGTGGGGTTTTCAATGCAAGCGGGAATGTAAGAATTTGGTATCAAGATTATTATGCAGCAGGTCCAAAGGTTACTTTGTACCCGGGAGCAGATGGAAAACCTAACCAAGCTTGTTTTACAGGCCGTTCAAGTATAACTCAGGGAGTTAGAACTATTTTTGCTGACAGAATTAAAATGACAATGAAACCGAAAACTTTTGATGCTCAAGGCAATACAAGAACTGTAATTAAAAATATCGGTTCAGGTTCAGATGATAATATGAGTTTAGGATTATAAAATTATGAAAGAAAAATTAGATAAAGCTATTGAATGTTTTAAGAAAAAAGATTGGAACGGTGCTATTGATTTGTTCACTTCTATTTTGGAAGTAGAACCTAATAACGCTGAGATTTATAACAATTTGGGTCTTTGCTATGCAAATTTGGGTGATGATGAGAAAGCAGAGAAAAATTATTTAAAATGTATTGAATTAAATCCAAAAATTCCTCAATGTTATATCAATTTGGTGGATATTTATTACAAGCAACGCCGACTTGGAGAAGGGATAAATATTTTATCTTATGCAATCGATATGATGCCATCGGATTTGATTTTTAGACATTATCTTGCAAGATTTTATATGGAAGATGCAAAACGTGATTTGGCGATTGATGAGCTTGAATACATTTTAGAGCGTCAACCTGAAAACTATGATGCATATTATGATTTGGCAAGAGCATATTTTGATATGGGAATTTATGATTCTGCGATTGAAAATTTGGAAAATGTTTTGGAATACAAACAAGACAATGAATGGATTTATTACTATCTTGCTGAAGCATATCAAGCAAATGATGAGATTGATAAAGCTATTTCAAACTTTTTAAAGGCAATTGCGACAAATAACAAATTCTCAATTCCTTATAAAAAGGTTGCAATTTTGTTTATGGCTCGTGGTGATTATGAAGATGCAATTGAATATTTAGAAGACTATTCGAACTTCGATATTCCGGAAGAAGAAAAAACAAAAGTCACAGCTTTGATAGAGTCAATAAAAAAGAAAATTGGGGCAAATGAAGAATAAATATTGGATTGCGTTTTCTTCGATTGAACAAATAGATAGCAGATTTATCCAAAGGTTATTCAATTACTTTGGCAATATTGAAGCGGCTTTTAATGCAAATTTAAATGAGCTTAAAAATATTGACGGTCTAAGTGTCAGAAAAGCCGAAAATTTTCTGCGATACCGTGATAAAGTTGATATTGATAGGACTTTTACAAATGTAGAAACAAGAGGGATAAATTTTCTAACCCTTGAAGATGAAAATTATCCGAGGATGTTAAAGAATATCGAAAATCCTCCGGCTGTTTTGTATTACAAGGGGAAGTTATTTGAATGTAATTTAGAAAAAACTCTTGCTGTCGTAGGTTCAAGAAAGGCAAGTTCTCATGCTAGAGATAACTTAAAAAGAATTATTTCAGAACTAAATAATACTGATATTTGTATCGTTTCAGGCTTGGCATCAGGTATTGATACTGTTGCCCATACCGCAGCAATTGAAAATAATTTGAAAACAATCGGTGTTATCGCAAGTGGTTTTGATTATGTTTACCCAACTAGCAACAAAACTCTTTATCAAAATATTGAAAATGGTTATGGTGCTGTGGTGAGTGAATATTACCCAACATTTGAACCGATGAAATTTAGATTCCCTCAACGTAATAGAATTGTGTCAGGGCTTTCTTATGGAACGCTTGTTGCAGAAGCATCCCTAAAAAGTGGAGCTTTGATTACTGCAAATTTAACTTTAGAGCAGGGAAGAGAATTGATGTGTATCCCAGGAGAGATTTCTAACCCTAATACCGAAGGAATTTATAAATTGCTCAAAAACGGTGCAACAATCGTGACTGAAAGTAATGATATTTTGAATGCTCTAAATTGGGAAATCAAAAAAGAAATTCCTCAACAACAGTTAACTCTCCCAATGCTTACACCTGATGAAGAGAAGATTTATAATAATATTCAGGTGGAAGAAAAAGGTGTGGATGAATTGTTGACTCTAACCGGCATGAAGTTGGATGATTTGCTTATGAACTTGACAACAATGGAGCTTAAAGGCATAATAAAACAGTACAACGGGGATAGATATAAGAAGGTTTAGAGTATGTTATCAGATAAGTTCGAAGAATTTGCAAAAACTTTATTTATCATTGATAAACCGATGAGCAGATGGCCATATTTTAAGATTTGTTTGTGTCTTTTCATTCTAGGGTTGTTGGTTTATGGAATTGTAATGTTTTTAGTAAGTTTAATAGAAGCTACTTCCCCAAAAGAGATTGCATCTATCTTATATATATTGTTTTTTGGTTTTGCTGCTGTCTGGGTTCTTTTTAATATAATTATCAGTTTTGTACTTATGACAAAGAGATTTTGGGATATAATAGGTAATAAGAATTATGCAATTATTGGTACAATACTATTTTTTGCAACTTGTGTATTATCGAAAATAATTGCTCCGATAAAAGTAATTAAATTAATTATTGCTTTGGTGTTATTCTTAGCCAAAGGAAAAAATAAAGAAAACATTATTAACAAGGATATTGAAGAGAAACAAATTTCAGAAGAAGGTTAACATATAAGTATGGCAACGGCAAGTAAGAAAAAAGAAAAAGCGTTAGTAATAGTCGAATCACCGGCAAAATCAAAAACTATCAAAAAAATCTTGGGTGATGGTTATACAATAGAAGCGAGTATGGGGCATATTAGGAATTTGCCGACAAAAGACCCTGCAACACAAAATTTAGGTTTTGATGTTGAAAATCATTTTATTCCTAAATTTGAAGTTATTCCAGGAAAACAAAAAGTCGTAACCAAATTAAATGATTTGGCGAAGAAAATGGATAAAATATATCTCGCAGCCGACCCCGACCGTGAGGGAGAAGCTATTGCATGGCATGTTCGCCAAGTTTTGAAAGTGCCTGATGATAAAATCTTTAGAGTAGTTTTTAACGAAATTACGCCAAAAGCCGTAAAACATTCTATTGAAAATCCACGTTCTATTGATATGGAAATGGTTCAAGCACAACAAACTCGTCAAATCCTTGATAAACTTGTAGGTTTCAAATTGAGTCCTGTTTTGTGGAAGCAAATCGGGAATAGAAATTTGTCAGCAGGGAGAGTTCAATCTGTAGCTCTTAGAATGGTTTGCGAAAGAGAAGAAGAGATTGAAGCATTTGTTCCTCAAGAGTATTGGACTATTCATACCCTAATGGATAAAGAAGGAAAGCAGTTTGAAGCTGAATTATCCAAAATCAAAGGTAAAGCTGTTGAAAAAACTATTAAGACCAAAGAAGAAGCTGATAAAATTGTCGAGTTTTTAACCAATCCGACAACTCAATTTTCAGTTGAAAAAGTTACAAAGAAAACAACTAAAAGAAAACCAACAGCTCCGTTTATTACATCTACAATGCAACGTGCCGCAAGTACGAAATATGGATTTGGGGCATCTCGTACAATGCAAATTGCTCAAAAACTTTATGAAGGGGTAGAAATTGACGGGGCTCCAGTCGGTCTTATTACCTATATGAGAACAGATAGTGTTCGAGTTTCAGATGATGCTCGTGATATGGCTCATGATTTCATTCTTAATAATTATGGTGAAAAATATTATCCAGAAAAAGCGAATGTCTATGTTAAAGGTAAACAAAACGTGCAAGACGCCCACGAAGCAATCAGACCGTCTTATCCTGATAAAACTCCGGAAAGTATCAAACAATATTTGGATAATGACCAATACAAGTTGTATAAGCTTATTTGGGAAAAATTTATGTCCTCTCAAATGGCTCCTGCTGAAATTGCAAATAAAACCATTGAAATCAATTCTGGCGATTATACCCTAAAAGCCGGTACAAGTAAGGTTATGTTTGATGGTTTCCTAACTTTGTACAATGATTCAGAAGAAGATTCAAACGGTGATAATAATAATTCAGCGGATGCAAAAATTCCTGATTTAGAAAAAGGTGATTTGGTTGCATGTCAAAAAGTTAATCCAAAACAACACTTTACTCAACCGCCTCCAAGATATAATGAAGCGTCTTTAATCAAGGCATTGGAAGATAAAGGCATCGGTCGTCCGTCTACTTATGCCACAATTATTACGGTTATCCAAACTCGAAAATATGTAGAAAAAAATCAAAGCAAAGCTCTTTATCCGACACTTTTGGGGAAAACTGTTTGCAAACAATTGGTTTCTCAGTTTCCGAATATCATGGATTACCAATTCACTGCAGGCATGGAAGAAAAGTTGGATAAAATTGCCGAAAAACAGGCAGTTTGGAATGTTGTATTAGAAGATTTTTACAATCCGTTTATTGAAAATGTTAACTCTGTGATGAAAACAGCTCAAAAAGTTAATATTGAAACAAAAATCAAATGTCCAAATTGTGGAAAACCAATGTTACTTAGAACAAGTAAGACCGGTTCACAATTCCTTGGCTGCTCAGGTTATCCTGAATGCAAAACAGCAATGTCACTAAATGTTATGCAAGAAATGGAAGCAGAACAAAATGGTGAAGCTACAGACAAACCAAAAGAAGTTTGCGAAGAAAAATGTGAAAAATGCGGTTCTGATATGATTTTCAAAATGGGACCTTACGGCAAATATATGGAATGTACAAATCCTGAATGCAAACACCGCAAACCTTATAGAAAATCAACAGGTGTAACTTGTCCAAAATGCGGAAAAGGAACAATTGTTGAAAGAAAATCAAAACGTGGAACAGTTTTCTATGGTTGCGACAAATATCCGGAATGTGATTTTGTACTTTGGAATGAACCTACAGGCGAAAAGTGCCCAACTTGTGGAAGCCTTTTGGTTAGAAAAGTTCTTAAAAAAGGTGATGTGATTTGTTGTTCTAATGCGAAATGCGGATTCAAAAAAGAACCTGAACAAGCTCCTGAAACTCAAGATGCTTAATTTACGGCATTAAGGCACTGAGGTTCTAAGGTCTTTACGTTTATCTTTGTCATTCTGAAAACTTAGAAAATTTGTGTGAAGTATGAGCACAAAATTTTCTTGTTATTCAGAATCTATCAATGTTAATTTATTTAAAAATCAAATGGATAGACCCTGAATCTAGTTCAGGGTGACAAAATGCAACGTCATCCTGAGGGTAAAAACCCGAAGGATCTAAGTACTAATACAAAGCTTAAACCCTCACCCGAATTTGTAAGCTCGCCACAGCTCACTAACAAATTCTACCCTCTCACAAAGAGAGAGGGGTCTAAAAACGGTAACAGACTTATCAACTTATAGACTCATTGACTTCAAAAACGTAATGAACTTATTTCCTTATTTCCCTATTTCCTTCTCCCTTAACAACTTTAGCATGCTTTTATTCAATTACATGGACTAGAAAACTTTAATTTAAACCAAATGTTTTCATCTTTTTAAATGATGTTTAAAACTGGGTATATTATAAAATAGAAATGTAAGAAAGAAGGAATTGGGTAGGTTATATTAATGGAACAGAGTTTTGATTTTTCCTCTTATAACAATATAAAACGTTTGTCAGAAGATGAACTTACCGCATTATGGGAAAAATATTTAGCGGATAAATCAGATAAGCATTCAAGAGATGCTATAATTGTTCAATATATCTACTTGGTTCGTTATGTTGTTGGTCGTGTGAAGGTTTCATTGCCTGCAACAATTTCTATTGAAGATATTGCAGGTTATGGTGTTGAAGGTTTGATAAACGCTGTTGAAAGATTTTCTCCTCAGAAAAATACGCGTTTTGAAACTTATGCATTAATTAGAATTCGTGGTGCAATTTTAGATAAAATTAGGGCACAAGACTTTTTACCAAGAAGTGTAAGAAAGAAAATCAAAGATATCAAACAAGCTACTGAACTTTTGAAACAAAATTTGGGCAGAATTCCTACAACTACTGAAATCGCTAATTATCTTGATATGGATGTAGAAAAAGTTAACCAAATTATTGCAGAAGATGTAACTATTACGTCAATTTATGATAAGAGAGGTTCATCTGACGATAGCATGGAAATCATTGATACTATTGAATCTCAAAAGTTAAATCCGCAAGAGAGAATGGAAGAAAAGAATGTTAAAACAGATCTTCAAAAAGCACTTCAAAGATTGCCGGAAAGAGAACGAGTTTTAATGGTTCTTTACTATCAAGAAAACATGACAATGAAAGAAATTGGTGAAACTTTGGGAATGTCAGAATCAAGAGTTTGCCAATTGCATGCTCAATCTATTATGAAACTTAAAAATATCCTTAACGAAAATCGTTCATCTCGTTTGCAAAAAGCTATTGTTTAATTAATGGTTCTAATTTTTCATAATTTATAATTACAAAATCTATTCGTTTGTTTAGGTTTGCATTGGAGTTAACATTGTCAGAGTAAGGCATGAATTCTCCAAATCCTGCGGCGTATATTTTGAGAGAATTTACATGTTCTTCTTTTATTAAATAATCCACAATTTTTTCAGCTCTGACGGTTGTTAATTCCCACAAGTAGCTGTAATTTTTTTCTAGTGTTTCATTATCTGAATGACCTTCAACCATACACTCGTTAGGCAGTTCTTTCAGGATTTGAGCGATTGTGTGTAGTAGTGGTTTACTATTTTCAAGGATATTATCTTGTCCGTTATCAAAAAATATTCTGCTATCAAAACTTATTACAAGACCTCTTGGAACTTTTGAATATATCGGATTTGCATAAGGTGGAATTTTAGTTTTGAACAAATGTTCAATTTTACTTGTGGCACCAAAAGAGTGTGCATGGATTGTTGTTGAACAATTTAGAGCAAAAGCGGGCGTTATTCCGTAAAAGAGAATTGCAAAACAAATAAAATATACAACTCTCTCAATTTTATTTTTCACGCAACAATCCTCTCAAATCAGATTATTCATAAATTTGAGAGAAAAAACTATTAGCTGACAAGTTATGGTTTGATTATTGATAAAACATAAGTGTCATTGAAACATTTTTTAGCACAATTTAAGATTTGTTCTGATGTTACTTGTTTAACTTTTTCTTTCATTGTTTGAGCATAGTCAAAACCAAGTCCTAAAACACCATATTTTGCATAACCGCATGCTTGTTGAACATTTGTTTCTTCAAGAAATGCACATTTACCAATCAAATTGTTCTTAGCATCATTTAGTTCACTTTCAGATACCGGAATGGTTTTGATTTTTTCGATTTCTTCATCAAATCCTTTCAAAGAAACATCAATATTTTTCGGTTCAGTTGCAATATAAATCATAAAACTTGCAACTAACTTGTATGTTTCATAAGAACTTCTGACAACATAAGCTAAACCTTTTTTATCCCTAAGTTCAAGGAATAAACGAGAAGATAAACCGCAAGCACCAAGGATAATATTTAATAAAATCAAAGCCGGATAATCCTCTTCTCCAAGAGTTGGAACAAGCCAACCTTTTATGATGTGAGCTTGGTTTAAATCAGATTTTGTATTTTCAATTTTTTTAGTTTCTGTTAATTCAGGTTTTTCTAATCTGAAATGATTATCAACAGATGGAGGAAGTTCTCCTATTGTTTTTTCGATGTCAGGCAAAGTTGTATCTTTGTCTAAAGCACCAACTACAGCCAAACTTTTTTTGCTGTCTGTAAGAATTTGATTGTAAGCTTCAATTACATCTTCTTTAGTTATATCGTTAAGGTTTTCAAGAATTTTAGTTACGGAATTTCCATAATAATGGTTTCCAAATACAGCTCTTGCGTAAGCATCCATAGCAACGACTCTAGGAGAATCAAGCTCTGCTGTGATTTCACCAGTTAGTTTAATTTTTTCTTTTTCAAATTCTTCAAATGTTGAATTTATGATAACTTCGTTCATCAATTCAATTGCTTTTGAAAAATCTTCATTCAAACAAACAAATCTCAATCTTAAATAATTCGGAAATAATTCACTTGAAAAGTCTATGGCATATTTTTCAAATTCGTTTGCAAGTTCTTCTGAATTGTAATTTTTTGTCCCTTGCAAAAGCAATCTTGCCATCAAAGAATATACACCGGCTTTTTTGTCAGGTTGATTTATTGACAAATTCAAGCATAGAGCCATTCTAGGAGTGTTATCATTTTTTTTGTAAATATATTCGATATTATTTTTTAGTTTTGAAATTGTTTTAGTCATATTCGTTACTCTCTCTTATTTTCTTGATTTTAGCATGATTTGAGAGAAAATACAAATTATAATCTTTCATGATATACTAGCCATGTGGTTAATCGAGTAAAAACAGGAACTGTAATAGGTCTAAATGCTTACGAAGTTTGGGTAGAAACTGACGTTGTTCAGTCCTTGCCTTCAATTTCTATTGTCGGACTTCCGGATACATCGGTTAATGAGGCTCGAGATAGAGTCAAATCTGCTATCAAAAATTCCGGTTATACATTCCCTTCTCGCAAGGTTGTAATTAATCTTGCACCTGCGGATTTGAAGAAAAACGGAACAAGTTTTGATTTACCGATTGCAATTGGTGTTTTGATTGAAGAAGAAGTTCTAAAACAAGAAGATGTAAATGGTTATGCTTTTATTGGAGAATTAGCTCTTGACGGGCTTATTCGTGGAGTTAACGGCGTTTTACCACTTGTGTTAGGGCTAAAAGAAGCCGGAATTTCCAATATTGTTGTTCCAAAATCAAATGTCAAAGAAGCCGCATTGATTGAAGGAGTAAATATTTATGGTGCAGAACATTTGACCGATGTTGTTAATCATTTTATTGATACAAAATTGACTCCGACACATATTGATGTGAAAAAATATTTGGCTGAACAAATTGAACAAACTCCACTCTTTGATTTCAAAGATGTAAAAGGTCAGCACAAAGCTAAAAAAGCGTTAGAAATTGCAGCAGCAGGGGGGCATAATATACTGATGATTGGCTCTCCGGGGTCTGGAAAAACTCTTATGGCGAAGTGTTTCCCGTCAATCATGCCTCCTTTAGAATTGTCTGAAGCTTTAGAATTGACAAAGATTTATAGTATTTGCGGTTTGTTATCAGAAAATGAACCATTGATGACCAAGCGACCATTTAGAGCTGTACACCATACGGCATCAGCAAACGGAATAATTGGTGGAGGTACAACTCCAAAACCCGGAGAAATAACATTGGCACATCGTGGAGTTTTGTTTTTAGATGAAATGGTTGAATTTCCAAGACAAGTTTTGGAAGTTTTAAGGCAGCCGTTAGAGGATGGTGAAATTGTTATTTCAAGAGCCAAGCATTCAATAAAATATCCTGCAAAATTCATACTTCTTGGTGCTATGAACCCTTGTCCTTGCGGATATTTGGGCGATAAAGAAAAACAATGCACTTGTTCAGATTTTCAAATCAGCAGATATTTAGCAAAATTATCAGGCCCACTACTTGATAGAATAGATTTGCAAATTGATGTTCCAAGACTTACTCCCGAAGAACTCTTGAATTCAACCACAAAGGAAGAAGATTCTGCAACGATAAGAAAAAGAGTTATAAAAGCCCGTCAAATCCAATTGGAACGCTACAAAGATGACGGGATTTTAACCAATGCGGAATTAACATCAGATTTGATAAAGAAATATTGTGAAGTTGACGAAGCATCTAAGGCATTATTAAAAATGGCAATAGTTAAATATCAACTATCCGGCAGACGTTACGATAGAGTCTTGAAACTTGCCAGAACATTGGCAGATTTAGACTGTTCAACTGATATCAAACAAATTCACCTTATGCAAGCACTCCAATATAGAATGTTCAACTCTGAAGAATACGGAAAATAATATTTTATCTTTTCCATACAGAATCAGGAATTTTCCAAGAATCATTTATGATTTCTTGCAAGCACCAATAACCATTCCCTCTGGTACAGTTTTGTTTAACCTCTGCAGTTGATTTATCTGAACCGGCAGGAACAAGACCGTCTTCCGTCCAAACAACAGTATGTATATCTTTACCTACTCTGTTTGGTTTTCTATCACCATTTGCATCAAAATAAATTACAAGGCATTTGTCATCAGTATTAATTCCAAAAAGTCCTCTGCACATCTCAGCAGCATGTCCGTCCATATCAAACCACGCACCTTTTGCAGTTGTAAAAGTTATAATATTGTAGCCCCAACCAACATTATCTGAGCGGTCCCAAGCATTTAAGTTCCCATTCAAATCCTTTGCGACCCCATATTTGTGCCAACACCCTGGGGCATTAATACATACAGATTCAGTTTTCATGTGTTGAGCCAAATACATATCGAACCACTCTTTCATTACCGCATCATTGTCGTCTTGAAAAGCAGAAAAAGCTAACCCGTCATCATCCATAAATTTAATTGTTTGTTGAATAGATGAATATGTGACTTTTATTTGTTCTTCCAATTTTTGTTTTGCGAAGTTCGATAAAAGAATCGGAATAGTCATCGCTGCCACAATGCCAATGACGCCAAGGGTAATTAATACCTCCGCTAATGTAAACGCAAATTTCACCTTTGTTGGTGGCAAATCTACGTGCGTAGCACTTTCCGCCAAAGTAAAGGCTATCTTCTTTTTAGGGGAAAAGGAAATAGGGAAATAAGGGAATAGGTTCGTTACAGTAGGCATTAAGGCACTAGGGCACTGAGGCACTAAGGTCTTTATGTTTTCATTAATTGCGTCATTGCGAGCGAATGCGAAGCAATCCAGCCTATTTTTATCACTTACAAATTCAAGAGAGGGTACTTGATTGCAATTCAATGCATTTTTACCCCCCTTCGAAATCAAAGATTTCGGTTCCCCCACAAGGGGGGCACATGTTGTTGCGTCCCTTTGTACTACAATCGCATTGTTATCTTCCATTTTTATATCCTTTCTTATTTAAATGTTGGGCAGATGTACCCAACCTACTTTATGTAATGAACTTATTGACTTATTATCCATACTCATATTTCAGTATTTATGAACATTATAATGTTCATAAATACATTATATATCATTTTGAATACTTTGTCAATCAAGTAAGATTGAGGAATGAAGGATGATAGATTATTACAATTAGGGCAAAAAATCAGGTATGAAAGATTAAAACACGGTCTAAGTCAAGAAGATTTAGAGGAAAAATCTTCTGTTTCCCGTAGAACCATAAGCGAAATCGAACGCGGAAATGCAGATATCAGATACACAAATTTATACCAAATTGCGGAGGCTTTTGGTATTAGAATTTCTGAATTGTTAGACTTTAAATTATAATTGAAATCTTGTATAAATTGATTCTATGTTATGTAAAAACGAATTTTTATCAAATATTTTTTCTACTTCATCTTTGGATAGCAATTTTGTAACTTCTTCATCTTTCAATAAATTTGCCTTGAAGTCGCTATGGTTTTGGAATGCATCAAGAGCATTTCTTTGAACAATTTTATAAGCATCTTCTCTTGACAAGCCTTTTTCAACCAGCTCAAGCAATGCTTTTTGAGAGAAAACAATTCCACCAAATTTATTTGTATTTTTTAACATATTATCTTTGTGCACAACGATATTTTCCATTAACCCATTAAATCTGTTGAGCATAAAATCAACGAGAGTCAAACTGTCAGGGAAAATTATACGCTCGGCAGATGAGTGAGAAATATCTCTTTCGTGCCATAGTGGAATATTTTCTAACGCTACAATAGAATTGCTTCTAACAACTCTTGCAAGTCCACATAAATTTTCGCTCAATACCGGATTTTTCTTGTGTGGCATAGCAGAAGAGCCCTTTTGTCCTTTACCAAAGCCCTCTTCAAGTTCTAAAACTTCTGTTCTTTGCAAATGTCTGATTTCAGTTGCAAATTGTTCCAAAACACTTGCAATCAAAGCCAAAGATTGCATAAAATATGCGTGATAATCTCTTGCAATGATTTGCGTAGATATTTTTGCCGGTTTTAAACCCAAATACTTACAAGTCAACTCCTCGATTTCAGGCGAGATATTGCTATAAGTTCCAACAGGCCCTGAAATTTGACCAACTCTAATTTGTTCTAATGCGTGTTCAAAGTTATCCTTTTGACGTGATAAAATATCTATCCACGAACACATCTTAACTCCAAAAGTCATAATTTCAGCATGAATTCCATGAGAACGACCGATACAAATGGTATCTTTGTGAAGTTTAGCTAGATTTTTTAATGTTTTTAAAACTTTCTCTAAATCATTTTTAATTATTTTTCCGCTATCTTGAATTTGAAGAGCAAAAGCCGTATCAATTACATCAGAACTTGTCATTCCAACGTGAACATATCGACCCAAATCGCCCAAACTTTCATTTACACAAGTCAAAAATGCGATGACATCGTGGCGGACTTCTCTTTCAATTTCATCAATTCGCTCAACATTAAAAGTTGCTTTTTCTCGAATTTCTTTCGCAATTTCTTTTGGAATAGTACCCAATTCTGCGTAAGCATCACAAACTGCAAGTTCAACTTGCAAATAATAATTAAACTTGGAATTCAAATCCCAAATCTTAGCCATTTCTTCACGTGAATATCTATCTATCATAACTTTATATTAACATGAAAACAAAATAAAATTATTATCCACCCATAGCACTATTAAATATCATTCCCGAATTTTCATTGATATATAATGCAGAGCAAGAAACTCCCGTTCCATGGTAACAATCTTGAGCTTTGTTATTTTCTTCTTGATAAAAAGGTATAAAACCATTGGACATCATTGCCAAGAAAAAAATATCTTTTCCGACTGTGTTAGGGCCACTTAACCCATTTGTATCAACTTGAACCCAACCACAAGTTTTTAATTCTCCATTTTTATAAATTTCATCTGTACTCATACAATCATTAAGATGAAATCTGAATTTAATTGAGTAACCGCTTAACGTAACAAAGCTAGGCCAACTCGCATTAACCCAAACACCTCCATTATTACGATTTCCATCAAGAAATATTGATTTAGCTTGACAATCGTTTGGTGCAGAAGCCCTACACTTGTGCAAAAACTTCATTTTATTTGCAAATAAATCTCTTAAACAACTATCATCATAAGAATTACAAACTTGAACAGGCAACATTTCATCTCCTTCTAAGGATTTTATTGCTTGGTTTAGTTCACTATATATTTTTCTGTACTGAGTTTTATAAGTTTTTTCCTGATATTTGCTCATCAATGTTGGAATTGTCATCGCTGCCACTATGCCGATTATGCCAAGGGTGATGAGGGTCTCGGCTAAGGTGAAGGCGACTTTCTTTTTAAGGGACAAGGAAATAGGGAAATAAGGGAATAAGTTCTTTACAGTTTTATTAATTACGTCATTGCGAGCGAATGCGAAGCAATCCAGCCTATTTTTATCACTGTGTTTTTGAGACAATTCTACTTTACTTACAAATTCGGAGAAGGGTGCTTGTTTGTAATCCAACACATTTTTACCCCCCTTCGAAATCAAAGATTTCGGTTCCCCCGCAAGGGGGGCACAGGTTGTTGTGTCATTTTGTATAATAACCACTTTGTCATGCTGAACTTGTTTCAGCATCTTATTATCTCCAAATTTTAAAGTCCCGTCATTCTGAGCGAACGCGAAGAATCTATTCCCAAGGGTTTGTAGATCCTTCGGGTTATCACCCTCAGGATGACGCCCCATGTCATTGCGAACGGGTTTTAAAAAGTTATTTTTCAAATTATACAACAATCTCCAGTGTCGCAATCCATAACAAGTTTCACAATTGCTTAATTTGTTATGGATTACTACGTCACTTTGTACAGACTTTTTTATTTCTTGTTCAATATTGTTCCTCGTAATGACATGATTTTTATTTTCCATACTTTATTCCTTTCTTTTATTACGTAATGAACTTATTTCATTTTTCCTTCTTCCCTTAGAAATTTACAATTATAAGATTGTAAATTTATTAAAAATATCATTATTAATTCTATTTTATCATTTTTAATTATATTAATCAATATTTTATAATTTTGGCTTTGTTATAAATAACCGTTTAAATTTTAAAATTATAAAAAAGGTTACGTTATATGAATGTAAAAAAATTAATCGGTTTAAGAATTAAAGAATTGCGAAAAGCCAAACATCTCTCTCAGGAAAAATTGGCTGAAATGATTGATATCAGTCAAAATGCACTCAGCTACATTGAAATGGGAGAAAATTTTTTCACTTCTGATACTTTAGAAAAATTAACTACAGCTCTTGAAGTTCAAACAAAAGATATTTTTGATTTTAACCACCTTGAACCATCTGAAAATCTCTTAAAAGAAATAAACAATCTTTTAAAATCTCATCCGGACAAAATTAAAGATATTTATAAAATAACAAAAGCTCTAACTTCATAATTTAATATAGTTAGACTATCCTGATTAAGTTTTTTGTAGTATAATCGAGAAAAAAAAGGAGAGCCAAATGGATCAAGAAACTTATATGAAAATAATGGGCTATGTTCCTACCGTTATTGAAGCTTCTTCTCGTGGAGAACGTTCTTTTGATATTTTCTCAAGATTATTGAGAGAAAGAATTATATTTCTTGGAACAGAAATTGATGACGAAGTTGCAAATTCTATTGTTGCACAACTTTTGTTGCTTGATAGCGAAAATTCTGAAAAAGATATCATGTTATATATTAATAGCCCGGGTGGTGTAATCACTGCAGGAATGGCAATTTACGATACTATGCAATTAATTAAATCTGATGTATCAACAATTTGTCTTGGTGAAGCTGCTTCTATGGGTGCATTTTTACTTTCAGCCGGTACTAAAGGTAAAAGAATGGCACTTCCAAGTGCAAGAATTATGATTCACCAACCTTTAGGCGGTGCTCAAGGTCAAGCTACAGATATTGAACTTGAAGCTAAAGAAATTTTGAGAATGAAAGATATGTTAATCGGTATTATGGCAGAAAATTCAGGTCAACCAATTGACAAGGTTAAAGAAGATTGCGAACGTGACCACTATTTATCTGCTAAAGAAGCTATGGAATATGGACTTATAGATAAAGTTATTGAAAGAAGTTCCAAATAGTATAGTTAACAAAACTTAATAAACGGCTAAAAACATGCAATTACTTGGGATTGCATGTTTTTATATATGTGTAGGTTAGATTAAAGGTTAGTTATAAAATTAAAAAGGTAGGGTTAAGACTATGGGCATTCTGATTTTTACAGCTCGAGTTCACGATCTGATATTCCAAAAAAGTAGTATCGAGCATCGTTTAACAAGGCTTACAAGAAAATTAAGAGACATGCAACAGTATGCAGCCACCATTGGAAATGGTAGTGTTTCAATTGGAGATTTGTTAAATTCTCCTGGGTCAATGATGGGCAGAACAATGAATTATCTTGCATTTGCACATAACAGTTCAATGCAATATATGCAACAAAATTTACCACTTATGCAGCAAATGTATCAACAACAGATGGCACAAATGCAACAAAATCCGCAACAGCAACAACAAATGCAAAATTATATGATGAGAATGTTGTATATGCAGGGTCGTGATCGTGCCGCTCAAATTGAAGAAAAGAATTTGAATGAAGAAGAACAACGAATAGCTCAAGAAAAAGAACGGCTTGAAACTCTATTAGCAGAAGTAAACCAAGAACTTAAATCTGCTAAAGAAGCTCGAGACCAAGGCATTAAAGATATGGCTCCAAAATATGTAGCTTAAAAAAATAACTTAACTTAACCCCAAATATAAACTAACCCTATTTTAAAGGGACTTGAATAATTTTCAAGTCCCTTTTTCATGCATATAAGACTTTATCTACCGGAATATCAAAATCATCAACAGGAAGATTTTCAACAAACAACTCTTTGGGAATAAGAACAATAGTTTTAAATTTATTACCATTTATAGTTAAAAATCTGTCATAAAAACCTCCACCATAACCAAGACGATATCCGTTTTTATCCGCCATTAGAGCAGGAACAATGACCAAATCCAAAACTGCAGTATTTACGGCTTTTGTTTTAGGTTCTAGAATATTAAAAGAAGATTTTTCTAAATCATCACTCTTTTTATAAGGACAAACTTCTAAATCTGTCCCACAAACTCGTGGGAGGTAAAAATTTTTATCATCCTCTAACAATGAGAGTAAATTAACTTCGAACTTGGTCGGGTAAAAAATCATGACATTTTTTGCCGTCTTATAAAAAATATCCGACTTTAAAAGTTCAATCAATTGTTCTGAAACTTTTGGAATCTCCAGAAGTTTTCGTACAGACTTTGCTTTTAACCTAAGTGTAGTTTTATCTTCCATTTTATTAATATATCATATCTAAAAAAGTTACGCCGTAATTTTAAAATAAAATTACGGCTAGGATAGAATAAATAAACACGAGAAATTATTAAGTAACTTAGTAAATATAAGATGAAAGTAGCATTTCACCGGACAATTTCATCTTTTTTAAGGCTCTAAGTTCGGTTTGACGAATGCATTCTTTCGTTACACCATAAATATTACCGATTTCTTCTAAAGTATACCTTTCGCTATCATCAAGCCCGTAACGCATTTTGACAACTTCTTGTTCTCTATCTTTTAGAGTTGAAATAACGTTTTGAATATCATTTTTCAAAGATTCATATTCAATATTTTCACTGACTAAAGTTTTGTCATCTGCCAAGATATCTGCAACATTAAGTTCTTTGCCATCATTACGTTCAAGTCCGTTTTCTATTGAAATAGTCTTTGTATAAGCAGATAAAAACATTTCGATTTTGTCAGGAGAGATATTCATTTTTTTTGCAACATCTTCGGTTTTCACTTGAGAATTAGAACTTTGCTCCATTTGATATTTAACTTTTGAATATTTAGATAAGGTTTCTTGAATATATACAGGAATTTTCATGCAATGAGATTGTTCTGAGATTGCTTTGAACATTGATTGTTTAATCCACCAACCAGCATAAGTTGAAAATCTGTAACCCAATTTGTAATTAAATTTTTCAACAGCAATCATCAAACCTAAATTGCCCTCTTGAATTAAATCAATCATCGGAAGAGCAGACATGTGAATTGCTTTTCTTGCAATGGTAACAACCAATTTCAAATTAGCTCGGATTAATTTTCTTTTAGCATCAGAATTACCATTCTCAATTTGAATAGCTAATTCTTTTTCTTGGTCAGCATTTAATTGCGGATAATCAGCAATTTCTCTCAAATACACATTCAAAACAGAATCATTGTTTGCCTCAATTACTTTATTTTTGGCAGGGTTGGAACTTTGTTCGGTAATCTTCATTTCAATTGACTCAACTGATTTCATAAATTAAACTCCTTCTTTTTTGCAACGGAAATTTGGGTGGTGCAATCTGGAAAACACCACATGTTTTTTAAGGGAAATGTAACACGAGATAGATTTGTATATACTTAGTATATACCCATTTATATACTAATAGTTACTTCATGTTACTAAATATTAAGAAGAAATTTTGTTAAATTATGTAAAATAACCTTCCTGTCCTGATTTTCGTAATATAATCAAGGTTAGAAATAAAGGAGAGAGAAATGGGATTTAAAGAAAATTTAAAAGAAAAATTGCAAAAAATTAACAAAAAGAATGTTGCTATTATTGCGGCAGTAATTTTTGTAATTGTAATTTGTTCAGTTTGCGGATTTGAATACGCTCAAATGCAACAAATCAAAAAAGGAATGACACAACAAGAAGACATGCCGGATATCAGCGGAGCTCCAACTGTCGAAAACGCAAAAAATCAACCGCAAGAAGAACCAACAAAAAAACCGTCTGAATACAAAATCGGTATCAATTACGAAAAAGCTATCAAAGCTAAAAAGCCTATTATGGTCTTATTCTATGCAGATTGGTGTCATTATTGCATAAAATTCATGCCAATTTACCAAGAAATATCAAAAATCTACGAAGATGATTACAATTTCTCAAAAATTAATGTTGAAGATCCTAAATATGAAAAACTTGTAAAAGAAATTGGTATTACAGGATTTCCAACAGTTTATCTTATTGACCCGAAATATGACAACAGAGTTTTATTATCTAACGCTTACTTCGGAGATATAAAAAAATTGAGAGGAGAATTGGATAGATTTTTGAGAATTAGAAAGCTATTAGATAAAAAACATTAATATTTGTTACATATTACTTTTAATTTAAATATGTGTTTTGTATAATAAAAATGTTTCTGTGTTAATCGCAGAAACATTTTTTGGGGTAGAGGAATTTTTACAACAAAAAGGGATTCTGCTCAAGATAAAGAGCAAACAAAAAGAAATGTTAATATTTATTTACAATTGGTAAAATTTTAGCAATTTTTTTCTTGTTTAACACTCTATATAAATAGAAGGACTTAGTAGGTGTACAATATGGGTATTGAAAAGATTAAAAGTAACTTTGATGCAGCCCCATCATCCAGATTTAAGGTTAGTAAACCGATTGGTAATAGAATTTACCTTGGAGAGATAAAAGATACAACATCTTTTACAGGTGGAACAGAAACAGTTGCAAAAACGGTTAAGCCATTAAAAGATATTTTATTGGGTATCATGCCTAAATCTGCAAAACGAATGGTTAAAATGCATGAAGGAATGGGAGAAATTCAAAACCAATTGATTAACGCAGTTGGTACAGGTTTGATTGCTCCTGTATTCATCAAATTTAACCCAATGTCTGATACGGATGAAGATACAAGAACATATACAGCTTGGCGTCAACCGGTTTCAGCAGTTTTAGCAGTTGGTACTCAATGTGCAATTGTTAAACCGTTCAATGACTTAATCCGTTGGATGTCTGATATCGGTTACTTTGGTCAAAAATACAATGCAACATTGTTCCCTTCTGATAACTATGCTAAAAAAGTAGTTAAAGAAAAATTCGCAGGCAAAACATTATCAAAAGACGAATTAGCTAAAGAAGTTAAAAATTTCCAAAAAGAAAAAGCGAATGCTTTAAAAGAAATGATTTCAAATGACCAAATCATTTTCGATAGAACAGAACTCAAAAACGGGAAAACAGTTGTTAGCAAAATGCCAATGTCAGAAACTGATTTTAACAACTTGTTCACAGAAACTTTAGACCAAATTATTAAAGATGAAGAAAAACAAAAATTAAATGCTATTGATATCAAACTTCCGAAAAAACTTGAAAGAAGTATTTTCTATCACAATCATCCGGAAGAATCAAGAAAAATCTTAGAAAGAGTTAATAGCAAAATCAAAGAATCTTACAATACATCCGAATTCGGAACAACCACTGTAGAATTCAATCCAAAAGAATTAAACAAAGAATTTAATACAATTATCTCAGAATTAAAAGCTGAATCAAAAAATGAACCTTCTAAAAAGGCTGTAAATGATGAATTGATTAAAATCGTTAAAGACTTGAAAAACAGAAACACAAGCAAAGATGCAGCAGCAGTAAGAATTCTAAATAAGAAGATTGAAAGTATGCTTGATAACATAAATGTGGTAGCAAGCAAAAAATCAACCCAAGAAATAATTGAACACGTTAACCAAGCTATCTACAAACGTACCAATTCAATTGATGAAGTAATTTCAACATTGACAGGTATCAGAGATAGAATAAACGGTTCAGGCATAACAGTAAAAGAAGCCCAAGCTATTATTGATGAAAAAATTAAAACATCAAGAAATAGTGTATTACAAGAACTTAGAGCAAGAGGTTTGCAAGACAATGAAATTAAAGAAACAGCAGAATACAGTGAATCTCTTGCAGTAAGATTGAAACAAAAAGCAGGTTCAATTTCAGGTTGTATTGCCGACCAATTGAAAAAACACGTTAAATCTAACATTGACGGTTCTAAACGTTGGACAGGGCTAGCTGTATCTCTTGCAATCTTACCTGTAACTTGTTGGATGTTGAACAAAATTTATCCTTGGTTTATGGATTTAGCATTCCCGAACTTATCAAAGAAAGAAGAAAAACCACAAGACCAAGATAAGAAAGTGGAGGTGAAATAATGACTATCAGTAGAATCACAGCTCCAATTATGGAAACAACCGCAAGAAAGATAACGAGAGTAGTTGACAGAAGTGAAGCTCCTATTGCTACAACCGTAAGCAGTGAAGTTCCAAAAGCAAATAAAATCAATCCTGTATTAGCTCCGATTATGAAAGCAGTAAATTGGTTTTCAGAAAGAGGATTTGTTAAAAAAGCAGGAACTAACGTTTTCAATAACAACAGAAAATATATTGACGGTTTGGGTGTAGCATCAATCGTTGCTAAAGACGGTTTGGGATGTTATTTATATGTAACTCAAAGTATGAACAACAAAGATATCCCTGATGACAAACGTAAATTCGTTGCAGCATTAGACTTGACTAACGGTTTATTGATGATTGGCTTCCAAATCTTGATGTTCTTCACCGTATCACACAAAGTTTGTCAAACTAAAATGTTTGATAAATTCTTCGGTAAAATGTTCGATAGACCAATCAAGAAAACATATCATCAACTTATCAAAGGCAAACCTAGTTACGAAGATATCAACGGCATGCAATTCACTCAAGAATTCAACAAAATCCGTGAAAATGTTAAAGATGCATTTGGCGGTTTGACATCACTTGCAGCCGCAACTATCGTTGGTAAACGTATGTTAGTTCCGTTCATCGCAACTCCTTTAGCAGACAAAGTTGAAAAGAAAATGAACGAAATGAGTGCAACTAAAACTCCAGAAAACAAACAACCTGAAAATAAAGACAATCAAGCAGTAAAAGAAGAAAATAAAGAAGAAGTTAAACCTCAAACAGTTGAACCTCAAAAAACAGAAGTTCAAACTGATGACGGAAATACAAACTTACTTGCCAAATATAAAAAGTAAAAATTAAATACACTATAAGTCCAAGAAGAGGCGGAAGTTATTAAACTTCTGCCTCTCTTGTTTTTAATCAATTTAAAATTTAAACTAAATAACTCTTTGTGGAGGATTTGCAATCTCAGCATCTACACGTTCTTTAATTGCACCAATAGGCTCATAATACGGAGATACCGTCATAATCTTAGCCGCAATATCAGGATAATAGTATATAAATCTCAATTCACTTGTCGTCAAAGGTTTTTGAGTATGAACGTTAGCATATCTCGCAAGCTCTAGAATATTTCTTGCTTCGTGCTCATCTTTAAATTCAATTTCCAAATTATTATAAACATTACGGAAACCTTTAATTCCACCATATTCACCTGTTGTAATCATTCTACCGGTTTCAATGATTTCCGGCTCTCCTCGACCTAATTCTTCAAAATCATAAAGTTCATAATTTCTTCTATCTTTCAAAGCTCCGTCAGCATGAATTCCTGATTCGTGAGCAAAAGCATTATCTCCAACAGCAGGTTGATTTATTGGAATAGCGACACCAAAAGCGTAAGCGGTATATTTTGCCAAATGCCAAGCTCTATCAAGTTTAATATTTTCATCCACTTGATATTTACCCTTAAATCCTGCAGATTTTAAACACGCCAAAAGACATGAAACCAAATCCGCATTACCGGCTCTTTCGCCCATTCCGTTAATTGCAGTATTTATGTATGCATCAACACCGGCGTCAATTGCGGCTCTTGCACCCATTACAGAACATGCCGTTGCCATTCCCAAATCATTGTGATAATGGAGTTCAATCGGCATTTGCGTTTCTTTTGCAATTTTATAAATTCTGTTATAAGTCGTTTGCGGGTCTTCAAAACCCAAAGTATCGCAATATCTAAACCTGTGAGCACCTGATTTTTTAGCCTCTTTAGCGTATTTAATCAAAAATTCAATATCACTACGAGAAGCATCTTCAGCATTAACACCGATAATTTTTGCCCCTTTATCAATTGCACATTCAACGGCATCTTTCGTCATCTTGATAATATCATCAGGAGTTTTTTTGCCCAGATATTTTCCATAAATCATCTGTTCAGATGTGGATTGTGATAGATTTACATATTTAAGTTCGGGAACATTTTTGAATGATAATTCAACATCAGACGCAATCCCTCTCATCCAACCTGACAATTTGGTTGTTCTAATCGCGTTACGTTTAACCAAATCCAGATTTCCGTTCAAATAATTTATTTCGTGCTGAGTAGTCGGGAAACCAAATTCAGATTGAGTAATTCCCATATCGTCAAGCATAAGATTGATAACTGTTTTTTCTAACTTTGCAAGTCCAAGACGTGATGTTTGAACACCATCCCTATTTGTTACATCTACAAAATAAATTCTGTTGTTTGTCATATTTTACTGTCCCCTCCTAATTAGTTCTATTATACACAAAATTTCTTAATTAACTTGCTTTTTTATATAAAATTAATTACAATAAATTGTAAAGAGCTATTATATGACTATGAAAAATGATACAAAAACACTGGATAAAAAAATAAAAAAAGAAATTAAAACAGGAAATGTTAAATCCGCAATTGAATTATGCCAAATAGGCTTGCAAAAAGACCCGACAAATGCAGATTTACACCTCAGATTAGGCGATTTATATTTGGCTTGGCACTTGGATATTTATTCATCTTGCCAATATATTGATGAAGCAATAACAGAATACCAAATTGCACTTGAATCATATATTGATTCTTATGAAATTTATTACAAAATAGGGGTTGCTCAATTCCACAAAGGCGATTTAGATAAAGCAATTAACTACTTTGAAAACGCAATCAAAAAAAATCCGAAATACGCTAAAGCATACTATATGCTTGCTGAAACATATACGAAAAAAGCAAGATTTTTAGATGCAGAAATCAATGTTAAAAAAGCTATTCAATATCAACCGTTCGCAAGTTCAAGAGCACATTACCTGTTGCACAATTTATACAAAGTATCATCTTTCAGAGTTTTGAAAAACAAAATCAAATCAGCTTACGAGTTCGTAATGTCAGCACTAACTCTTCCATTTGATATTGAAGCGATGAAAAAAGTTAAAGAAACCTTGTCTTATGCCAAATTCATGCCAATATTGATGAAAGGCTATATCAAGGTTCAATCAAACGGACTTGACGGTGCAATCGACACATACATTGATGCAGTTGATAAAGCTCCCGGATTTGTACCATTATATTGCCTTTTGGGAGATATTTATTCATCTTTGGGACAATTTGAAAACGCAATCACCGAATACAAAATGGCAATTTGGTTAGACAGCTTGAATATTCCGGCATATCGTCATTTGTGCAAAGCTTACGAAGATTTGGGCGACTATGATAATGCGATTGAAATTTATCAAAAACTTATCCAAATTATGCCAAATATGCCTGAATTTCATTCAAATTTAGCAAATATTTTGTATGTCAAAGGGGATATTGATGCAGCAGTATCACACTTTCAAACCGCAGTAACCCTAAACCCAAGCAAGGAATGGACGAGTGTAGTAAATCAAACTTTGGGTTTTGTTTTTCAAGAAGCAAAACAAGATTTGGATGCGGCAATCACATCTTACCAAAGTGCGTATCTTTTAACGCCTGAAGATATTGATATTTATGTAAATTTAGGTAGTGCTTTTTACGATAAAGAAGATTATGACAACGCACTGGCAGTTTATCGCAATGCACTTGACCTTGACCCGCAGAATGCAAAAATCCACTGTAACTTAGGATTTTTATATTGGGGCAAAGGCGACACAGACGAAGCAATCAGAGAATATGAATATGCAATTCAATATGACAACACTTATTCAATTGCATATAACAATTTGGGTGTAATTTATCTTGATGATTTGGGACGTGTTAAAGAAGCGATTGATATGTTCAAAAAAGCGGTAGAGTATAATCCGAATTATGCTTTAGCACACTTCAATTTGGCTCGTTCAATCTCAATCACCGGAGATAAAATTGAAGCAGCTAAACTTTACCAAATTGCCCAAGATGTAAACAAAATTACAAACGAAATCGACCCACAAGATATCACAGACAAAATCAATGCACTATTTGATTAGGGGTAAGAGATGGAAATTGATATCACAAATTTAAAATCAGCTTTTGAAACTCTTAAATCAAGTATGGAAGTATTGGAAGAAAATAAAACTTGTGATTTTGTTGATATGCTTGAGGATTCTTGCATAAAAAGATTTGAATACACTCTTGAAATTGCAAGAAAAATAATGAAACGAATTCTAAAAAAAATATATGGGAAAACGGAAGAAGAATTAACTGTAAATAATACCTTCCGTTTTATGCAAGGCTACAAATTTATTCCAAACTGGGAACACTGGAAATTGTATTATGAAAAACGCAATAATACAGCACATGAGTACAATTTAGAAAAATCAAGAGCTTTAATTGAAATAATTCCTCAATTTATTGAAGATACAAATATTCTAATAACTAATATTGAAAGAAAACTTGAAAATGATAGTTGGAATAACGAATAAAGAGTTTGAAATAATAAAAAATATTTTAGACAAATACAACGGAGAGTTTTACGCCTATGGCTCAAGAGTCAAAGGCGATTTCACTGATTTGTCCGACTTAGATATAATGGTCAAAACTGATAATTATGAAGAAATAATTTCAAATTTGAAAAATGATTTTGATAAAAGCAATCTTCCATACGTTGTGAATTTTACAAATTACTCTACAATGGATGAACATTTTTACAATTTGATTAAAAATTCTCTTGTAAAAATAAAGTAATGTTCTTGCAAGGAACACGAACCGAGCAGAGTGACGTAGTAATCCATAACGAATTAAACAATTGCAAGCCTTGTTTGGGATTGCGACACTGGAGATTGTTGTCTAATCTGAAAAATAATTTCTCAAAACCCGTTCGCAATGACATGAAGGATAAGTAGGGCGGTTTTACCAAGCCGACAATTAAATAAGCTGGATTGCTTCGCATTCGCTCGCAATGACATGTGGCGTCATCCTGAGGGTGATAACCCGAAGGATCTACAAACACAAAATCATGTCATTACGAGAACGAACCGAGCAGAGTGCGGAGCTGTCTGCCAAAACGATAGGCTGTCCGCAGGACATATTTGGCAGACACGGAGTCACGTTTATGGCAAGGTGAAGTGTCAGACAAAAATACAGAGTGACGTCGTAATCCATAACAAATTAAACAATTGCAAGCCTTGTTTGGGATTGCGACACTGGAGATTGTTGTCTAATCTGAAAAATAATTTCTCAAAACCCGTTCGCAATGACATGAATAATAAAACCGTAACGAACCTATTCCCTTATTTCCTTACTTACCTATTTCCTTGTCCCTTAATAATTTTTCCGGAGGTAGTTGTAAACCTGGGGTAAAAATGTTATACTATAGTATATAGAGTATGAAAACGAGGAGTTAATTCTTATGAATTTTGAATATAAAGGCGTGAAATCAATGTTTAACGCTTTTAATAAGAGTAAAGCATTTACCTTGACGGAAGTATTGATTGCTATTTTGATTGTTGGTGTAATTGCGGCATTGGTTTTGCCTATGATTGTCACTAAATACCAAGACAAGTTGTTTGGTTCTGCGTTTACAAGGGAAACAAGAACGATTGAAAATGCTGTAAATGCTTTGGCTGTTGAAGAAAATAAGACTTCTTTTTTCGAAACAATGATGTATAAAGATTCTGACCCAACAACTTATGATGACAGTGTTGGTAAGTTTATGAAAAAATATATGAGAGTTTCAAAGTATTGCGGAGATAGCAATGGAAATTGTTTTGCCTCATCCTATTCAGAATATAAAGATAAAGACAAAGTAACTTACACTCCGACATATAAAGGTGGTTGTGCAATTCTAAAGAACGGAATGAGTATATGTATGGAACCCCAAATAGGAGAAGCAAGTCCGGTAAAAGGAATTATCGACTTGAATGGTCCAAAAGGTCCAAATATATATGGCAGAGATTTAAGAGAATTTTCTTTGCTTTCAATTTTCAAAAAATCAAAGAACTTGGCTACAGGTAATGTTATCACTAAAGGAATTGTTGTTGATTCCCCTGATAATGTAGATCCATGTGCGGGTTATACCTGTGGCTGTGGTAGCTTGCCAGCGTGTGACCCATGTGCAGGAATGACGTGTGGTTGTGGGAGCTTACCAGCATGTGGTATAGAGGTAGATGTAACATATACGCTTGATTGTGACGGGGATGGTTGGTACAGTGGTTATTATTGTACTTTACATGCAACGGGTTCAAACATTGATCAATTAAATGCGTATACACGTGTATTTACTGAAAATATATATACATCAGGTGGTGGCACTGCAGATAGCTATGATGCTGTTGTCATTCATCAGAATAAGCGATTGATGGTATGTAGTCCGAATTCGGGTTCAATGTATGAAGAGGAGAGATGTATTATGCGAGAAGTGCCTCGGTATACTGTTTATAATGGCAAAGATACCAAAATATTGTGTTATATTAACGGTATAGGTGACTCTTGTAATTACAAAGAATTTATTCCAACTAAATAATTGATATATTTTCAAAGAAAAGTTCATAAAAAACGGCGGTCGGCATTACAAAGCTGACCGCCGTTTTTTATTTCGTCATTATAAGTCGTCAGGGGCTTCCTTATCCCTTATCCCTTTAAATTTATTATAGACTTATCAACTTTATTATGTGTTATAATTGATTTATGAAAGAGAAACAAAAGATAAATTTCACCACGCAAAATCGTTTGATTATTTCCGGATTGGTTTTAAGCACTTTACTAATTATGGCTATTGCCGTTTTTGCAACTATCAACATCCAAAAAAATCTCAATGCAAGTTATCAAAATTTTGGACAAGTTATTTCTAAAATTTTAGCAATTGAAAGCGTTGAAATGACTAAAAATGCTTCTCAAAGACAGACTTTTAATATTCTCAAAACCCATTCCGATTCAATATTAAAATCACATCACGATATTGTTTTTATTGAATTTCGGGATGCGAGGGGAAATGTAATTTATAAAGCTCAAGATGAGTCTCACAAAAGCTTGAAACGTCCTAATATTGCGGTTTCTTCTCCAATGGTTGATATCAAAACAGATGCAACAATTGGTTCGGTGACTGTCGGGTTGTCAGGTTCAATTGTCGGGAAAGTTTCATCAACAACCAGAGCTTCAATTTTGTTTGTATTTGTAATTGTTTGGCTTGTTTTTGCGTTTGTAATCTTGATTAACACCTATCTTATAACAAGAGAATTAAGAATTCTGCACGAGGGGGTTAAACGTATTTCTACAGGCGAATTTGGCTACAGAATAGAAGGGAAAGATGTTAGTGAAGAGGTTCAAGATTTGTTTGACGCATTCAATGATATGTCTACGAGATTGAATTTGTATGAAGAACAAAATATTGAACAATTGACTCTTGAACGTAACAAATTGGAAGCGGTGTTGATGAGTATTGCAAATGGTGTTGTTGTTTGTGACAACAATGATACCGTAGTGTTAATCAATAATCACGCTAAAGAACTTTTGGAACTTGAAGATGACCAACTTTTAAACACGAATATTCAACAATACGTTGATACAGAAGGTGATTATTGCTTTAAAGATAAAATTGAAGAATATAAAAATCTCTCTCTAGAAGACAAGTCTAAAAAGCAAATTCCGTTCAATATCACAATTGATGGCCGAATTTTGAAATCTATAATTTCTCCAATGTTCACGCAAATTGGTCATGAATACGTTGGATATATTATTGTCCTGATTGATGTGACAAGAGAAATTGAAATGGATCAGATGAAATCTCAATTTATTTCAAATGTTTCTCACGAACTTCGAACTCCAGTCACTGTTTTGAGAAGTTATATTGACACTTTGTACAATTATGGTGATGAATTCGATGAAAAAACAAAAAAAGAATTCGTTGAAACCCTAAACACTGAAATAATCAGGCTTAATGGAATGGTTAATGATATCTTGGATTTTTCAAGACTGGAAGCAAATGCCAAAATTGAAAAAACTGAAAATGATATGTCACAACTTGTTGATGCTTGTGTTAGTCAGGTTCAAATATTGTTAAAAGAGCACAACCTTAAAATTGAAGTTGAAAAAGATGATAATATTCCACAAATTATGTGTAACTATGACGGAATATCAAGAGCTTTAACAAATTATTTGTCCAATGCAATAAAATATGCTCCTGAAAATTCTACAATCAAAGTTCGACTTTACAAAGAACCTGAAAACAATCAAATTGTTGTGACTGTACGTGATGAAGGTATTGGAATTGCTCCGGAATTTCAAAAGAAGGTCTTTGAGAGATTTTATCGAGTTGAAAACAAGACTCATAGTGTTAAAGGTACAGGGCTTGGTTTACACCTTGTAAAAACAACAATAGAAAAACACCACGGACACGTTTTTGTAAACTCTCAACCAAATCACGGTTCAACCTTTGGTTTCACCCTTCCAATTGATGTTTCGCAATATGAAGGCACTAATGAGGATTTGGTGTAAAAGGGAGAATTTGTCATTCTGAGGCTAAAGCCGAAGGATTTCCTTGGGTTGAGGAATCTAAGTGTTTTAATGTTGGGCTAGTGAGCACAACCTACATTTCTAATAAGTTTTGCAATTGTTTAATTCGTTAGGGATTACTACGTCACTCTGTATTTCTGCCTGACACTTCACCTCGCCATAAACGTGACTCCGTGTCTGCCAAATATGTCCTGCGGACAGCCTATCGTTTTGGCAGACAGCTCCGCACTCTGCTCGGTTCGTTCTCGTAATGACATGGTTTAGTGTTTGTAGATCCTTCGGCTAAAGCCTCAGGATGACGCGGTATTTTGTCACCCTGAACCGCACGAGCGATAGCGAAGTGCGTGATTCAGGGTCTATCCATTTGATTTGTTATTTAATCAACATTGATAGATTCTGAATAACTTGAAAATCTTATACTCAAACTTCCTTACAAATTTTCTAAGTTTTCAGAATGACATAAAAAATGTAAAGAACTTATTTCAATGTTTCCTTATCACATACAACACAAGCGAGGGGATGAATAAATTCATCCCCTCGCTATGCTTTGAATTAAGAATATGTAAAAAGATTATTCTTTTGTATATTCAGCATCTATTACATCGTCATCGTTTTTGTCTGATGAAGAGTTATCTGTTGAAGCATTTTCAGAGTTTGCACTTTGTGCGTTTCCACCTTCTTTTTGAACTGCTTCATAAGCTTTTTGAGAAATACCGAACATTGTTTGTTGCAATTCTTCAGATAATTTTTTCAATTCATCTGTCGGTTTGTTTTCATCAATTGCTTTTTGTAATGCTGCTTTTTGTTCTTCTAATTTAGTTTTATCTGCTGCATCAATTTTGCCTTCAAAATCTTTCATAATTCTGTCTGCTGAACTGATTAAGCTTGTTGCATTATTTTTGATTTCTGCTTCTTCTTTTTTCTTCTTATCTTCAGCGGCATTTGCTTCAGCTTCTTTAACCATTTTGTCAATATCTTGTTCTGACAAGTTAGAAGAATTAGTGATTGTAATTTTTTGTTCCTTGTTAGTTGCTTTATCTTTAGCAGAAACATTTACAATACCGTTAGCATCAATATCAAATGTAACTTCGATTTGAGGAATACCACGCATTGCAGGAGCAATACCTTCCAATCTAAACATACCTAAAGATTTGTTATCTCTAGCCATTGGTCTTTCACCTTGAAGAACTTGAATATCTACGGCTGTTTGGTTATTTTCAGCAGTTGAGAATACTTGAGATTTAGAAACAGGGATTGTAGTATTTCTTGGAACTAACGGAGTCATAACTCCACCCAATGTTTCAATACCCAATGTCAATGGAGTTACATCAAGAAGAACGATGTCTTTAACTTCTCCGGCTAATACACCGGCTTGGATTGCAGCACCAACTGCTACAACTTCATCAGGGTTAACTGATTGGTTAGGTTCTTTTCCTGTGTAATCTTTAACCAATTTTTGAACAGCAGGAATTCTTGAAGAACCACCAACTAATACAACTTCGTTGATATCATTTTTTGAAATACCTGCATCTTGCAATGCTTGTTCAACCGGTTTTTTACATCTTTCAAGTAAATCGAAGCATAAGTCTTCAAATTTAGCTCTTGTTAAGTTCAAGTCTAAGTGTTTTGGACCGTTAGCATCTGCTGTTATGAATGGCAAGTTGATATTTGTTTCAAATACAGATGACAATTCACATTTAGCTTTTTCTGCAGCTTCTTTAACACGTTGCATAGCTTGTTTATCACCTTTAAGATCAATACCTTCTTGTTTTTTGAATTCTTCACAAATCCAATCCATAACTTTTTGGTCGAAATCATCACCACCTAAGTGAGTATCACCTGATGTTGATAATACTTCGTGTACACCATCACCGATTTCTAGAACAGAAACATCAAATGTACCACCACCTAAGTCAAATACCAAAACTTTTTCAGCTTTATCTTTTTCCAAACCATAAGCCAAAGCTGCTGCTGTCGGTTCGTTCACGATACGAAGTACATCCAAACCTGCGATTTTACCTGCATCTTTTGTTGCTTGTCTTTGAGCATCGTTGAAATATGCAGGAACTGTAATTACAGCAGATGTAACTTTTTCTCCTAAATATTTAGAAGCATCATCAGCCAATTTTCTCAAAATCATAGATGAAATTTCTTGAGGGGTGTAATCTTTTCCATCAATATTTACTTTGTAATTTTCACCCATGTGTCTTTTGATTGATGCGATAGTTCTATCAGGGTTAACGATTGCTTGACGTTTTGCCAACTGACCAACTAATCTTTCACCTGATTTTGAAAATGCAACGATTGAAGGAGTTGTACGAGATCCTTCTGCGTTTGCTATAACGGTAGGTTTACCACCTTCCATAACTGCTACAACTGAGTTTGTTGTACCCAAGTCAATACCAATTGTCTTTGCCATAATTTCTTTTATCTCCTTTTCTTTATTTTTCTTATTTTTCTATATTATTGTTATAACATTGATTTTTTAAAATCTTAAAAAAATAAACAAAAAATTAACAATTGGAGTTTTATAAAAAAAATCTCTCCTAAAATTTTTTCAAATAGGAGAGGTTTTTAAATTATAAGTTTTTCTTATGAGTTATTCTTCAGCTAATATTCTATCAAGACAAGCTTTGGCGGAATATTGCCATTCTCTAAATGTTATTCTTTTAACTTTAAATCCGCAACGTTCTAAAATTGCTTGCTTTTTCATATTAGAGATGTGAGATTTTTTATTATCTTCAACACCATCAACTTCGACAACAAATTTGTCATCCACAAGTAAATCAGCACTCAAACCTGCAATATCAGCACCTGCAACCACTTTATGGTCAAGATTTCTTATTGCTGTTGCAATTTCACGTTCAAGCTTGTTCTTATAACTATTTTCATCAATTTCGTTATTTGCTAAAGCTTGTTGCCTATCCTGATACTGTTTGATATAAGAAACATAATTTCTAAAATGACCTTCCGGCATTGTTTCAATATCATGAGATACAAAATTTATACATCTGTTCTTAGCTCTAGTAATCGCAACATTGAACAAGTTTGGTTTTTGCAAGAATGTAATACTTTGAGGATAAGAATTATTTGCAAATGCCCATGACATCAAGATAATATCTCTTTCATCCCCTTGGAAAGTATGAGCAGTACCGATTTCAATCTGATGTTTTTTTATCATATAATCAGACAAAACTTTAGGTACAGAGATTTTCAACTGTTCAACTTGTGCTCTGAATGGTGAAATAATACCGATTGTCACAGGATGTTCAGGATTTTTTCTCTCATCATCAATTATTATTTCATGCAAAGTTTTAACCAATGCTTCGATTTCAGGAAGATTTCTTGTTGCATCCATATCAACCTTACCATCAGGAACTTGAACCAGTTCTAAAACTTTATCTTGAGGAGAATCTTTTCTCATTACACGAATTCGTCCGCCATAAAATTCATTATTTGAAAAATTAATAATCGGAGGAAGGCTTCTGAAATGTTCATCAAGCATTACTGAATTCATTGAATAATAATCAGCCAAATCAAACATTGAATTTGTCCTAAATCTCCACATCAATTGATATTTATCAGGAATTCCATACTGACTTAAGAAAGATTGTTCTTTAGCCTTTTCCAAGAATGATAGGTGAGGCAATTGTTTGTCATCTCCAACAACAATAGTCTTTTTCGCACGATACATTATTGGAAAACAACTTGCGATATCACATTGAGAAGCTTCATCAATAACTGCAACATCAAACATACCAGGTTTTAGCGGAAGAGAATCTGACACTGCATAAGTCGTTACACACCAACATGGAAAAGCTTCAAGCAACGGTTTGAAATCTTCTTCTTCCAAAATTCGGCTTTGAAGATTTTTTCTTCGCTCAACAAGTGACATTGCATGAATTTTAATACGTCTGCGTTTTTTTTCATCTCTCAAAAGAGATTTTATCGCATCACGTCTTGAACTTTTCAAAATATTTGTTGCAAGAGTCTTTTGTTTTCTCTTCATTTGGCGAATTTGTTCCATCATCACATGAAGATTACCGGTCTTTTGAATATCTGATTCAATTTTGCGAAGCTTCCATTTTAGTGTCACAAAATCCAATTCAACCTTTAATCTATCCAAATTTTCAGGTTCAATTTCAAAATTTTTGATATCAAGAATTTTTTTCAACTGTCTTAAACTTGACATATTTGCAAAAGAAGCAAAAATTCCTGATTTTTCCAAATTATCGGATAACGTCTTAATGACGTCATTAATATTATCAATTTCAGACTTTTTCAAAGGTCTTTTTATATATTCAAGCTCTCCAACATTAACAGCTTGTTGCTGAATGTCGGCTCTCAAATCATGCCAAGCCCTTTCAAGTTTCAAAATCTTTTCGCATTTGCTTTCTGTTTCTCGCATACAATCGAGATGTTGTTTCATATCCTTTGTATCAGCAAAGATAAAATCTTCAACATCTTCATCCAAATCAATTTTCCCTGCAAGCAAATCTTGCAATTGAAGGCTCAATTGTTTTTGATAATTCAATCTTCCTGCTCTAAGTGCCAAATATGGAGCACCCAAGTCATTAAGCCTGTCTGCCACAACATCAACAGCTTTATCCATACGAGAGGCAACCAAAACAGTTTTACCATTCGCAATCAAATGAGCAACAAGGTTCACAATCGTTTGAGATTTACCTGTTCCAGGAGGTCCTTGAACAGCAATAAATTTGTTTGTTTCAAGATTTCTAATAACTTTTTCTTGCGAATCACTCAGTGATAATGGTGTAATCGGATAAAATTCTTCATCAGAATCTTTCAGCGGAAGATTTTTTTCACCTGATTGAGTATATTCATCATTAATTACACTCAAAGTAGTTTCACGATAAACTCCGCTTGGTTTTTCCGCAATTTGCATCAACTCATGCAAAACACCTGCCGTTACTGACGGACGTTTAGTTAGAATTATTGCACTCTGATAAGTTACACAAAGTTTTTTAATCTCTCCGACCGGTTTTGATTTTTGTTCTTGAACTTCTTCTTCAATTATTTCATCAAAATTTTCACCGGTAATCTTTGTATCTGACAAATCTTTTGCAGTATGTTCATCTTTAGCAATATTATCTTCATCCGCATCTTCTGTTGTACCTTCTGATATTTCAATGTCAGGGATGAGAGATTTCAATGTTGTCAAGAAGATATCCATTTTCTCTTTTGTAATAGGCAAATCAGGAACTACATCCAAAATACCTTCTAAAAACAAATCTACTTCATCGTCATCATCACCTTTTTTTAATAATGCTGCTAAAGCACCTGTATTTAAGGACAAAACATCGTCTTGCCTGATACAATTTATATTAACCCCATTTCTTTCTAATTTGCATGGAACATACAATAACGGAGTCAAAAATTCATTACGCTTGCGTGATTTTCCGTTTCTCCCAACAAGAAACATATAACCATAAATCAAGTATTTATCTTTTGTACTCAAATCACTTTGAATCATTAATTCAGTCAAATTAGGATTTGAACCGTCAAGTTTTAAATACTCCAAACCTTGTGTCAAAAGAGTTTCATTATCTTTCAGAAAAATCCACTTGTTATCCTTATCACCTTTCAAATTTCTGAAAGTCGAACTTTTAACTTCTTCTCTCACACAATCATGAAGATATTGGCTTGTTTTCTTTATAAAACTGTTATTAAATGCTGAATTCAGTGCCTTTGTTGCTTCCTGTAACATGGAGTCCCTTCTTAAAAAAAATCTATACTATTTCCATTTTAGTATATTTTAAGCTAAAATGAGAAAATGAGCATCATCAATTTACAGGATAAAAACTTATACTATATTGGCGGAGTTGTAAGAGATGAAATTCTAAACAAAAAAAGTTTTGACATTGATATAACTTACGTTGGAAACGCTATCGAATTTGCAAAAAATATTCCAAACGCTGAAATTGTTCAAATAAATGAACCTTTTGGAACTGTAAGAATTAAACTTGAAGGTCAAGAAATTGATATCGCATCCACTCGAGGAGAATTTTATCCTCAAAAAGGACACCTTCCTGTTGTAAAAGATATCGGATGTTCACTAAAAGAAGATGTTCTAAGAAGAGATTTTACAATTAATGCTCTAGCTAAATCCACCCAAACAGGTGAAATTATTGATTACACCAATGGTCGTGAGGATATAAAAAATAAAACCCTCAGAATTCTGCATGATAACAGTTTTGTTGATGACCCGACAAGAATTGTAAGAGGATTAAAATTTTCAGTTCGATTTGGATTTGAACTCGACAATCATACAAAAAAACTTCAAGATGAATATCTTGAAAATATTAACTATGACATGTCATATAAAAGGCTAAAAAAAGAATTGATTGAAACCTTCAACCTAAATTCTCCACTTGCTTTTGAAAAATTTATATCTCAAAAAATTTATAAACTTATCAGCCCCAATAATACAAATATTCATTTTGACATAACAAAAATCAAACAAATCCAACAATTAATAATAAAGCATTCTCCCCAAAATATTTGGGTAATCTATGTTGGACTTTTTCCTGATATTTCGAATCTTCCGCTAACAAAAATTGAGAAACAAATAATAGAAAATTATAAACAAATTCAAACCAAAACTCCAAAAACCGACTTTGAAATTTACAAAACATTTGAAAGCGTAAATCTTGAATCAATAATAATGTATTCATATAATGATTTTTCTACGGTTGAAAAATATTTTAACAAACTAAAAAACATCAAAATTCAAATCAACGGACACAACATTCTCCAAAAACTCGGAATAAAACCATCTAACAAATACCAACAGTGTTTTGATTTTATATTGAAAGAAAAATTGCAAAATCCAAACCTTACCAAAGAAGATGAAATCAAATTAGCCAAAGAATTTTTCACCACAAACGAATAATTTTACAAGATTTCTTTTTTGTATAATAATTGAATATAGTTACAATTACAGCAAAAAAGGAAAAACAATGAAAAAGGTTTATATAGAAACAATGGGCTGCCAAATGAACAAATCTGATACCGAAAGAATGCTTGGTATGCTATCTAATTTTGGATACGAAGAAACTGACACCCCAAAAGAAGCTGATTTGTTAATGGTAAACACCTGTTCAATTCGACAACTGAGTGAAGATAAAGCATTCAGCCTAATTGGAACTTGGGGCAAATGGAAGAAAACAAGACCTGAATTAAAAATCGGATTTTGCGGATGTGTTGCTCAACAAAAAGCCGAAGAAATTTTTAAACGTGCTCATTATGTTGATTTTGTTTTAGGAACTCACAAAATTTATTCATTACCTGACATTATCAAGAAAATTAATAATGGAGAAAAAGTTTGCGAATGCGAAGAAACTAACGCAACAGAAGACGACAAAGCAGTTAAATTTGAAATTGATAGAGTAAAATCTGTTAATGCTTGGATTCCAATCACAGAAGGCTGTAACAACTTCTGTACATACTGTATCGTACCTTACACAAGAGGTCGTGAACGCTCTAGACTTCCGGAAACAATTCTCAAAGAAGTTAAAGATGCCCTAAATTCAGGATTTAAAGAAATTACATTGTTAGGTCAAAATGTTGACAGTTACGGAAAAGATTTTAAAGACAAAAATTACAGACTTGCAGATTTACTTAAAGATGTAAACGCAATTGAAGGCAAATTCAGAATCAGATTTGTAACATCTTATCCGACAGATATTACAGATGAACTTATCAATACAGTAATCGAACTTGACAAAGTTTGCGAATACTTCCACATACCAATGCAATCAGGAAGTAGTGAAGTCCTCAAAAAAATGAATAGACGCTATGATAGAGAAACTTATTTCAAAATAGCAAACAAAGTTCGAGCTATGGTTCCAGATGTAACTATCACAAGTGACTTCATTGCAGGCTTCCCTGGGGAAACCGAAGAACAATTTGTTGAAACATTGACAGCAATGGATGAATTAGGTTTAGATTACTCAAACACTGCAGCCTATTCGCCAAGAGAAAAAACCGTAGCCGCTAAATGGGTTGACAAATTTATTGATGAAGATACAAAATTTGAACGACTTGCAAGATTGAATGAACAAAACAGAAAATGCTGTTTAGCTTCTAACCAAAAATTCTTAGGTCGAGAAATGGAAGTATTGATTGAAAACTTTGAAAATCACAAAGGTACAAATGTAATAACCGGAAGAACAAGAAATAACAAAATTGTTCACATCCCTTATGATAAAGATTTAACAGGCGAATTTGTAAACGCAAAAATCGTTGGCGTTAAAACTTGGTATCTTAAAGGTGAATTGATTTAGTTTGAATGTTTAATAAAAAGAGGGGCATTTTTCGAATGAAAAATGCCCCTCTTTTCTAAATCAACAATTTATTTTATTCCAAAAGTTTTTTGAATTTTTTTAAGATTACCGTTTCTGGTTTCAATATTAATTACACTATTAACAGCCCTAATCAAATCTTTTGATTCATCACCTTTTCTAAATGCAACAGCATAAGGTTCTTTAGTATATCGTTTTGGCAAAAGTTCAACCGAACTGTCTTTTAGAGCCAAACCTAAAAGTATGGTATCATCAGAAACAATAGCATCAGCTTTTCTCCTTTTTAAAGCCTTATAAGCATCGTGATATGTTTTGTAGCCCAAAATTCCAACATTAGGAACGGCTGTTCTCAAACTTCTTTCACTTGTTGAGCCAAAAACAATAATAGCTCGTTTACCGTTCAAATCACGAAGAGATTTGATATTACTTCCCTTATTTATTAAAACAGCCTGTCCTGCAACATAATACGGGTCAGAAAAATCTAAAATTTCCTGACGTTTTGGAGTGATTGACATAGTTGCAATAATCATATCAACATCTCCTGAATACAATTTCATCATTCTATCTGAGGCTGTGACAGGAATAAATTGAACTTTCTTTTCGCTTCCTAAAATTCCTTTAGCAATAAGCCTGCCCAAAGCCGCATCATAACCGGTAAAATGTCCTTTTGAATCAATATAACCAAACGGATAAGTATCTGTTTTCACACCAATCAACAATTTATCTCTTGTCGTAATTGTGTTCAAATCATTTGCTACAGGTTGAGTTTCTTTCTTCCCGCAACCACAGCAAACTAAAGTAATTAACATCAATAGAGCTATTATTTTTTTATACATAAATTCATCCCTCTTATTAGTTTCATAATACATTATCAATTATGCAAGTCAAAAAAGTTAAGTATATTTATTTTTTATTTTAAGCTATTATAAAAATATGAAAACAATAATTTTTATTGGAATGATGGGCTCAGGAAAAACCACAATAGGCAAGCTTTTAGGAGAAAAATTAAATCTTCAAAGTATTGATATTGATTGTGAGATTGAAAAAATTGAAAATCGAAAAATATCCGAAATTTTTAAGACCGAAGGAGAAAAATATTTCAGAACGATTGAAAAAAACACAATAAAAACAAATTTTTCAAATGAAAATAAAGTTATTTCTCTTGGTGGCGGAGCATTTGAGGATGCGGAAACTCAAAAATTACTTATCAAAAATTCCGTTATAATTTACCTCAAAACCTCCCCTTCCGTAATTTTTGACCGAATAAAAAATAACACCGACAGACCACTTTTGAATAATCAAATGAATATCGAAAAAATCACTGAAATAATAAAAAACAGGCAACAAAATTATGAAAAATCTCATATTACAATTTTGACCGATAACAAAAATCCGAATACAATAGTTGAAGAGATTTTAGGAGTTTTAAAATGTTACAAATAAATGTAGAAATTAAAGAAAAAGAAATTTCTTACCCAATAATTATTAATAATGAAGATATTTCAAACCTTAAAAATTCTATATTTGATAAAATCGGAACTAAAAATTATATCGTAATTTTTAGCCAAAAAGTTTATAAATTATATTCAAAAATTTTGGACTTTCCAAAGGACAAAACCTTTATCCTGAAAGACGGAGAGGGTGAAAAGAATTTTAAAAATTATGCAAAAATTTTAGATTTTGCACTCCGAAAAAAATTAACACGACAAGATTACATAATTGCAATCGGAGGAGGGGTTGTCGGTGATATTGCAGGATTTGCAGCTTCAACCTATATGAGAGGAATAAAATTTATCCAAGTTCCAACTACACTTTTAGCTTGCGTTGACAGTTCTGTTGGCGGGAAAACCGCAATTGACACAAAATACGGGAAAAACTTGATTGGCTCTTTTTATCAACCGAATTACGTAATAATAAATGCTAATTTTCTAAAAACTTTAGATGAAAGACAATTCAAAAGTGGTTTGGGAGAAGTTGTAAAATACGGATTTATCGAAAAAAATTGCACCCCTGAAAATGAACCACATCTGTTGAATTTTTTAAATGAAAATATTGAAAAAATTCTATCTCGTGACATTTTGACACTCAAAGAACTTATTAAAATTTGCATAACTTTAAAAGCAAAAGTTGTTGAAAAAGATGAAAAAGAAGGAAATTTGAGGAAAATTTTGAACTTTGGACACACGTATGCCCACGCAGTTGAAACCATTACAAAATACAAAAAATTTACCCATGGAGAATGCGTAGCTCAAGGAATAAAATTTGCACTAAACCTTGCATTAAAATTGAATTTTATAGACAAAGAATACAAATTTTTGTGTGACGACTTATTAAAAAAATTCAATTTCAAACAAATTCCACAATACGACAAAAATAAAATAATAAATTTAATGACATCTGACAAAAAAGCTACCCAAAACCACATTATATTCATCCTTCCAACAAAATATGCCACCGTTGAAGAACACCAATTCACACAAAATGAATTAAAAGAATTATTTTAAAATTAATAACTTGCAACCCTTGTCAAATCGTGATAGTATAGAAATACTTTAAAGTTCCCAAAAGATACTAACGGAGTATTCATGAATTCAAAAGACCTACCAAAAGACCCAATCGAAGTCACACTCTACATGACAGACAGCAAATGGAAGTTTTTAATAATCAGAGAGCTGCTTAACGGCACAAGACGTTTTGGAGAATTAAAAAAATCCGTAACAGGAATTACCCAAAAAGTTCTTAGTGCAAAATTAAAAGAAATGGAAGAATGCGGACTTGTTGAAAGGACGGTCTATCCGCAAATTCCGCCAAAAGTTGAATACACCCTCACAGATGTTGGATATAGTTTGCGACCGGTGTTGGAAGCGTTAAAAGTTTGGGGGCGTGATTTCAAACGATACACCAAACTTTTAGAAAGAATGAAAGGCTAAAGCTTCGGCAACGAAACTTCAGCCTTCATCTTTTAAAAATCTATAAAAATTTAGTCACTTTCTGCAACTACAGTCGGGATTAATTCCCCATAACTGTTAACGCAACCGTTAGTTTCTTCTACAATATAACGAAGTCCTGATTTGCCTTCAATTGCTTTTTCTGCACAATCCATCGCATCATCATAATCTTTAAATTCACCAATTAAATTTTTTGATAATTCTGACTTATCTTTTGCTGTGTAAACTTGAAACATAACATATCTCCTTTTATCTTCAAAAATATTGTATCACAAAATATTTTAGTCAATATATTCCGCAACTGCACGATTTATCGCGTCTTTTTCATCCAAGTAAAGAAAATCTTCACCAATTTGAGAAACAATTTCCAAAGATTTTATCTGTTCATAAACTTTTTGATTAGGAATAACCAAAATTAGCTGAATTTTTTGAGATTTCAAACGAACAATAATATCCTCTAAGGCAAAAATAGCCGACATATCAAGTTCGGTATTTGAACTGTAATTCAAAATTATACATTCAGTTTCAAGCAATTCATCAAAATGCGAAACAATTTGAGTGGTAGAACCAAAGAAAAACTGCCCGTCAATGTGCAAAATTCTTATTTTATAATGAGAATCACGTTCTATTTTTGTTTCATAAGGGGTGTAATCCAAATGGTTGTAATGCGTAACTTTTATATTTGTATCATCCGCAATCCTCTTTGCATAAAGCAAAGCAGCAAGAATTATTCCGATACCTAAAGCAAAAATCAAATTATAAAAAACAGTCAAGCCCAACACTGTAAGTAAAACATACAAATCGTCTTTCGGTGCAAATTTCAGAACCTTTATTACCTTCAAATCCAAAATATCATATCCGATTTTTATCAAAATTGCCGCCAAAACACAAATCGGTATTTGAGCAATAAACGGCGTCAACTTAAACAATACAAAAATCAACAAAAATGCTGAAAAAATAGGAGTTAAACGAGTTTTAGAACCGGCTTTTACTGCAGCAACACTTCTCATCGTTGCAGCAGAACCAACCATTGAACCTGTGATTGCACAGAACAAATTTCCAAATCCTTGAGCAAGCACAAGTCTTTTCGAATTGTGCTTAATTTTTGTCAAAGAATCCATAATTATTCCGGTCAATAAACTTTCACTTGTCGCAATAAACGCTAAAGTCAAAGCAATTGGAATATCTTTTGAAATTGCACCAATAGAAAAATCAGGCATAAAAAAATGCGGAAGAGAAAAACTTATGGATGAAATTTTATCAACCTGCCACCTCGTAAAATACGCAACACCTGTCATCAAAACAAGTGCCAAAAGTTGAGCCGGAACCCATTTTGTAATAACTTTTGGAGTAAAAAACAACAATAAAAGAGTTACAACCCCTAAAATAAGAGCATGAATATTTATACAAGAAAAAACTTGCGGATAATTCATCAATGCTTTGATTGTAGAAGATTGAGCTTCACTTCCTAATAATGGAGCCAACTGTAAAATTATAATAATCAACCCAATTCCGGTTAAAAATCCTGAAATCACAGGATAAGGAACATATTTTATCATTTTCGGGATAGAAGTTAAAGAAATTATCATCTGAAAAATTGCAGCCATAACCAAAACAGTAACCACAGAAGAGATATCTCCACTACAAGCAGCAACAACAGTCGCGATAATAATTGCCGTAGGGCCTGTCGGACCTGATACCATTGGTAGATTACAACCTAAAATTCCTGCAATCAAAGATAAAATTATTGCTCCCCAAATACCTGAAGAAGCCCCCACACCTGATGCCACACCAAAAGCCAAAGCTTGAGGGAATGCAATAATAGTTGCAATAATTCCACCAAACAAATCACCTTTAAAATTTCCGAATTTATCTTTAAACAATATCTAATTCCTCGCTAATTATTTTTAAGAATTTTAACATAAAAATAAATTGAAACAGGGGTTTAAAAATATAAAAAATATAGTTATAATAATATTATAGAGCTAAGAAAGGGTTTATATGAAGTATTTATGGTTGTACATTGTCGCAATTATTGCGTCTTTGGGTGGTTTGCTATCGGGTTATGACACTGGAGTAATTTCAGGAGCATTATTATTTATTAATGAATCCTGGAATTTGGCAGACACAGCTCAAGGTATTTTAGTAAGTTCTGTCTTGATTGGTGCTGTTATCGGAGCTGCAACCAATGGAGTTCTTGCCGATATGTTTGGGCGAAAAAAAATTATTATGGCAACTGCCGTAATTTTCACAATCGGATCAATATTATGTGCATTTGCTCCTAATATTTATGTCTTAATTGCATCAAGAATATTTGTCGGCTTTGCCGTTGGTGTTGTAAACTTTGTTGTTCCTTTGTATTTGTCTGAAATTTCGCCAAAACATTTGAGAGGAACACTTGTTTCACTTTACCAGTGGGCAATTACAGCCGGAATTTTATTCTCATATTTTATCAACGCAGTATTTGCTCATGCCGTTTACAATTGGCGTTGGATGCTATTTGCAGGTGTAATTCCCGGGGTAATTTTATTTGTCGGAATGTGTTTTATGCACGACACTCCGCGTTGGCTTGTAAGTAAAAAACGTGAAGAAGAAGCAAAAACAGCCTTCAAAAAAATTGAACCTAACATTGATACAGAAAAAGAAATTCAAGATATCAAAAAAACAATCTTGAATGAAGAAACAAAAACTGATAAAAATTTCAGATTAAAAAAATGGATGATTATGCCATTTGTTGTTGGTATCGGAATTATGTTCGCTCAAATCTGTACAGGTATCAATACAATTATTTATTATGCACCAACGATATTTAAAAATGCAGGTTTTGAAAGCAATATTACGGCAATTTACGCTACAACAGGAATTGGTGTAATCAACTTCTTAATGACAATTGTAGCACTATTCTTTACAGACAAACTAGGAAGAAAACCGTTACTCTATTTCGGCTTGACAGGTGTAATGCTAAGTTTGATTGCACTAGGTTGCGGATTTGAATTTGCAGAATTCTTCGGAGATAACCTAAAATGGGTAACTGTTGGAAGTTTAGTTACATATATCATTTGTTTTGCAATGAGTTTAGGACCAATCGGTTGGATTTTAGTTTCAGAAGTATTTCCACTACGAATTCGAGGAGTTGCAATGAGTATTTGCACCGTGTCAAACTTCGCATTCAACTTCTTTGTCGTAAGCAGTTTTCCGATTTTATTACATAGAATTGGTGGAGCTTGGACATTTTGGGGCTTTGGAATAGTTTCAATGTTATGCATAATATTTGTGTATTTCTGTGTTCCGGAAACCAAAGGAATCTCTTTAGAAAAAATTGAATCAAATTGGATTCATGGAGTAAAACCAAGAGATTTTTAGTCTAAACTTATAACAATCCTCATACTCACAAAAGGCTGTCACTGTTTACCCTGACAGCCTTTCTTTTTGTCAAAATCAGAATTAATTATTAAGTTTTATAACAAAAAGTATATACTTTTGAAATACTCAAAGGCAATTTCCGAATTCAAAAATTGTTTATTAAAGCATAGGGGATATATACAAACTTAAAAAAAGGGAAATGGAGGATTTTAAGATGACAGCAGTTAATGGTGCAACTGGAACTCAAATTGGAAATTTGGTCGAAGGACTAAGACAAAAGAAACAGGCAGAAGCTCAAAAAGCTCGTAGAGCCGCACAAGCCGCAGACAAAGCAGCAAGACAAAATAAAGCAGGTGGAAAGACTATTTTTAATAGTAAAACAGGGAAATACGAATCTGTACAAATTACACCGGAACAAATTGCAGCAAAAAGAGCAAAAAGAGCTGCTGAGCAAGCTGCAAAAGAAAATAAATTTGGTGGTAAAACAGTATTTGACGCAAGTACAGGGAAACACGTTTCTCTTCCGGCAACAACCGTAAAAGAACAAGCATTATCAAAAATTGATGATATACCATACGCAGAAATTATTGAAGATACATCTAAAAAAGGCGGTACCGGATTTATGAGTAAATTAGGTAAATTTGCTAAAAAAGCAGGCAAATGGGGCTTAATCGCAGGTGCTGTTGCAGGTTTGGCTTACTTAGGTAAAAAAGTTTATGACCACTTTGCAGGTAATAAAGCAGAAGAAAGTCCTGTTGATAACAAAAAGGCAGAACCGCCAAAAACTACAAAACCTGTAGATAAAACTCCGGCAAATCCTGAAAAACCGGATGATAAAAAGCCTGATGATAAAGCTCCGGTAGCAACTCCAATTCCTGGAAATCCGGATAAAACAGACAAAACAAATCCAGAGGACAACGCAGATAAGACAGATAAAACCGATAAGACTGATAAATCTGATAAAGCTTCAACAGCAACAGGAAATGTTTATGTAGTTAAAAAAGGTGACAATGTTTGGAACATCGCTAAAAAACACTTACAAGATATGAACCCTGATCCAAACTATCAACCAACAAACGCTGAAATTTTGAAACATACAAATGAGTTAATCAAAATCAATGGTTTACACTATGAAGATGACAACTATAGAGTAATTATCCAACCAAATGATGAACTAAAATTAACAGCTTAAAAACTAAATAAGAACAAGCACAAAAGGCGGCATTTTTAATAAAAATGCCGCCTTTTTAGTTTACATATTACAAAAAACTTTATCCGTAAATTTTATTCAATTTCATTGTTATAGATTTGAAGAATGGCAATTTTTCGTCTAAATTAATATCTGATTTAATCGGAAATTGAACAACAACTTCATTAGGATTTTCCACAATATATTCAAAATCTTCATCTGTATTTGTTTCAGTTGCCAAATCATTTTCATCATCAACAACTTCAATTTCTTCGGTTTTAACATAAGGTGTCAAATGAGCCTTAGCCAAAACTTCTTCCAAAGAAGCTTCTTCCTTTATAGGAACAGATTGAAACAAACTGCTAAACTTTGTAGCCTTTGTTCTTAAATTATTTACACTTTTTACATTATCACGTACTGTTTGAGCTAACATAGATTTTCCTCTCTCCATATTAAGTATAAATGTCAACAGAAAATTTCACATACTCCATATAGTTGAACTTTATAAAAAAAATTCCGCTTGACAAATTGTTAGGTATACCTTACAATACATTTTGTAAAAGGATATTAAAATGCAGAAAAATGTTAAAAAATTATCATCAGGTTTAGAAGACTATGTTGAAGCAATTTATATTGCTCATCTTAATAACAAACCGCTCAAAGGAGCCGAACTTGCAAGACAATTGAACATTTCAAGAGCTTCTGTTTCCGAAGCATTGGCAAAACTTGTTGACAAAAAACTCATAACATACAACAGTTATGAAGCTATTGCAATTACAGAAGAAGGCATCAAAGCGGCAAAAAAAGTTTATGAAAAACACCATATTATTGAACATTTTTTTGAAAAAGTTTTAGATATTCCGCACAAAGAAGCAAGTGACAATGCTTGTGAAGTCGAACATATTATTTCTCAAAATATATTAGAAAAGATGCAAAAATTTACAAATTTATGCAAAAAACACCCTGAAATATTAGAGCTATATAAAAAGGAAAACAATTAATGATTAAAGTCTCATCATTTGGAAAATTTTTAGACCAACCAATTTTAACCGCAAAATTAAATCAAAAAATCCCCGTTGTTTTAACACTGGCAAGTGCGGGATTTGTAGCAAACGAAGTTAAAAATGCAAAACCGGAAGATAAACGCAAAACAGCAATTAAAACCTCAATCATCCTTGGAGCAACTGCGATTTCGGCTATAAATGCACCTAAAATTGCAAACTTCATCACCGGACGTCCGGCTCAAAAAACATTGAAACAAATTAAACAAAACAATACTGAAATTATTTCAAACATTTTGAAAAACAATAAATTTGAAGAAAATATTAAAAAAATCTTAGAAAAAGCTAAAGATAAAATCCTTACAATCAAAGAGGTTGATACTTTAAATAAAAAAACATCAACTGACGTCCTAAATAAAATTATCCCGCCTCCTGATAATATAACTTCAAAAGACTTATTTAGAGAAATCGGTTGGTTATCAATATTTGGAGCCGTACCTGTAGTTGGTGGAATTGCAGGTGGAATTGCCGCAGATATGGCAACAGAAAAAGATTGGAAACCCAAAGTTCCAAATAAAATCAAAGAAGGAGTCTATCAATATCTTGCAAATATTTTCATGTGCAATGTCGGAGCGGGAATTGCATTAGGAATTCTTGAACACAAAAATATCAAATCAAAAACTGCAAGATGCGTTGGTATGGTCTCAGGAATTTTACTAACAGGTGTAATCGGAGGAAGTGCAATTGCAAACTTTATCAGCAACAAATTAATCTCTCCTCTATTATCCAAAAATAACAAACAAAAAGACACCCGAACTCCTGAACTTTTAGATTTAGGACTTCATTCAGATGATATTGCAACTGTTTCACTCCTATCAGGATTGAAATGGATAGAACCGTCTCTACCTTTATTATACGCAATTTCCGGTTACAGAGCAGGGACAGGCTACAGAAATAGTGACAAACATGTTAAGAAAAATTTTGACAAAAATACCACCAAAAGCCATTTTTTACGACATAAGTGTTAGGTAAACTTAACATCTTATATACAAAAACCTTATTTTTTACAACCACAACTGTACACTAAAAAGAGGCAATTTAACCACCGCCTCTTTTTCTTTTTATTATTTATTTTCCAATCTTTTAACCAATAAATTCAATAACGTCTTTTGACTTTGGAGAAAGATTAACTTTTTCCAAGAATTTTACTTCCTGAGGTTCAGCATAAGAAACAAAAGGCTTTGCTACTTTTTTTGAAAAAGAGTCAACCATAGCCTTTGCAATATGACGAATATCACGATTACGTTTATTTTGTTCGTAAGCATATTGAGGATCTGTACCGATTTTAAATATTTCAGCAGTCTTTGTTTTAGGGTCAACTTTATCTGTACTCATAAGTCCAAGAATTTTATTAATGTCTAAATGTTTAAAATCATCTTTTTGAGTAGTTAAAGCATAAATTTGAGATTTCCTTCTCAAAATTCCGGCTTCTTCTGCAATTGTTCCGGACAAATTTTTACCACCATTCCACAACAAACTTAAAAAATTAATAGTTAATCTGTCCATTTTATTACCTGCATCAAATTTAACCAAATTAACAGGCATATCTTCCCATCTTCTGTTTATTTTTTGTTGAACTGTTGCACGAGCTATAAATCTTGAACCAAACTGAGGACTTGCGGTTCTTTGTACTTCCATTTTATTTTTCCCTTTCTATTTTTCTTAACAACGCTATTTGGTTATTATATAAACGCTAAATAAAAATTTTTAACACTTTGTAAATAATTATTAAAAAAAAAGAGCATCCTAAGATACTCCAAATAATAACATTACCCATATTGTATTTAAAATTTATTTTTGATTTTGAACCTGAGTTTGATTATTAACTTTTGGTTTTCGGTTAGCCATTTTGATATTAATTAATGGAAGAATAATACCCAAAGCAACCGTTGAATATGCAAGCCCCGCAATATGTGCAACATTCAATTTCCAAATATTTTTCTTCGCAAATTCTTTTCCTTTTGCCGCAATTTCAGCATGAGTTTTCAAACTTATATCATTCAACCAATGTTTAATACCTTTACCTTCTTTTGAAATATTGAATAAGTTTTCTTGTTTTTTATCAAAAATATTTGCAACACCTTTAGCCGCAAATCCGCCTAATACAAGCCAATTCAAAAATCCAAAATAATCTCTTGTTACAGATTCTCTAAGCTCGGTCTCACTATCTGCCGCCATAAATCTTCCGACAATAGTTGAAGCGTAAACTGTTTTAATAGCATTACCGGTTGAAATCGGCCCTGTAAATTGAAGTTTTTTAACAAAATCTTTAGGGCTCTTAACCTTCATAACCCCAATCGTCATAGCAATCATACCGGCACTTGCCAAAAGTTTTTTGAATAGTAAACCTTTATTCTTTTTAACTTTTTCATCTTGATTTGCAGGATTAGAATTTGAAATGTCATAATCAGGATCGCCTGCAAAACCTTTTTTACCTGTACGTTTTTCTGTAATTTTTCTATTTAATCTTTGGTTAGTTAAACCAAGAATTGATGCCAATGATAATGCACCAAAAATTTTTACTTTGTTAATTTTTCCTATTTTTGCTAATGCAGCATCAATATTAACCTTGTCATTTGTGAAAATATCTCGACCCATATCGTAAGTGTCACGCAAAATATTATGCAAAGTCGCATTTAACGTATTTTGTCCGATTTTCACATCAACACTTCTGTTTACTCCAAAAGCATTTGTCAAACGAGTTTCAAATATATCAAAAACTTGTTTTTTGTCTTTAGGTGTAATATTTTTATCTTTTATAAGATCTGAAAAAGTTGCAATGAAGCCATTTTTAGTTGTCAATTTATCTTGAAGATTTTTATAATTAGGATTGTCCCAAGTTAGATTTTTCCACTTATTTTCTTCAAACCAATCAACTTTATTCCATTCGACATTTTTGAATTCAGAACGCTTTTTACCGTCTTGACCGCTCATATTTTCAAAAACATTCTCGACATATTTTTCTACATTATTATCACTATTATCCCAAGCATTTTTTAATACTTTAACAGAATTATCACTAAACCAACTTTTAGGATTTACAGAAACATCAGGATTAATATGCTTTGCAGCAATATTTGAAATCAATATAGCAAAAACACCTGCAGATAAGCAATTGATAAAGGTTCCGCAAATTTCTCTAAAAAATGTTTCAGCACCTGCATTTGAATTTCTCTTTTTAGTATCAATATATGTTCTTGGTGCAACCATTGCACCCAAATCAAGCAAAACCGCATTTGCCATTTCGTTCGTATCCAATGTTCTCAATGTTGAAGTCAAAACTCCGTCCATAGGGCCCTTAAATGCCGGCTGATAGTGTCTTTTTGTGTTGTTAAAGTCATTTGTTACTGTTAAATTCATTGATTTCCCTTACTGATAAAATTGTTCTTTTTACACTAAAAAAGTTCCGTTAAAATTAACGGAACTTTAAAAATAATTATAAAATTTGCTATGATTTCAAACTAAAAAATTCAAACGCAAAAATTCATGTAAGTCCCGTTTTTGGATTCACACGAATTGGAGGAGGTATTTGATGTTGTATTTACGTTTAAATTAATCATAAATTATTACCTACGTAATAGTTTATATAAAAAGAATTATTTTGTCAAGTGGGCAAGAGTAATAAGACTATACATTATTAATATTACAGTTTTGGCTATTAAGGAAGACGGAAATAAGGGAATAGGGAAATAAGTTCTTTATGATTTTTATCTTTAGCGTCATCCTGAGGGCACGCGAGCTCAAGCATTAAGGCGTGAGCCGTATCCGTTTAATGCGAGCGTGAAGTGCCCGAAGAATCTACAAACGCATTAAACCCTCTACTGAATTTGTAAGTTCGCCACAGCTCAACGGTTCGCTTTGTATCACAAGGAGAGAGGGTAATAAAAACGTAAAAAAATATTAAAATTCTTAAAATAGGTGAAAAAATTATTTATAATAAAAATTTTATAGTAGAATATTGTTGTAATATATAACTACAAGAAAGGGGTTATCATGTTGACAAAAAATGCAAATATTACAGCTAAATTTTCAGGTATTGATTTTAGCAAATATTCATCAAAAATTTCTGAATTCGTAAATGAATTCTCATCTCGTGCGAACAAACAAGGTCAATTCTTGAACTGGGTAAATTTACCTTCAGAACAAGCTAAAAGAGTTGACGAAATCTATTCTTTAGCAGAAAAATTACAAAGCCAAACAGGTGCTTCTAAATTAAGCGTTATGGGTATTGGCGGTTCAAAACACACTGTTGAACACATGCTATCAATCAACGGTTTGAACATCAAAGGCGACAAAATCGAATTCTATTCAGATGTTGATTCTGCAAGTTTAGAAAGATTTTTGTATAAATTAGAAAACAATGTTTTAGATTCAAACTTTTTAATCGCTTCAAAATCTGGTTCAACTTTTGAAACTAAAGACGGTTTCTTAAGAGTTTTGGCAATGTTAGTTGACGCATACAAGGCTCAAGGCAAATCACAAGATGAAGCTGAAAAATTAGCTCACAAACATTTCATCGCAGTTACCGATAAAAACGCTGAAAAATCTGAATTGAGAAGAACTTCTAACGAACAAGGTTGGTTAGGCGACTTATTCATTCATGATGATGTAGGTGGAAGATTCTCTGCATTTGATGATCACGCTTTATTCACTTTGGCTTACGCAGGAATGAAAAAAGAAGATATGATTGCAATGTTGAATGCAGCACAAGAAATTTCAACAGAATCATTAACTGCTGATTTAGATGTAAATGATGCATTAAAAGAAGGTATTTTCTGGGCAGATGCAAAATTGAACGGAATTTTAACATCAGTTCACCAATATATGGGTTCAATCTTTGAAAATACAGTTTACTGGAATGCTCAAATGCAAAATGAATCTGTAAAAGATACATTGAAACAAATTGCTAAAGTTCCTGATGCAATGCACCACTCAGCAGAAGCTCACTTCAATCCTGCTAACAAATTTGCATTCGCTTTAACTGTTCCTCAAGACAATAGCGTTTGCAGAGAAAATGCAGAAAGCTACATCGGTGCTTTGACAAAATCTTACGAAGTAACCGGCAACTTGTTTGTTGAAACAGTAAAAACTCAAGGTATGGGCTTAACTCCAGCAGCAGCAGGAGCGTTGACTCAATTGAGAGCATTCGCTACTGTTTACCAAGAAATCGTTGAAAAAATCATGGAAGGTAAAGAATTCCCAGAAGTTCTTGATAGCGTTCTTCAACCACACGTTGAATTCTACAAAAAGAACTTGAAAGGTGGAGTTGTTGTTCCTGGAAGAATTTCTAAATAAGAAATTTGATTAAATTATAAAAAGAGCGATAGTGTCTTAGGCATTACCGCTCTTTTTTATTTCGAAAAAATATGCTATAATCAGACAAAAGAGGATTTTATGGTTTTAGAAAATAAATTGAATATAACCGATAGTTCTGAACTTGCAAGAATGGAAGAAAAAATTAGCAAAACAAAAGCTATTGAACTCTTTGAGCGTGGCATTCTTGATAATTTGCAATGTGGAACATTTGATTCGTTAGCTAAAATCCATAAATATTTGTTTGATGAGATTTATAATTTTGCGGGTGAGATTAGGACTGTAAATATTGCAAAAGGCAACTTTCGTTTTGCACCTGTTATGTATTTGAAACCTGCATTAGAACATATTGAAAAAATGCCACAATCTACATTTGACGAAATTGTTGATAAATATGTAGAGATGAATGTTGCACACCCGTTCCGAGAAGGGAATGGTCGTAGCACTCGAATTTGGTTAGATTTAATTCTTAAAAATGAACTTGGAAAAGTTGTAGATTGGAGCAAGGTTGATAAAGAGGATTATCTTCTTGCAATGGAGCGTAGTCCGATTAAAAGTTTAGAAATTAAAGAACTTTTGCGAAATGCTTTGACCTCCGAAATCAATGACCGCGATGTTTATATGAAAGGTATTGATGCAAGTTACAATTACGAAGGCTATTTCACTTATAAAGCAAGTGATTTATTATAAACATTTTCCGCTTTTTGATTGATGACATTGGAGTTTGGAGCTTGTAGTATCACATTATGGCAACAAATTTTAATTTTCTAAAAAACATTGATAAAAATTTATTCGACATCATTACAGAAGCCGAAAAGCTTTATCGTGATGAATATTTTGAACAATGTATGGGACAGACCAGACGTTTTGGAGAACAGGTTTGTAAACAAGTCTTGGGTAAAAATCGCACAAGTGAAAATACCTTTGACCAAATGCTTGCGACTCTCAAAGACAAAGGTAATGGTTCAGAACAAGAAAAAGAATTTGTGAATGATTTATATTTTCTAAAAAAACATGGTAACGAATCCGTACACTCTGCAAAGGTTAAAAAAGACGGAATGGAAGCTTTAGAGTGTTTACAAAGAGCATTTGAAGTTGGAATAAATTATGCTGTTTACAACAAAAAAGCAAAAAGCACAATTTTAAAACTTCGATATGACACAGAACTTTTAGTTACCGGTAAAAAATCTAAAAAAACGCTTTCTGAAAAATATTTAGAAGAAAAAGCTAAAGAAAAAACTTTCACCAAACGAACAACCAAACCAAAAACTAAAACATCGACCAAACAAGTTTCAACGATGAAAACCGCATCAAATAAAAAAGGGCTCCCTGTTTATTGGATTTTAGTCGGTTTTTCCTTCATTGTATCTTTTATTGTAATCCTTGCAATTGTACTATAACAAAAGATTAAGATTGCTGTAATTCTTTAACCAAATCCTGAATATGTTTTTTCACCGCAGGAGTGATAACCAAATTAGGTTCAGACATAGCAAATTCATCCAGTGTAATAACAGCCTTCTTTTTGTTCCCCATTTGTTCATACAAAAGTGCAACCATAATTTTATTTAAAGGATTTGAATCTTTTATTTTGTAATAATTCAACTGTTTTTGAGCTTGTCCTAATTTCTTATAACACTCTGCCAAATTTTGATAATACTCGAAATTCAAACTGTATTGAGTTACAGCATTATGAAAACAATCCAACGCCAAATTCGGATAACCGATAGTCATATAAACTTTGCCCAAATTGTTAAAATATACGGCAGTTGCTTGTTTTTTAGGGTTGAGACTTATTGCCATTTTGAATTCTTGAATTGCAGCATAATAACATTTTTCTTCAACATACATAACCCCTTTGTTATTATGTTCAAAAGCATTCTTTTCCGGGTCAATAACGTAGGTCGCAATAGTTCCGCCTGCTGAAAAAACAGGTAGTTCCAAAGATAATAAAATGAATAATATTAAAAACTTTTTCATCCACTATCCTTTTTAATTATTAATTACAGAATATCAAATTCTAAACCTTCATAAGAAAGTTGAACATTTTTATAATTTGCAGTGTAATGTTCCTTAATTCGGTTAAGTTTGACATCATCATAACTTGGGTCATAATGGTAAAATACGAGATTTTTAGCATTTGATTGTTTCATTATTTCAACTGCCATATCAAATGTTGAATGCCCATAACCTTGTTTTGGAGAATAAGGGTTCAAATAATCTTCTGTTGTATATTGAGCGTCATGAATAAGTAAATCACAATCTTTAGAAAATTGAACAAACTTTTTATCTCCGCCCAAATAGCACTCTTTATCAGTTGCATAAACTAAAGATTTTCCTTTATAAGTTATTTTATAAATCATAACCCCATCTTGCGGATGGACATAAGATTTGTAAAAAGTAATCAAAACATCATCATTTTCACACTTTGTCCCACTAGGAACAAGCATTGGTTTTTGACCTTTTTTAAGGATAATAGACTGCTCATCACAAATATTATGAATATCCAATTTACAAGCAATATCACCCAAATCAAGCGGGAAGGTTTTTCCAAAAATTAACTTTGATAAATTTTCAGATAAATCAGAAGCTTTGTTTCCGTCACCGAAAATTTCAATTTCGGTCGACTTTATGTGAAGAGGTTTGAAAAATGTTAAACCTAACAAATGATCCTGATGAATATGAGAAATCAAAACAACAGCCTTCATCGGAGTTCTTTCTTGTGGAGTAATACCGGAAGAAATATATTTTTCCATAAGTTCATCCCCGACATTAACAATACCGGTTCCGGCATCGAGAATTATCAAATGGCCTCCAACATTTACTTCTACACAAGAAGTATTTCCTCCATATTGCAAAAAGTTTTTATTTGCAACAGGAAAACTTCCTCTAACACCTCTGAATTTCACTTTAAAATTGCTCATATCAAAAAGCCTCTTCTTATTTCTTTATTTCAAAAACACCTGATTGGTCACTCGGTTCACCTGAATAAATTGAACCTGTAAATACAAGTAATTTAGCCATTTTTTGAACAGTTTTTTCTCGTGTTTCAGCCCATTGAAGGTCGAAAACCGTTTTATCTTTATAATTTGTAACCGTAACAAATCTGAACGCATTCGGATAAGATACAAGTGCCGGAGTGTTTACATAAAGCACATTATCGTGTTGAGTTATCTTTGTCGCATGATAATGCCCTTGGAAAACTCCAATCGGATTTTTATAACTTTCAATCAATGACATAACTTCTGATGAGTTTTTCAATTTATGATTAGGACTTGAAAAAGGTTCAATAACAGGTACGTGCATAAAGATTAAAACCGTATCATTTTTAGATTTATCTAACTCTTTTTTCAACCAACCCAACTGCGTAGAATCAATAAAACCGTTCGAAGTCAATCTATCAGTAATAATGTCATCTAAAACAATAACCTTGTAACCTTTTTTAGGTTCAAATGAATAATATGGTTTTTTGAATGTAAAATTTTTGTTTGTATCACGAAGCATATCCATATAAACAAGTGTCGTCAAATATCCGCCAACACATCTGTCATGATTTCCAAAAGCAAAGTACCATGGAGCATTTAATTTATCCAAATGAGGAAGGACAGCTCTTAATTCTTTTTCAAAAGGTTTGTCTATCAAATCACCAGTAATCATAACAAAATCTAAATCTTTTTGTTCATTGATTTGATTAACCGCATCATCCAAAAGTCGTGGAGATTCGCCAATCATTTTGAATGTAGTATTTGAACCATTTTCAAGGAAGTGAACATCGCTCAACTGAACAAATTTTAAACTATCACCGCCACTATAAGCTTGCAATCCCCAAACCATGCCAGCAGTAAGGCAAATAGTTATCAGGGCATTAAATAGTTTCGTTAAAAAACTTTCTTTTTTAGGTCTACGTGTATATTTTTTATTCTTGTAAGCTTTTTTCATCAGTATTATTTTCCAATATCTCTTTTATTTCATTATATTTATTTTCAAGGTATTCGTCATCATCAGAGAGTATGATTGCTTTATCAATATTCATCAATGCACTCATATAATCTTGTTTTGCAATATCACACAATCCCATATATTCATAAATTTTAGCAGTCTGAATATCTGATAAAAGCGATGTGAAAAGTTTTTTTGAATCATCATACTTTCCTTCTTTATAAAGAATTTTAGCTCTATCAAAACGATACTCCGGACAATCATTTATTTGAATAGCACGGTCATTGTCATTTTTTGCATTTTCAACCATTCCCATCTCAAATTCAGCACGAGATTTTACTGCATACGCCAAATCATCCTCAGGATTGAGTGACAAATACATATCAATCGGGTTTATAACAGAGTCAAATTTTCCTATATCATAAAGAACAATAGCAGAAGCTAAAAATGCTTGAGCAAAATCAGGACGAGCGGAAGCTGCAGAATTGTATGCATCAATCGCTTTTTGATAATCATGTTTAAGCCTGTAGAAATTTCCTAAATAATAATAAGCAAGGTAAGCATTATCAGAATTTGTAGCTTTGTTCAAAGTAGAAAGCTCCATCTGTTCATCCCCTACTCGTTTGTATTCTTGAGATTGCTTAACAAGCGGATTTACAGACTCGACAAAAGACTTTTTATCTTGTGAAATTACATGCGTCAAACCTTTTTTCAAATCAATAACTTGTTGATTGTTAGGATTTATTGACAAAATTTTGTCTAAATATTCAATCGCTTTATTATAATCACCCATTACACAATAATTAGAAGCGATATCCAAATAATCATCCTCAATTTCATTTCCCAAAACAGGAACAGAAATATTTACAACTAATAGAAGAATTAAAGATAGTAATAACTTTTTCATACCAAAATTATAACATAAATTATAAATAGAAAATATTTCATTTATAATAAAGAAAAAAGGAAAAACAAATGACTACAAAGAAAATAGCAGCAGTTGCAATGAGTGGAGGAGTAGATAGTTCAGTTACCGCACTGTTACTCCAACAAAAAGGATATGAAGTTATTGGTATTACAGGGAAAATGGTTAATACACAAGCTGCGGATACAATTTGCCAAAACGCTCAAAAAGTTGCAGATAAATTAGGAATAAAACTCTACATATTGGATGTTTGTGACAAATTTCAAAAACATGTTATTGACTATTTCGAAAATTCTTATAAAAACGGCAAAACGCCAAACCCATGTATTGTTTGTAATCAATTTATCAAATGGGGAGAAATATTCAAATACGCAACAGATGAACTCGGAGCCGATATATTTGCAACGGGACATTATGCAAATATTAGAAAAGACGGAGATTTTTACAAACTATATCCGGCAAAAGACTCCCACAAAGACCAACTGTATTTTCTTTACAGATTAGGACAAAACGAATTATCAAAAACTGTTTTTCCACTATATGATTATGACAAAACGCAAGTTAAACAAATCGCAATTGATTATGATCTTCCCCCAAAATCTTCAAAAGAAAGTCAAGATATTTGTTTTATTCAAAAACCAAATACAACAAAAAAATATCTGATTGACAAATTTGGAAATATGTCAGGAGATTTTATAGAAATATCTACAGGCAAAAAACTTGGGAAACATAACGGACACTACTTATATACAATCGGTCAACGCAAAGGGATTGGGATTGCAGCACCTTACGCTCTATATGTAGTTGATATTGATGCAGAAAAAAATATTGTTTATCTTGGAAAAAAAGAAGATGATTTCAGGAAAAGTTTAGTAATAAAAAACTTGAATTTTTCTTACCCACAAGAAAAAGAAGAATTCGATGCAATGGTAAAAATTCGCTATAATATGCAAGCTAAAAAAGCCCATATTCACATTTTGCAAGACAAAGCAGAAATAGAATTTTATGAACCCGTAAACTCTATCACGTCAGGTCAAGCAGGGGTAATTTATGACCTAAATGACTCTCATTTGATAGGCGGTGGAGAAATAATTTACTAATTCTTATATCGCAATTTGTGCACCCAATAATATTCTATGACTATTTGGGTTACTTTCATTTTGGCAGAATATATAATTCAAAACAAGTTTCAATGCTTGACCTTTGATATAATAATTAAGTCCTGCTGTGTATTCTCTCCTATGGTCATGATGAACTGATTTATCAGGATCAAATTCGTCATACCTTGCTATTGCTTCAAGCTTTTTCGTTATTTTGTAACCAAGTGTGATGTACCAACCTTGACGGTGTTTTGAAGTCAAACCGGAGGGGCCGTTTGAACCATTTGCTGCAGAATATTCCATCCTTGTCCAAAATCTTTTGTATTCATATCCAATGTATGCACCACTAATAAAATAATCTGTTGAGTGCCTACGACCTGTAATAATACCGCCACCGGTCACAAGTTTTCCATATTTACCGTTGGTTTTGGCTAATGGTTTGAAATTTACCCAACCGTCAAATTCCATCCCCGGAAAAAATTCAGAGAAAAATGTTGCAGAATCGTACCCGCCAATATCATAATCAACAAATGAATAATTTCCCAAAATTCTGACACCTGTTTTTCTGATATTTCCAAAATTTCGAGAAATTTGAGAACGATTTAATAATGGCAAAGTATACGGAGATTGAATACCTTCATAGCCGATACCTGTTCTCGAACGTCCGACAAGGATTGTATGGTGGGGAATTCTTTTAGATTCCACATAAAAATCCTGAATAAACTGCCTCATAAAAGGTCTGTCATGTTGATGAGATGCATCTAACAAAATTCTAAAATTCTCTTTCCCACCCCGAAATCTGCCATCTAAAATTGCATTAACCAAGAATGGATTGTATTTGTTATAAGAATGTCCGCCTTCTTGAAAATTTTCTTCTACATTCATTCCAAAAACAGCCCAAGGATGAAAAGCCTCTAAAGGGCCTGATTGAAAATGCTTTGTTAACGGTTCTTTAAATAAGGATGATGCCGTATTTGTTTGTTCAATCTTTAATTTATAAAGCCTGTCAGCTTCTTTTGTCAAACCTTGAAAAAATCTGTTCTGTTGTTCAACAACAGTTGCTTCTTTTAATATCGGGATGTTTCCAAACATCGGTGGAGTTTCTTCTAGCAAATTTTCATCTTCAAGCACTCCCGCACTATCAACATCATCAACGCTCAAAATATCTTTATCAGAAACAGAATCAGGTTCTGCTGAGTGAGACTCATCATTTATCACTAGGGGTTGAAAATTGTTATCAAACTCCAAACAAATTTCTTCTGCTGCTTGAGTTGATAATGAACTAAATAATATTAAAAATGCAATAAATAAAAATTTCTTCACGACACTCTTCCATTATAATATTACTACGAATATAGAAGAATAATTTTAATTGTTTCAAAATATGTTCAAATTTTATCACTTAACTTTTTTATAATTATGCGTTATCATATAATTAGTAGAGATTTAACAAAAGGAAAGAATAATGAAATCAGTTAAAGAGCTTTCAACAGAGTCAAAAATTCTTGACAGACTAAAAAATAATCCTATATGTACAGAACTTGCAAAATACTTATTTGCAGATGAAGAACTTCAAGAAATGCAAGAATATGCAAATAATGTTTCAATCAGACGACTTGGTTTTAACGACCACGGCCCTGTTCACATGCGTCAAGTTATGAGTAACGCAATAAAAATGTTAAATATTTTGCACGAAGCAGGAATTAAAACTTCTCTTGAAAACGAAGAAATCGGAACATTTACAGATAGTATGTGTGCCGTAATTTTATCAGGTTTGATGCACGATTTAGGAATGTCAATCGGACGTCAAGGTCATGAAGAAATGTCAGTATTTTTGGCAAAACCTTTAATTGAAAGAGCATTAATGCACATGTTTCCTGATGACTTGCACAAACGAGTAATAATTAGAGCCGTTGCAATTGAAGCAATAATCGGTCACATGACATCAAGAAAAATCCACTCAACAGAAGCAGGAATTATCTTGATTGCAGACGGTTGTGATATGACAAAAGGTAGAGCAAGAATTCCTCTAGCCATAAATACGACTCCAAAAGTTGGAGATATCCACAAATATTCAGCAAACGCAATCAATCGTATCGGAATTCACAGGGGCGAAAAGAAACCTATCAAAATTGATATTGAAATGTCAAGTGATGTTGGATTTTTCCAAATTGAAGAAGTTCTTTTGCCAAAAATTGACGCAAGTCCGGCAAAACAATATGTTGAACTTTATGCCGGTGTTGCAGGTCAAGAAAGAAAGTGCTATTTATAAAAACGAACTATCAACACTAGGGGTTAACACCCTAATGTTTTGCACTTCGCCAATCTCAAAATAGATGCATTATTTTTCTTCTATTTGAGGAACTCCATGATGTAATTTAGATGTGGACTTCAATTGGGATAATATCACTGCAACAATCATAAATACACACCCTAAAATTTCTTTAGGAGTCATTGTTTCGTGCAAAATTATTCCACCTCCGACAACGGCAAATACAGATTCTAAAGACAAAATAATAGATGCAACTGTTGGAGTTTTAGAATATTTTTGTCCCAAAATTTGCAATGTATAAGCAACTCCACAAGTCAAAATTCCTGCATATAAAATTGGAATTCTACAATCAATAAAACTTTGGAGTGTAGGATTTTCAAATATTAACATCAATGGGATAGACAACAATCCGACTACGAAAAATTGAGCACAAGAAGCTTTTGTCGCATTAACAAATTTTGAAAAATAATTTACAACCAAAATATGTACACCATAGAAAAATGCACTAATCAATAATAAAATATCATAAATTCCAAACCCTCCGTTATCAGGTTTGAAACATAACAAATATAAACCAATTAATGCTAAACCTACACTAATTTTAACTTTATTTTCCAATTTTGAACCAAAAAATACTGAAATTATCGGAACAAAAATTATATAAAGAGCAGAAATAAATCCCGCCTTTCCTGCAGTTGCATAAGCCATACTGCATTGTTGAATAGTCATTGCCGTAAACAATGCCCCACCACAAGCAAGTCCTGCCTTAAACAAATTCTTATGTTGCTGATGTTTTATCTCTTTAGTTCGAGTATCTTTTGTCAAAAGTTTAGCAATAAAAATTACCGGAATTAAGCTTAAACCACCAAGCAAACTTCTAGCAGCATTAAAACTAAACGCCCCAACATACTCCATGCCTGCTTTTTGGGCAACAAACGATACTCCCCATATCAATGCCGTAAAAAATAATGCAATATTTGATAAAACTCTTTTATCCATAACACTAAACCTCTTTGACTCTATTATAATATAATATTCATTTTTGGTCGAATTGTCCAAACCAAGCTCTTGAAATGGGTAAAAACGTTTAATTAAATAACTTATGCAAAAAAAGAACTCCTTCAAAAGTTATAAGGGGTTCTTTTTTTGTAAATATTGTAAACTTTTCACTCCTAAATAACAACAATTTACCTTTACTTGATTTATGATTATTGTTGAAGCAAGGAAGTATTATGCAGATACAAAAAATTACATTTACCCCAACAAATAAAAAACAACAAATTAATAATAATCAAATAAATTCACAAAAATACACCACCCCACTAACAAAACAAAATTTTGACAAAGTTGATTACTCCCAAATTGCATTTGGAGCTATTTATAACGTAAAACCCAAAACTGCAAACATTGAAGCTGCAAAAAATAAATTGCTAAAACAAATAAATGAACTCCTTCAAACGGAAATAAAGGATACCGATTCAGCAGATTTATTTGCATATGCACTTAAAAAATTAATATTAGGCTTTAGAGCAAATATTAAACAACAAGTATCACTTTTGACTCAAATGGAAAATTTAAGTGAAAATAAAGCCTTAAATGCACAACAAAAATACGAAGAATCAAATAAAATACTAAAAGAATACAACAGACTACGCAAAAATCTTTTCAAACCTGAAAAACCCAAAAATCAACCCAAAACAGATGAACGTTGGGATTACCAATTATTAAATAAATTCAAAACAGCAATAGAAGAAGGAAATTTTGACTTTGAACAAATTTTCAAAGACCACTACAAAAAACTCAATGGAATTTACACAATTGAAGAATTAAATAAATATTTTCCACAGATAAAAACCCCTACCAAACCGGAAGAAGTTATTGCAAAAAAAATTGAAGAATCTTTCACGCGTGATTTATATGAAGGAATTCAGAATAAAGTTCACAATTCAGATGAACTGCTCGATTACTTAGACAACCCATTAAAAAATTCAATCATAGAAACCATAAAAAAATATAACATTGACCCTGTAGCATTCTTAAAAAAAATTGCCGAACCTACAATTATCAGAATTATTGACAGATTCCAAAAAACTAAAGAAAAAGGACTTTCAATAATTCCTGAATACAAAAAAGATAACAACCCCAAAGTATCTGAATTAGATATAAAATTATTATTCTCTAACTTTGATAACTTTGTACTCCATACTATTAAGCAACAAATATTAGAAGGGAAAAAATTAAACGAAATTGAATACGGAAAAACCGAAAAGAAAATAAAACTATCTGAACTTAAAGGTTCAGAATACAAATTTGAAAAAATTCCTGATAAAATCAAAAGCTTTATAAAAATAGCAAAACAAATAGACTTAGCTCAAAAAGATTATGAACATTTTGATATTCAGGATTTCAGAAACAGGTTAAACTATTTTGCAAATAGCGAAATAGGGAACAACGAAGAAATATTGAAAAATATTATTGACTTTGACAATTGTAACTTCACCCCTGAAGACAACAAAAATCTAATATTATTCCTAAGAAAACTGGATGAACTTCAAGAAGGGAAAATTCAAGAAAAAGAAATAACAGACGCTCTCAAAGATCTAACCCCAAAAGGCACAATAGAATTAAATGAAATTGAGCGGAAAAAAAATGAAGAAAAACTAAAAATAATGCATGAAAAAATTGCAACTTTGAATAATTTGAAAAAAGAATTTGATAATGCAATAAATATTTTATATGCAAATAATTTAACAAATATGGCACTTGCCTGTTCCAAACACCGACCTAAAAATTTGGAAGAAAGTGAAAACGCCAAATTTTTGATAGATTTGATTAGCAAAAATCTTCAAAAAGATAACAAAATTATTGACAAAAATAAACTTGAACAAAACATACTCCGTTGGGACACTTTTACATATTACAAAGAAAACCCGATAAGCGTTGATGTTTTTGATAAAGCAGTTCAATTCGGACAAAAATCTGACGGAACGGTTGATATAGATAAAGCAGGACAGTATTTGGTTAATTCGGGAATTGTAGAAACTTACCCTGAGAGTGAAAAATATTCAAGAAATCCTGAAATTCTAAAAAAGGTAATAGAAAAATCTCCAACAAATGAAGATGCAGTAAAATCTTTGTGTAAATTTGATGATTACCAAGATTTGTCACCCGAAGACAAAAAGCAAATTACAAAGCTGATTGATATTTTTGACATAAAAAATAATGTTGAAAAAAGCATTCTGAAAAATATAATCGAAAATGAATATATTTCTGTTGATACACAAATTTTGACAAAAATAGGAAATGATTATATTCCGGCAACAATCGGAGCAAAAGCAAAACAACAGATTATCGAAAAATATAAATATCCGCTTTGTTTGCCATATTTAAAAGGGTTTGAAGAAGCTTTAACATCTTTTGCAAAAGAGTGGGGCGATTCAGGAATAAAAAATACCGGAAAAAATAATAATACCGCTAAATATAAAATGGAATTAAAAATAACAGGTCATAATGATAGGTTGTTCTCAAGCAATAATAACTATTATTTTGACATTTTTTCAGATAAAGGACTTCATTAAAATAAACTAATACTAAAAATACTCAAAATAAATTTTTGTGATATATTGAGATTGGGGAAAATAAATGCGGGCATAGTTCAGTGGTAGAATGTCTCCTTCCCAAGGAGAAGATCGCGAGTTCGAGTCTCGTTGCCCGCTAATATTTATTTATGAACAATTGCAAAAGTTTCAAACCTTCAATAGATAGCAATTCTAAAATACTTATTTTAGGGTCAATGCCTGGAGTTAAATCGCTAGAACAGCAACAATATTATGCTCATCCGCAAAACCGATTTTGGAAGGTTATGGCTCAAAATTGCAACGAATCAAATTTAGCAAAATTTGATTATGCTTTAAAATTGAAAACCCTTTTGAAAAATAATATTGCACTATGGGATACCATTAAATCTTGCAAACGAGAGGGGAGTTTGGATTCTGATATTCAGAATGAAATTCCAAACGACATAAGAAATTTACTGAAAAAATACCCAAATATCCAAGCAATTTATTTAAACGGAAACAAATCATATTCTGCATTCAAAAAATATTTTCCCGATTTGTTAGAAAAATACAATTGCTATAAAAAACCATCCACAAGTCCGGCAAATGCAAGATATAGCTTGGATAAACTAATTAAAGAATGGGAGATTTCCTAATTTAGCAATAAAGATATTGACAAAATGAGAGCAGATTGCTACAATAGTCGTAGGAGTGTGTAGAGGATGATTAATACTTTAGCAAAACAGGATTTAATTAATAGAAATTACAATCACATTTATGCTCACGAAATGGCACATAAAGCAGCCGGAGGGCAATTTGCCGGAGCTATTTCTATAGAAAGAAATTCTGAAGGGATACCGGTTTCAGGGCATGTTCCAATTCAAATGCCAACATTAAATAAGAAAAATCCTCAACAAACAATTGACCACGCGAATACCGTAATTCGAGCAGCAATGGCTCCATCTGACCCGTCAGGTCAAGATTACAAGGTTGCAAACCAAGCCACACAAATAAAAATGCAAGCAATGGCTCTTAAAAATAAAAACCAAGGTAACAAACTTGATGTGCAAGCCTAACTAAGGGACAAGGAAATAAGGAAATAAATAGGCTCGTTACAGAAGGCTTTAAGGCACTAGGGTACTAAGATCTTTACGTTTTTATTAATTACTACGTCATCTTGAACTGCGGATTTTGGCAAGAGCGAAGCTAGCCCAGGGAGGGCTGCGTTGAGCCGGCCGACCTGCCAATAATCCACCAAGACTGTTTTAGAATCTTATTTCTTTCGTCATTCTGAGCGAATGCGAAGAATCTACTTTCAAGTGTACTTAGATCTTTCGTGCTATCACCCTCAGGATGGCGTATAACATTGTCACTCTGAACTTTACAAAGCGAACCGTTGAGCTATGGCGAAACGTGTGAGTCCGTATGCGTCGGCGTAGCCGTTAGCTGATTCAGGGTCTATCCATTTAGTACAATCAAATCATGAAACAACCTGCTGTTTAATAAATCAACATTGATAGATTCTGAATAGCAAGAAAATTTTATACTCATTCTTCGTATAAATTTTCTAAGCTTTCAGAATGACATAAAAACGTAACGAACTTATTCCCTTATTAAGATCCTGAAACTCCGCACTCGCACTAAACAGATACGGCTCACGCCTTAATGCTTGAGCTCGCGTGGACTCAGGATGACGACCTCGGTCATTGACAAGCATTCGGAAGCAATCCAGCCAATTAATTGTCGATTTGGTAAAGCTACCCTCTATTATCGAACTAATTAGTATTATCACAAATCTAGAATTTTATAGGATAATTTGCAGGAAATTTGTACCCATTAACCTTTAAAAGGAAGAAACAGTATGAAGCAATAGAACTGGCATAAGCCGGATAAAATTTATCATCCCCGCAATACTCTACTAAGTCATCATTAGTTATTCTACCTGTACGATAAGCATCATAATATAATGGGAAGTATTCATACACACCATTTCTTTGTTGAAATTCTAATAAAAATAAATCAACACCTTCTATCAACTTTTTCTTATTTGGTTCAGGGATTATAATAAACTGAACACCGCCATAATTCCCTGCTTTAACAAAACCCAATCTGGAACCATCTAACAAATCATACCAAGCAAAAAATCTATATTGCGAATTATACTTTGCCCCTGTCTTTGCATTATATGAATCAAAGGTAAACTCCTTTGGATAAGAATGAATTGTTCTAATACTTGGTTTAAAATATTTTTCAAATGTAGCATGAGACAATTCCCAAGAATAACCATTAACATCTCCGGCATCAACTATATCCTTATCGCCTTTAAAACCATCCGAAGAAAAACCATCGCCCCATTCTTCCTCCGCAATCTTTATTGCCTGAGTAATAATAGAATAGGTTCTCAATATTCGAGTTTCAGCAATATGTTTTCTATAATTAGACATTAAATTTGGAATAGTCATCGCCGCCACAACTCCGATTATACCAAGGGTGATTAATACCTCTGCTAAAGTAAATGCAAATTTCACCTTTGTTGGTGGCAAATCTACGTGCGTAGCACCTTCAGCTAAAGTGAAGGCCGTCATTCTGAGCCGCACGAGCTCAAGCATTAAGGCGGAGCCGTATCCGTTTAATGCGAGTGCGTTTGGCGAAGAATCTATTATCTTTTTAGGGGACAAGGAAATAGGAAAATAAGGGAATAAGTTCTTTACAGTTTTTATAATCATGTCATTGTGAGGAGAAATTTCGTTATTATTGGTAATTTTGTGCACAAAGCGACGTAACAATCCCTTGCAAGTTTTATCATTGTCTAATTTGTTTGGGATTACTACGTCACTTCGTACTTCTGCCTGACACTTCACCTCGCCATAAACGTGACTCCGTGTCTGCCAAATATGTCCTGCGGACAGCCTATCGTTTTGGCAGACAGCTCCGCACTCTGCTCGGTTCGTTCTCGTAATGACATGTTTTTTATTTTTCATAATCTTTCCTTTCGTATCTATTACTACTGAATGGGGGTTCGGGGACTTTCTAGCCAAACATACATTCTGTCATTCTGAAAACTTAGAAAATTTATACGAAGTATGAGTATTTAAATTTTCTTGTTATTCAGAATCTATCAATTTTGATTTAAATCAATATCAAATGGATAGACCCTGAATCAAGTTCAGGGTGACATGTGTATTATTTGTTTTCATTGTGAAATACTGAATTGCATTTTCTTGCAGCATTACTTCAAACCTCTATATTATTAAACGTATGCATGTATTATAAATTAATTCGTTTATTAATGCAACAATAGTTATATTCAGCAATTATTTTTATACAGATACGTGTAATTATATTAAGTATGAGAATAGTCACAGAATTAAAGGAAATTTTATACACCAAAGGATTAACTCTAAAATTCGTTGCCCAAGAGCTTGAAAAACGTCTGAATAAGCCATACACACTTGCAAATTTATCAAACAAATTGCGAAATGAAACAATTACATATAGAGAAATGAAACTCATTGCAGAAATAATTAATTGTTCACTTGAATTAAAAATAAAATAAAATCTCCGTTATTATAATAATAGCGGAGATTTTTAGTTTTTATCTTTTATTTTAAATATTACAAATTAGCTAATTTTGTATAGAAATCATTTGATTGTTCAAATTTATAAGCAAAATTAAACAATCTTGATTCTTGCATTTGAGGAGCCAAGATTTGCAACCCAATCGGCATACCTGATTCATCAAATCCTGCCGGAACACTAATACCAGGAAGCCCTGCAAGGTTACAACTAATTGTTGCAATATCTGTCAAATACATTGCAAGTGGGTCAGATGATTTTGCACCAAGTTCAAATGCTGTGTTTGGACAAGTTGGAGAAATCAAAATATCAACATCCTTAAATGCTTCTCTGAATTCTTCTGTAACCAAAGCTCTCATTTGTTGAGCTTTTTTGTAATAAGCATCATAATAACCTGATGACAATGCGTAAGTTCCAAGCATTATACGTCTCTTAACTTCAGGTCCAAAACCTTCTGCTCTTGATTTTGTATAAAGTTCAAGAAGATTTTTAGCATCTGGGTGTCTATAACCATATCTAACACCGTCAAATCTTGCAAGGTTAGATGAACATTCAGCAGTTGCCAAAATATAGTAAATTCCGATTGAATATTTCAATTTTTTCAATGAAACTTCAACAATTTCACATCCTAATTTTTTGTATGTTTCAATTGCATTTTCAATAGCTTTTTGAACATCCGGAGAAATTCCTTCACCCATAAGTTCTTTAATAACACCAACTTTTTTACCTTTGATATCATTATTCAAATTTTGAGCATAATGTTCAACAGGCATATCTAAAGATGTAGAATCTTTAGGGTCATGACCTGAAATTACTTCTAACAAGTTAGCAGCGTCTTCTACCGTTCTTGCGAATGGACCGATTTGGTCAAGAGATGATGCGAACGCAATCAAACCATAACGAGAAACTCTACCATAAGTAGGTTTCATACCAACGATACCGCAAAAACTTGCAGGAAGACGAATTGAACCACCTGTATCAGAACCAAGTGCCAAAGTTGCTTCACAAGATGAAACACTAGCAGCAGATCCACCTGATGAACCTCCGGGAACTTTGTTCAAATCCCAAGGGTTGTGAACCTTTTTAAATGCTGAGTTTTCGTTTGAAGAACCCATTGCAAATTCGTCCAAGTTTGCTTTTCCCACAATTGGAACCAAATTATTCAATAATTTTTCTGTAACAGTCGCATTGAATGGAGAAACAAAGTTTTCCAAAATTTTTGAAGATGCGGTTGTGTGAGAACCAACAAGGTTCATATTATCTTTTAGTGCAAGAGGAATACCTGCAAGAAGTGGTAATTCTTCCCCTTTAGCAATTTTTTCATCTACTTTTTTAGCTGTTTCAAGAGCAGTTTCTTTTGTTAATGAATTAAAAGCACCTAACTTCTCTTCAACAGAATTTATTCTATCAAATGCTGCATTAGTAAGTTCAACAGCAGAAATCTCTTTATTTCTTAAAGCTTTACCTTGCTCTGCAGCGGATTTTTTTAACAGCTCGTTCATATTTTCTCCTTAAAAAGCTTATTCTCACACAGAATTGTATGACAAACATGACTTGCAAGCAAGAAGGGATTTATTCTTAATAAATGTCATTAAAATGACGGAAGAAATAATAATTTTCAAAATTGTTACGATATTCTTTTTCGGCTTTTTCTCCTGCTTCACGAGCTTTTATTTCAAGATAATTGTAGTAATAATCAGGGTTATCAGAATTTACATTTTTTGTTGGGTATTTTTCTGATGCGATAGAATATTTTAGAGCTTCCGCTCTTTCTTCCATATCTGTTATTTCTCCAAGTTCTTGCATAGCCCTTATTTCATAGCTTGTCCTACCTTTTCCAATTCTGCCGATTTGGGCATGTTGATATGCGTGTTCTGCTTCATGAGCTGCAGTATTAATAGCCGAAGCAGATGTATATGTGGACATTGGAGCAGAAAAATCTCTATTGTAACCAATGCAACCTAGAGGAGAACAAAACTCACCATGAGCACTCATTTTTGTTGTATGATAAATATCAATTCCCAATTTGTCCAGCCCTTTTTCTTTTAACAAATCTCGAGTATAAGTTTCTAAACCTTCCACAGATTTTGGATTTAAAAATCTATATTTCAAATATTTATCCGAAAAATCAATATCTAAATTATCAGACTTCTTCAAGTTTACCAAGTTTACACCATCAGAGGTCTTAACAATTCTTCCTGATACAAATTTTTTATTTTCAGGCGTTTCTAAAACAGTTCTATGAGTTTTTAAAAAAGTTACAAGCGGATTTTTTAAAGTCGAATCGTACTCACATCTTTTTACATATAAACATGTAGGGGAAATGCCTTTAAATTTCTTTAAAATTGTTTCTTTTTTAATATTTTCAACAACTCTGGATATCGGTTTAAATCTATTATCAGCACTAAATTTTTCTGTCGTAATTTTTCTATACTCATCAAAGTCATCTATTTCGTATTTTCTTACTTTTGTAAGAACACCATTATCACTATACAATCGCTGAAGTAATTTTTTATTCTCATCATACAATGAAAAAACAAGTCTTTTAAAAGAAGAATCAGTCTTTTTACCAATTCTTACAACATCCATTGTTGTTGCATTTTTAAGTATTGGCAACTTTGATTTAAATGCATCTGTAACCTCAACTTTTGAACTTTTGGAAAGTAACTTGTAGTCATTAATAGGCTTTTGCCCAACAAAAGTTCTTACTTTATTAACCGTATTCAAACCAACACGATTTACACAAGGGGGTAAAAATCTTGAAATTGATAGCATTAAAAATCCTTTTAAATTTTCCTACATTATATATAAAACCAAACAAATAGAAAATTGCCTACATTTTTTTACCCAATGATTTAGAAATTTTCGAATGAATCATATTGGCTTGATTTAAATATTCAGTAAGTTTTTCGTAATTTTGGACTTTTTCACCATAAGGAACATTCATATCCACCAAATCATCAACACTTTTACTAATTTCAGACAACTGTTCAAGAGAATCGCTCAAAGTTACAACCGAATTAACTTTTTTAGAAAGTTTTGCTAAAATTTGACGCGAAATAAATGACTGAATTTTATAAATCACAGGCATTTTTTCTTTGAATGTTTCATGATAAGCTTGAGATTTTTCACCTAAAACTCGACCACCATACATTTGTTGTTTTCTTAAGACATCTAACTCTTGAGAAATTCGTTGTTTTTTAGCTTTCAAACCTAAAGCTTCATTTTGCGTTCCATAATTATCTGCAACTTTGATTTTTGCATCCAAATCTTTAATTACAGACTCTTTTTCTTTAATTCTGTATTCAATACTCAAATCTTCTGTTTCTGCGTCATCAAACTTTGTGTTATTCAATATCGCAGAATCATAACCGTTTAATCTCTTTATAGGATTTGTAGCAGCAGGAGTGGTAGAACTTTTTGAAACCTCAGACGGGTCAAAATTTCCACTAAAAGGATTTACTTCAGAAAAATTGTACTTTTGACTGAAAATATTTCCACTTATTTTATTGTCGTTGTTACTACTCGCCATACATACATTTTAAAACACGAAAAAATTTTTTTTCACCATTAAAAGTATGATTTTACAAAATTTTAAGAAATTGTATAAACTTTTTTGTAGTATAACCAAGTGCCCCAAACAGTCAAAACAATATTTGGAAGCCAAGCTGCCAAAAATGGAGCCAAAGAACCTGCTTCACCAAATGACAAAGACAATGCCCTAACTACATAATATGCAAAAATAATCAAAATACTAAACAAAAATCCTCTGTTATATCGAACTCTTGGAGGTGTAATCGCTAACGGAACTCCAACAAGTACAAAAACAATCGTTGTTAGAGGAAGTGCAATTTTATCAAAAAGTTCAATTGTATAAACTCTTCTGTCCTCAGGAGAAATATCACCGGATGCCAAATATTTTAACAAGCCGGTAAAATTATATTCTTTTGCAACATTTCTATTCATTTCTTTAGATAAATCCAAACCGAATTTAACAACAGATGTGTCAAACAACGTTGTATTCAAAACCTGCCCGTCATTACCTATAGTATATGCAGCACCTTTTTCAAACTGCCACCCTTCAGGAGAAGTTTTTCCTTCTCTTGCTTGTAAAACCTGAATAGTTCCCTCTTTTGAATTATCTAAAACGGTTACGTTATACAATGTTTTCTTTTTACAAGATCCAACATAAAAAAGGCGTTTCAAAACTCCATTATCAGACAATTCCTTGAACACAAAATTTTGTTTTCCGTCAGGAATATTTTTTTGTCCCAATGCCCACAGTGCTAGAGTTTTAGACTGTGATGCCATCACAGGAACAACACTTTCGTTAATAAAGAAACTGGACAATGACATAACTATTGCAAAAATAAATATAGGTTTAGCAATTCTGTTCAAACCAATTCCGCAAGCTCTCATTACAGTAATTTCAGATGACAAGCTCAATTTATTCAACGTCATTACCGTTGCAAGCAAAACACCCATAGGGATTGTCATAACAATTACTGACGGAAGGTTTAGCAAAATCAAAATAAACGCAACTTTGAACGGAATACCGAATTTCGCAATTTGTTTAATCAATGTAATAAAAGTATCGGACGCAAAAATAATTGTAGTAAAGACAAATACACCCATCAAAAACATTTCTATTACTTGTTTTAAAATATATCTGTCTAAAATTTTTACAGTATTAAACTTACTTTTTGCAAAATCCAAAACCTTTTCAAACATAAATAGATTTTAATCTAAACAAAAAGTTTAAGCAAATAATTTTAAATCAATTTGACTCCTTAAGAATCAAAATAGTTTGTTCAATCTCCGTTTTCAAATACCCGAGTTGCTCTTGAATATTATTAGGATTATAAATATATCCCGCACTGCCATAAGCCAAATAAGGATTGTATTTTTCGGCTTCGCTCCTCAAAAGTGCAATTGAACGAGCATGTGTACTCAATTCCATAATCCTTTTATATGAAACAAACTGACTTTCAGGTTTGTTATTGTATTTATCTCTGAAATAATCCGCATTTTTATTGAAAAAATAAACCTTCGCATTAAAAATCTGAACATTCCCACCATTTTCAATCAAATCAAAAATATCTTCCAACATTGGAATAAATTCATTGATATCATTGACATATTGGGATGTTTTATCAGATTTCAAAATTATATTAACAAAAGCTGGATTATCTCTTGGAACAGGTTTAATCTCATTTTCAGAATTAAAATCTTTTGCCGGACGAGCTTCAATAGGCGGTTTCTCGTCTTGTCGCTTTGGTTGATATTCTCTGGTTAAATCCGGCAAAGAGCCAATATAACCTTGATTTGAATCATTTTCCCTTGCAAAGCATTGAGCAGCCGATACAAATACAATAATGAAAACTATTACTAAAAACCTATTCATACCACAATTATAATGATTTCAATTCAAAAATCATCATTTATTTTTATGAATTGGGGGGGGAAATTTAGGAAAAGGGGAATAGATTTTTTGCTCTTCACGCTCGCATTAAACGGATACGGCTCCGCCTTAATGCTTGAGCTCGCGTGGCTCAGAATGACGTGTCCGTTCCTACTCTCTACCGATTGGGCAAGGGCAAGGTTGAGGGTTTCCGAATGGTCGCATTTGCGGATTTGATTTGTAATAATCTTTTTGGTGCAAATCTCGTTTAAAATCTCTACGTTCTAACTTCTTTATCATTGAATATTTTGCCTTTTGTTGACCGTTTAGAGATTTTCTAAAACACTTTGTTTCTTTATTTAAAGTCTTTTTTATATCCTTTTTTATATTTTTAATAACTCGGCGTTGAGATGCCAATTCTGTTTCCGGAGCATTTGAACTTTGCATGGCTTGAAGTTTAAAACTTTCTTTCAAAAGACAATCAAACTTTTGTTCATAAAGTGGATTATACTCTTGCATCAAATCTTCTCTTTTTTGAATTTGAGCATCGGACAAATTCAATGCGTTATATACACTTGCTCTATCTTGCTGAACATGTTTAATATATTTTTTGTAAAGCTGAGCCTCCTGCGGAGCATTTGAAGATTTGTCACAAGTTTTTTGAACTGACATCTTAGCACCTGAACATGCACACTGAGCATTCACAGATGAAACACCAACAACCAAACACAAAAATATAAATAACAAATTTCTCTTCATAATTTCTCCTTGTTTGTTTTTATATTCTCATCAATAAGCGAAAATTTCAAATGGAAAATATTTGTAGTAAAATTAGACTATGGAAGACATAAATTTGAGAAACTATGCATATTTAGGGGATGCGGTATGGGAATTATTTATCAGAGAAAAAACAATTCTTTTGACAAATAACTCTAAAAAATTACACCAAATTACGACTAATTTAGTCAAAACCCATACTCAAAATGAACTTTTACATTTTTTAGAACAATTTTTAACAGAAGAAGAACTCGAAATTGCCAAACGAGCAAGAAATCTTCCTATCCCTGTCGGGAGGCGAAACATTCAAACCGAATATCGACAAGCAACAGCTTTTGAAACTCTCATCGGTTGGTGGTTTATTCATAACAAATCAAGGCTCAATCAAATTTATAATTATTTAGAACCGGAATTAGAAAATTTTAAAATTTAACAAAAAATATTTATATTAATAGCAAAAAATATTTTTACGAGATTTGAAATATATAAAAGCAAAAGGAGTAAATAAATGATAACTAAAGTAAATCCATATCAACAAGCAACATCTTTTGGCTCAATATATGCAGAACCAAAAGAAAAGAACAAAGTAAGCAATTACCTTTGGAAAAATATTAATAGCCCTGAAGAAACAACTGCATTAAACAAACTTATTGAATCTCAAAAACAAAATAGTGCTGATATATATTTATCAACTATTAGAAGTAGCTCTTTAGAAGAAAAATTATGTGCAAAAATTGGTGGACAAGAATTCTCATCAACAAAACCATTAGAAGCTATCAAAAGTGCAGTGAAAGTAGCTAATAAAATTTACAACGAAAAACTAAAATACCAAACAATAAACGAAGGTTTAAGTAAAGTAATCGAAAAACTTTCATCTGTAAAATAATTGAAGTCTTTTAACATAAATTTTAAACAAGTACCAAATTAGCTAATTTGGTACTTGTTTTTTATACAGCAATTTATTTGTAAACAAATGTTACAAATAAATCCTTTTGTGAAATTGAACATTTTCAAAATACTTTATATAAGTACGAGAGCTTAAAAGAATAAATAAGGAGACGAGACATGGCATTTTTAGCATTAGCAAGTCAAAAGAGTTTATTGACTTTACAAAAAAACTTTTTACAATTCCAATACACTTCAATTCAAAACCAAATCACTGTTGCTGAAGCACAAATGGCTGAAGTTCAAAACAAATATTCAGGAGATAGTGCATCTGATTACACCGATGATGCTGATTATATCTACTACAGCCAACTTGATGAACAATTAGGAACTCAGAAAGATTCTGTCGATTCACAATTGACTGCAATTGAAAACGAAATTTCAAGTTTGAAGACACTTGTAAACAACAACATCAAAACAAGTTGTACTTTAAACCTTGTAAATTCATAACAAGTTTAAATAACAATACTTACTGTTTTTCAAAAAGTTCCACAGTGTTGAGCATCAATGAAGCAATTGTCATTGGTCCAACACCTCCAGGAACAGGTGATATGTATGATGCAACTTTTGAAGCAGAGTCAAAATCAACGTCTCCACGGGTTTTCCCGTTCTCATCTTTGAAAATACCAACATCTACTATCACACAACCAGATTTTAACATTTCCCCTTCTATAATTTTTTTCCCTGCCGCAGAAATTAAGATATCTGCGGTTTTTGTTATCTCAGATAAATTTTTAGTATAACTGTGACACACAGTAACAGTAGCATTACGGTTCAGCAACATTTGAGAAAGCGGACGCCCGACAATATTTGAACGACCAACAATAACAACATGTTTACCCTCTATTGGAATATTATATTCGTCCAACAATAGAATTATTCCTTTCGGAGTGCAAGGATACACTGTCGGAACTTCACCGGAAAATAATTTTCCGAAATTATACGGAGTAAACCCGTCAACATCTTTAGAAGGAAGGATTGTGTTCATCACATTTTCCTTTGAAATATGTTCAGGAAGCGGCAACTGAACCAATATTGCCGTAACATTTTTGTCATTATTAAGTTCTTCAATCTTGTTCAACAGCTCTTGTTCAGTAATATTTGCAGGATAATTAATGACTTCTGAATTTATACCAACCCTTTCAGCCATTTTTTTCTTATTGTTCACATAAATCTTACTTGCAGGATTGTCCCCAACTAAAATAACCACAAGAGTAGGTTTATTTTTAAACCCGTCTAACTTTAGTTTTAAATTATCAAGTAACTTATCTCTTAATTTTTTCCCGTCTAAAATTTCCGCCATTTGTACTCCACTATTGTTTTGCTTGAGGTAAATTTAATCTGAAATAAAATTCTTTGATTGCATTTTGAACAGCAACAGATTCTCTTGTCATTGGATTGTTTTTCAAATCTGTATCAAAAGGAATTGTACCTAAAACATCCAAATCATATTTTTTCAACAATTCATAAACCGGAGATAAATTATCATTGTCAACCTTATTTATTACAACGCCCAACTGATTGCCTGCTGCGTATTTTGCACTAAATTCTTCAATACGCTTAGCCAAATGTGCAGATTCTTCTGACGGTTTTGCGACAATAATTGTACAATCAACATCGGTATCAACAAGTTGATTAAGATACTTCAAATCAAATTCGCAATCGAAAATCACAATATCATAACGATTAATAAGCTTTAAAACTGCATCATTAATCTGTTTTGTAATCGGGCATCTGCAATCCTTTGAACCAACAAACCAAGATTCAATAATATCAACATTATCATTTATTGGAACAAGAATATCTTCCATTGCCCATTCGATATACTCTTGTTTGGTCATATCCTCAGGAATTCCGGTTTTATATTCATGTTTACCGCTTCTGATACCATAAATCGTATTTCTGATATCAAGCCCAAAACTATGACCAAGTTCACTAGTTAAATCATTATCAAACAACAAAATTGATTTTTCCGGAAACATCTCCTGAAAAAGGTGCATAAAAGCCTTTACTATAGTTGTTTTCCCACTTCCACCTTTACCTGTGATTGCCAATTTAACAGTCAAAATAACCTCACTTCTAATATTTTCAAAAACAAAACGAAGGCAAGTCTTTTACAAATCGGACATTAATACCTTCGTTTTTGTTAATATTTGCAAACCGCGAATTTTTACGTTCATCAAACCATCATGAAAAAGAGAGCCAATTGCCAAAGTTTGAATTTTTAAACTTGAATAACGGTTCATCTTTCTCCTTAGACCGGTCAAAACTATTCAGCAGCTTCTTCAACAGTTTCTTCAATTGATTCTTTAACAACTTCAGAAGCAGAAACTGAAACGTTCAATTCGCATTTAACTTTAGAAGTTAATTTGATTAACATAATGTAGTTACCGATTTTGTTGATAGGAGCGTTCAAAGAAACAGCTTTTCTGTCAACTTCGATACCAGCTTGAGCTGCCAATTCTTCAGCCAATTTTTTAGTAGTAATTGTACCAAACAATTTACCTGATTCACCAGCTTTAGCTGACAATTCTAATTTGCCGAATTTTTCGATAGCAGCAGCTTTTTCTAAAGCTTCTTGATGTAATTTTTCTTGTTTAGCTTTAATTCTAGCGATATTTTTTTCTCTATTTTCTAAAGCACCTGCAGTTGCAATTTCAGCAGCACCTTGAGGTAATAAGAAGTTTCTGGCATAACCGTCTTTAACGTTAATGATATCGCCAACTTCGCCTAAATTTTGAATTTCTTTTTTTAATATAACTTGCATTGTAAAATTCTCCTTTTAAATCTATATTTCTGCATGTAGCCCAACCATACAACAAAAATAACAAATTGTCGATACTTTTTGTAATTTTGTTAAGCTTGGATTAATGATTTTGGGCAAAGATATGAATGGATAAGGCTATTTTTTAACCTTCCAAGGATAATCCTTACCAATTTTCCACCCCGAACGCCTTATATAGTCTGCACAAGTCTGCCCTAAACTCAAACAGCCATTTCTAACATTTTGTGATAAAGCACTATACCCGTAAGGTTGAACACCACCACCATCTTCTTGAGTTCGAGTCAATAAAAACACATCTCTTCCTGCTCTATTCGGACCAGTAGAACCATTTATATCCACCAAAATCATATAATACGGTTGCCTTTCGGTCATACTACCAGACTTATAGTTTGCGGTGTAGACAATATAAAAGAAACCGTCAGCAGTCAAAAAAGAAACTCTTGTAGTCGGATCATAAACCATTGCATTCATATTTGAATTATCCACATAAGTAAATGGATAATTATTCTTATATCCACAAACTGCATATCCTGAACAATAAGTCAGCACTTTTAAATATGGAGCCCAATATGTTTTGAAATACTGTTCCGGTCCCATTTCAAAAGAGTCCTGAATGTTTGGCTCTCCAACATCATCATAAGACAATTTATAAGCTTGATTGATTACAGAAATTGCACGTTGAAGTTTTGTTACCGTTTGGCTCTTTTGGTAATTTTCAATAAGTGTAGGAATTGTCATCGCCGCAACTACACCGATTATGCCAAGAGTGATTAAAACTTCTGCTAATGTAAACGCAAGTTTCACCTTTGTTGGTGGCAAATCTACGTGCGTAGCACCTTCGGCTAGGGTGAAAGAGGCTTTCTTTTTCATCTTATTTATTCCTTTCTTTTATTACGTAATGAACTTATTTCCTTTTCCATTTAAATCTCTTATTAACTTATAAACTTTTCCTTATTTTTAAAATGTTCACATGTGTGAACTATTATAAAATTTTATTGGAGTAATATCAACATACCAGTTCACATGTATGAAGTTATATTACAAGAATGATTAACCAAGAATTCAACAAAATAATATGCCAAAGGATTTCAGCTTTGCGGAAATCCAATAAACTGACACTCGAACAACTCGCCTACCAAAGTGGAATTTCAAAAGGTGGATTGAGCGAAATTGAACGCAATATGAAAGAACCAAGAGCATATACAATTTTGAAAATTTGCAATGGTCTTGGTATCTCAATGAAAGAATTCTTTGATTTTGCAGAATTAGAAAAATTTTCTAACCTTTTATAAACTATCTTTTAGCGGTTGTTTTAATTATGTGCCAACCGAATTTTGTTCCGACAGGATCTGAAATTTGTCCGACTTTCAGGTCAAATGCAGCATCTGAGAATTGTTGCACCATTTGTTTTCTATTAAAAAAGCCCAAATCTCCACCATTTTGACCTGATGGACATAAAGAATATTCTCTTGCGGCATCTTCAAATGTAATGTCACCTTTTTCAATTTCTTTTTTTATTTTTACAGCTTCCGGACGAGTTTTTACTAAAATATGACTTGCTCGAACTTCGTGGACATCAAGGTTTGGATTAAAATAATTTGCAAATGCTCCTAAACCTCCAAAAATCAACGTGATTGCCATAAAAATTTTTATAAGATTTTTCATAAATTTTCCTCCAATATTTTGTAAAAATATTCTATTACAACAGAACTTTAAAATAAATACTACAATTGGATTGTACGTAAGACGAAATAATATCTGTAATTTCCCCAATAAACAATTATAGAAACAAAATTATTGTTCAAATCTTCGGCTTCCAAATAAGTATCAGGGGTAGGTTTACGTTTAGAACTTTTAACATTTTTACCGACCATATTCAGAAATTTTTCTCGGATAAGTTGCGGTTTTGTCATCTTGACTTGTGGCAAATGGTTTTCGTAAAAATTCATAGGTACCATTTCTTTTTTATAACAAGGTACGATATATTTAACTTTTCCAGCTTCTTTAAATAACATAAACCATGCCCCGTCATGTTCTCTTGGGGTTAAAAGATAATACCCCGGTTCAATTGAAATAGATTTGAAATACAATGGAGCGGTCAATCGAAACAGCGGATACGGAGACCAAGTGGAATTCATTATATCCTGATATTCCCCGGGGTCAATATTGTGTACGTATTGAAAATCCGGAACAGGCATATCACGATACATTTGTTCAACATCAATATCTTCGGTGTACTCATCATCTGCAATCGCTTGGGCATCAACATCTTCAGGATACGATACAGCCTGTTGTTCTGAAAAAACAGGAACAGAAGAAAACGTTAAAAGTCCAAACAGTATTAATAATGAACTTAATATAAACTTTTTCATAGTTCAATTTTAATATTATTTATCAAAAAATCAATCATTCTGATAATTGAACAATAATAAAAAAAAAGGCGGTCAAATTATGAACCGCCCATTATTTAAACTATCTCTCTTTTCATACCAAAAATGTTCTATTGTAGAGAAGTTCTCCACAATGAATCATTAAACTTGCTTTGTTGAGTTGTGGTATCTGCGGATAAAGTAACATTGCTAGGAGCAAATACAAATACCAAATCACCAACTTTTTTAGGATTTCCGTTAAGAGCTTGAGATGCTCCGCATACGAAATCAATTGTTCTTTGAGATTGTTCTTTGTCTAACAAGTGCAAGTTAAGCATAACAATCTTTCTATCTTTAAGGTGTTGAACGATAGTAGCAGCATCGTCAAATGAACGAGGTTCAACAACAACAACTTCATTTCCCCCTCTATTAAAGTTAGGGTGATTAAGGATTTTTGCTTCTTGGTGTTTTTCAACCATAGGAGCCGGAGTTGCATAAGATGGAGCAACTTCTCTCAATGCACTACCTTCTTCTACATAATCATAATCATCATCATAATTGTCATCTTCATTCATATCTGCAAAAGGGTTTTCGCCACGGAAACCATCCATTACGAAATCTACCACTTTTCTGAAACTATCTGCTATTGCTGCCACCGTTTTTCCTCCGTTTATTTATTTAAATAATTTTCTACCTATCCTTAACATTGTTGAACCTTTTTGAGCTGCGATTTTGTAATCCTGACTCATCCCCATTGAAATTTCGTTTAATTTACAGTCAAATTCTTTTTCTAAATTATCTCTGATTTGAACAATTTCAGAAAATAACCTCCCAATCTCAACTTCGTCTATCCCCAATGGTGCCATATTCATAACACCAACGACTTCCAAACCTTCCAATTCTTTGATTTGTGCAAAGTCCTCAAACACTTTTTCTTTAGAAAATCCGAATTTTTGTTCTTCATTAGCATTATTTATTTGAATAAGTACTTTTTGAACTTTTCCGATTTCTGCTGCGTGTTGAGAAATACTTTGTGCAAGTTTGAAAGAATCTACCGAATGAATATATTCAAAAACTTTTACCGCTTGTTTCACTTTATTAGTTTGCAAATGACCGATAAAATGAAATGTTGAATTTCCCCTTATTTCATCTGGAAGATTTTCAATCTTAGAAGAAGCCTCAATTACTCTTGATTCACCGAAGTCACGCAATCCTGCTTGGTATGCGGCAATGATTGCATCTTCGCCAAAATACTTTGTAACTGCAATTATTCTAGGTTTACAAGGTGCAATTTCTTCTTGTATTTGCAAAAGATTTCTTTTTACCATCTCAAACATCGTTCACCTCTACAAGAAAAATAGCCCATAGCATGAGCATAATTTAATTGTACTCTATCTTTTCGGCATGTCCAAAATATTTATTCCAATAAAATTTTAAAGATTACCGAAGAGGCTGAAATCATGTCACTGACATGATTTCAGCCCTAATAATCAATACAAATAGTTGCTTAACAATTCTTAATATTGCAATATTTCAAAAGTCCAAAATGCTTTTTATTAGGGAAAAGCATGCCTTTTTTAAAATTGGTCATCAACTTGTTGATTTAGAGAAAAAGTTTACAAATATCCTCCATTCGTATGAGATTTTATTTAAAGTCTTGATAAAATCCTGTGATACTGTTCTTTTCGAGAATATCCAAGCATTATTCCCAAGATAAAATCTTCATGCGGAGTGAGTTTATTTAATTCATTCGTTGAGAAATTTTTAACAATTTCAAGACAAAACGGATTACCAAAGAACAAATTTGATTTGTTTTTAGGAAGTTCTATTAATAAAAAAGGAACTTTCAACTTTTCAAGTAAGACAATACAATCGTTGATTTTATTACTCTCACCTGTGTATAGAGCCAAATCACGCATGCCTTTTTGATATTCATAAACCAAATTTTTCAATAATTCCATACATCCCTCAACTTCCTAAAAATAAGGACGAAATTAAGGAATAAAAGTTTCATCTAAAAATTGGTAATTAAGTTTTTTGGAATACGAAAATATATTCGTGAGTGAAAATGCTGAATCCGCCTGCCAAAGCTCGATATCTCCACAAGTTAGCAGTTCTTCCTTTTCCTCTTTCGTTGCCTTGAATATCTTTAACGATAGTTGATTTTAGAATAAAGCCAAGCTTTCTCATTCTATTCATACATTCAAACCCCAAAGGTTGAACTTCAGAATTTTTATAGCTATCACCAATAATCAAGCAAGCAAAACGTCCTTTTTCAAGTAAGTCATAGCCATTTTTGGCAACTTTTTCAAACATATCATAGAATTCTTCTGTTGTTGCACAATTAGACAAATCCTCTTTTTTATCGGAAAACTTGATAATATCATCATAAGGTGGATGTAGCATCAAAAATTGTGCTTTTTCTTCACCCATAATATCAAGTCTTGCTTTAACCTTTTCAACTGCCAATTCGCTTGTAGAGTCAGCACAAATAATATTTACATCTGTTACAAGTTGTTTTGGTGTAAATTTTCCAGAAACACTTTCTGCAAGTTCGTCTTTTAATTCAACACCAATGCAACGTCTATTCATGTTGATTGCTTCAATACCGGAGGTTCCTGAGCCAAAGAACAAATCAAGAACTACGTCATTTTTCTTGGTATATCTTTCATACATTTGTTGAGCAATTTGTGGAATATAATTACCATGGTATTCGTTTGAATGCCCATGTTCTTTCAATCTTGAAGGGAATTGCCATAGAGTTCCGGTCAAAATGTGACCATAATCTCTCCATTTTTTCAAATTAATATCACTATATTTGGTTGTTTTAACTTCAGACTCTTTAACAATTTGTAAGTCTGCTTTTTTCTTTGGTTTAAGTTTCAAATTTAATATAGTATTCTTTGCCAAAATGGTCCCCTCAATCTTTTTATTTATAAATTTCCAAGTCTTATATTTTGTACAAATCAATATTATAAAATTGTTTCAAATTTGTAATCAAACATTCAGATGATTTTGTGTTTGATGTAGATTGAAGTTGGAGATTGATAAAGAGAGATTATGGCAAGAATTAGACAATTATCGAAACATTTAATAAATCAAATTGCAGCGGGAGAAGTTATTGAAAGACCTGCTTCTGTTGTCAAAGAATTGACAGAAAATTCAATTGATGCCGGAGCAACGAGAGTAAGTATTGAAATTACGAATGAATGCCGAGATATCAGGGTTGCTGACAACGGTTGTGGAATTCATCCGGATGATATTTTGCTTGCTTTTTCAAAACACGCAACAAGTAAAATCCAAGAAGACGATGATTTATTTGATATTCACACATTAGGTTTCAGGGGAGAAGCTCTTGCCAGTATCATTTCAATCGCAAAACTTACTTGTACCACAAGAACAAAAGATTTTGACACCGGAACAAAAGTTACTTGTGAAAATTCTGAAGTTTCTCAAACTGAAACAGGTTGTGCCATTGGTACAATTATGGATATCAAAGATTTGTTCTACAATGTTCCGGTTCGTTTAAAATTCTTGAAAAGTTCAAATACAGAATTTTCTTATATTCAAGAAATTGTTCAATCAATTGCACTATCTCATCCAGAGGTATCAATAGAGTTGAAAAAATTTGGTAAAACTATCCTAAAAACAACAGGACAAAACAATTTGACTCAAACTATCAAAGAGGTTTACTCATCTGATGTTACGAATAATTTAAAAGAAGTTCTAAAAACGGATGAACTTTCAGGATTAAAAATTAGCGGTTTTATCAGCACGCCTGATTATACACGTTCAAGTAAAAAAAGTTACCACCTGTATATAAATTCAAGAAGTGTTAAATGCCCGATATTTCAAAAATCTATTGATATGGTCTACAAAAATTTAACTGCAAATAACAAATATCCGTTTGTGGTTCTCAATCTTGAAATTCCACCGCATGATGTTGATGTAAATGTTCACCCGACCAAAAAAGAAGTTCGATACAAAAATCCAAATCAAATATTTAATTTTATTTATTCAGCAGTTGAAGCAGGACTTGCAAATTACAAAGAAACTCCAAGAGAAAGTTCTTTTGCAACCCCGTCTTTTAGTTACAAAAACGAAGATGAAAATGATACAACTTCTTTTGTAAACTTTCCACAAACACGGAAAGAAGTTTATTTGGATGAAAAATCAGATTCAATGTATGTTTCATCACAAACTATTGAAAATACACCAATCCAAACTCCATCATTTTCACCGACAAAAAATGAATTCACTCAACATAGCCTGAATATCCAAACCTCACCGCAACAAGCAGTTGAGCCGGAAGAAAATATTGTCGGGCAATATCATGATACATATATTTTGGTTGAAACGAATGAAGGACTAGAAATCGTAGACCAACATATTGCTCAAGAACGGTATATTTATGAGAAATTAAAATCAGAGAAAAATATAATTTCTCAAATGCTTTTTGTATCAGATGTAATCCAAGTATCATCAACTGATGCCGCTTTGATAAAAGAAAATATCGACAAATTTGAAAAATTCGGGTATGGTATTGAATTTTTAAGTGATAGCGAACTTATTTTCAGGAAAGTTCCTCAATTGCTTGCAAAAGTAAATCCTAAAGATATTTTGGCGGATATTTTAGCAAATATAGAAGGAGATATTGACAATCTCGAAGAAAAGATTTTGATAACAACATCTTGCAAAGCTTCTGTTAAAGCAAATACAAAATTATCAATTTGGCAAATGCAAGACATAATCAAAAAATGGCGAACTACAAAAATGCCTTATACATGCCCGCATGGCCGTCCTATTTGCAAATTCTTCCCACATAAAGAAATTGCAGCATTTTTCCAACGTTCAAAATAATTCAAACTCTTAAAATAATGTTAATTTTGTCTTTTTATTTGAATAATTTGTTATAATGCAACTATGAGCAAAGATGATTTAGAACAAAATTACGAAGATTTTATTTCAACGGTTAGTCACGAACTTAGAACTCCATTAACATCTATTAGAGGTTTTTCACAAACAATGCTGGCGTCTTGGGATAGATTGGATGATGACAGCAAGAAAAAGTTTATCAAAATTATTGAAGATCAATCAAATAGACTTATCAATCTTGTTGAAAATATGCTTTCTGTGACGAAATTGAAATCAGGAAACAATCATCTTGTGTTCAAGTCTGTGGGAATTAAATCCCCAATTGAACAAACAATTTCTATTGTCCAAAACCAATACAATAACCACAATTTTATATTTAAGTGTGATGAAAATATTCCAAACATTTTCGCCGACAAAGATAAATTTCAACAAATTATGACGAATTTGATTGAAAACAGTGCAAAATATTCTCCCGAAAATTCTACAACAACTATAAACGCCCATACCCAAAATAACAATGTAGTAATAACAGTTTCAAACCAAGGTCTTGGAATTGATGAAAAAGATTATGACAAAATTTTCACAAAATTTGCCCGAATAGATAACCCTCTGACAAGAAAAGTTCAAGGAAGCGGACTTGGCTTATACATTACTAAAAATCTTGTAGAAAAAATGGATGGGGAAATATCTGTTCAATCAAAACCGTTAAAAAATAATTCAAATTTGAGCGAAATTACATTCACAGTATCAATGCCGATAAAAAGTATTGAAGAACAAGCGAGGTTGAAATGCAATCAGTAACACTTATCATTGATAAAAGACTTGAACTTTCAACAAAATACAAAAAGCTTCTTGAATCTGATGAAAATAATGTAATAGTATCAAAAGATTTGATTAGTGCAGTAAATATTATCCAAGAAAAAGAACCTGATTTGATAATAATTTCAGACAGTTTTGACAATGATTTGTCTGATTTTTGCAGACAAGTTAGGGCTTTGACTTACAATATGCGTCCGATTATTGTTGCGATGTCAAAATCTGCAGATTTCAATGATAGAATTAAGGTTCTAAATAGCGGTGCTGATGATTTTCTCTCTGAACCCGTAAATTCAGAAGAATTCAAAGTGAGAATTAATGCTCACCTCAGAAGAGAATATGAGTCAAATCTTGATGCGAAAAAACTAATACCAAGTAAAAATTACACGCTTAGAGCGATAAAAAGGACACTTTCGGGGAAAAATTGGTCAATATTATATATAAGTATTGAAAATTTTGACAACTACAAAGAAGCATATACAGAACTTGCTTCTGACAAACTTCTTCAAACTTATACCGCAATTATTAAAGCATCTTTAGATATTAATGATTATATCGGACAATTATCTGAAAATACTTGTATCGTAATCACGGATACTCTAAAAGCTGAACGACTTGCAAGATTTTTGACATTTGCTTTTGATACCGTATCAAGCAAGTTTTATGCAGAACACGACCTTGATAGAGGATATATGATTTTGCAAGGAGATGAATTTGCAGGTCGAAGAGCAAATTTTGTTCACACTACGATAAGTGTTATATCAGATGATGTAAAAAAATACAAAGACCAAACTCAAGTGTTGAGCAATTTGATACAACTTCATAATATGGCAAACCTTCCCGATAAATCAAACTATCTTATAGAAAGACAAAAAATTGAAGGCGAAAATAGTGTTTACGAAAAAAAATACAATAACAATATATTGATATTTGAAACAGATGAAGCTTTGAGTATTTTGCTAAACACAATTTTAAATCTTCAAGGCTACAATACAAAGGTTATGAATGAATATAAGTTACCTGAATTATCTGAAAATCCGGCACTGATAATTATTGACGCAGGAGATATAGAAAAGAAAAACGGACTTAACCTTTGTTATAAAATCAAGCAACAAAAAGAATTCCAAAATACAAAAATTATCGTAACATCAATAATCCACGACAAAGAACTTGTCTTGAATACAGGGGCTGATTTGTATCTCCCAAAACCTTACGAAATACCTAATCTGATAAAATGGACAGATAGTTTTATAAAAGAATTCAATAAGTATTAGCTCAAAATATCTTCTAAAATTTCAGCATTGCGTGAAGCGTTTTTAAGCTGTTGCTTAGAAATTCTACGCATGTAATTTTTTAAAGCTTCTCTTATTAATTCACTTCTTGAACAACGTTCAGAATCTGCCAAACCATCTACCTTGTTTAAAAATTCATCAGGCATTGTAACCAAAACTTTAGCCATAAAACTAACCCTTTCTTCCCCACATTATAACATGCCAAATCAATTTTATCAAGAGAAAATAACCAAAAGAATATGCCCAAGTCGCTATTGTAAAAAAAAGATAAACTAAAATATTATAAAAACCGAAAGGAGAAAAACCATGGAAGAAAACAAAGAAACTAATGAAAAAGCCCAAACAACTCATCCAATGTGCGTTAATCACCCGATAATGAAAAATTTTGTAATCGGAGTTTTGATATTTTTAGGAGCATATTGTGCATTCTATACCGTTGCAGATTGGCACATGAAAATGGTTCTTAATGCAATGACACCAATGCCTCCACATAGAATGGAACGAATGATTATGAAAGATATGCACATGATGGATAAAATGATGACTCAAGCTGATAGAAAAATTCAACGAAAATCAACTAATGTAATCCACATGGAACAATCTAAAAATGCCTACAAAGTTTTTATTGATTTGAGAGCGTTTGACAACAATGAGAATAATGTCAAAGTTTCAACAAACGGAAATATTTTAACAATCCAAGGTCGCTCAATTCGCAAATCAAAACATAACGAACAAATTTCAGAATTCCAACAAAGCTACATGTTCGGTTCAAATGTCAAACTTAGTGATTTGACAAAAGAAACTGAAGGAAATTATTTTGTAATCACAATTCCTATTGATAAAACAGAAGAATAAAATTTACATAATACAAGCCGAATCAATATAAGAAATAGTCCTTTTTATACAAGGGCTATTTTTTATAATCATAAAACTCGAAATTTTGAATATTTATTATATAAATCGTAAGAATATTTTTTATACAACTTGAAAAAAAGATAAAATGCGGTTATAATACATATTGCAGTACATTAACAACACCGCAAAAATAACATTCATGGGGACGTTTTGGATTTGACAGGATGTTTTGGTGAAAATAGGTTGCGTGTCCGAGAGCTGTTCTCGGTTATCAACGGGCAAAACAAATTAAATGCTAACAATGTAATCAAAGCAGACTTCTCTAGAGCTCAAGCTTTAGCTGCATAGTCGCTGATTCTAGCTACTCATAAAGTCCAGCTTGCCGATTTTATGGGTCCATTATGCAAGACGCAGTGCACCAATTGGCGGTAAGTGCATCAAGATAACCGTCAAGGGTTTAGAGTTTCCCTCAAATAAAACCTTGGATTAACTTGTCAGGTTCTGATACTTTCCTGAGTTAGTCGAGAAAATTGGTATCTACACACGTAGAGATTTATTTTTATCCATTTTGGACGTGGGTTCGACTCCCACCGTCTCCACCATTAAATTTTAGAGGGTTTTAATATCCTCTTTTTTAGTGCAAAAATCTCAGCACTGTGCGGGCTTTCAGAATTTTAAGAGAATTTATTATTTCGGAACTGCGATGAATTTCACCCCACGTATGCTCAAATTCTCTTTTGGCAAATAAAAAGAGTCCTTTTTTATGTTTTAAATGCCAAATTAAAAACTCCCATTCATCATAATTCGCTTTACCAAGAATTATAATCTTATTTTGCCGTTGCGGAGTTAAAGAAATTCGCACATCAATGCGGTTTGTAATTATTTGTTCATCTTCTTCAATATGATTGAATTATGCATTAAAAGCCAGTGTAGCAAAGTGTTTCACTATATATGCGATATCATAGCTTATCCGAACATTATCTTTCTAGTCGGGAACCAACCCGAAAGTCTAGCACTAAGTGTCGTTTAGTTCCTTTTCGAAAGACATCTTTTACCCTGCAAATTTATCATATAAAATAATATTAATATACTATATGACAGTATATTAATCAAGATTGGTAAATCATAATATCTTGAAACGGTATTTATATTTTAAATAAGATTAACTAAAATTAAATTATTATGGAATTAGAAGAATTTAGAATGTGTTTAGGGGCAAATCTAAAAAATTTGAGAAAGAGTCAAAAGCTTACTCAAAGTGAATTGGCAGAACTAATCGGACTTGAGACACATAATCTAAATCGAATAGAAAACGGGAAAAGCTTTCCACAAGCAAAAACTTTGGTAAACATAATAAATTATTTTAAAATATCACCTTACGAATTATTTGTAGAAAAAAATGACAAAATTTGTACCATTGTTGAACTGCTACAAAAAAATCCGGAAAGAACTGATGATATTTTTAACATATTGTCTGTTTTGACTGTAAAAAAGTAGGAAATAAAAAAATTTTGATTACCCCCTTTACAAAAAAAATTCCTCATGTATAATAGAACTTGTGGAGCGAAAGCAAAACACCAAAGGCGATAGCCGAAGGGGGATTAGCTCAGCTGGTAGAGCACCTGCTTTGCACGCAGGGGGTCAGGAGTTCGAATCTCCTATCCTCCACCATTTAAAACAACTAGAACAATTAAAATCAGAGCCTAAGGGCTCTTTTTTAAGGCTTTCGATACATTCATCCTTTGAAGAAATTACTGCTGACTTGAATTCAGCAAAACCAACTTCCGCAATCTCTTTAATTAAAAATTTTATTTACTTTTTATTCATATTTACTATAATATGTCAGGGATT